>DATAYP010000013.1:0-22008 GCA_036272475.1 Solirubrobacteraceae bacterium | reverse complement strand
ACCTCCCAGCTCTCGCCGCGCGACCCGGCGAGCGTGCTCATGCCGGCCAGCTTCGGCAGGTCCTCCGCAAGGTAGCCCTGCAGGCCCTTGTTCGGAAGCCCGATCGAGTTGATCAGGCCCGCGGGCGCCTCCCACAGCCTCGGCGGCGGGTTGCCGGCGCGCGGCTGGAGCGTGATCGTCTTCGACACGTAGGCCGCGAACGGGAGCTCGCGGCGGATGTCCTCGGCGAAGGCGCCGGCTGCGGCGATCGCGTCGAAGGTCCCCGAGCCGTTGACGATCGGATGCGCGAGCTCGAGGCCACAGAAGCCGACGCTCATGCGGGCGCCCCGGCGTGCGACTCGACGTGGTCGAGCTCGGCGGCGTCGATCACCGGGCCGTCGACGCAGACGCGCACGTAGCCGCCGCCGCGGCGCGGTACGACGCAGCCGAAGCAGGCGCCGAAGCCGCACGCCATCCCGGCCTCGAGCGCGAGCTGTGCCGGCACGGAGGCCTGCGCGCAGATCGCCCTCACCCCCTCGAGCATGCCGGCGGGTCCGCAGGCGTACACGATCGCGAACGGGTCGCGCCGCAGCTCGGCGGCGAGCAGGTCGGTGACGAGCCCGTGGTGGCCGGCGGAGCCGTCGTCCGTCGCGACGATCGCGTGGTCCAGGAGCGCCGCCCCCTTCGCCCGCGCTGCGTCGCGAAAGCCGAGCAGCACGGTGGCCTCGCGCGCCAGCGTGTCCTGGAGGATCGCGAGCGGCGCGATCCCGACGCCGCCCCCGACGAGGATCGCGCGCCTGCCCTGCGGCGGCGCCGTGAAGCCTTGCCCCAGCGGGCCGAGCACCCACAGCCGCTCCCCCGCTCCGAGCTCGCACAGCCGGCGCGACCCGGGCCCCACGTCCTCGAGCAGGAAGTGCGCCTGGCCGTCGCGCACGCGCGCCACCGAGAAGGCCCGCGCCAGATACGGCCGCTCGTCCTCGCCGCCGCCCCAGCGCTCCTCGGCCTCGAGCATCGCGAACTGCCCCGCGGCGGGCGGCGGGCCGTCGCGATCGTCGACCCGCAGCACGAGGTACGCGCCGAGCTGCTCGACGCCGGAGACCGTCAGCAGGCGGCGGGCGAGCGGCGCGCTACTCACGCGGTGCGCGCCCCGTGGAGCTCCTGCAGGCACAGCACCTCGGGCTCGCCGTCGCGGCGCGTGCCGGAGATCGCGCGGGCGGCCGAGACGCCCGCCGAGAGCGTCGTCAGGCACGGGATCCCGTGCATCACCGCGGCGCGGCGGATCTCGTAGCCGTCGGTACGCGCCCCGACGCCGGTGGGGGTGTTGACGACGAGGTCGACGTCGCCGCGCTCGATCCAGTCGAGCACGTGCGGTGAGCCCTCGCCGATCTTGTTGAGCGTCTGCACGGGCACGCCCATGCGCGCGATCGCCTCGGCGGTCCCGCGGGTGGCGACGATCCGAAAGCCGTTGTCGTGCAGGATCTGGGCGACGGCGAACGCGCCGGCCTTGTCGGAGTCGGTAACGGTGATGAACGCGGTGCCGCTGCTCGGAAGCGGCACGCCCGCCGCGGCCTGCGCCTTGGCGAAGGCCGTCGGGAAGTCGCGCGCGATCCCCATCACCTCACCGGTCGAGCGCATCTCGGGGCCGAGCACCGCATCTGAGCCCTCGAAGCGGTCGAACGGCAGGACGGCCTCCTTGACCGAGATGTGATCGCCGAAGCCGACCCCCTCGCGTCCCTGCGGGAGCTCGAGCTCGGCGATCCGCTCGCCGAGCATGATCCGGCAGGCGAGCTTTGCGAGCGGCACGCCGACGGCCTTCGAGACGAACGGGACGGTCCGCGAGGCGCGGGGGTTCGCCTCGATCACGTACAGCTCGCCGGAGTGCACCGCGTACTGGACGTTGAGCAGCCCCACGACCCCGATCGCCGGCGCGATCTCGCGCGTGGCCGCGCGGATCTGCTCGAGCATCTCCTCGCCGAGCGAGTGCGGCGGCAGCACGCATGCGCTGTCGCCGGAGTGGATCCCGGCCTCCTCGACGTGCTGCATGATGCCGCCGATCCACACCTCCTCGCCGTCGCACAGCGCATCGACGTCGACCTCGGTGGCGTTCTCGAGGAAGCGGTCGAGATAGATCTCACCGCCCTCCCCCGCCTCGCGGCGCAGGTAGTCCTCGAGGCCCTCGGGCGAGTAGACAATCTCCATCGCGCGGCCGCCGAGCACGTACGAGGGCCGCACCAGCAGCGGAAAGCCGACCTTCGCCGCGCACTCGAGTGCTTCGGCGACCGAGCGAGCGGTCGCGTACGCCGGCGCCTTGTAGCCGAGCCGCTCGAGCAGCGCCCCGAAGCGCGCGCGGTCCTCGGCCAGGTCGATCGACTCGACGCTCGTGCCGAGCAGCGGCACTCCCGCCTCGGCGAGACCTGCGGCGAGCTTCAAGGGCGTCTGGCCGCCGAACTGGACGATCACGCCCGCGGGCCGCTCGACCTCGACGACGGCGAGCACGTCCTCGAGCGTGAGCGGCTCGAAGTAGAGGCGGTCGGAGGTGTCGTAGTCGGTCGAGACGGTCTCGGGGTTGCAGTTGATCATCACCGCGTCGCGGCCGGACTCGCGCACCGTCATCGCGGCGTGGACGCAGCAGTAGTCGAACTCGATGCCCTGACCGATGCGGTTGGGGCCTGCGCCGAGGATCACGACGGACTCGCGCTCGCCGCGCTGGAGCTCGTGGGCGGCGGCGCGCTCCCAGCCCGAATAGTAGTAGGGCGTGCGAGCGGGGAACTCGGCCGCGCACGTGTCGACCGCACGGAACGAGCGCTCGCCGGCGAACGGCGCGTCCGGGTCCAGCGCGATCGTGCGCAGCTCGCGCAGGAACCAGGGGTCGATGGCGGTGAGCTCGTTGAGGCGCTCGACCCCGACGCCCCTGCGCAGCAGCTCGAGCACCGCCTCGAAGCGGTCGGGTCCGGGGATGCCGACGCCCGCCAGCAGCTCCTCTTCGCCGGCGTCCTCCAGGCTCGGCTGCTTGTCGAGCTCGCGTGAGCGCAGCGCCTTGGCGAATGCCTGGCCGAAGGTGCGGCCGATCGCCATCGACTCGCCGACCGACTTCATGTGGGTCGAGAGCGTCGGGTCGGTGCCCGGGAACTTCTCGAAGGCGAAGCGCGGCCACTTGACGACGACGTAGTCGATCGTCGGCTCGAAGCACGCCGGCGTCACCCCGGTGATGTCGTTGTCGATCTCATCGAGCCGGTAGCCGACGGCGAGGCGGGCGGCGATCTTCGCGATCGGGAAGCCCGTCGCCTTCGACGCGAGCGCCGAGGAGCGAGACACGCGAGGGTTCATCTCGATCACAAGGATCTCCTCGGTCTCGGGCTTGACCGCGAACTGCACGTTGGAGCCGCCGGTCTCGACCCCGACGGCGCGGATCACGGTGATCGCCTGGTCGCGCAGCTGCTGGTAGAGGCGGTCGGTGAGCGTCTGCTGCGGGGCGACCGTCAGCGAATCGCCCGTGTGGACACCCATCGGGTCGATGTTCTCGATCGAGCAGACGATCACGACGTTGTCGGCGGCGTCGCGCATCACCTCCAGCTCGAACTCGCCCCAGCCGAGCACCGACTGGTCGAGCAGCACCTGGCCGATCGGCGATGCCTCGATCCCGCGGGCCGCGAGCGCCGCGAGCTCTGCGGCGGTGCGCGCGATGCCGCCACCGCGACCGCCGAGCGTGTACGCAGGGCGCACGATGCAGGGAAGCCCGAGCTCGGCTACCGCGGCCTCCGCCTCGGAGACGCTCGTCGCGATCGCGCTCCTGGGCATCCGCAGGCCGGCGTGCGCCATCGCAGCGCCGAACAGCTCACGGTCCTCGGCGCAGGCGATCGCCTCGTAGTTGGCCCCGATCAGCTCGACGCCGAAGCGCTCGAGCGTGCCGTCGTCGTGAAGCGCCTTCGAGAGGTTGAGCGCCGTCTGGCCGCCGAGCGTCCCGAGCAGCGCGTCGGGACGCTCGCGCTCGATCACCTTCGCCACCGGACCGGGCAGCAGAGGCTCGATGTAGGTGGCGTCGGCAAGACCCGGGTCGGTCATGATCGTCGCCGGATTGGAGTTCACGAGCACGACCTCGTAGCCCTCCTCGCGCAGCACCTTGCAGGCCTGCACCCCCGAGTAGTCGAACTCGGCCGCCTGGCCGATCACGATCGGGCCCGAGCCGAGGATCAGGATCTTGTGGATGTCCTCGCGCCTAGGCATCCGCGATCCGGCTGAGGAAGCGATCGAACAGGTAGAGGCTGTCGTGCGGGCCGGGGCCCGCCTCGGGGTGGTACTGCACGGTCCCGCCCGGGACCTCGAGCAGCTCGAGCCCCTCGACGGTGCGGTCATACAGGTTCACGTGCGAGAGCGCCGCCTCGCCGAAGTCCGTCTGCCAGCGGACGGGCTCGTCGGTGTCGATCGTGCGTGCGCCCCCCGGCGCGAGCGCGGCGAAGCCGTGGTTCTGGGAGGTGATCTCGACGCGCCCCGTCTGCAGGTCCTTGACCGGATGGTTCGCTCCGCGGTGGCCGAAGGGCAGCTTGAAGGTCTCGAGCCCGACCGCACGGCAGAGCAGCTGGTGGCCGAGGCAGATGCCCCAGACGGGCTTCTTGCCGACGAGCTCTCTGACCGTCTCGACGACATACGAGAGGGCGGCCGGGTCGCCGGGCCCGTTGGAGAGGAAGACGGCGTCGGGGTCCTCGGCGAGCAGCTCCGCGGCGCTCGCGCGGCATGGGTGCAGCGAGACACGCGCGCCGCGGGCGACGAGCTCGCGCACCATCGAGCCCTTGATGCCGGTGTCGATCACCGCGATCCGCGGCCCCTCCCCCGCGCCGTGGCGGCTGACCTCGCTCGGCGTGACGAGCCCCGCGAGGTCCTGACCGGCCATCGGCGGCTCGGCGTCGATCAGCTGGCGCGCCTCGCGCTCGGTCGTGGAGGCGGCGAACACGCCGCCGCGCATCGCGCCCGCGTCGCGGATGTGCCGCACGAGCGCGCGCGTGTCGACGCCGGTGATCCCGACGACACCGCAGTCGGCGAGCCAGTCGAGCCAGCCGCGCTCGGCGCTCGGGGCATCCTCGCCGTTGCGGGCATCGCGCATGATCGCCGCGCGCGCCCAGGCGCGCTCTGACTCCATCGCTTCGCTCGATGCCCCGTAGTTGCCGATGTGCGGGTAGGTGAACGCGATCAGCTGGCCGGCGAACGAGGGGTCGGTGATCGACTCCTGATAGCCCGCCATGCCTGTCGTGAAGACCACCTCGCCGACGGCGGGGTGCGCGGGATCGGTTGCGCCGCAGGCCTCCCCGTCGAAGCGCGTGCCGTCCTCGAGCAGCACATAGGCGGTCGCGTCGCCCATCTCAGATGATCAGCTTCTGAACGGCCTTGAACTCCGGCGTTCCGGCCCGCTCGAGCAACTCGAAGAGCGCGGCCTCGACGGTGCTGACGACGGCGCCGGAACGCTCCATGCGCTCGAGCCCGCGCTCATAGTCGATCGCGTGACGGGACGCGACCGCGTCGGCGGGCACGTGCACCTCGATGCCCCGCTCGAGCAGGTCGTGGACCGTCTGGCTGACGCAGACGTGCGTCTCGATCCCGCACACGAGGACCTGGTCGCGGCCGCGGAGGTCGAAGCCGTCGGCGCGCACCGCCGAGAAGACCGTCTTCTCCAGGCGCGGCTCGTCGAGAACCCCGACCTCCGTAGCGGTCGGACCGAGCCCTTTCGGGTACTGCTCGCTGACGAGCGCGGGCAGGTCGAGGATGCGCGCCGCCTGCAGGAGCTTGGCGCAGGCGCCTGCGACCTGCTCGAAGGACGCGTAGGAGCGGAAGCCCTCCTGCACGTCCACGACGACCAGCGCCGCGCGCCCTCGGCTGAGGAGGCCCATCAGGCCGCCACCACCGAGAAGGCGCGCTCGCGATAGACGATCGCGCCGCCGGAGAGCGTCAGCAGCACCCTCCCGCGCATCGGCCGGCCGGCGAAGCAGCAGTTCTCCGAGCGGCTCTCCCAGCCGTGCTCGCCGGCGACCCACTCGGCGTCGAGGTCGACGAGCGTCATGTTGGCCGGCTCGCCTGCGGCGATCAGCGCGACCGGGAGGTCGAACAGCCCGGCTCCCGCCGTCATGCGCTCGACGAGCAGCCCCAGCTCGAGCACGCCGCTGAGCACGAGCCCGGTGTGGAGCGCGGCGAAGGCGGTCTCGAGCCCCGTCGTCCCCATCGGCGCCTGCTCGAAGGGCACTTCCTTCTCCTCGCGCGCGTGCGGCGCGTGGTCGGTCGCGACACAGTCGATCGTGCCGTCGCGCAGCGCCTCGACGAGCGCCCGGCGGTCGTCCTCGGCGGCGAGCGGCGGGTGCATCTTCATCCGCGTGTCGAGCTCGCGCACATCCTCCTCGGTGAGCAGCAGGTGGTGGGGGCTGACCTCTGCGCTGACCCTCCACCCGTGCTCCCTCGCCGCGGCGAGCGCCTCCACCGAGGCGCGGCAGCTCAGGTGCTGGAAGTGCACGCGCGCGTCCTCGTAGCCGGCGAGCTCGGCGTCCCGCGAGACCATCGTCGACTCGGCGATCGTCGGGATTCCCCTGATCCCGAGCCTCGCGCTGAGCGAGCCCTCGTGCATGCTGCCGCCGCGCGAGAGCGTGCGGTCCTCCTCGTGCAAAGCGAGCACACCGCCGCAAAGGCGCTGGTACTGGAGCGCCTTGCGGAGCATCCCGGCGCTCTCGACCGGGTGCCCGTCGTCGGTGAAGCCGAGCGCGCCCTCCTGCCTGAGCTCGGCCATCTCGGTCAACTGCTCGCCCTCGAGCCCGCGCGTGATCGCGGGCAGGAAGCCGACCGCGACGCGCGCTTCGCGCGCTGCGGCGTCGCGCACGGAGCGCAGCAGCGGGGCCGAGTCGAGCACCGGGTCGGTGTTCGGCATCGCGATCACCCCGCCGTAGCCGCCGGCGGCGGCGGCACGCGTGCCGGTCTCGAGATCCTCCTTGTGCTCGTGACCCGGCGTCCGCAGGTGCACGTGCGGATCGAAGAACGCGGGCATCAGCGTGAGCCGGCCGTGCCCCTCGACGACCTCCTCGTCGTCGAGGCGCTCGAGGCCCTCGAACGCGCCGAGCTCGGCCACCTCGCCGCCCCGCACGCGCACGTCGTGGCGGGCGTCGATCCGCGCGCGCGGGTCGAGCACGCGGACGTCTCGCAAGAGGAGGTCCGCAGGCGCCTGCGGACAGCGGACCAGCGGGTTGGCTGCCGTCATGCCAGCTGTGGAGCGGGGTTCTGGCGGCGCGCCACCGGGTCTGGCTCCCTGGGCCCGGCGAGCAGCTCGTAGAGGACGGCCATGCGCACGACCACACCCGCCTCGACCTGCGCGGTGATGACCGCCTGCGGCGAGTCGACGACGTCGCCCGAGAGCTCGACGCCGCGGTTGACCGGACCCGGGTGCATGAGCAGCTGGCGGGCCCCGAGGCGGCGGCCGTTGATCTGGTACCAGGCGGCGTACTCGCGCAGCGAGGGAACCCACGTCTCGGTCATCCGCTCGCGCTGCATGCGCAGCGCGTACACGACATCGGCGCCGCCGAGCTCGTCGAGCGTGAAGCGGACCTCGCAGCCAAGCTCCTCGATGCGCCGCGGGATCAGCGTCGGCGGGCCGGCGACCGTCACGTTCGCTCCCATCGCCTGGAAGGCGAGGATGTTCGAGCGCGCGACGCGCGAGTGGGCGACGTCGCCGACGATCCAGATCGAGGCGCCGTCAAGCGCGCCGAGGCGCTGGTGCAGCGTGTAGACATCCAGAAGCGCCTGCGTCGGGTGCTCGTGCTGGCCGTCGCCGGCATTGACGATCGCCGCGCTGCACCACCTCGAGACGAGCTCCGCGGCGCCGGCCCACGGGGTGCGCACCACGATCGCGTCGGGCTTGTGCGCGCTCAGCGTCAGCACCGTGTCCTTGAGCGACTCACCCTTCTCGACGCTCGATCCGCTCGCGGCGAAGTTGACGACGTCGGCCGAAAGCCGCTTGGCGGCGAGCTCGAAGGAGCTGCGCGTGCGCGTCGAGGCCTCGTAGAAGAGGTTGAGGACCATCCGCCCGCGAAGCGCCGGCACCTTCTTGATCTCGCGATCGGAGACCTCCGCGAAGCGCGCGGCTTGGGCGATGATCCGCTCGATCCCGGCGCGGTCGAGGTCGGCGACCGAAAGCAGGTGGTTCACGCCGAGGCCTCCACCGGCGCCGGAGCGGCGGGCCCGCCGCCGCCCGCGATCGCGACCTCGTCGACCCCATCGAGCTCGAGCACGCGCACATGGACGTGCTCGGCCCTCGAGGTCGGGAGGTTCTTGCCGACGTAGTCGGGACGGATCGGCAGCTCGCGGTGGCCGCGGTCGGCGAGCACGGCGAGCTGCACGCGCTGCGGACGGCCGTAGTCGAACAGGGCCTCGATCGCGGCGCGGACGGTGCGCCCGGTATAGAGGACGTCGTCGACGATCACGACCGTGCGGCCGGTCACGTCGAAGTCGATGTGCGAGGCGTGCAGCACGGGCGCGTCGGGCCGGCTCGCGACGTCGTCACGGTAGAAGCCGATGTCGAGGTCCCCGAGGGGGACGGCCGTGTCGAGCAGCTCCTCGAGCAGCGCATGCACGCGGCGTGCCAGGAACGCTCCCCTCCGGTGGATGCCGACGAGCGCCACGACGGGCGGCTGCGGGTTGCGCTCGAGGATCTCATGAGCGATGCGCGTCAGCGCCCGCTGCACCTCCTCCTCGCGGAGGACGACGTTCTCGTGACGTTCCATGTTTCCTTCCTGGCCTCACGGGACCGGGTTAAAGGATGCCCCCGGAATCTATCAGGGGGAAGCGACGGCCTCGGCCGTCGCCTCGCGCCCCTCCTGCGCCCGCTCGCGAGCCTGGCGCTCGGACCAGCGCACGAGCTTGGCGCCGCCCCGCTCGGGGAACGGCACCTCGATCGTGTCGAAGTCCCGCGGTGCCTCCGTCGCTGCGAACACCGCTCGCGCCTCGGCGAGCAGCTCACCGCCGGCGTAGCGGCTCGAGAAGTGCGTGAGCGCGAGCAGGCGCACCTGCGCCCCTCGCGCGAGCTCGGCGGCCTGGAACGCTGTGCTGTGCGACGTCTCCCGCGCGCGCTCGACCTCCTCCTCGGCGAACGTCGCCTCGTGCACGAGCACGTCGGCCTGGTGGGCGGCGATCGCGAGCGGCTCGCACGGCGAGGTGTCGCCCGAGATCACGAGCTTGCGGCCCTCGCGAACCGGCCCCATCACCTGCTCTGGGCGAACACCGCCTACCGTCTCGCCGCGCTGCAGGCGGCCGAAGTCGGGCCCGGGGCTCACGCCGAGCTGCTCGGCGAGGAGCGCGTCGAGATGCCCCGGGCGCGGATCCTCGACGAGCGCGTAGCCGTAGGACGCCTCGCCGCGGTGGCGTACGGGTATCGCGGCAACCGCGTAGCCGTCGCGCTCGACCCTCTGCGCGGGCTCGAGCTCGGTCACCTCCAGCGCGTAGGGAAGGCGCCCGTAGACGATCCTCATCACGCCCATCAACTCGCGCAGCCCACGGGGGCCGTACACCGTGAGCGCGTCGCGCCGCTCGCGCAATGCGAACGACTTCAGCATGCCGGGCACCCCCAGCCAGTGATCGGCATGGAAGTGGGTGATGAAGATGCAGTCCACGTCGAGCAGCCCCACGGAGCGCAGCAGCTGGCGCTGCGTGCCTTCACCGCAGTCGAACAGCAACCTGTCGCCCCCGCGGCGCACGAGCACCGAGGGCAGCCCGCGGCGCGCGCTCGGCACCGAGCCTGCGGTGCCGAGGAAGAACAGGGAGAGATCCATGCCGCTACCGTAGCGGCGCGCGGTGCTGCTGTCACCGCGCGCCGCCTGCGGACCCCCCGGCCCTCCGGGCGCCCGCTGTGGGGCGACGCCCGATGAGTGTGTCGCTGAGTCGCGATCGAGAATCGCATCGGTGCGCCGGGGTGTCTGTGCCGTGCATCACGGTGTGCGGTGTGCCCCCGCCTGCCGCCGGCCGCCTGGATCGAGGTCGCGATCTCGACGCCGTAAACTCAGCCTCCGGCGCCCGTAGCTCAGTGGATAGAGCGCTCGCCTCCGGAGCGAGAGGTCGCAAGTTCGAATCTTGCCGGGCGCGCTCTTGACGCTTCTCGCCGGCCCGACTACCGCCGTGGATTCCAGATGATCTCCCAGAGGTGTCCGTCGGGATCGCGGAAGTACCCCGAGTAGATCCCCCACGGCCGGTCGTGCGGAGGCCCGGTGAGCGTCGCGCCCGCGGCCTCGGCTTGCGCGAGCAGCGCATCAACGTCCTGCTTCGTCGCAACGATGTGGCCAAGGCTGAACTCGCCCGACTTCGGGGGGCCGAACGGGATCCCCGCGTCCTTCGCGAGCTCTGTACGCGGATACAGAGCGAGGGCCAGGTTCCCGTCGAGATGGAACAGCGCGATGTCGCCCGCCGGGTTCTCGTCGTCGCCGACGTACTCGGTCGCGATCACACCCGCGGACTCCAGTCCAAGGCCCTCGCGATAGAACGCGAGCGCGCGATCGAGGTCGGCGACAGCCAGCGTGATCACGTGGATCTGCGGGTCCACCGGGCCGGCTATCCCCTCCCCGCGCCGTGACCGCCCTCGGCACCGGCACCCGCAGCGGGCGCCTCGGCGGCTCCCGGGCCCGCGCTCGCGTTCGCGTTCGGGCTCTCGAGCACGATGCCTTCGAGCTCGCAGACCTTGCTCACCGGTTCGAGCGCCGGGTCGGACCCGACCAGCACGGCGACATCAGCGCCCCTGACGGCCTGGATGACCTCGGTGAGACCCCACGCCAGGTCGACCTCGACGGAGGTCACGTTGGTGAGATCGAGCAGCACCTTCGGGGCCCGCTGGGCGGCTGCCTCGATCTCCGATTCGACGGTCAGCAGCGCCGGGTAGTCGAGTGCTCCGTTGACGCTCAGCACGGTGCGCTCGCCGTCGTTGGCGACCGCCACGCGGAGGTGTGTCGTGTCGCCCTCGCGCGCGCGTCGCTGTTCGCGGCGCTGGGTCAGCTTGACGAAGATCGCCACGGCGAGGACCGGTCCGCCGAAGACCGGCAGCGACACGTACCAATGCCCGAGGTGGGCGAAGATCGGCGTGTACGCCGGCGCCGTCATCTGGGCTCAGCCGAGCGGCACGAAGGGGACGGTTGCGTTGCCGGATAGGCCAAGGGGCGCGCCCGAAGCGGAAGGGACCGGGTAGGGCATCGAATCTACCACGCGGCCGGCACGCCGAATCCGGCTGGCGACCACGCGCTCGGCGAGGCGTATGCTCCCGCGGGAATGTCCCGTCGAGCTCTGCGCCTGCTGCTCGTCGCGTGCGCTCTGCCCGCGGTCTGGCTGCTCACGCACAGCTTCCTCGATCTCGGCCTCGGCTTCCTGTTTCTCGCTCCGGCCGTTCTGCTTGCGCTGCCGCTACTCGCGGGGCGCTACGTCGGCGCCGAGCGTCTCAGCCGGGCTGCGAGCCGGGCACCCGCGCGCCGCCCCCCGCGCCTGCCCCCACCACGACGCGCCTGGCTTCGCGTACCTCCGCGCGGCGGCCTGCTGGTCGCCGCGTCGCTGGCCGTACGGCCACCGCCTGCGGCTGTCCCGTCGCGCTAGAGGACCCGGCGCGCAGACAGCGCGGCACGGGTTCGCCATCGCCGGCGGCGCGAGGCCGCCGGCGTGTGCCGCGGCCCGCCTGTGCGGCCGCGGCGGGACAACCAACCCAGGAGGTTCGATCGATGTCGCGCAACAGCCGTATCGCGGTGCTCGCCGCAGTCGTCGTCGTGGCAGTGGTCGCGTTCGTGCTCGCCGGCGGTGGCAACTCGAACAAGGCCACGCACACCAGCGGCCATGCATACGTCTACGTGGTCGGAGCCAAGCCCAAGGGAGGTGTGCAGACGCTCACCTACAACAAGGGCGAACAGGTCATCTTCACCGTGATCTCAGACGTCGCGGATGAGATCCACGTCCATGGCTTCGACCTCAAGAAGGACGTCGCGAAGAACGGGAGCGTCACCTTCAGCTTCCCTGCCACCGATCAGGGAGGCCACGTGATCGAGCTCGAGAAACGCGGCCAGCAGATAGCCAACCTCGAAATCCGATGAGCGGCCTGCCGCGGACTGGGTGCCGGAGCTCTGCGACGGGCCGCCTCGCAGTCGCGCTGCCGGCCTCGATCGCCGGCTTGCTGGCGCTCCCTGCCTCGGCGCTCGCCCACGGGATCGGAGGGAAGACCGACCTGCCGGTGCCGCGCTGGCTGTTCGCCTGGGCCGCGGCAGTGGTGCTGATCGCCTCGTTCGTGGCGCTCGCGACACTCTGGACGACGCCGCGCCTGGAGCGGGCGCGCAGCCGCGTCCTGTTCCATTTCCCACGCGTGCTCGACCCGCTCTGCGGCGCCGTCGGTGTCGCGGTTTTCGCGATCGTCGTCTACGCCGGCCTGGCGGGCGAGCAGGAACTACCGACGGCGAACCTCATGCCGACCTTCGTCTACGTCCCCTTCTGGGTCGGCCTGGCGTTTCTCAGCGGGATCGTCGGCGATGTGTTCCGCGCGCTCAACCCGTGGCGCGCCATCGCTCGCGCCGTCGCGTGGGTCGCCCGCGGGGCGACCAAAGGCGCGGGGCTGTACAGGCCCAGGCCGTATCCGGCCCGGCTCGGGCGCTGGCCCGCCGTCGTCGGGATCCTCGCCTTCGCGTGGCTCGAGCTGATCTACGTGGAACACGACAGGCCGAGCACGCTGGCGTGGCTGGCGCTCGGCTACGCCGCCGTGCAGTGGGTCGGGATGGCCCTCTACGGGATCGAGACGTGGACGGCACGCGGGGACGCGTTCGCGGTGTACTTCAACCTGTTCTCGCGAATGGCGCCGCTGCGCTGGCTCCGCGGCCGCCTCGAGGTCCGCCCGCCGCTGTCCGGGCTGACGAGCCTCGAGCAGATGGCGGGCACCGTGCCGCTGCTCGCCGCGATGATCGGATCGACGAGCTTCGACGGGTTGCAGCAGGGCTCGCTCTGGATGAACTCGCTCGAGCCCGAATTGCAGACGTTCTTCTCGAATCTCGGACTTGGGATAACCGCATCCACGGAGCTGAGCGGCACCGTCGGCCTGCTCGCGATGGTGGCGATCATCGCCGGCTTCTACAGGTTCGGCATCAGCGGGATGCATTCCGTCGACCCGAGCACCCCGACCCGGGTCCTGGCGGCGCGCTTCGTACACACGCTCGTGCCGATCGCGCTGGCCTATGTCGTCGCGCACTACTTCTCGCTGCTCGTCTACCAGAGCCAGGCGATCTCCTACCTCGCGTCCGATCCCCTCGGCAACGGCTCGAACGTCTTCGGAACGGCCGGTGGCCAGATCGACTTCAGCGTGCTGACGCCCAACGCGATCTGGTACGTGCAGGTCGGCGCGCTGCTCCTCGGGCACATCAGCGGTCTCGCGCTCGCGCACGACCGCGCGCTGCTCCTCTACAGGGACACGCGCGTCGCGGTTCGCTCGCAGTACTGGATGCTGGTCGTGATGGTCGGCTTCACGAGCCTCGGGCTGTGGCTCCTGTCGGCGGCGAGCTGAGCGTCGGTCACGGCGACGCGACGCCGCGACCAGCCCTAGCGTCGCGCCGCGGGGGTCTCCGGTCCGCGCGAGCCGACGGTCGCGAGCAGCCGCCCGGCCGAGGAGTCGGCTGGGTGCCAGCGATCGAGAGGGGTGTGTTCGCGACCGCCCGAGCCATTCGCGACCCAGCAGGGTCGCACGAGCTCCTCACCGCAGGCGCTGCATCGAATCCGTTCGAGCAGCACGCCATGGCTGCCCGGAGACGGCTCGCCGCCGGAGATCCGACCGAGCGCGACGGGCGGGACGTTCTCCCCGCATCTTGGGCACGAATGTTTGGCCATTGACAGTCGATGCCCATTGTCCGACAAGTGACAACGGCGCTCGACGTTTGTACGAGGACGGCCTGTCTGCGCGCCCTTTCGCATATGCGAATTTGGCTCTGCGGTGCGGCTTTGGGCCGTCAGCCCATCGCGTTGCGCCAGGACTCGCGAGCCGCGCGTTCGAGGCGCGCGCCGCAGCTCGGACAGCGTCTCGCTTCTCGCAGCGGCGTCGCGTTCGTGCGAAGCTCGGCGGCGGCCAGCATCGGGGCCGGAGGCTCCCACGAGAGAGGCGGCACGTCGGCGCTGCAGACGGGGCAGTGGTCCTCGCATCCCATCTCCATGGAGCTACCCGGCGGGGGCCTTCAGAAACGCGGCGGCCACGCGACGGCGCCACGGCTCGAGCGGGCGCCGTGCCTCGCCGCGCCCCCAGGTCAATCGTCCGTTCGTCCAGCCGCCCCGCGGCGGCGCCGAGCGCGAGTAGCCTCCGGCGAGTCCTCAGACCAGGGAGAGGAGCGGGCGAGGGCCTGATGATCACGCTGAGATGCCTCAACTGCGGGCTCACCGTCATGTACGAGGGATCCGAGGCCGACGTCTGCCCCAGATGCCTCGCGCGCGCCCAGCGCGCGGTGCAGCTGATCCCGGTCAGCGACCGGCCGTCGACGGCGTCCGAGTGCAGCATCGGGCGTCTCAGCATCACGACGAGCGTCAGCGCGGGGCGCTGCCTCATAGTGCTCGCCGGCGAGCTCGACATCGGCTCGGCGGCAGCGCTCGAGGCGACGCTCGCCGAGGCCTGCGCCTCGGGCGCCCGGGAGATCGTGCTGGATATGGGCGGCGTCGAGTTCATCGACTCGAGCGGCCTGAGCGCGATCGTCCGCTGCAAGATGCTCTGCGAGGAGCACGGCTGCAGCTACAGCCTCACCCCCGCCCAGCGGCCCGTCCAGGGTGTCTTCGAGGTGACGGGCGTCGCCGAGCGGCTGCGATTCGAGGACACCGCCACGGTTTGAACCGATCATCGGATGGCCGCGGCCTCCGCGCCGCGAGCGTCCGTGGTACAAGTGCGGGTGTGGCAGCCGGGTCAGCGAGCTCCGCCGATGCGCTGCGCGAGCGCCGCGAGGCCGTCGTGCGCGAGCACATGCAGTCGGAGAACGTGCATGACTTCGACACGACGATCGGGACCTTCGCGCATCCCCGCTATGAGATCGTCGCGACCGGCGAGGTCTTCGACGGCGAGGCGGAGGTTCGGAGCTACTTCGCCGAAACGCGCACGGCCTTCCCCGACCAGCGCAACGAGCTCGTCTCGCTGCGCCACGCCGAGGACGCGGTGATCGTCGAGTTCGATCTGCTCGGCACGCATCTGGGTCCCCTGCGCTCGCTGCCGCCCACGGGGCGCTCGTTCCGCTGCCGCATGACGGCCTTCTTCATCTTCGAGGGAGAGCGGATCGTCTGCGAGCGCGTCTACTTCGACCAGACGAGCATCCTGCGCCAGCTCGGCCTCGCGCACGATCCCGCCTCGCTCGCGGGCCGTGCGGCGCTGGTCGCAAGCCACCCGGTGACGATCGGGCGCACGCTGCTCGGAGCACTGCGCGCAGAGCGCTGAGCGACCCGATCTCATCGCGCTTCGTGCGTGGGATCATCCACAGGTGGCGCGCAGCGTCGGAGACTTCGATGTCGTGCCCCTGCGGCGCCGCTCCTCGCGCAGGGGAGTCGCCCTGCTCGTGGCGATCGACCTCGCGCTGCTCGCCTCGGGCGCCGGCTTTCTGATCGGACAGGCCGGCGGCGGCGACCGGGAAGCGGCGATTCTCGCCGGCCGTCGCAGCGGCGCCCTCGCCGGGCGCAGGGCCGGTTTCGGCCCGGGCTACGCCGCAGGGCTGCGCGCCGGGCGGGCCAAGGGCCTGGGGCTCAGCTACCGCGCCGCCTACCAGGCCGCCGACGCGCGCGGCCGCAAGCCATGACGCCGCCCCGCCCCGGGCGCGCCACGCTGCTGCTCGCCGGCACGCTGGTGCTCGCGCTCGGGCTCGTCGGCTTCGCGGTCGGCCGCTCGATGCGCACCTCCAAGCAGCAGGCGCACACGGCGGGACGCCTCGCAATGGCGCGCGCGTTCGACGCGTCGTTTCAGATCGCCTACAGCGAAGCCGACCAGAGGGGCCTCTCGCGTGGCCAGCCCGAAGGTGAAGCGCTAGGCAGGCGGCAGGGGGCCGCGCTCGGGCTCCGCCACGGGGAACTCGTGAAGGCGCGCCTGCGTCTGCGCATGGCGGCACGTCGCCGGGCGCGTGAAGGGCGCCGCGTTGTTCACCGTCCGAGCGCGGGCGGCACGCCGGCGAGGGTGGCGCCGGCACACCGCCGAGCGCCCCACAGAGCGCGCCACCTCGCGCACAGACCGAGGTCGCGTGAACAGCGCGAAGCCGAACGCGAATCGCGCACCGGTGCAGGCGGCGAACGCGAAGAAGGCTTCCCCGAACCCCGCGAACGCGCGAGTGAACGCGAAGTGCTCGGCTGACGCATGCCGGAGGGCGACACGATCCACCACGCCGCGCGCCGGATTCGCGATGTCCTCGAGGGCCGAGTCCCGAACGAGATCAGCATGCCGCACCCGCGCCACGCAGGGAGCCGGTGGCCGGAGCGGCTGCGCGGACGGGCGGTGCGCTCGGTCGACGCCCATGGCAAGCACCTGTTCCTGCGATTCGAGGGTGAGCTCACGCTCCACTCGCACCTGCGCATGACCGGCCACTGGGACGTCTACAGTCGCGGCGCACGCTGGCGACGCTCGCCGAGACGCGCGTGGCTCGTGCTGCGCGGTGAGCGCTTCGACGTGGTCCAGTTCGACGGACCCGTGCTCGAGCTGCTGAGCGAGGCGCGGATTCGCTCAGATCAACGCCTGAGGGCGCTCGGCCCGGATGTGCTCGGCGAGGACTTCGACATGACCGCCTTCCTCGCGCGGCTGCGCCGCGACGACCGCACGCGCCCGATCGGCGATGCGCTGCTCGACCAGCGGACGCTCGCCGGGGTCGGCAACCTGTGGAAGGCCGAGGTGTGCTTCGCCACCGGGATCGATCCCTGGCGCCCGCTCGACGCCGTCAGCGACGCCGAGGCGGTCGCGCTCGCGACGACGGCACGCGAGCTGATGCGCCAGCCGGCGCGCGACGGCTTCAGCGCGCGCCCCCGCGCCGTCTACGGCCGTGCGGGACAGCCGTGCCCGCGCTGCGGCGCGATCATCCGCCGGCGCGGGCAGTGGGAGGACAACCGCAGCACATACTGGTGCCCGGGCTGCCAGAGCTGACGGGCCGCGATCGACTCTTTAACGATCGTTAGCTTCCTATCGCACTCCTCTTACACGGCGCGGTGATCGTGACGGGCATACCCGGGAGATCCCGGACGATGAGAAGGAGCCACCACGATGCTCAAACGACTCAAGCAGCTCACACTGGGCGCCCTCGCGCTCGGCGCGCTGGCGCTGGGCGGCTCGGCCCTTGCCGGCGCCGCCACGGGCAGCGGCAGCTCGACCACGACGACGCCGGCGACGCCACCCGCGAACGGCGGCGGAGCCCCCGGCCCGGGCTTCAACGCGGGCGACGCCCCCGGCACGCCGGCCCATGAGAACGCCGAGAAGGTGATCACGGGCGAAGCCGCCGAGAAAGCGAAGGCGGCGGCGCTCGCGAGCGTCGGCGGCGGGACAGCCGGGACCGTCACGGGCGACTTCCGCAACAGCGGCGACTACGAGGTCGAAGTCACCAAGAAAGACGGCTCGAAGCTCACCGTGCGTCTCGACAGCAGTTTCAAAGTCGAGTCGCACCCGGGCCCCGGCGGCCCCGGCGCGCCGGGCGCGCCGGGCGCGCCCGACCAGCGCGGCACCGCGGGCGGCGAAGCGGGCTCCGCACCCGCCCCGGCCGGGACCGTCTCGGGCTCAGAACAGGCGCCGTCGGCGACCTGATCGAAGCCACTTCCTCGACCCGTGCCGGCGGTCGCGGGTCGAGGAAGCTGCGCCCGCTAGTCGAGCGGCGTCGTGTAGGCGCCGCTGAGACCGCCGTCGACGAGGAACGTCGAGGCCGTCACGTAGCTCGACTCGTCGCTGGCCAGGAAGAGGGCCGCCTGCGCGATCTCCTCGGCTCTCGCGAAGCGCCCCATCGGCACGTGCACGAGCCGGCGCTGCGCCTTCTCGGGGTCCTTCGAGAACAGCTCGCGTAGCAGCGGCGTGTCGACGGGCCCGGGGCACAGCGCGTTCACGCGCACGCCCCGCCGCGCGAACTCGACGCCGAGCTCACGCGAGAGCGCGAGGACGCCTCCCTTGGAGGCGGTGTATGAGATCTGCGAGGTGGCCGCGCCCATCACCGCGACGAACGAGGCGGTGTTGATCACCGACCCCCGCAGCGGTGCCTCGTTCTCGAGCAGGTGCGGGATGCCGTGCTTGCAGCAGAGGAAGACGCTCTGCAGGTTGACCCGCTGCACCCGCTCCCACGCCTCGAATGTCGTCTCGAGCACCGAGCCGTCGTCGTTCGGCGAGATCCCGGCGTTGTTGAAGAGCACGTCGACGCGCCCGAGCTCGCGCCCCACGCGCGCGAACGCATCGCTGACCTCCTCCTCGCTGGTCACGTCGACCCGCAGCGCGAGATCGCCGGGCGCGTCCTCGAGCAGGTCCAGCCCGGCGACGGTCGCGCCATGTGCGCGGAAGAGCTCCACCGTCGCGGCGCCGATGCCGCCGCTCGCCCCGGTCACCACGCAGACGCGCCCCGCCAGCCTGCCACCCGACTCCATCATCCCCCCGTCGCGTAGAAGATCATCTTGATCTCGGTGTAGGAGTCGAGCGCGTGCGGACCGAGCTCGCGCCCGTAGCCTGACTGCTTGAAGCCGCCGAACGGCGTCGTCACGCGCACCGAGGTGTTCGAGTTGATCGACAGCACGCCCGTCTCGACGCCGCGCGCGACGCGCAGCGCGCGGGCTCCGTCGCGCGTCCAGATCGAGCCCGAGAGACCGTAGATCGTGTCGTTGGCGAGCTCGACGGCCTGCGCCTCGTCGGCGAACGGGATCACCGCCGCGATCGGCCCGAACACCTCCTCCCGCGCGAGACGCTCGCCGGGATCGACGGGAGCCATCACGGTCGGCGCGAACCAGTACCCCGGACCCTCGGGCGCGTTGCCGCGGAAGGCGATCGGCGCGTCGCCGTTCAGGAAGCTGGCCACCGACTCGCGCTGCTGCGCGGAGATCAGCGGGCCCATCTGCGTACGCTCGTCGAGCGGGTCCCCCACGCGCAGCGCCCTGACCTCGGGCTCGAGCAGCTCCATGAAGCGCTCGAGCGCGCTCTCCTGCACGAGGATCCGCGAGCGCGCGCAGCAGTCCTGGCCCGCGTTGCCGAATACCGCCAGCGGCGCGGCCGCCGCGGCGGCCTCGAGGTCGGCGTCGGCGAAGACGATGTTCGCCGACTTGCCGCCGAGCTCGAGGGTCACCCGCTTGATCGACTGCGCGGCGCCCGCCGCGATCGAGCGCCCGACCTCGGTCGAGCCCGTGAAGGCGATCTTCGCGACGTCGGAGTGCTCGACGAGCCGCTGCCCGCACGTCCGGCCGGGGCCGACCACCACGTTGACGACGCCATCGGGCACGCCCGCCTCGGCCGCGAGCTCGGCGAAGCGCAGCGCCGTGAGCGGCGTCAGCTCGGCCGGCTTCAGCACGACCGTGTTTCCGGCGGCGAGCGCCGGCGCGAGCTTCCAGGAGGCGATCGTCAGCGGGAAGTTCCACGGCGTGATCAGACCGACGACGCCCAGCGGCTCTCGCACGGTGAAGGCCTCGCCGCCCGCGACGGGGATCGTCTCACCGAGCAGCCGCTCGGGCGCGGCGGCGTAGTAGCGGAACGTGTCGAGCACCATCGACATCTCGCCACGCGCATCGGCGATCGCCTTGCCGGCGTTGCGGGCCTCGAGCACGGCGAGCTCCTCGTGGTGGCCGGCGAGCACCTCGGCGAGGTCGCGCAGCGTCTGCGCGCGCGCACCGGGGGTCAGGCGGCGCCAGGCCGGGAACGCCGCCTTCGCGCGAGCGACCGCCGCGTCGACCTGCTCGACGCCGGCACGCGGGACGTCGGCGAGCACCGCCTCGGTGGCGGGCTCGATCACTGAGAGCGAGTCGCTCAGCGCGCTAACTCCCGCCGCGGCGGACCCGCAGAGACCGTTGCCGGCGCAATGCCGTTCCTAGGGCGCCTCGGCGATCGCCGGCAGCGCCTGTTCGACGTCGAGCTCGTCGATCGTGCGGACGGGCCCCGTGAACGTCCGCTTGGCCGACACGAAGTACCAGATCGTCACCGCGGCGATCACGGCGATCGTCACGAGCGGGGCATAGTTGACGGCGTTCCAGCTGAAACCGCTTTCCCAAGGCACGCCTTCGGGCGAGAACGGCAGCGAGAAGATGATCACGCACAGTCCCACCCAGACGACCGCGATCGGGTTGATCCATTTGTACTTCGAGCCGAGCGTCCACGAGCCGCGCACGAACCGCTCGCCCTGACGCCAGCGCAGGAAGACCGGGATCGTGTAGGCGATGTAGAGGCCGATCACCGAGATCGAAGTCACCGCGAGGAATGCCACCGGGGTGCCGAGGTGATTCGGGAAGTAGGCCGGGATCGTGATGACCAGCGCGAACACGACGACGAACAGAACCGACCAGGTCGGCGTGCGGCTTTTGCCGAGCCGGCGCCACAGGTTGTGGCCCGGCACTGCGCCGTCGCGCGAGAAGGCGAACGCCATGCGCGATGCGCTCGTGACGCATGCCATCCCGCAGAACAGCTGGCCGATCGTCGAGATCAGGAGCACCGCCTTCGCCGCGGACGAGCTGAGCGCCGTCTCGATGATCGTCACGGCCGGGAAGCCCGCTTTGTAGATTTCGGCTTCGTGCGCGTGCTGGATCGCGAAGGTGATCGCGAGCAGCACGATCCAGCCGAAGATCGCCGAGTAGAGGACGGAGAGCCAGATGCCGCGCGGTGCCGACTGTTCGGCGCCACGAGTCTCCTCTGAGACGTGCGCGGAGGCGTCGTAACCGGTGATCGTGTACATCGTCAGGAGGAAGCCCAGCGGCAGCACGTAAAGGAAGAATTTCGCCCCGCTGACCGCTCCGCCTCCGAACCCGGATTCGTTGGCCTTGTGGCTGAACACGTAGGAGAAGCTCGCGTGGTGGGACGGGACCGCGAGAAGCAGGACGACGATCGCCAGCACGCCAATGATGTTCCACCAGACGGAGACGTTGTACAGAAGAGTCACGATCGTGCTGCGGAAGACGTTGACGAAGAGGGCGAGCAGCAGGATCACGCCGAAGAGCGCGAAGTTGACATGCGCGGTGTAGTGGAGGTTCGTCCCGGCGGCAGCCTTCGCGAAGTTGAAGATGAAGTGGACTTCGTAGAGGCCGAGCGTGTACATGAGGAACGTCGCCGAGACGTAGATCACCGAGGCCGAGACTGCGACCAGCCCGATCAGGTTGAACCAGCCCGTGAACCAGCCCCAGCCCGCGCCACCCAGTTTCGATGCCCAGTAATAGATCCCGCCGGCGGTCGGCATCGCCGACGCCAGCTCTGACATGGACCAGGCGACGAACAGGATCAACACGCAGATGATCGGCCACGCGATCGAGATCGCGATCGGGCCGCCGTTCTTCAGCGCCTGCCCGTACGTGGTGAAGCAGCCCGCGAGGATGCAGATGATCGCGAAGGAGATCGCGAAGTTGGAGAAGCCGCTCCAGCGTCGGTTCAGCTCCTGCTTGTAGCCGAGCTCCGCGAGCTTCTGCTCGTCGCTGCCCAATGCCTCGGTCGTGCTCATCGCTGACCCCCTGGAAAAGGTTTGATCTTCCGTCCTTCGCTCGTGACAATACGCGCGAGCACGGATGGAGTCAAGCGCTGCGGCCGAAAGTGCCCGCTGTGTGCGCCGAGGAGTCCAAGCGGACGGCGCGGCGGCCGTCGCGAGAGGTGCTCAGCCGCTCGGGAGCAGCCCGGCGAGCACGTGCTCGGTCCCCTGAACGTGCTCGATCATCAGGCGCGCCGCGCGCATCGGATCGCTCTCGCGCACGGCCGCGAGCAGCCGCCGGTGCTGCGCGTTGGAGGAGCTCAGCACCTGGGGGGGATGGGCGATGTAGGAGATCAGGTCGGTCATCTCGCCCTGCGCCTCGGTCATCGCGCGGACCAGACGGCTCGAGCCGCTCGCCGCGGCCAGGGCGATGTGAAAGCGGACGTCCGCG
>DATAYP010000012.1:0-55157 GCA_036272475.1 Solirubrobacteraceae bacterium | reverse complement strand
ACGCGATCACTTCGCGAACGGCGGTGACCAGGTTTTCGGGGTGACCGTTGCCGGCTGTGTCGAGCCAGCGCACGGGTAGGAGCGTCGTGTGCCAGTTGACCCCCGCGACTTCCGAGCCCGTGTTGCCGACCGCGCCGATTATCCCGGCGACGTGTGTGCCGTGCCCTCGGTATCCGACGAGTTCCGTATCCATCGGGTCACAGCGAAGGGGTCCGAGCACGTTGAGACCATGCGCGCCTTTTGGACACCCTCCCACCCCGGTCGGGTTCGTCCAGATGTTCGCGGCGAGGTTGGCGTTGGTGTAGTCGACGCCGGTGTCGAGGACGGCCACCACCACTTCGCTGCTTCCCGTGGTTATCTCCCACGCTTCGGTGAGGCGATCATCCGCACCGGCAAGGCCTCCGACGGGTGATTCCACGAGCTCTTCCGGAGGCCTTTGGCCCGGAATCTGCTGCCCGGTATTGAGGTCACCCCACTGCTTCGCGAAGGATGAGTCGTTCGGGATCACCGGCCCGGGAGCGCCCGCGGCGGTCGCCGTGAGTCCGAGGACCGATGCGGCCACGGCGAGGAGTGCCGCTCCGCGGCGCCACCGGCTCGGCCGGCTCTGGTGCGTACGCACCTCGATCTGTCGCCCACCTCGAAGATCCATAAGCAGAGACGCTCGCTGCCCACAAGCTCGGCAGGTGATGCAAGTTTAGGCACGGGCGGGGGAAGCGGCGCCGGTTGGCGTTCCTCTTGCAGCGGAGGACGTCGGGCAGACGGATGGCCGATTTCCGGGCCGGGCAGCTTTACAATCCGGCCGATGAGGCGAGCGCCATGGTAGGAGCCGGCGACGCTTCGCCCACCCGGCGCTACCTCGACTCGATCGGCGTGCGTCCGACCACGCGGGCGACGTGTCCATTCGACCCGGGTTACGACCCGGTGACCGTCGCGTCCCATCTCGAGCAGAGCGGCCATCTGATGGGCACTCTGAAGATCTCGATGGCGTGCTGGATGGTCGCCGAGGAAGCCGCCACGCGTCGCAAGATCGAGGCGGCTCGCCACGCCGGTGTTCCGACGGTCGCCGGCGGAGGACCTTTCGAGACGGCGGTCGCACAGCAGGCGCTGCCCGCGTACCTCGACTTGTGTGCCGAGGTGGGCCTGACGAGGATCGAGTGCGGCGAAGGCTTCACGGAGATGTCGCTCGCGCCGGCGGACATCGTCCGCCAGGCGAGCGAGCGCGGCCTCGAGGTCGAGTTCGAGATGGGAGAGAAGCATTCGGGGCGCTTCACAGATGACGAGACGGACGAGCTGATCGCAACCGGGCGCTCGTGGCTCGAGGCGGGGGCGGTGCGGCTGGTGGTCGAGGCGCGCGAGAGCGCGCAGGACGTCGGGCTGTTCAGCGCTCCGGGCCAGTTCGACCCGGGTCAGGCCGACCGCATCGCCGCGGCGTTCGGGCTCGAGACGGTGCTCTTCGAGGCGCCGAACAAGGCGAGTCAGTTCGCGCTGATAGATCACTTCGGCCCGGAGGTGCAGCTCGGCAACGTGCGTCTGGAGGAGGTGCTGCGCGTTGAGATCTACCGCCGCGGCCTGCACTCCGACGCGTTCGGAAACGAGAAGCTGCGGCCGCGCGCTCCCGTCGGAGACCAGGCCTGAGCCTGCACGACAGCTCGATGCCAAGCGTCACCATCGACTGCTTTCACGAGCACCTCGCGGCGCCGCGCGAGGACGAGGCGATCGTCGCGATCGACGTGATCCGTGCGAGCACCACCGCCATCACTGCCGCGGCGATCGGCAAGCCGCTGTTTCCCGCCGGATCGATCGAGGCGGCGGTGAGGCTCGCGGCAGACCTCGACCGGCCGATCCTCGCGGGCGAGCTGGGTGGCGTGCAACCGTACGGTTTCGACCTGCAAAACAGCCCGACTCAGATCGCAGGCCTTGACGAGTCGACGCGCCCGATCATCCTGCTCTCGACTTCCGGCACGCGCCTGATGGCGGAGGCCTCACGGGTCGCTGTCACATACGTCGCATGCCTGCGAAATGTGGGCGCGGTTGCCGGTCACCTCGCGGACCTCAGCCAAGACGTGCGCATCCTCGGAGCTGACAGCAGGGGTGAATTTCGCGAGGAGGACCAGCTCTGCGCCGCGCGCATCGCCCGCGCGTTGACGCTCGCAGGCTACGCCACCGCCTCACGCACGACCGACGAGGTGCTCGAGCGCTTCGGCGATGCGCCCGACGACGCGTTCCTCGAGGGCAGAAGCGCTACCTATCTGCGCGACACCGGACAGCACGCAGATCTCGAGTTCGTGCTCGAGCACGTCGACGATCTCGATCGCGCGTTCGTGATCGACGCCGGTCAGGTCAAGGCGCTCAGCTGAGATCGCTGGGCGCGTGGCGACGGTGCGTCAGCTTCAGCGCATCGGGCTGCGGACCCTCTCGGCAGCGAGCCGTGGCCACAGCGCGAGGAACGGCAGCGGATCGTCACTTGCCCACCATGCGCCCTCGCGAACCCCGTGGAAGGATCGCAGCCACTCCCCCAGGCGGATGTCGCCGCGACGGCGGTAGACGATCGACGAGGTGACGTCCAGCGGCTCGACGATCCAGCGGCGTCCCTCCGGCAGCTCCGTGGACGGCACGTCTCTGCCGGTGAGATCGAGATGCATCGCGCGTAGTACGTCAATGCCGTTGTCACCCACGAAGAGGCGGAACGTGCCGCCGATCCTCGGGTTGACGTCGAGCAGCTTGTACTTGCCGTCCCGCTCGTCGAAGCGGTAGCCGATGTCGAGGATTCCCCGATAGCCGATGCTGCGCATGAATCCTTCTGTCACCTCCTGCACCGTCTCGTTCGGCAGGCAGACGCCGAGCGTCGTCGCGCCGGTGTAGGGGGGTGACTGGCGGATCTTCCGTCCGGTGAATCCAACCTTGCACTCCGAGCGCTCGTCGAAGTAGCCGTTGAACATCCAGACCGTCTCGGGCGTGCCGGGAACGTATTCCTGAAGCATCACATTGCCGAGGCCGGGCGTCTCCATCTGACGGTAGCCCGCGGTCAACTCGTCGATGTCCTTGGCGATCAGCACCCTCGGTGAGGTGGCAGGGGCATCGGCGGCGTTGATGCACTTGAGCACGGTCGGGAACGTGCCCGCGCGGGCCAGCTCGATCAGCTCAGCCTCTGATTGGGGGAAGAACGACTGCGGCGTCGGAATGCCATTCTCGTGGCACAGCTGGTACATGCCGCGCTTGCTCGACAGCGCGCGCACGAGCCCCGCCGGCTGGCGCGGCAGCAGGAACCGCTGCTGGAGCTCGTCGGCGTGGTCCTCGACGAAAACGCACGCGGCGTCGTCGGCGGCGATCAAGATCGGGCGTCCGAGCTCCTCGCCGAGCCCGCGCAGCAGCCCGAGCGCGTCCTCGTCGGTCGCGGACCCCGGGACGACTCGCCAGCCGGCGATGAAGCGAGACCTGGCGGCCGGCGCCGCACGCTCCCGCCCGACGCGATGGACGGGGACGCCGAGCCTCCCGAGACTGCGCGCGATGCCGAGGACTCCGTGGTGGAACATGCCTCGACTCAGGCCCAGGATCACTACAGGTGTCGTCTCCCGTGAAGCCGGCAGGGCCCGGGCTCTACGGGCCATTCCGAGCTCTCAACGGTGAGCTGTGGAAGGGGTTTCGCCTGAGGTACACTCGGCGGATCGCGGCCCGACGCACTTAGCGCGCCTCGCCATGGCGAGCGGGCAGTCTCACTCCCCGCGGACGCGCTCGTCGCAGCATCCTCCGATGACTGAAAAGAGACCCGAATCTGACACTGACGATCGGTCGCGCGCCGGAGTCGAGGGGGGAGACGGCCTGCAAGAGGAGGTCAACGCGCATTTCGACTCCTCGGCGTCATATTGGGACGGAGTGTATAGAGGGGACGATCTGCAGGGCATCATCTATCAGGAGCGCCAGGCAGCCGTTCTCGACTACGTCGATGCCGCACGACTGACCGGCGACGCGCGGGTTCTCGAGATCGGGTGCGGAGCCGGTCATCTCACAATGGAGCTGGCCGCCCGCGGGCTGAGAGTCGACGCAGTCGACGCGAGTCCGGCGATGGTCGAGTCGACGGGCGCGCGCGCCCTCGAGCGTGGCGTTCCCGAGCGGGTGAGGGTGAACGTCGCCGACGTGCACGAGCTCCCGTTCGAGAGCGGCCACTTCGACCTCGTCGTGGCGGTGGGCGTGATCCCGTGGCTTCACTCGCCCGCGGAGGCGGTGGCAGAGATGGCGCGCGTCCTTCGGCCGGGGGGCGAGCTCGTGCTGACCGCCGACAACGGGGCGCGGCTCGTCTCCTTCACCGATCCTCGCGGGTGGCTCGCCTTGACACCGCTCAAGCGGCTGCTCGTCGCACTTCGCAAACGGCGGGGTCGCGTGAGCTCGCGGCTTCACTTCCCTTCGCGAATCGAACGGATGCTGCTCGACAGCGGGCTTCGCCCGCTCGCGCGCAGGACAGTCGGCTTCGGTCCGCTCTCCTTCCTCGGGCGCCCGCTGCTGAGCGAGCGCCGCGCCGTCAGGGTCAACGGACGCCTCCAGGCTCTCGCCGATCGGGGCGTTCCGGGATTGCGGCTCGGAGGGTGGCACTACCTGACGCGCGCGCAGAAGCCCTGAGGCCCGCCGGTTGGCGGCTGATCGAGGGGGGTAGTGTTGGCAGAGATGGAGGAGGTGCTACCGGGGGTCTATCACTGGACAGCGCTGCATCCGCTGATCCACACGGAGGTCTCCTCCTACTGGCTCGAGGACACGGGTGTGCTGATCGACCCCCTCCTACCCACTCCGCAGGGGCTCGACTGGTTCGCCCGCCGGACGCTCTCGCCTATGGCGATCCTGCTCTCCAACCGCCACCACTACCGCGACGCGGACCGCTTCGCCGAGCGCTTTGGCTGCTCGGTCTACTGCAACCGGCTCGGGCTCCACGAGTTCACCGAAGGCGAGCCGGTGCAGGGCTTCGGTATCGGCGATCAGCTGCCGGGAGGAGCGGTCGCGGTGGAGCTCGGTGGGATCTGCGCGGACGACACCGCGCTTCACCTCCCACCCAAGCGAGCGCTCGTGATCGCCGACGGTGTCGTCAAGGGAGGCGACTACGGCGCGGATGGGCCGCTCGGCTTCGTCCCGGACTCGCTGATGGATGACCCGCCGGCGACCAAGCGAGCGCTGCTCGCCGCCTGCGCGAGCCTCCTCGAGGAGATCGACTTCACCCATCTGCTGCTCGCCCATGGTGGCCCGCTCGTCGGCGACGGCCGAGAGCGCCTGCAGGAGCTCGTGGACGCGGGAGGGCGCACGGCCTTCGAGTCCCAGGCCTGAGCACCGGCCGCGGGCAACGGATAGGCTCGCGTGGTGCGTGCACTCGTCACGGGCGCCAGCGGCTTCATCGGGCGCGCGCTGTGCGCGGAGCTGGGGAGGCGCGGCCACGAGGTGATCTCGCTCGTACGGCGTGAAGGCTCCGAGCCGCCCGGAACGCGAGCGGTCGCGGGCGATCTCGGCGACGGGGCGCGGCTGACGCGGGCGCTCGCCGAAGTCCGACCCGACTGCGTGCTGCATCTCGCGGCCGAGATCGCCTCGCAGCGCTCCGCGAGCAAGGTCCAGGAGGTCAACGTGCGCGGCACCGAGCGCTTGCGCGATGCGTGCCTCGCCGCCGGCGGCGACGATCCCGCGGCGGGGCCCCGAGTCGTGTTCTGCTCCACGGTCGTGACCGGCGACGCGCGCGGCGCGCTGCTGAGCGAGGAGGCTCCGCTTCCCGTCCACACGCCCTACGGCCGCTCCAAGCAGGAGGGCGAGCGCATCCTGCTCCAGTCCGGCCTGCCGAGCGTCGTGATCCGGCCCTCCCACGTCTACGGCCCGGGCGGCTGGTATGCGGACGAGCTGATCGCGCAGCTGCGCAGGCCGGGACGCTTCGCGGTCATCGGCGACGGCGCGAACGTGTGGGACGTCGTGCACGTGGACGACGTCGTCGAGTCGCTGATCCTCGGCGCCGAGAGTGCGCCCGCAGGCTCGACCTACCACGTGGCCGACGACGAGCCGATCACCTTCTACGACTTCATGGCGCTGACCGCGAGCGCGATCGGCACGGCTCCCCCGCGGCGCATCCCGGCCGCGGTCGCGCGCATCGTCGCCGGCAGGAACGCGGTCGACGCCGTGGTTCGCTCGGCCCGCTCCTCGAACGCGAAGATCAAGCGCGAGCTCGGCTGGCGCCCGCGATTCGCGACCGCCCGCGAGGGGATCGCCGACGCGGTCAGGCGGCTGAACGGAGGCTGACGTGCACCGCGCGCCCGCGCAGCCGGGCGGTCAGGTGCCACGGCCGAACGCGCGCTCGGCTTGATCTGCCACGTGACGCGCGAGCGCGAGCGAGGCGGTGGCCGCCGGAGACGGCGCGTTGCGAACGTGCAGGGCGCGGGGAGTCGCCGAGACGACGAAGTCGTCGACGAGGCGTCCGTCGCGGCCCAGCGCCTGCGCGCGAATGCCCGTGAACGCCCGGCGCACCTCGGCGCGGGCGAGCTCGGGCACGTAGCGGGCCGCCGCGCTCAGCAGGCTCGCCGGGCGCAGCGCGTGGCGCAGCTCGTCGGCCGCGGGACGCCACGAGCTCGCGAGCATCCGCCAGGTCCCGGGCCACGACAGCGTCTCGAGCAGGTCGCGGCCACGCAACTTCCACGGGGAGTACGCGTCGCGGGCGCCGGCGACCAACGCCGTCGGACCGATCAGGAGCTCGCCGTCGATGTGTCTCGTGAGATGCACGCCGAGGAACGGGAGCGAGGGGTCGGGGACGGGGTAGATCAGCGATCGCACGAGGTGTCGGCTCGCCGAGTCCACGCGCAGGTACGCGCCGCGCACGGGGACGATCCGCGGGTCGCGCGGCGCGCCTGCGGCGACCGCCAGCCGGTCCGCCCACGCCCCCGCGCAGAAGATCGCATCACGTGCCTCGGTCGAGCCGCGCGCGTGCTCGAGACGCAGCGTTCGGCCCCGCACCGCGATGCTCTCGACGCCGCACCCGGCGGCCAGCGAGCCGCCCATCTCGGCGACGTCGTCGGCGTAGGCGTCGGTCACGGCCGTGAAGTCCACGATGCCGGTGTCGGGCGAGTGAAGCGCCGCGACGCCAAGGGCGTGAGGCTCGACCGACTCGATCTCGCCGGCCTCGAGCCAGCGAAGACCGCGAACGCCGTTGGCGCGACCGCGGCGCTCGAGCTCGCGCAGGCGGGACAGCTCGGCGGCGTCGCGGGCGAGGATCAGCTTGCCGCTGCGCCGGTGGGCGATGCCTCGCTGCTCGCAGTAGCGGTAGAGCTCGGCTGCGCCCTCCACGCACAGTCGTGCCTTGAGCGAGCCGGGAGCGTAGTAGATGCCGGCGTGCAGAACGCCTGAGTTGTGCCCGCTCTGGTGAGACCCGAGCCGGGCCTCTCGCTCGAGCACGGCGACGGAGGCGCGCGGGCTGCGACGGATCATCTCGCGTGCGACGGCGAGCCCGACGATGCCTCCGCCGACGATCGCGAGATCGCACCTCTCAGGGGGATCCGCGTAGAGCCGATCCGCGTCGCTCACCCCGCGGCAGGCTAGTGGGCGGCCGCGCCGGGACCGCCGGGCGCGGTCGCGGCGGCGGCATTCACGAGGCCGGCTCCGTAGAGAGCCTCGTCGGCGGGCGTCCCGAGCTTGCGCGCGGTCGCTCGAAGCCGTGCCGTGATCTGGGCGGGGCCCGGATGCCGCCCGAGCACGCCGCTCGCGATCACGAGCGCGGCGGTCGCCGAGACGTGCGGTGCGGCCATCGAGGTGCCTTCGTAGCCGGTCGGCACACCGAAGACACGCGGGGAGCCGCCGTTGAAGGTCACCTGGAAGATGTCGCGTCCCGACGGCAGATCGGGTCGGCAGTTCGGGTCGCCGGGCAACAGCGCGTCGGCTCCGCCGCCCGGGGCGACGATCGTCAGGCCCGACCCGTCGTTGGAGTAGCCGGCGAGGCAGCCGTGTTCGGTGGTTGCGCCCACGGACACGACGGTCGGTGCATGTGCCGGAAAGGCAATCGCCGCGTGGCCCTCGTTGCCGGCGGCGGCCACGACGAGTACGCCGTGGCGGTGCGCGTAGCGCAACGCTTCGATCAGCTCGGGTATGTCCGAGGCGGTCACGCCGGGTGAGAACTCGAGGCTGAGGTTGATCACCTCGGCGCCGTGGTGCACCGCGTAGAGCACCCCGGCGGCGATCGTCGACGCTTCGCCTTCGCCTTGGCTGTCGAGCACCCGCACCGGCATGATGCGCGCGCCGAAGGCCAGGCCGGTCAGGCCGCGGCCGTTGTTGGTCGCCTCCGCGATCGTCGCGGCGACGAACGTCCCGTGACCGTTCCTGTCGTTCGGAAAGGCGTTCCCCGCGACGAAGTCGAATCCGCGCACGAACTGGCGGGCGGTGAAGTCCGGCGAGCGCCGGAAGGGGCCGCGATTGGCGTAAGCGACACCGGTGTCGAGCACCGCGACCGTCACCCCGCGCCCGCCGGGTGCCCCGGCGGCGGCGACGTTCGCCCATGCTTCGGGCGCGCCGACGCCGAATTCGCCCGCGAAGTTCCACTGGAGGTCCCGCCATCCCCCCGCGGCGTGGCTCGTCCCGGGGTCGTCGGGGATGAGCTGGCCGGCGGCGTGAGCGACATAGTCGGGAACCGCCCACGCGACGTTCGAGGCCCGGCGGAGCCGCCCGAGCGCGGATGTGACGCTCTCGCCGCGGCCGAGGCGCAGGACACGGACGCCTCCGGCCGGCAAGGTGCCCGAGCGCGCGACGGCCGCGGCACGCGCACCGCGCGTCGGCGATGCCACGTACTGAACGACGACCCTCTCAGGCGCGTATGCGGTGGAGGTGCTCGCGAGGGCGGAGCTTGGAGGCCCGGCCACCACGGTCGTCGTGCCGAGCGCCACGCAGCTCAGCGTGAGCGAGATCAGACGTCGGCAGCTCCTTGCAGGGCGCCGGTGCGGACGGGGTCGGGGCATGGGCGGTATCGGTAATGATGAAGGTGCCGAGCCGTGCGGCGGCAAGGCACTGTCGCAGACACCGCGGGCAGACTGATGACCGACAGGTTCTTCCCACGCGAGGACTACTTCATGCGCCTCGCGCTTCGCGAAGCCGAGCGTGCGTTGGAACACGACGACGTCCCGATCGGCGCGGTCGTCGTGCGCGGCGGGGAGGTCCTCGCGGCGGCTCACAACGAGCGGGAGCTGCGTCAGGATCCCACCGCGCACGCGGAGATCATCGCCCTGCGCGAGGCCGCCCAGGCGCTCGGGACCTGGAGAGTGCTCGACTCGGTCATCTACGTGACGCTCGAGCCATGCGCGATGTGTGCCGGCGCGATCGTGCTCGCGCGGGTGCCGCGCGTCGTCTACGGCGCGGCCGACCCGAAGGCGGGCGCGTGCGGCAGCGTGCTCGACATCCTCGGCGAGCCGCGCCTGAACCACCGCCCCGAGGTCGCCGGCGGCCTGCTCGCCGCCGACTGCTCAGAGCTTCTCAGTGCGTTCTTCGCGCAGCGGCGCTGAAGGCACGGGCGCTCGCTCGTGTCCGCGCGGCTCAGGCGCGGGCGCCGCGAGGAGATCATCTAGCCTTGACGGGTCGCCCTGGAGGGGTGGCAGAGCGGTTGAATGCGGCGGTCTCGAAAACCGTTTCGGGGGAGATTCCTCCGACGAGGGTTCGAATCCCTCCCCCTCCGTTGTGTGATGTGTCAGGACATCGGACACATGTGTCGGGACATCGTAGACACTCTAGAGCCGCGAGAGCGGCTGGTAGCAGCGACTGGGGGCCAGCGTGAGCTCGCGGATCAACTGGCCGTCGAGGTCGATCGCGCGGACGCTCTGATGGGCGATCAGGAGCTTGATGGCGCGGCCCTTGTGGCCTCTGCCGAGGCCGATCTTTTAGAGCTTGCTGTCGTAGCGCAGGCTGACCTTGCCGGTCTGATCGATCTTGTCCTCGCGACCACCCGCGGTCGTCACTTGTGCCCCGAGCCATGTTCGCGTCGAGGGCGCGCCCGGAGCCTGGCTCGGTGCCGCGGCAACTGTGCTGCTAGGCCAGCCTCCCTCGCCGTTGGGCCCGGTGTCGGCCTAGCGACGAGCTGCCGACGTGAGGAGACGCCAAGCTTTCTGTAGATGTTGCGGGCGTGGGTACGAACCGTCTCTACGCCGATCTGCAAGGCGACGGCTATCTGGGCGTTGGAGCGGTTCAGCTGGAGCAGCGGGAGGACTTCGGCCTCGCGCTCGGTCAGCAGGTGCCCACGGGCGAATGAGCCGCCCCCAACCATGCGATCGGCCCGCGGCGTCAGCTGAAGCCCGCGTGAGGCTAGGTGGATTGCGTTGAGTACGTCTCGCGACTGGCTATCTCTGCCCAGGAAGGCGCTCGCGCCGAACGCAAGCGCCTGTGAACACTCGGTCTCCGAGGGCGTGTCGGCAAGCAGAACCAGCCGAGTGCCCGGATACCGGTCGCTGAGCAGCTCCCGGATCTCAGCCAACTTTCCCAAGGCGCCTGCGTCGAGGATCGCCACATCCGGATGATGAGCCCGCAGGACGACGGGTATTCGGCTGTGCTCAACGTCAGTGGCGACCATGGCAACGTTCGGGTCACTCTCGATCAGATCGCGCAACCCTCTCGCGAGGAGATCATCGAAGCGACCGAAGACGACCGTGATGGGAGTAGTTCGTTGCATGGCGGCTCAGGTGCGGGCGGGTCCACTGTCTCATCGGCAGAACGGACAGAAAGGGTGAGCCTCGTCTCACCCGCGCCTACCCCGTCCGATCCCCCCAAGATCCCCGCCCGAAGGGGAAGAGCCAGGCCGAGGTCAGCCTCAGCATGTGTGCATGGCTCGTTCTTCATGTACTCCCGTGGGCCAATAGAAAGAGGAAAACAATGCGACGCCTATCCACCGTTGGCCTAACGCTCATGCTCATGTTCGTGGGGAGCGGTACGGCATTTGCAGCAAGCCATCATCACTACGTCATCAAGAGCATCAATCAGGTCAGTCCAAAGGTCCTCAAGAAGTTGAGCGGCAAGGCAGGTTCAAGGGGAGCGGCCGGGCCCGCAGGGCTCAATGGGGGCAACGGAGCCGCTGGGCCGCAGGGCTCTCAGGGAGCGGCAGGCGCTCAGGGAGCGGCAGGCGCTCAGGGACTCGCAGGAACCAACGGGGGCGACGGGGCAGCTGGTGCTCAGGGCCTTCAGGGCATCCCTGGCATTCCAGGCGTAGCCGGGCCAATAGGTCCTGAAGGCCCGCAGGGACTCCAAGGTCTTCTCGGGGCAACGGGTGCAACGGGCCTAACCGGAGCGCCTGGGGCCAACGGTAGAGACGGCGCCCCCGGGCAGAACGGCGAAACGGGCAAAGACGGCGCTCCCGGCCAGGAAGGCAAGGAAGGCCACGAAGGCAACGCTGGCGCTCCCGGCCAGGAAGGCAAGGAAGGCCACGAAGGCAAGGTTGGCGCTCCCGGCCAGGAAGGCAAGGAAGGCCACGAAGGCAAGGTTGGCGCTCCCGGTCAGGAAGGCAAGCAAGGGCCGCAGGGGCCGCCCGTTAGCACAAAGACGACGGTTGTCTGTGTGGACCCGAACGGCGCGTCGGGCAAGGCTACGCTGACGATTGGCGCGGTCAACTGCGCGGGAAAGACGCAGCTGACGGTCTACATTCCGGCCGAATAAATCGGAGTACGCCAAGCGAAGCACGGAGGCCCGCCGAGAGCGGGCCTCCGCTTTGCCGGGGTATGCGGCGCACGAACGCCACGAGCGGCGATGTCAACATCGCCTACCAGGTTGTCGGCGGACGGTCCGCACGTCCTTCGGGAAGCCGAGCGCGGAGCCGCTAGCCACCAGCGTGGCTGCCGCGGCTCGGCTGATTCGTCGGGTCTCGGTTCCCACCGTCCTCGATCCGGGTAACACGGACGGGATGGCGACGAAGCAGGATGCGGCCGCACGGATGGCGGCGGGCCTCGAAGAGGAGGAGCCGACACAAGATGTACTGGATGAGATCCGCGCGGAGGCGGCGGCGCATGCGGGTGTCAGCTCGGATGCCGAATTCGGCACCGTAGGGCGTCCGTTCGACCGGCGCGCGCCGTTCCTCATCGGGTTCACCGGGGCTCTCGGCGTGGCGTGTGCGCTCGCGATCGCGTGGGCGGTTGTCGTGGCGGGACAGGTACTGATGCTGCTCGGACTGGCGTTCTTCCTCGCTGTGGGGCTCGACCCCGCCGTGGTCTGGCTGTACCGCCGCGGGGTCCCCCGCTGGGTCGCTGTCGTCGCCGTGATCGCCGGAGTACTTGCCTTGCTCATCGGGTTCTTTGCCCTCGCGATACCCGTCGTGACGACCCAGGCCAGCAGGCTCGCGGAAGAAATCCCCCATTACCTGCGCACCGTGAACAACAGCAGCTCGACGCTGGGAAAACTGAACGCGAAATACCACTTCGTGGGCGGGCTGCAGAAGCTGCTGAACGGGAGCACATCCTTCAACAGCGCAATCGGCTTCGGCAAGGTGCTGCTGGGCTTTGTGACCTCGCTGGTGCTGGTGGTGACCGTGACCATCTACCTGCTGGCGGACCTTCCGCGTGTCAAGCGCGGCGTCTACCTGCTCGCGCCCAAGAGCCGGCGCGCACGCATGGTCCTGCTGACGGACGAGATACTCGATCGCGTCGGGGGCTACGTGCTCGGGAACCTCTTCACGTCTTTGATCGCCGGGCTCGGCACGACCTTGTGGGCGCTGATCCTCGGCATCCCCTACGCGCTGTTGCTCGGGCTGCTCGTCGCGATCCTCGACCTCGTGCCGATAGTGGGCTCGACGATCGGCGGGGTCGTCGTCTCACTCGTGGCTCTTACGGTTTCGCTGCCGGTCGCGATCGCCACGGCGATCTTCTACATCCTCTACCGCTTCCTGGAGGACTACCTGCTGACCCCTCGGATCATGGCGCGCACCGTCGCGGTCCCCGGTCTCGTGACGGTTCTGGCCACGGTTCTCGGCGGGGCCGTCCTCGGGATCGTCGGAGCACTGGTCGCGATACCGGTGGCCGCTGCGATCAAGCTCTTGCACGAAGAGATCACGGCGCCACGCCTCGAGGACAAGTAGGCCTCTCACGGGCCACGGGAGCCCGGATGTCAATCGGATGCCGAGGCACGCTGAGCCGCGCGGCGGAGTCGTGCAGATCCAGATCTTCGGCTCTCACCACGAAGCCCTCAAAGCCGTGGGGCTGTCCGTGTCGCCCCGCTCCTCGAGAGCATCAATCTCGCCCATAATGGTGCGTCGTTCTTCTGCCGCAAGGGTGTTAAGCCCAACGGCGGCGCGACCCGAGCACGTAGCGACAGTAGCCATGCAGCGAGGCCGAGGAGCTGACCAGCTTGAACAGGAACAAGTAGCAGAGAAAGCCACGCTTGTCCGGCTCGAGTGAGATACCCAGTTCGCGGAAGACGTGCCGCTCCTGCCATCTCCGGAGCACTCCGAAGACCAACAGGGTGATCGGCAACAACAGCATCGACCACCATCCGAAGATCAGCGGATAGCCAAATATGAACAGGATCACCCCCGGCAGCCAGAAGAAGACCAGTCCGAAGTCGATCAAAGGAACGAGGTAGTCAACGCCGGCGACGAACTTGGCGAGGTACCGCGGCTGGGTGTAGGGCGGGTGCTTGCGTAGCCCCTCGAGCATTCCCCGGGCCCAGCGCGACCGCTGGTGAAACAGATGGCGCAGCCGCTCGGGCACAGCAGTGAAGGCAACCGCGACTGGCTCATACTGAACCACGCCGCACGAGGCGAGCAACTCCCAGGTGAGCACGATGTCCTCGCCGATGGCGTCCGGCCAACCGCCCGCCGCACGGAGATCCGCGGTCCAGTACGCGGAGAAGGCGCCCTGTGCAACGAGCGCGGTGTTGTAGGTCGCCTGCTCGCGCTTGACGCCGTTGATGCCAAGACGGTAGTCCCACTGTTGCATTCTGGTCAGCAGGTTCGTCCGGGCGTTCGCGGGCACGAGCGCCCCGGCGCAAGCGCTGACGTGCTGGCCCTGCGGGGTATCAGCGATGCGCGAGATGAGACGCGTAAGCGCTGCTCGCTGGAGCAGCGTGTCGGCGTCAACGCTCACTACCAGAGGCGTCGTCACCCCCGTGAGCGCCGCATTGAGCGCCTGGTGCTTTCCCGGCCGGACCTCGACGACTCGGCGGTAGTCGAGCCCCAACCGGTGCGCAGCGTCGGCTGCTAGCTCCGCCGTGCGATCGGTCGATCCGTTGTCGGCGAGAACCACCTCGATCGATCCTTCGTAGCGGAGCTCGGCTATCCGGTGTAGCGCCGGGACGATTGCGGTCTCCTCGTTGAGGGCCGCGATCATGATCGTCACCGGGGGCCAGCAGCTCGACGGCCCGACCCCGCTCGGCGGCGCGAGCTCAGGCTCGCGATAACGGGTGATGAGGAGGGTGAACATCAGAAAGCCGATCGCCACGGAGGGGATGTACGCGAGGAGCAGCGGTATCACCCACGCCATGACCGGGCCCAGCACATCCTCGAGCTCGCCGCGCCATGCTCCTGAGGCCCAAACGGCAAACGCCACGTAGGCCACCGTGAGCGTGGCCGCGATTGCAAAGACGATTGTCGGTCGCAGGCCGGGATGCCCGCGTCTGGTAAAGCGCGGATTCAGCCTCTTCGCCCGGCGGGCTCGTCCCGCGGCTGGGCCCCCGCGTGAGCCTGACGGGGTGATGCGTTCGGCGCGCACTCGGCAGCTATGCCTCCAGACCGGCCTAAGGAGCGAAGCCAACCGTAGACCTGTCGGGCGGCGCGTTCGCGACGACTCAACAGGTGTCCTAATGGTCGGCAAGCATCGGCATGGGCCCAAGACCGCGCGGTGCTAACCCATTTCCTACCCCACGGACTGACCGAGGCCTGAAAAACGCAGCAAACACGTGGGATCGGTCCGGCGTCCGGCAGGCTCGAAAACCGTTTCGGGGGTTTCCTCCGACGAGGGTTCGAATCGCTCCCCCCGTTGAGCCGCGAGGGCGCGAGTCGTTCGGAACAAAGCCCGGAATGCTTTGTCACGGACACGCGCGCAGCGAGTTGGATCAGGGCTGCTCGCGGCGCCCCGAACTGAGCCAGGTTGTGGCGTGGGTGAAGTGCATCGATGGCTCCCGCAGCAGGCGCTGTGTTTCGTCGAGATCCTGATCGTCGGCTCCGAGCGTCCGAAGGCGGTCGCGCAAGCGCTCGAGCGTCGCTGCGAACAGGCCTGTCCACGGCGAGCCCCCCTGGACGCGATCACCCCCACACCTTTCTGTTTTGATGTCAGTCAGTTCGACGGCTTCGAGGTCGGCTTGGAGTCGCGCTCCGTATCGGGGATCCCATCCGGTGGCGACCGTTGCGTCACAGAACGCCGAGAATGTTCGCCGCCAGCCGGGGCTCGATGGCGCGAGATCGATCGACGTGAAGTCAGGCTCGCAGATCGCCAACCAACCACCCGGACGCACGGCCGCATGTAGTCGTTGCAAGGCCACCAGTCGCGCTGGTAAGTGCATCAGCAGGGCGCGCGCATGCGCGAGGTCGAACGTGGCCTGTGGCAGCGGATCGGCGAGCACGTCCTGGCGTCGGACCTCGACCGTCTCGCTCGCGACCCCATCGAGTAGTCGGGTGTCCAAGTCGATGGCGAGCACGGATCCAGTGGAGCCGACACGGGCGGCGAGGAGTCGCGTGACCGCTCCCGCGCCTGCGCCCGCGTCGAGGCAACGCCAGCCGGGCTCCACTCCGATTGCATCGAGCTGACGCTCGGTTAGTGGATCGTGCAGTTCCGCCAACAGCCCCAGTCGTGTCAGCTCGGCCTCCTCGGCTCCCTCCCGTCCGAGCGCATAATCAGTCATCCAGGCATTCTCCACGAGTGCTGCGACAGCCGTCACTCCGTCGAGAGCGGCGGGGAAGAGGAGCCCGTCTGTCTTCCCCCGTCCGATTTTGTGGAGCCGTGAGCCGTAGCGCAGGCTGACCTTGCCGGACTTCTCGACGCAGTCCTCGCGCACGCGGAAGTAGGTGCCGCCCGCGGCGCCGGCGGCCGTGCGTTCGCACGCGCGCTGTAGGCGCGGCTCGCACCATGTTGGCTGACGTGCCTAGTGTGGCTCGGGCCAGGCGCGGCCATTCGCCAGCCACTGCTCGAGCAGCGGGTCGACAACGCGCCACCCGGTTCTCGTCGTCTCGTCCGAGACGAGTTGCCCCTCGCGCTCGAGGCCAGAGATCGTTGACCGGTTCCCGCCCGTCTTGCTGACGCCGAACTGCTCTTGGGCGACGCGCCCCTGCAGCGGGGTGGTGCGTGTCGCGATCACGGCCATGATGCGGCGCTGGCTGTTGTTCCATGAGTCCCACGCCGCCTGGACCTCGGGAGTCGCGTCGAGTGTCGCGGCCGCGTAGGCCTCGACCCACTGGTCGGTCGAGGCTGGGGTGGCGCGCTTGGTGTGCTCGTAAAGGTGATGAGCCAGCAGCATGGCTCGTTGCGGATGGCCGTCGGCGGTCCTCAGGAGCAGCTCGAGCGCTTCGCCAGCGTCTCGGCCGCCGTCGCGGAACCGCGCTCCTATGTAGCCGGCGAGATCCTCCGATCCAAGGCGTGGCAGGGGGATCGGTTTCGCCTGGGCGAAGAAGGCATGACGACGGTCCGAGAAGAGGTCTCGCATGAGTCCCGGGTGCGAGCCGGAGAAGATGTAGCCGGCGGCGCTTCCGTGCTGCTCGAGCTCGGATCGCATCGTTCCTGCAAGCGCGTCGCCGACGCGCACCACGTCTTGAAACTCATCGAACGCGATCGAGCACTGGCGGCCGTGGCGCTCCTGCAGGCGTCGTGGAAGGCTCAACCGGTCGAGCAGCGCCGGCGTCTGCGTCGCAGGGCTGATCTCGACGCCGACTCCTGCCGGTGTCGCCTTCAGGCGCGGGCGTAGCGTTGAGACGATCCCGGCGAACCATTGCTTGAGCGGCCCGTCCAGTTGCTCTCGGTAGGCGCGCTCGATCCGGTCGGCGACGTCGGCAGTGCTGAGCACTCCGAGGAAGTTCACGTAGATGGCCACAAACCCGTCCTTGTCCGCGGCGTCCAGCGCCGCCTTGACGAGCGACGTCTTTCCGTAGCGTCGCGGACCCTCCAAGCGGCTGTTGCGCGTCTCGCCCGCTCGCTCTCGCAGCAGAGCGAGCTCGGCGACGCGGTCGGCCAGCTCGTCCGGCGGCGAAAGGGGCTCCTCATAGATGAACGGACTGCTCATAGGTGCATCAACATAGCACCAGTTGGTGCGTCATTCCAGCACCTTTTGTTGCGCCCCTTTGCACCTGCAGGTCGAGTCCTGGCTCGTCCGAGCCGCTACGCTTCCGCGCGTGATCTCGAGGGCCGCCAAGCCGGCGCGTGCGAGCCGCAGCCACTTCTCGAAGGCCGCCGCTTGCGGCGCGTCCGCAACCGCTCGCGTGCGTTCATGAGGAGCGCCCGCCGCCACCCCCTGATGGGGGCCGGACTGCTCGTCGCCGTCGTCGCGCTGTGGCTCGCGCTCGGATGCTCCTCCGGTTCGCGCGCCCAGACGACCGCGGCCGCTGGCCCGGTCGAACAGGTGCAGGTGGGCGCGGCGGCGAGCAAGAAGCGCAAAGCGGCATCCCGCACCCCACACCACTACGAGTACGTGTTCCCGGACGAAGGCATGTACGTGTACGACATCGACGCGGGACAGCGCCTGGTCTCGCATGTGAGGCTTCCGATGGCCAAAGGGATCCGAGGGGTGGCCGCCAGCGCTCGCACGCACACGCTCTACATCAGCTACGGAGGCGACGGGGGCAACCAGGGCAACGGATCTATGCTCGCCTACGATCTGATCGGCCACCGCGTCATCTGGCAGCACTCGTACTCGACGGGCATCGACAGCATGGCGATCAGCCCCGACGGCCGCCGCATCTACATGCCGACGGGCGAGCTCAGCTCCGGGTCTGAATGGCTCGTGATCGACGCGCGCAGCGGGCGCGTCGTCTCGTCGATCCAGGGCGGCACCGGCCCCCACAACACGATCGTGGGGTTGAGCGGCCGCTACGTGTATCTCGGCGGGCGCAACCACAACTACCTCGAGGTCGCTGACACGATCACAAACCGGGTCGTCCGCAACATCGGCCCGCTCCGCAGCGGCGTGCGGCCGTTCACGATCAACGGCCGCGAAACGCTGGCCTTCACCACCGCGACCGGCTTCCTCGGCTTCCAGGTCGGCAACCTCAACACGGGCCAGGTGCTCTTCACGGAGAATTTCCCCGGCTTCAGCTACAACCCCTCGACCTTCCCCGCCAGCGCGCCGAGCCACGGCATCTCCCTCTCACCCAACGAGCGCCAGGTCTGGGTCATCGACGCGCCGAACGGATACGTCCATGTGTTCGACGTCTCGCACCTGCCGGCCGGGGCTCCGAGCCTTCTCGCGAACATCGCCCTGCCGCACCCGCTGAGCGGCTCGGAGGAACCATGCGGCTACGACTGCGCCCGCGACGGTTGGCTGCAGCACAGCCGTGACGGCCGCTTCGTCTACGTCGGCGATTCGGGCGATGTCCTGAGCACGGCCACCCTCAGGCCCGTCGCCTACATTCCCATGCTGCGCCAGACGCGCAAGATGCTCGAGATCGACTGGCGCGGCGGAGTGCCGATCGCGACCACGACGCGCTCGGGGCTGGGCTACGTGCGGTAGGCGCGGACTCGGCGCGGGCGGCCCCGCCTCGTTCCTTTGACGATTCGCGCGCAAGGATCCGTGCAACAGTCCACGTCTGGGGGAAACTGTACGAGGGCTGGATAGGGGCCATCGGTATGACGTCGAACCTGACCGGGGATGACAATGCGCGCTAGCCGACTCTGGATTCCGATCGGGATCGCCGGCGTGCTCCTGCTCGCGCAGGTCGGCATCAACATCTGGCAGCACACGGGCAAAACGCGCTACTTCGCCTGGGCGCCGAACGACTACCTCGTGACCTACGACCTGCACGTCGACGCGGGAGGGCGTTCCCTGACCGTCGCCGAAATGGAACACCGCTACCGGCTCGATCTCTCGAGCCGTCTCGGTGAAGAAGCACAGGCCAGGGTCGGGCTCGCGAGGAGCGAGCACTACGTCTTCGAAGACGCTCCGCAGGAACTCGAGGACCGGATACGCCGATACGAGGAAACGGAAGGAAAGAAGGACCGGGCGCACGTGAGCCTGACCTATCAGTTCGACGGCGGCAAGGAGCAGACGTGGCAGTGGCCCAGGTCGTAGCCGAGACGCGACCTCCGGCCGCGTCGCTGAACCCGTTCCGGGTGCGAGGCACGGCCCTGCCCCCAAACGCACTGCTCGCCGCGAAGATCGTCACGGTCGTCTTCCTCATAACCGGCGGCTGGCGACTGACCTCGCCGTTCCTGCCGTTCGTAGGCTTGCTCGGCGAACTCGCGTCCCCCCGGACCACGCAGGACGTCGCGCAGGTCGTCTGGCTGATCGCCGCGGCATCCCTCCTCGTCAACCGCTTTGTGAGGCCCTCGTGTCTGGTGCTCGGCGGCACCTTGCTTCTTGCCCAGCTCTGGTCGCAGGCGTATCGCACGAACAACCTGACGTTCACCGCGCTGCTGCTGCTGATGATCGGCCTTTCCGATCGCAGGACCGTGACGGCCCTGATCCGCGCGCAGTTCGTCGTCCTTTATTTCTGGGCCGGCACGAACAAGCTGCTCGACATCCACTGGCGCAACGGCGACTTCTTCGAATCATGGGTCGGCATCCACGCGTACGGCCCGGCCTACCGGCATCTGGCGAACCTGCTGCCTTCGATGGTCCTCTCGACGATCGCGAGCTGGGCGGTGATCGTCACCGAGCTGTTCCTCTCGGTCACCTTCGCCGTCCGCAGGCTGGTACCGGTTGGCATCCTGCTCGTGATCGCCTACCACAGCTCGCTGTTCCTGGTGACGGGGACCACGTTCACGATGTTCTGGTTCTCCCTCACCGCCGCATGCATCGCGCTGATCCCGTGGCCCGCCGCGCCCCCGCTCGCGAGGTACGGCGGGGAGGGGATGAGGGTCCGCATCGCCCGCCTGCTGCACCGGATCGACCTCGGAGGAGCGTTCGCCTGGGAGCGCGGGAGCGGCGCCGGCGTCGAGTACGTAGACGGCCCGATCCGACTCACCGGCCGCGAAGCGCTTGCGCGGCTGATGCTCTACAACCCGACGTTGCTGCTGATCCTCTACGGGCTCGCCGCCATCCAGGAGCCCGCGCGCCGGTGGGCCGCGCTCGTGGCGCTCGCGGCGGATGCGTATGCGGCGGTGGTGCTCGTTCGGAGCCACCTGAGCTCGCGCGAGCGGGTTGCCGCATGAGAGCAGCGCCGGCGGACGCGCATTGAGCGACTACGACGCCGTGGTGGTGGGCTCCGGCCCCAATGGCCTGGCCGCCGCCATCACCGTGGCGCGAGCCGGCCTCTCGGTGCTCGTGCGCGAGGCCGCGGACACGGTCGGGGGGGGAACGCGCTCGGAGCAGCTGACGCTGCCGGGCCTGATCCACGACGTGTGCTCCGCCGTGCATCCGATGGCGCTCGCGTCACCGTTCTTCCGAGAGCTCCCGCTCGCCGAGCACGGCCTCGAGCTCATCCAGCCCCCGGCTCCGGTCGCGCATCCGCTCAACGGCGGCCGGGCGCTCGTGCTCGAGCGATCGCTCGAGGCGGCCGTCGAGACGCTCGGCCCGGATGGCCGGCCCTATGCACGCCTGATCGGGCGTACCGTCGAGGACTGGCCGCAGCTCGAGCCAGCCCTGCTCGGGCCGATCCTGCGCCTGCCCCGGCACCCGCTCGCCCTCGCGCGCTTCGGGCTGCGCGGTCTGGTGCCGAGCAGCAGGCTGGCCTCGAGCGTGTTCCGCGGTGAGGAGGCTCGGGCGCTGTTCGCCGGCGCGGCGGCGCACTCGGTGCTGCCGCTCGAGCGCCTCGGGACGGGATCGTTCGGGATCGTGTTCCTCGCGCTGGCTCACGCGCGCGGCTGGCCCGTCGCTCGAGGCGGCTCGCAGCAGATCGCCGCGGCGCTCGCCTCCTACCTGCGCAGCCTCGGCGGTGAGATCGAGACCGGCTCGCCGGTCAACGCGCTGAGCGAGCTTCCCCGGTCGAGGATCGTGCTCTGCGACATCGGGCCGCGGCAGCTGGCGCGGCTCGCGGGTGCCCGCGTCCCGGCGCGATACGGCAGGGCGCTCGAGCGCTATCGCTATGGGCCCGGGGTGTTCAAGCTCGACTACGCGCTTGACGGGCCGGTCCCGTGGGACGCTCCCGCGTGCTCGCGTGCGGCCACCGTCCATGTCGGGGGAAAGCTCGAGGAGATCGCCGCCTCCGAGCGCGCGCCGTGGGAAGGGCAGCACGCGGACCGGCCGTTCGTGCTCGTCGCGCAGCAGAGCCTGTTCGACCCCACGCGTGCCCCCGACGGCCGGCAAACGCTGTGGGCGTACTGCCACGTGCCAAACGGCTCGACGTTCGACATGACCGAGCGGATCGAGAGCCAGATCGAGCGCTTCGCGAGCGGCTTCCGCGACCGGATCCTCGCGCGAACGGTCACCAACAGCGCGGACTTCGAACACAGGAACGCGAACATCGTCGGAGGTGACATCAACGGCGGAGCGGCGAACCTGCGACAGCTCCTCGCGCGGCCCACTGTCAGCCTCGACCCCTACTCGACGCCGATCCCCGGCGTCTACCTGTGCTCTGCGTCGACGCCCCCGGGGGGCGGCGTCCATGGCATGTGCGGACACCTGGCGGCGCGCAGCGCGCTGCGGCGGCTCGGGGTCAGCCTCACGCGATCCTCAGCAGCCGCGCCGACGCAGGAGTAGTGCCCGCTCAGCAGTCTCCGCGAGACCTGCCGAGATCGGGTGCCGACACGAGCTGAAAGGCAGCGGCGGTCACGACGCCGTAGGTGAAGTGCGCACACAGGTCTTCAGCGAGCGTGCCGGCGTCGTACTCCCAGATCGGTTTGTACAAGCCGGCGGTGCCGAGCACCGCGTAGCCGCTCGCCCAGACGCACGCGCCGAATGCCAGCCCGTGACGAATCCGTGGCCTGCGCATCGACGCGGCCACGATCCCGTACATGCTGCCGTTGAGCATCCCGTAACTCCAGTGCATGACGTTGTTCACCAGCCGGGCGCGCTCGGGCGGGAGCTGATGTTGGAAGAGGCCCTCGACGAGCCGCCTGCCGACCTGCGCCGGTGCGGGCGCCCCCTCCCAGCTCGAGAGGGCGGCCGAGGACTCCCGCGATCGGAAGTCGCTCTCGCCTCCGGCGTGCACGTAGCGGGCGAAGCGAAGCGCGTCCATCGCGAGCGTGCCGGGCGCGCCGGCGCCGAGCCCTCGGAGAATCGCCGCGAGCGGGGTCATGGCCGGCGCTCGGCCGCGGCGCCGGCGAGGGCGAGCGCGAGCCCGTCTTCGGCCGCCGCGACACCGCACGGCTGTAGGCGCTGCGAGGCAGCCACCCTGACGTCGTGGCCGATTCTCGCGCTGGCGAGCGCCGTGGCCGATGCGACGATGGCGGCGGGCACCACCGGTTGATCTGCGCTGCGGGCGATCACGGCTCCCGCGAACGCCGCGAACGCGGCGCGGGCGGCGAGCCCGGCAGGCTCGAGGCGGGACGCCGTCGATGGCAGCTTGTCGACGACGAGCTCACCTGTCACCGCGAGCCGGGCGAGGACGACGGCGGGTCCTCGCGCCAGCCACGTCGGCAGTCCGGAGGATCTGTCATCGATCAGTGCGGCGACGCCCACCGTGGAGCGCAGGCCGGTGGCCGCACCGGCGAGGATCGCCGCGCCGAGGTACGGGCTCCTGAGGGACTCGCTGGCCATCCTGTCTCCTTCTCGGTCGTCTTGGGCTCCCTTCACCTTTGCACCAAGATCAGCCTTCCGGGCTGCCGGTCGCATCTGTGGCCCGGTCAACGAAGCGCTTCGAGCGCCTCCCCGCGCGTCTCGTAGCCTTCGACGCTGGTGATCTTCCCGCCACTGAGGCGATAGAGCCACACGACCTGTTCGCTGACCTCGACGCCGCTTTTTCGACCGGTCGCATGGTGGTTGGCGACGAGGAGAACGGAGTCGTCGTCCAGAGCGGTGGTCTCCTCGACGTCGAAGTGCGCATCGCGGTCGAAGGTCGCGAACCAGTCGCCGAACCAGTCTCCAACAGCCCGCCGGCCCTTGAACACGCCACCGCGCAGCCCGTGATGAACGACCATCTCGACGTCCTCGGCGTAGTGCGACATCGCGCGCGCGAAGTCGCGCTCGTTCGTCGCTGCGTACTGATCGCGGACGATCTCGACGTTCTCCCGGGCCATCACCGCGCGCAAACCGTACGACGCCCGGCGGTCGCGCCGCCTCCGGTGCCACGCACGCCCGGCGGTCGCGCTGCGATCGGTGGCGGGTGCGCGCGTCGCGCCCCGCCCGGTCGGGCCGCTGTCAGGCCGGCGCGCGCTTCCCGCCTGTGCTCGGCCGCCGCGCGTCGGCGAAGCTGACCATCCCGGCACGATCCTCGTCCCACAGCTTCAGGCGCACAGCGCGCAGCCCGTCGCGCAGCGTGAGCGTCGGCACGTCGTGGAAGATGGCGTTCTCGTCGTGGGCGCGCTGGAGGTTGTAGTTCGGGATGCGGGCGTTCAGGTGGTGGACGTGGTGCAGCCCGATGTTGCCCGAGAAGAACTGGAGGATCTTGGGGAGCTTCAGGTAGGAGCTCCCGCGGAGCGCGGCATCGGCGTAGCTCCAGCCCTCGGTGGCCTCCCAGTAGGCGTCCTCGAACTGGTGCTGGACGTAGAACAGCCAGATGCCGGCGGAGCCGGCGAGCATGATCGTCGGAGCTTGCACGAGCAGGAAGTTGAGCGGGCCCATCAGCCAGCACAGCCCGGCGACGAGCAGCGCGAGCGCGATGTTCGTCCCGATCACGCTGCGGCGCATCCGCGGGCGCGCGCCGCGCGCGACGATGCGCGGTCCGATCAGAAGCGCGACGATCGGGCCGATGCCGAACATCACGAGCGGGTGGCGGAAGATCCGGTAGGCGAGCTGCGAGCGCGGCGGAAGCGCGTTGTATTCGGCCACCGTCAGCGTGCGGATGTCGCCGCCGCCGCGCCGGTCGAGGTCGCCGGACGTGGCGTGGTGAATCGCATGGTCGTGGCGCCAGCGAAGGAACGGCGAGTAGACCATCAGGCCGAGGACCACGCCGAGCCAGGCGTTCGCGCGTTTCGAGGGTAGGAATGAGCCGTGGGTGCAGTCGTGGAAGAGGATGAAGGTCCTCACGAGGAACCCCGAGGTGGGGATCGCGAGCGCGAGCACCAGCAGGTAGGAGACGCCCAGCGTGAGGTACATGACGTAGGAGAGCGCCAGGTACGGCACGACCGAGGTCAGCAGGTCGAGGATGCTCCGTCGCAGGTCGGGCTGTGCATACGGAGCGAGATCCTCTCGCCAGAACGGCCGGTCGGTGTGGCGCGGCGCGCGCTCGGAGACGCTCATCTCCGCTGGATCGATCCGGTGCGCACTACGGTCATCGTCGCAGATGGGAGGGACGTGTGCGCCGCTACTCGTCGAAAGACCGAGGCGCCCGGCGCCGCGACGGTTCGCCTCAACCGAATTCGCCGACGCCCGTGCGCTCGCTGCTCGCGATCGGGACCCCCTGCGACCAGTCGATCTCGAGCGACTTCCTCGTGTCGAGCAGCGCGGGGAGCGTCGCGAGGACCTTCCTGGTGGCGGTTTCGATCACCTCGCCGGAATCGCCGACGTAGACGAAGCGACCGTCGACCGAGCGTTGCAGCCAGCCGTCGCGCCCGCAGTCGTAGGCGCAGGGACTCTCGTTCCCGATCAGCCCGCGGACGGCGACGCTGCCGAGGCGCACGGGCGCGATGCCTTCGGAGACCCTCGAGACGTCGTAGGCCTGGACTTCTTTGTGAACGCTGTCGATCACGAACAGCTGCCGCTCGTCCGGCGAGAGCGAGATGCCGTGGCTCGGGGCCGTGAAGCGAAAGCCGGCGGAGACGGGCCCGAGGGACACGCTGAAGAGCACTGTGCCCGTGACGACGCTCGATACCTGAAAGCCGTCGAAGCTCGTCGCGGTCGTGAACGCGAACGTGTTCGAGCCGTTAACCGTGAACGGTCGCACGGTGTTGATCAGCGGACCGATTTCCCGCACGGCTCCGGTCCCCGTGTCGTACACGTCCAGGTAGTCGTAGTCGCGGCCGCCCAGGTACACGTAGCGGCCGTCGCGCGAGACGATTGTGTTGTGAGCGCCCGCACCGCCCTGGATCGTGCCGAGCAGCGCGCCGCTCGCCGTGTCGAGCACGTTCCACACGCCGCTCGGCGTGTTCTCGCCTGTCGGCATGTAGAGCCGGGTTCCGTCGGGGCTGACCTCCCCCGAGTCGACGCCAGTGTTCAGGTGCACCGTCCAGGCGACGCGTTCGGCCACGAGGTCGTACGCCAGCACCGAGCCGTTAAAGCCGACGCCGTCGCCGCCGTAGGAGATGAACAGCATGTGCGAGCTCGGTGCGACGCTGACGCCCCTGACCCCCGCAGCGGTCTGCGGCAGGTCGATCGTCTTGACGAGCCGGTATCCGTGGTCGGCGTCGTAGACGAAGGCGGTGCCGTCGACGAACGCGTACTCGAGGTGCTGCACGGTCGCGCCGTCGATCACCACTGCGGTCGGCCGCGACACGGCGGGCGTCGAGACCCCGGCAGCATTGCTCGCGACGACGCTCACGCGTACGGTGGACCCGACGTCGGGTGCGCCGAGTGCATACGTCGATGAGGACGCGCCCGCGATCTGCTGGCAGCTCCCCCCGCCCGCGTCGCAGCGCTCCCACTCAAAGGCGTAGCTCCTCGGGCTTCCGCTCCACGAGCCCGACGACGCGCTGAGCGTTGCGCCGGATGCCGGCACCCCGGCGATGCTTGGCGGCGCGCCGTTGACGGGCGGACCGGAGGGTTCGATCGCGGGCGCCGTGGCCGGCGTCCCGGGAGCGGCGATCGCAAGCGGCGCCGATGCTCCGAACGGCGCCGGCGCAGGCGTGGCGCAGGCGCGACGGTGCCGCAGCCGCTTGTAGCGCGCGCGCACGTGGACGTAGACGATCCTGCCGTGCCGGCGCACGAGCACCCGCCGGCCGTGCACCCTTCGAGTCTTCCGCCGCCAGACCCAGTGCGTGGCGGCGACCCTGACGGCCACGCTGCGGCAGCTCCCACTCGCCGCGCCCGATGGTGGGCCCGCGCCCTCGGCGCGTCCCCCCGCGCCGGACGTAGCGAGCACCACTGCGAGCGACACGCCCGCCAACACCGATGCGACGCGCCCGCTTGCCTGCCGTACTGCCTTCATCAACCCTCCTTGGTGTCCGTCTCCCAGACGGCTGACCCGCTCAGCGCCGCTGGTGATCCCGAGTCCCATCCCGGCGGGGCGCACGATCCCAACCACTCGGCTGCTGCGCCCAGCAGAGGCTATCGTCTCCCGGCCATGCCGACCGGGCGAACGGTTCCAGAGAGCTCGATCACGGCACGGCCCTTCCGCCCGGCCGACGAGGGCCGCGTGCTCGACCTGCTGCACGCCGTGTTCGGCCGGTGGCCACGCGACCTCGGCGGGGTGACGGCAGCAGAGTTCTTTCGCTGGAAGCACCTCGACGGGCCGTTCGGGCCATCGCAGTTGGTCGTGGCCGAAGTCGACGGCTCGGTTGTCGGCTTCGTCGCCTACATGCAGTGGTGCTTGAGAGTCGGCGAGGGGACCGTCAAGGCGTTGCGGGGCGTCGATCTCGCTGTTCACCCCGCGCACCGGATGCAGGGTGTGTCACTCGCGCTGCGCACCGCCTCGAAGTTCCCGAGCGACGCCGGCTTCGTGTGGAGCAATCCGAACGTCGACAGCCGCGCGGGCGGCCGCCGCCTGGGGAGGCGACCGGTGCGAGTGGTCGCGCAGTTCGTGCGGCTGCCCGCCCCGCGGGCGACGCTTCTGCGGGCGGCGGAGGGCCGGGGCGCGAGGCCGCGAGAGCTGACGGTCGAGGCGCGCCCCGCGAGCGCTGCGCTCGAGGACGCTCCGCTCACGTCGCTGCTCGACCACGCCCGCAGCGTGGGCGGGCGAATGAAGACCGAGCGCACGCGCGACTACCTGCGCTGGCGCTACGGGCAATTCGACGACTACCGCGCGATCCGCGTCCCGGGCGAGGGCGCGGCGGAGGGCGTCGCCGTCTTCCGCGTCAGGCGTCACGGCGCCTTCTGGGTCTCGCATGTCTGCGAGGTGCTCGTCGAGCGCCGAGACCGGCGGATCGTACGCCGCCTCCTGCAAGGCGTCCGCAACGCCGCGCCGGTCGACTTGATCCGCTGCAGCTTCGCCTCGCGCGCCCAGGCGGCCCCTCACGGCTTCCTCCACTGCCGCAGGCGCCTGCTCCTGACAACCCAGACGTTGCGCCCGGACGCCGCACCCGACCCCGCGCGGCCTGCCTCGTGGGCGCTCTCGATCGGAGATCTGGAGCTGTTGTAGGGTTCGCGCCGTGAGTCAGGCGACGGCGCGCGAGGCGGTGATCTGCGAGCCCCTGCGCACGCCGGTCGGCCGCTTCGGAGGGGTGTTTCGCGACGTGCCCGCCTCCGTCCTCGCCTCGACGGTGATCGGCGAGCTCGTGGCTCGGACGGGGCTTCAGGGCGAGCACATCGACGACGTGATCATGGGCCAGTGCTACCCGAATGGCGAGGCGCCCGCGATCGGCCGCGTCGCGGCGCTCGACGCCGGGCTGCCCGTCGACGTGCCGGGGCTGCAGGTCGACCGCCGTTGCGGATCGGCGCTGCAGGCGGTGCTCTACGGCTGCATGCAGGTCCAGTCGGGCGCCGCCGAGCTCATGCTCGCCGGCGGCGTCGAGAGCATGAGCCAGACCGAGCTCTACTCGACGAAGCTGCGCTGGGGCGTTCGCAGCGGCGGGACGAAGCTCGAGGACAGGCTCGCGCGCGCGCGGGTGACCGCGGGCGGGATCCACCATCCCGTGCCCGGGGGGATGCTCGAGACCGCCGAGAACGTCAGGCGCGAGTACGGGATCGGGCGCGGCGAGCAAGACGAGCTGGCGCTGCGCTCGCACGAGCTCGCCGTGGCCGCCCAGACGAGCGGATCCTTCGCGCAGGAGATCGTGCCGGTCCACGTCGGCGACGGCGAGATCGCGGTCGACGAGCACCCGCGCGCCGAGACGACGCTCGAGGCGCTCGGCCGGCTGCGCGCGATCATGCGAGGCGACGACCCCGACGCGACGGTCACGGCCGGCAACAGCAGCGGGCAGAACGACGGCGCGGCGATCTGCATCGTCACCCATCCCGAGCGCGCGCTGGCGCTCGGGCTCAAGCCCTTGGGCCGGCTCGTGTCGTGGGCAGTCGCCGGGGTGCCGCCCGCGACGATGGGAATCGGACCGATCCCCTCGACCGCGCTCGCGCTCGAGCGAGGCGGCCTGACGCTCGAGCAGATCGACCTGATCGAGCTCAACGAGGCGTTCGCCGCGCAGGTGCTCGCCGTGCTGCGCGAGTGGCGGCTGCCGGACGGTCTCGAGCGCGTCAACGTCAACGGCTCCGGCATCTCGCTCGGACATCCCGTCGGCGCGACCGGCGCACGCATCCTGACGACGCTCCTGCGCGAGATGGATCGCCGCGAGGCGCGCTACGGCCTCGAGACGATGTGCATCGGCGGCGGCCAGGGGCTCGCTGCCGTCTTCGAGCGCGCCGCGTAGGACTAGCCGACGGCTTTGACCTCGATCGGTTCTTCGTTGGTGTTGGCCTCGCTGCTCGTGAGACCGGCCTGTTCGCCTTCGCTGCCGGCGGTCGCGTGCAGGATGCTCGTCGGGCCCCCTTCCAGCTGTTCGGGTATCTGCTTGCCCTTGGCCGCTTTGAATTTCAGCCACGTCGACAGCGTCATCCGGTCGGTGGCGCCGGTCACCGTGCCGATCAACGAGCCGGAGACCGCCACGACCACGCCGGAGCATTCGACGCTCGCGAATTCGCTGCCGGAGGCCGGCGCCAGCCGCATGCCGAGCACCGGTTTGGCCGTGGCGCCGGCGCTGATGTAGCCGATCCCGCCTTCGAGCTGGTTGGTGATCACTTCGCCTACTTTCGCGCCCGGCGTCTGACAGGGGCCGGTGCCGAGTTCACAGCCGGTGAAGGTGATCGTCGCGATGTCGGTCCGCGGTCCGGTGAACTCGCCCGTCGCAGTGCTGGCGCGGCAGTGCAGGGTCGTTTTGCCGACCGTTTCGAGGACGCTGGCTTCGGCGGTGGATGTGAATCCGGGTTTCGCTCCCGGGCCGGGTTCCCACTCGAATTTGCCGGTGTCTTCCCCTTCGCTCTTCGTCGTGCATGAGGCCGTCGCATACCTGTGCGTGGCGAGTCCCTGCACTCTGACGCAGCGACCGATTTCCGGAAGTTCTTCGGTCGCAGTCGCGACGGTGCTGACAGCGAAGACGGCGGCCAGGCAGACTGCGAAGATCCCCACGCGTTTCATCGCTCACCCGCTTCGTTCGCTTCTCTGGACCAGTCGGCGGCGATTCTATCCCCCCGTTCGGACTTGCGAAACCCTTGCATCAACCCGTCCGCGGCACGCGCTCGGCGGCGCACGCGCCGGATGCGCCGCTGCGGCGGCCGGTCGAGGGCGCGGCACCTAGAGTGTCGGGGATGGACCCGAGCAACGACCAGGGCCATGCGCAGGCGGCGATCAGCCTGCGCGGGGTAGTCAAGCGCTACGGCCCGATCGTGGCGGTCGACGGGCTCGACCTCGAGGTGCCGAGCGGCGTGTGCTTCGGCCTGCTCGGTCCGAACGGCGCGGGAAAGTCGACGACGATGCGGATGCTGACCGCCCAGACGCTCGCCGACGAGGGTGAGATCTCGGTGCTCGGCTACGAGCTGCCGCACGAGTCCAAGCAGTCGCGCCTGGAGATGGGCGTCGTGCCGCAGCTCGACAACCTTGACGTCGAGCTCACCTGCGAACAGATCCTCACGGTGTTCGCGCGGCTCTATCGCGTGCCGCGCGCGGAGCGCGACGATGCCGTCAGGAGCGCGCTCGAGCTCGCCAACCTCGTGCCCCGGGCCGAAACGATCGTCAAGGAGCTCTCGGGCGGGATGCGCCGGCGGTTGCTCGTCGCGCGCGGGCTGATCCATCAGCCGCGGCTTGTGCTGCTCGACGAGCCGACGGTGGGCCTCGACCCGCAGGTCCGTCAGGAGCTGTGGTCGCTGATCGACAACCTGCGTGCGGGCGGGGTGACGGTGTTGATGTCGACGCACTACATCGAGGAGGCCGAGCGCCTCGCCGACACGGTCGCCGTGATGTCGCACGGTCGCGTCGTCGCGCAGGGGCCCCCGGCGGAGCTCGTGCGTGCGCACGTGGGGCATGAGGTGCTCGAGGTCTACGGTCCGCCGGCGCGGCTCGCCGAGGTCTCCGAGCTCGCGCACGGCAACGGCTGGGCGAGTCGCCGCAGTGGCCCCGCGGTGGCGATCATGCGGGCGGAGACACTCGACGGGCTGGCGCCTGAGGGCGTGCGCCGGCCCGCGAACCTCGAGGACGCGTTCGTCGCGCTGACCGGCGAGGAGATCGAGTGAGCGCCGAGGCCGGCACGATTCCGAAGCCGCAGGCCGCTCCGCGGCGCGTCGGCAGGCTCGAACCCGCCGCGCTCGCGGGTGTGATGAGTCGCGACGTGGCGATCTTCAGCCGCTACTGGAAGGCGACCACGTTCTCCTCGGTCGTCCAGCCGACGATCTACCTGCTCGCCTTCGGGCTCGGGCTGGGGACGCTGATCCACTCGGTGGACCACCTGAAATACGTGCTCTACGTCGCGACGGGCGTCGTCGCCACGGCCGTACTGTTCTCCTCGGCCTTCCCGGGCATGTTCAACACGTTCATCCGCTGGCAGTTCCAGCGCACCTACGACGCGATCCTCGCCGCGCCCGTCGACGTCGAAGAGCTGATCACCGCGGAGGTGCTGTGGATCTCGGTGCGAGCGGGCATCTACGGAGTGGCGCCGCTGCTCGTCGGCATCGCCTTCGGACTCGAACCCAATCCGGGGATGCTGCTCGTCCCGGGCATCTGCTTCGTGACCGGCTTTGGCTTCGCCGCATTCGGCGTCACGGTCGCGGCGGTGGCGAAGACGATCGACAACTTCAACTACGTGACGAGCGCCGTGCTGACGCCGCTTTTTCTGATCGCCGGCACGTTCTTCCCGATCACGAACTTCCCCGAATGGGCACGCATCGCTGCCCAGTTCAACCCCCTCTACCACTGCGTGCAGCTCGTCCGCGACGCGTCGCTGGGCAACCTCGGCACGGCCGACCTCGGCCATCTCGCCGTGCTCGTCGCGTTCGCCCTGCTGATGTGGCGGCTCGCGATCAGCCAGCTCGGCAGGCGCCTGATCGACTGACTTAGGCAACGTTGAGGTTCCTCACACGCTGCTCATACAGGCCCTGACGATGCTTGGCGCATGACCTTCTCCTGGGAGACGGAGTCGGCTGCGCCTGCTGTCCCCGCCACACGCCGCCGCAGCCGCAGCCGCAGCCGCGGCAGGCCGCTCGCCTCGAGCGCCCGCGCGCGAGCGCTCCTCGCACACCTGCCGCGCCCCGAGCTGATCGCGCTGCTGCTGCTCGCGGGGGCGCTCGACCTGTGGGCGCTCAGCCGCAACGGCTGGGCCAACGACTACTACAGCGCGGCCGCCCGTTCGATGAGCTCGAGCTGGCACGACTTCCTCTACGCCTCGATGGATCCCGCCGGCGTGATGACCGTCGACAAGCCGCCGCTGTCGGTCTGGGTGCAGGCGCTGTCGGTGCGCGCCTTCGGCTACCACCAGCTCAGCGTGCTCGTCCCCCAGGCGCTGATGGGCGTCGCCAGCGTGGGGCTCGTCTACGACCTCGTGCGCCGGCGCTTCGGCCGGCTCGGCGGGTTCGCGGCGGGCCTGGTCCTCGCGACCACGCCGATCGCGGTGGCTGTGTCGCGGCACAACAACCCCGATGCGCTGCTCGTGCTCTGCTGCGTGGCCGCCCTGTGGTGCGCCGTCCGCGGCCTGGACTCCGGGCGCACGCGCTGGCTCGTGCTCGCCGGCGTGTGCGTGGGCCTCGGCTTCGAGACGAAGATGGGCGTCGCGCTGACCGTCGTGCCGGGCATCGCCGCCGCGTGGCTGTGGATCGACCCGCGTGCCCGGGGGCGCGTGCGCGCGTCCGGGCAGCTGCTCGCCGGAGGGATCGCGCTGGTGCTCGTCGGCGGGGCCTGGCCGCTGCTGGTCGAACTGACGCCGGCAGGCGAGCGCCCCTGGATCTCCGGTACGAGCGACAACAGCATCCTCTCGCTGATGCTCGACTACAACGGCCTCAACAGGGTTGGCGGCCAGGCCGGGGTGCCGGCCGGTGCGGGCGGCAGCATGTCCGGCGGGACGCCCGGCCCGCTGCGGCTGCTCAGCTCTGCCCTCGGCGGCCAGGTCGGCTGGCTGCTCGGCTTCGCGCTCGTCACATCGCTGGGAATGCTGGTGGCCAGCCGCCTGCGGCGCTCGGATCCGCGCAGCGGGTGGCTGATCGCGGTCGGCGGCGCCTTCCTCACGACAGCCGTCCTGTTCAGCGCCGCCGGCGGCATCTTCCATCCCTACTACGTCTCTCTGCTCGCGCCGTTCCTCGCGGCGCTCGCCGGCGCCGGCTTCGCCCAGCTCGCGAGCGGGAGGCTGAACGCGCGCGTGCTCGGCCCGCTCGCGCTGGCGGTGGGGGTCGCCGTCGAGCTCGTGATCCGCGCGCGCTACCCCGGACAGCTGCCGTGGCTGGCGCCGCTGTTGCTGTCCGCCGGCGCCGTGACCGCCGTCGTGCACGCCCTCGCCTCGGCGCCGCGCGTTCGTCTGCTGGCCGCCGGCACGGCTCTCGCGCTGCTGCTGGCGGCGCCCGCGGCGTGGGCGCTCGACACGCTCGGCTACGCGGCGAGCGGCACGTTTCCCTCGGGTGGCCCGGCATCGGTCGCGACCGGTCCCGGGGGCGGCCCCGTGGGTGGCCGCTTGGGTCGGCTCCGCAGCCGGCCCGGCCTGATCGGCGGTGCCGGCGGGCAGCCGCCCCTCTTCGGCCTGGGCCCCGGCGGCGCCCCCTCCGGTGCTCCCGGCCCAGCGCCGCCGGGGGCCGCTCAGACGCGGCCGGAAGGCGCGGGTCCGCAAGCATCCGGCGCTTCGCCGTTCGCGCCGCCGGCGGGCATTCGGCGCGCCTTCGGCTTCGGGTTCGGCCGCCCGCGGCTCGGGCGAGGATTCGGTGACGCGCATGCGATCTCGGGCGTCCTCGGCTATGTCCGCGAACACGGCGGCGGCACGATCGCCGTCTCGAGCCAGTCGAACGCAGCGGCAGCGATCGTCGAAAAGCACGCCGACGTCGCCGGGATCGGCGGCTTCTCCGGACGCGAGAGCGAAGTCAGCATCGCGTGGCTCACGGCACAGGTTCGCGCTGGGCGGATTCGCTGGGTGCTCGTGGAACCGACCTCGCGGTTGCCGGGCGCGCCCGGAGACACGCGCGCGGGCGCCAGATCGGCGATGCGTGCTGTGGCGAGCGCCTGCACGCGCACGACCCTGGCCGGCTCGAGCGCGGCGACGCACGGGACTGCGGCCGGTTCGAGCGCCGCGAGGGCCTCGACCGCGGCCGGCTCGAGCGCCACCCCGGCGGCCACGCTTTACGATTGCCGGGGTCGCGCCGCCGCGCTGGCAGGCGCGGGAAGATCGAGCGCGTGAGGATCCTTGTCGTCGACGACGATCGCGCCGTGCGGGAAGCGCTGCGACGGGCGCTGGCGCTCGCCGGCTATGAAGTCGAGGCCGCCGAACAGGGGGAGGAGGCACTCGAGCTGGTCGCACAGGCGGTGCCGGACGCGGTGGTGCTCGATATCGGCCTCCCCGGCATCGACGGCCTCGAGGTGTGCCGGCGGATACGCAGGCTCGGCAACCGCGTGCCGATCCTGATGGTGACCGCGCGCGACGCCGTCGACGATCGCATCGCAGGTCTCGACGTCGGCGCCGACGACTACATGGTCAAGCCGTTCGACGTCGGCGAGCTCAAGGCGCGCGTGCGCGCGCTGCTGCGGCGGGTGGCGCCCGAGGGCGACCCCGACGCGCTGTCCTTCGCCGAGATCGGGCTCGACCCCGCGCGTCACGGGGCGCAGGTGGGCGAGCAGTTCGTGGAGCTCACACGCACCGAGTACCAGCTGCTCGAGCTGCTGATGCTCAACCCGCGGCACGTGCTCTCACACAGCTTCATCTACGACCGCGTGTGGGGCTATGACTTCGGCCCCGCCTCGAACGCGCTGCGCGTGTACGTCGGGTACCTGCGCCGCAAGCTCGAGGACGCCGGCGCGCGCCAGCTGATCCACACGGTGCGCGGCGTCGGCTACGCGCTGCGCGAGCCGTGAGCGGAGTCCGGCGATGACGCTTCGCACAAGGATCGCGGCGGTCGCAGGCCTCTCGGTTGCGCTGGTCGTGCTCGCGACCGCCGTGGGCCTCTACCTCGCCGTGCGAGCGGACCTGCGCGGTGAAATCGACAGCGCTCTGCGGGCCCGCTCGCGCGCCTTCACGGCGACGGCGCCAGGCCCACCGCGCGGCGACGGCAGCACGTCCCACGGTCGATCCGGTCCAGGGAGCGAGCCGTTCGGCGCCTCGCGCGACGGCGGAGCCCCGATCCCGGGCGGCGAGCCCCACGCGCCCGGCGGCTTTCCCGGCCACGTCCAGCCGGCACCGTTCGGAGCCGCGTCGGGCTACGTCCAGTTCGTTTCCTCCTCGGGCGCCGTCAACGTGCCCGCCGGGCAGGGCGCGGCGCCGCCGAGGATCCCGTTGACGGCGCTCGACCGCGCGGTCGCCGCGAGCGGCAGCGCCAGCCGGCTGACCGACCGCGAGGTCAACGGCACGCACCTGCGCGTGCTGACGGCGGGCGTCGGCGGGGGTGCCGTGGTGATCGCGAGGCCGCTCACCGAGGTTGAAAAGGAGCTCGACCGCCTCGTGCTGATCCTCGTGCTGATCGGCGCCGGCGGCGTGCTCCTCGCGGCGCTCCTGGGAGCCGTGATCGCGCGCACGGCGCTCGCGCCGATCGCGCGGTTCACGAGGAGCACCGAGACGCTGACGGGAAGCCTCGACCTCTCGCGACGGCTCGACGTCACCGGGCGCGACGAGCTTGGCCGGCTGGCGGAGAGCTTCAACGCGACGCTCGACGCGCTCGAGCACTCCGTGCAGGCGCAGCGGCACCTGATCGCCGACGCGAGCCACGAGCTGCGCACGCCGATCGCGTCGCTGCGCGCGAACATCCAGGTGCTGGGCGAGGCCGAGCGGCTGCCGACCGAGGAGCAGGACGCGCTGCGACGCGACATCGTCGAGGAGCTCGACGCGCTGACCGCGCTCGTCGGAGACGTCGTCGAGCTGGCGCGCGGCGCCGCGCCAGAAGGCCGTCCCGACGACGTGAGGCTCGACGAGCTCGTGCAGGAGGCTGTGCAGAGCGCCCGGCGTCGCAGCGATCTGCGCTTCGAGAGCGAGCTCGAGCCGACCGTCGTCAGCGGCCAAGCCGACCGCCTCGGGCGCGCCGTCTCGAACCTCGTGGACAACGCCCGCAAGTGGAGCCCTCCGGGCGGCGTCGTCGAGATCTCGCTCGAGGATGGACTGCTCTCGATTCGCGATCATGGGCCGGGCTTCGAGGAGGCCGACCTGCCCTTTGTCTTCGACCGCTTCTACCGCGCCGACGACGCGCGCAAACTCGCGGGCTCGGGACTGGGCCTCGCGATCGTGCGACAGGCGGCCGAGGCGTGCGGAGGCTCGGTGGAGGCGCAGAACGCGTCCGGGGGCGGCGCACTGCTGCGAGTCAGCTTCGGTCCGGCGGTCAAGCTCGCGCCCCCTGTGGCGGCGGACAGGAGATCGGGCGACGGACAGGAGATCGGGCCGGCCACCGCGTGAGGCACGCGGCGGGGCGGGGTGATGCCTGGCAGCCCGCGGTTGCAGGACATCGAAGGCATTCGTCTAATACCTGCGTTGAAGTTCCCGCAACTTCAGGGGCTTTCACGAGTCTCATGGGTAGGTTGAAGATGACGTGTCGCTCTAGAGGGAGGTCGTTGATGAGGGTCCGCGCTCGCGTTTGGTTCATGGCATTGCTCACGGGCGTGCTGATCTCCCTGGCCACAGCGGCCTTCGCACAGGCGGCCGAAGCCCCGATCATCGAAAAGTTCGTGGCGACCAACTGCGAAGTGAAAACGTGCGGGCAGGAAGAAGTGGTCCCAGGGGTCTTCAACGAGCCCAAGTCCAAAGTCACGGTCGAAGAAGCCGAAAAAGAAGGCTTCACCCAGGCCGGAGGCCGTGTGCCGTTTGGCGTGACCGACTTCAAGCTCGCGACCTTCGAAGAAGGCAAACCCGAAACCTCCCCCGGCTCCTACCCGAAGAAGATCCCGACCTCGATCGTCACGCACCTCAGGACCGACGTCGCGCCGGGCCTCGCCACGAACCCCTTCGCGGTCACGCAATGCTCGCTGGCGAACTTCGGAGACAAAGAAGCCGTCCCCGGTTCGGGTTTCTACACAGCGCCCAACTGCCCCGAAAGCAAACTCGGCGTCAACGACGCGACCGTCTATGCCGGCCCCGTCGCCAAAGACGTGCCGCTGTCGGGGACTGTCTACAACCTCGAACCGGAAAACGGGCTCGCATCCGAGTTCGGCGTCGCACTGAAAATCCCGATACCGCTGTCCGGGGGCGCGCTCAAAGCGGGCTTCGAAAAAGCCGAAGCCGAAGGCGCGAAACCCGGCGTCGGGGGCTTCCCCTCGCTGGGCGAACAGGCATTCGTCGAGTCACAGCAGTACTTCGCCCACACGCTGATCAAGGGGAACGTCGAATGGGGCCGGCAGGCGAACGGCACCAACCAGGGCGACTACCACGACTACTTCGAAATCGACGTCTCGCCCGCGCTCCCGCTGATCAGGTCGCGGCTCGTCTTCGAAGGCACGAACGGCAACGAAGACTTCCTCACCAACGCGACGAGCTGCCCGGGGCACAACACGACGACGCTCAAAATGACAGACAAAGAAGGCGTCACGGTCCCGAAGGAATTCACCACGCCGATCGGCCTCAGCGGCTGTGGCAGCGTCCCCTTCGAACCGAGCTTCGCGCTGACGCCCGAAGTCACACAGGCCGATCAGCCGAACCCCTTCACCGCGACGGCCACCGAGCCGCACAACCCGAAAGCGATCGACCAGTCGCAGGTCAGATCGGCGTCGTTCACGCTGCCCGAAGGCATGACGCTCAACCCGTCGGCCGCCGCCGGCCTTGAAGCGTGCACGCCGAAACAGGCACATCAGGAAGGCACCGTCTTCGGCCCGCAGTTCGGCGTCGAATGCCCCGCCGGGTCGAAAATCGGGACCGTCAGCCTGAACGTGCCGACGCTGCCCAACGGCTCGCTCACCGGCAGTGTCTACCTCGGCGGACCCGAATCGGGTCCGATCACCGGGCCGCCGTACACGATGTACGTCGTCGCGAACTCCGAACGTTTCGGCGTCTCGGTGCGCCTGATCGGTGAAGTCGTCCCAGACCCCGTCACGGGCCAAGTGACGACGTTCTTCCGCAACCCGCCCGAACAGCCGTTCAGCGAAATCGCGCTGAAGTTCGAACGCGGCGTGCTGACGCCGATCGCCAACCCGCTGCTGTGTGGCACGAGCACGGGCTCGACCAGCTTCGAACCGACGTCCGCGCCGGGCACCGCAAAGACCGCGGCCTTTGGCGTGCCGGTGACGGGCTGCGGAGCAACAATCCCGTTCGCTCCGGTGCAGAGCACCGTCAACCAGACGGCGAACGCTGGCGGCCACACCTCATACACGTTCAACCTCGAACGGTCTGACGGACAGCAGTACTTCTCGCAGGTGAAGACCGTGCTGCCGCCCGGCTTGGTCGGCGCGATCCCGGCCGTGACGCCCTGTGGCGAACCGCAGGCGAGCCTCGGGACGTGCACGTCGGCGAGCGAAATCGGTACGGCGAGGGTCTTGGCCGGATCCGGGCCGACGCCATTCGCGTTCAGAGGGCCCGTGTATCTCACGGGCCCCTACAACGGCGCGCCCTACGGCATGTCGATCGCCGTGCCCGTGGTCGCCGGTCCGTTCAACATGGGAACAGACGTGACGCGCGCGACGATCAACGTCGATCCGATCACGGCGCGGGTGATCGTCACGAGCGTCCTGCCCCGGATCTTCAAGGGCACACCGCTGCGTCTGAGGCGCATCAACGTGGCGATCGAAAAGCAGTCCTTCCTGTTCAACCCGACCAACTGCGGCCCGCTCGCGACCGAATCGAGCGTCACGGGCTTCGTCCCCGGCTCGACCTTGAGCTCGACGGTGAACCTGTCGACCGCGTTCCAGCTCGGCAACTGCAACGCCCTGGCGTTCAAACCATCGTTCAAGGCGACGACCAGCGCGAGGACCTCGAAACAGCACGGCGCAAGCCTCGAAACGACGATCGACATGCCGTCGGGCGGGGCGAACGTCAAGTCGGTGAAGGTCCAGCTGCCGATGGAACTCCCCTCGCGTCTGAGCACGCTGAACCATGCCTGCCTGCAGGCGACATTCGAAGCGAACCCGTACAGGTGTCCGTCGGGATCATACGTCGGCGGCGCGCGGGCGAACACCCCGACCCTGCCCGGAAAACTCCAGGGTCCGGCCGTCTTCGTCTCGCACGGTGGCGCAGCCTTCCCGGACCTCGACCTGGTGATGGAAGCCAACGGCGTCCGCGTGATCCTCGTCGGAAACACCAACATCAAAAAAGGCGTCACGACGACGACGTTCGCGTCGACGCCCGACGTTCCCGTGTCGAGCGTCACGGTGAACCTGCCGGTTGGCCCGCATTCGGCGCTGGGCGCGTTCGGAAACTTCTGCCGCGAGCCGCTCGTGATGCCGACGACGATCACCGGTCAGAACGGAAAGGTCGTCAAGCAGAACACCAAGATCCGCGTCCTGAACTGTCCGGTGCAGATCGTCGGTCACAAGGTCATCGGCAACATCGCGTACCTCACGATCAAGACGTTCGCAGCCGGGCGCATCAGCGGCAGCGGATCACAGTTGACGACGGTCGCCAGGTGGCTGAACGGTGCGGTGAACGCAGCCTCGCTGAAGGTCCCGCTGAAGCGTGGGGCACACGGTCCGCTCACGACGAGAGTGCGTGTCGGCTTCTTCCCGAAGCACAAGGGGCCGACCTCGGTCGCCTACATAACGGTGAGCTTCCGCTAGCTGTTCTGAAGCCGGGGGCGGTCGCAGGCCGCCCCCGGGCCTCTCATCGGCCAGGGTCGAAAGAGCGACCTTTCTGGGGGCCGCAGCGCCGCTCGCGGCAGATTTCGCTAGTCCCCCGCCCGCCGATGCCCTAGATTTTGCGGATGGATGTCGTGACGGGTATGGATGCCTCAGCGTCACCGGGGGGAGTCGAGCGCCTGTTGGAGGGCGTGCGGCGGTTGATGCTGCTCGCCGACAGCTCGGCCGAGGCGGCGGCGATCTTCCGTGCGCTCGCCCGCGAGCTGCTCGGCGTGACCGGCGGCGAGGAGGTCCACGTCCACCATCTCGCCGGCAGGGGCGAGGAGGAAGAGCAGGTGGCCGTGTACATGTTCGACGGCTACGGCCGCCTCAGCTACCTGGTCCCGCGCAGCGAGCGACCGCCGGGGGTCGGGTGGGTAGCGAGCTCCGGACGCAGCTTCCTCGCCGCCGACGCGCGGGAGCTGGACGCGAGCATGCCGCGGCTCGCTGCCTCGGGGCTCAGCAGCTCCGCGCTGCTGCTGCCGCTGGCAGAGCGCGGCGAGGTCGAGGCGGTCGTGGTGGTCACGGGCGGCACTTCGGAGAGCCTCACGCCCCAGGCCGTGGAGCTCGCGACGGTGCTCGTGGATCAGGCGGCGACGGCGCTCGCGCTCGTGAGGGCACGCGCCGAGGCCGGCACCGACGCGATCACCGGCGGGATGAACCATCGCGCGATGCGCAGGCGCCTCGACGAGGAGATCGGCCGCGCCCAGCGCAGCAGCAGCCCGCTCTCGTGCCTGCTCGTCGACCTCGACGACTTCAAGCAGGTCAACGACCGTCACGGCCACCCGGCCGGCGACGCGATGCTCCGCGACGTCGTCCAGGCGCTCGTCGGCGAGTTCCGCGCATTCGACCGCGTCGCACGCTATGGCGGCGACGAGTTCGTCGTGATCCTGCCCAACGCCGACCTCGAGAGCGCGGCCGCCGCGGCGACGCGCGCGCTCGAGCGCCTGCGGGAGCTGCCCGCGCTGGCGGAGGGCAACCCGGGCGTCTCGGCCTCGATCGGAGTCGCGCAGTGGCAGCCGCGGATGACGACAGACCAGCTGCTCGCGGCCTGCGACGCCGCGCTGCTGCGATCCAAGCGCGAGGGCAAGGGGCGCGTCACCAGGGCCTCGGAGCGCAGGGGCTGAGCCCGCGGGCCCACGCGACGAGGCGACGTTCGAAGTCCCCCGACGCGCGGCTCTGCGAGACTGGCGCCACTCACTCTCAGCAGCACAGACACCCTCGGGAGCCGCGATGCCACAGAACAGCTTTGGCGCCAAGGACACGCTCGACGTCGCCGGGCGCGAGTACGAGATCTTCCGCCTCGAGGCGCTCCAGCAGCGCTTCGACGTCGCGCGCTTGCCGATCTCGCTGAAGGTGCTGCTCGAGAACCTGCTGCGCACCGAGGGCAACGGCTCGGTCGACGCGGCAGACATCGAGGCGCTCGCGAGCTGGGACGCGAAGGCGGCGCCGAGCAAGGAGATCGCGTTCTCACCCGCACGCGTGCTGATGCAGGACTTCACGGGAGTGCCCGCCGTCGTCGACCTCGCCGCGATGCGCGACGCGATGGCGGAGATGGGTGGCGACCCGGCGCGGATCAACCCGCTGGCGCCCGCCGAGCTGGTGATCGACCACTCGGTGCAGGTCGACGCGTTCGGCACGCGCGAGGCGTTCCGCGTCAACGCCGAGCGCGAGTTCGAGCGCAACCGCGAGCGCTACGCGTTCCTGCGCTGGGGTCAACGGGCGTTCGACGACTTCGCCGTCGTGCCGCCCGACACCGGCATCGTGCACCAGGTCAACCTCGAGTACCTCGCGAGGGTCGTGTTCCTGAATGAGCAGCTCGGCCAGCTCTACCCCGACACGCTTGTCGGCACCGACTCTCACACGACGATGGTCAACGGTCTCGGCGTGCTCGGCTGGGGCGTCGGCGGGATCGAGGCCGAGGCCGCGATGCTCGGCCAGCCGATGTCGATGCTGATCCCGCAGGTGCTCGGCGTGCGCCTGCACGGTCAGCTGCCCGAGGGCGCGACGGCCACCGATCTCGTGCTGACCGTCACCCAGCGCCTGCGCGAGCGCGGCGTCGTCGGCATGTTCGTCGAGTTCTACGGTGCGGGGCTCGCGGGGCTACCGATCGCCGACCGCGCGACGATCGGCAACATGTCGCCCGAGTTCGGCTCGACCTGCGCGATCTTCCCAGTCGACGCCGAGACGCTTCGCTACCTGGAGCTCTCGGGGCGCCCGCAGGAGCAGATCGCGCGCGTCGAGGCGTACGCGAGGGCGCAGGGTCTGTGGCACGACGAGCACTCCGAAGAGCCGACCTTCTCGGACCGGATCGAGCTCGACCTGGGCACCGTCGAACCGAGCCTCGCCGGCCCCAAGCGCCCGCAGGACCGCGTCGCGCTGAGCGACGCGCGCGGCGACTTCAGGCGCGCGCTCGAGGACTACCTGCCGAGCGACGGGGAGCAGGCCGATCCGCACGACGAGGCGGTCGCCGAGTCCTATCCCGCGTCGGATCCGCCCGCCAACGGCGCGCCCGGCCACGAGCCGGCGCCCGTCGAGCCGCCCGTCGAGGCCGCGCCGGCGGCGCACCCGACGGCGACGGCGTCGACCAGGAGGCGCTCGCCGGTGACCGTCAAGGGAGACGGGGCCAGCTTCGAGCTCGACCACGGCCACGTCGTGATCGCGGCGATCACGAGCTGCACGAACACGTCCAACCCGTCGGTCATGATCGGGGCGGGGATCCTCGCGCGCAACGCGGTCGAGCGCGGCCTGCGCTCGAAGCCCTGGGTGAAGACCTCGCTCGCGCCGGGATCGAAGGTCGTCACCGAGTACCTCGACGCGGCCGGCCTGACCGAGCCGCTCGAGCGGCTCGGCTTCAACCTCGTCGGCTATGGCTGCACGACCTGCATCGGCAACTCGGGGCCGCTCTCTGCGGAGATCTCAGAGGCGGTCGGTGAGGGCGACCTCGCGGTCGTCTCGGTGCTCTCCGGCAACCGCAACTTCGAGGGGCGCATCAACCCCGATGTGAAGATGAACTACCTGGCCTCGCCGCCGCTGTGCGTCGCCTATGCGCTCGCGGGGACGATGGACATCGACATCGTCTCCGAGCCGCTCGGGCAGGACCAGCAGGGGAGGGACGTCCACCTCAAGGACATCTGGCCCTCCGAGCACGAGATCGCGAAGACGATCGCGGACGCGGTTCGCGCGGACATGTTCCGCAAGAGCTACGGCGAGGTGTTCGCCGGCGACGAGCGCTGGAACGGCCTCGAGGTGCCCGAGGGCGAGCGCTTCGCGTGGGATCAGAGCTCGACCTACGTGCGCCTGCCGCCGTACTTCGCCGAGATGCCGCGCGAGCCCGAGCCCGTCCGCGACATCGCGGGCGCGCGCGTGCTGGCGCTGCTCGGCGACAGCGTCACCACCGATCACATCTCACCGGCCGGGGCGATCAAGCGCGACGGGCCGGCGGGCTCCTATCTCCAGAGCCTCGGCGTGGCGCCGAAGGACTTCAACTCCTACGGCGCGCGCCGCGGCAACCACGAGGTGATGATGCGCGGCACCTTCGCGAACATCCGCCTGCGCAATCTCCTCGGCGGCGGTCCGCGGCTCCCGGAGGGCGGTGTCACGCGACATTTCGCCGCGCAGGCGGGCGCGCCGGGCGCCGCCGGCGAGGAGCTGCCGATCTACGACGCGGCGATCCGCTACATCGACGAAGGCGTCGACCTCGTGGTGCTCGCGGGCAAGGAGTACGGATCGGGCTCCTCGCGCGACTGGGCGGCGAAGGGCACGAAGCTGCTGGGGGTTCGCGCGGTGATCGTCGAGAGCTTCGAGCGGATCCACCGCTCGAACCTGGTCGGCATGGGCGTGCTTCCGCTCCAGTTCCCCGAGGGGCAGAGCGCGGGCTCGCTCGGGCTCACGGGCGAGGAGCGCTTCACGATCACGGGGCTCGCGGACGCGATGGCCGGCGACGGCGCGCCGCCCACCGAGGTGCACGTGAGCGCCGAGCGACCCGATGGCGAGACGATCGAGTTCGATGCGCGCGTGCGGATCGACACGCCGCGCGAGGCGGAGTACTTCCGCCACGGCGGCATCCTCCAGTATGTCCTGCGACAGCTTCTCGCCTCGTGAGCGACGCGCAGGCGACGCCGCCGGCCGGAGCGGCGGGCACGGGCGTGCCGAGTGTGCTCGGCGAGCTGCTCGCGGCGCGCGGTCCCTCGGGCTACGAGGGCGCGCCGGCGGAGGTCTGGCTGTCGGCGGCGAAGTCCTTCGCGGAGGTCAGCAGCGACGTGATCGGCACCCCGCTCGCGCGCGTGGCGGCACGGGGCGGCGAGGCCGCGCGGCGGCTGCTCGTGATGGGCCACATCGACGAGATCGGCCTGATCGTCACCCACATCGACGACGAGGGCTTCGTGTGGTTCCGTGCCGTCGGCGGCTGGGACACGCAGATCCTCGTGGGGCAGCGGCTGGTGCTCGACACGCTCGACGGGCCGATCCCGGGGGTGATCGGCAAGAAGCCCGTCCACCTGCTGCGGGAGGAGGAGCGCAAGAAGGTCCCCGAGATCCGCGACCTGCACATCGACATCGGCGCCCGCGACGGCGCGCAGGCGCGCGAGCGCGTGCGGATCGGCGACGTCGCGGTGATCGACGGCGACCCGGTCGAGCTGCCCAACGGACGCCTCGTCTCGAGGGCGCTCGACAACCGCCTCGGCTCGTTCGTCGTGCTCGAGGCGGCGCGGATCGTGGCCGAGGCAGGCGGCTCGCAGTGGGAGCTCGCCGCCGTCGCGGTCGCCCAGGAGGAGATCACCTTCGGCGGCTCGCGCACCAGCACCTTCGCCCTCGACCCAGACGCCGCGATCGTGATCGATGTCACCCACGCGACCGACGCGCCCGGCATCGACGTCAAGGAGTCCGGCCGGCACGAGCTCGGCTCAGGGCCGGTGATCTCGCGCGGCTCGACGCTGAACGAGGCGCTCTTCGAGCTGCTCCGCGAGACGGCGGAGGCCGAGAAGATCCCCCACACGGTCGAGGCCTCGGCGAGAGGCACGGGAACCGACGCCGACGCGGTGCACCTCAGCCGCGGCGGCGTGCCCACCGGACTGGTGTCGATCCCGATCCGCTACATGCACTCGCCGGTCGAGCTCGTGCAGCTCGAGGACGTGCACGCCTGCGCACGCCTGATCGCGGCGACCGCGCTGCGCCTCGACGGCGAGACGAAGCTCGCCGCGCGCTGAGCCTCAGCTCGCTGCGCCGAGCTCGGTGAGCGGAACGATCTTGTACGCCTCGCCCGGCGCGCCGCCGATCGCGAGGATGCGCAGCCCCTGCGGCCCTGCGTGAACCTTGCGCCTGGGCTCGGGCCCGACGCGCACGAACGTCTCTGGGTCGAGCTCGACGCGCTCGCCGTCGATCTCGATCCAGCCCGATCCGCCGAGCGTGACGTAGACCTCTTCCTGGCCGCTCTCGGCGTGGTCGTGCTCGGGGTAGTCCCCGAAGTCCGGAGGCAGCTGGATCACCTGCATCCCAAACGCCGTGACGCCGAGCTCGGCGCGCGCCTTGACGAAGCCCCCGCCGAAGCCGGCCTCCATCTCCCCGATGCTCTTGGCGCTGTAGTCGGCCATCGAGCGCAAACCCTAACGGACCGGCAGCAGGATTGCCAGCTGGCGCGACTGGGCGAGGACCGTGCCGTCCTGCGCCCAGATCACGCCGCTCTCATCGAAGAAGCCTTCGTGCACGAGCCGCGTGCGGAAGCGAGCGAGGCAGAGCTCGTCCGGGTCGGCCTCGGGCGCGCGCGGCGTCGTCGTCCGGAAGTGGACGGTCAGGTCGAGCGTCGGCGCCACGACGCGCTGCTCGGGGCGCAGGCGCACGAACGGGGGTGGGAACAGCGCGTCGCTGAAGAACGCAAGCGACAGCGGGTCGAGCGGGCGCGGCTCGGCGAGGCCGAGCCAGCCGCCGATTTCCATCGGCTGATCGCTCGCGGCGAACGGCGTGCCGCCGATGCGCTGCTGCATCACGAGATGCCGCGTGAACGGCGGCGCGCCGAGCCGCTCGAGCGTGCCTGCCTCGCGGCCCGGATCGGGGCCGGGGACGTTGGGCATCTCCAGATCGGAGAGCGCGGGGGCGTCCCATGCGACCGAGAACGCGGCGAGCACGAGCGCGATCAGGGTTCCCTCCTGCTCCATGCGCGCCGAGAGGGTGCTGAGCGAGCGCCCCTCGCGCTCGACGCGTGTCTCGATGCTCACCGGCCCCGGCTCGGGCGCCCGCGGGTAGTGGATCGTCAGCGAGCGGGGCGAGCGGCGCGGGTCGTCGACGGTCTCGATCAGCGCGCGCAGCAGCATCGCTGCGAGGTAGCCGCCGTGCGGCCCGCGGCCCGCGCGCCAGTCGCGCGAGACCTCGGCGGCGAACGTGGCCTGCGACTGCGAGCCGTGCTCGAGCACGACCGCCGTGTCGCGGTCGAACACGCTCCGCGGCGGCGCGGGCCGCTCAGCCACGCACGAGCCGCTTGTAGGTGATCCGGTGCGGGCGGTCGGCCGCCGCGCCGAGCAGCGACCGGCGATGGTCCTCGTAGGCCTCGAAGTTGCCCTCGAACCAGGTGACCTGCGAGTCGCCCTCGAACGCCAGCACATGGGTCGCGATGCGGTCCAGGAACCAGCGGTCGTGCGAGATCACCACGGCACAGCCGGGAAAGCCCAGCAACGCGTCCTCGAGCGCCCGCAAGGTGTCGACGTCGAGATCGTTGGTGGGCTCATCGAGCAGCAGCAGGTTGCCGCCGCTGCGCAGGAGCTTGGCGAGGTGCACGCGGTTGCGCTCCCCCCCGGAGAGCTTGCCGATGCGCGCCTGCTGATCTGACCCCTTGAAGTTGAAGCCGGCGGTGTACTGGCGCGAGTTGACCGTCCGCTCGCCGACCTTCAACTGGTCGAGGCCTTCGGAGATCTCCTCCCAAACCGTCTTCTGCGGGTCGAGCGCGTCTCGCGACTGGTCGACGTACGCCAGCTGCACCGTCTCGCCGAGCTCGAGCTTGCCGCTGTCAGGCGACTCCTCGCCGGTGATCATCCTGAAGAGCGTCGTCTTGCCGGCGCCGTTCGCTCCGATCACGCCCACGATGCCGGCGCGCGGAAGGTCGAACGACAGCGACTCGATCAGCAGCCGGTCACCGAAGCCCTTTGAGAGGGCCGTCGCGGTCAGCACCTTCTCTCCGAGCCGCGGTCCGGGCGGGATGTGGATCTGCACGTCGTCGAGCTTGACGTTGCGCTCCTCCGCGACGAGCTCCTCGTAGCGGGCGAGACGGGCCTTGGACTTCGTGCGCCGGCCCTTGGGGTTCGTGCGGACCCATTCGAGCTCCGCCGCGATCGTCCGCTGGCGCGCCTTCTCCGAGCGCTCTTCCTGCGCGAGGCGGCCCTGCTTCTGCTCGAGCCAACTCGAGTAGTTGCCTTCGTAGGGGATCCCGCGGCCGCGATCGAGCTCGAGGATCCAGCCGGCGACGTTGTCGAGGAAGTAGCGGTCGTGCGTGACCGCGACGATCGTGCCCTTGTACACGGCGAGATGCTGCTCGAGCCAGCCCACCGACTCCGCGTCGAGATGGTTCGTGGGCTCGTCGAGCAGCAGCAGATCGGGCGCGCGCAGGAGCAGCCGGCAGAGCGCGACCCGGCGCCGCTCGCCACCCGAGAGGATGCTCACATCGGCGTCGGGCGGAGGCAGCCGCAGGGCGTCCATCGCGTATTCGAGCTGCGTGTCGAGGTTCCACGCGTCGGCGGCTTCGATCTTCGCCTGGATCGCGCCGAACTCCTCGGCGTTCTCCTCGGAGTAGTCAGCCGCCAGCTCGTTGAAGCGGTCGAGCAGCGCCTTGGTCTCCGCCACGCCGTCCTCGACGTTGCCCCTCACGTCCTTGCTCTCGTCGAGCTGGGGCTCCTGCTCGAGCATCCCCACGCTCGCTCCCGGAGCGAGCGCGGCCTCGCCGCGGAACTCCTGCTCGACGCCGGCCATGATCCGCAGCAGCGTCGACTTCCCGGCGCCGTTGTAGCCGAGCACGCCGATCTTCGCGCCCGGGTAGAACGCGAGCGTGATGTTGTCGAGGACCGTCTTCTCGGGCGGGTACAGCTTCGAGAGGCGGTGCATCGTGAAGACGTACTGCGATGACATTTGCACGGCAGGATAGGAGGTCGGGAAGGTCGCTAACGTTGTCGGGTCATGCCCGCTACGGTCCTGGATGTCGAGCAGCACCTGCTCCTGCTGGAGCTCCAGGCGCCGTTCGACAAGCGCGACGTGCAGCTCGCGCGCCGGAGGATGGCCAAGCGCTGGCACCCCGACGTGGCGCCGCCGGGGCGGCAGTTCGAGCACGAGCGTCATCTGAAGGCGATCAACGAGGCGGCCGACCAGCTCGAGCGCCTCGCCGAGGGCTCGCGGGGCGGTCGCGTCTCGCGCAATGCCGTGAAAGTCAGCGCTGCGGCGGCACGCCGCGAGCGCGAAGAGGCCGGCAGGCGGGCCTACGAAGCCGAGCAGCGCGCCCGCGAGCACGCGCAGGAACGCGCCAAGCACGATCCCTTCGGCAGCCGCGTTCCCGACCACTCGGTCGTCCACCGCTACGCGCGCTGCCAGTCCTACCCCGAGTGGGGGGTGGGAACGGTCGAAGGCATCTACTTCAGCAACGCGGAGAACGATGGCGAGGAAGTCCAGCAATGGGCTCGCGTGCGATTCAGCCACGGCATCCGCACGGTGCCCGCCGGCAGCATGCGCTTCGTCGACTTCTCGAAGCCCGACCCGGCCGAGGAGCGCGTGGAGCGCTTCATGATCGCCGCCCAGCGCGCGATGGCCGAAGGCGAGTACGAGCTCGCGGCGCAGCGGCTGATCTACGCGCGCGACGCCGAGCCCCGCAACGTCGCGGTGCTGCGGCTGATGACGCTCGCCTTCTGGCAGGCGGGAAAGCTCGACGAGGCCGCGCGGGCGGTCCGCGACTGGGCGCGCGTCGACGGGAACCGTCCGGCAGCGCACCGTTTCGCGGCGCGCATCTATGAAGACATGGGCGCTGTCGATCTCGCCGAGGAGGCGGCCGAGCGGGCCGCGCGGCGCGGTCCCTCCGACGCCGGGGCGTGGGAGCGCCTCGGCCGGCTGCGACTGCGGCTGATGGACCGCGAGGGCGCCCTCGGAGCGCTGCGGCGCGCGCTCGCGCTCGGCGCCGGCGAGGAGGTCCAGGAGCTCGTCATCCAGGCGCTCGCGATCGAGCCGCGGCCCGCGCAGGCCGTTCGCTAGAGGATGTTGACGGCCCGAGAGACGATCAGCCCGATCGTGACGAGCGAGAGGACGGACTGGACGCCCATCAGGATCTTCGACCACGGCGACAGCGGCATCGTGTCGGTTGGCGAGAAGGCGGTCGCGTTCGTCAGCGAGACGTAGAGGTAGTCGACGTACTTCGGGCGCCAGTTGCGAGGCTGGATGCTGTCGTCGGTCATCTGCGGGAACAGGAAGTCGGGCGGCTGGTCGCGTCCCGCGGCGCGCTTGCCGGGTCCGCCCCGATCCAGCTCCCAGTACCAGAGCGCGAAGATCAGGAAGTTCGTCAGCCAGATCAGCATCCCGGCGATGATCAGCTGCCTTCCGTTCGTCGGCAGGTGTTTCAGGAGGTGTTTGCTGAGTGAGATCAGCGAGTAGGCGTTCGCCCCGCTGACGATCGCGACCAGGCCGATCGCCCAGCGCCTGCGACGGGGGTGCTCGTACTCGATCTCTCTGGGGCTCGCCAGGAGCAGGCCTACGACGAGCGCCCCCTCGAGGCTGGGGATCAGCCACGACGGCCCCGCCGTCAGCCGGGCGGGCAGCGTCAGCTGCAGGACGATCGACGCGACCACGGTGCCGAGCACGGGCCAGAAAGGTTCTGGGTCGGGTGGCGGCGGATACCGGCCTTCGCGGACCGCCGGGATGTCCGGCTCCATGCGCTGCAGGGTATGCCCCGCCCCGGAGGGCTTTCCCGCTTTCGCAGGGGCTCCGCCGCCGCGCTAGCCTGAGCCCGTGGGCATCGAGAACCCCGTGCACCTGCTGTTCATCGCGATCGTCGCGCTGATCGTGCTCGGCCCCAAACGCCTCCCGGGGCTCGCGCGCGCGCTCGGTCACGGAATCCGCGAGTTCCGCGAGGCGATCGGCCAGGGAGAGTCCTCGCCCGAGCACACGCAGCACGCCCAGGCCGTTGATCCGGTCGAGCCTGTACGGTCGCCCGATGCGACTGATCGTGGCCCGCTGTGAGGTCTCCTACCTCGGACGGCTGACGACGACGCTGCCGGAGGCGGTGCGTCTGCTGATGCTCAAGCCCGACGGCACCTTCATGGTGTGGGCCGACGGCGGCGGCAGCGTCAAGCCGCTGAACTGGATGGCGCCGCCGACGGTGCTCGAGGAGGAGCGCGACGAGGCCGGTGCGCTGAGCGGGCTGCTGGTCCGCAAGCGCCGTGAGGAGGATCGCCTCCAGATCAGGATCTCCGAGGTCCTCTCCGACGTCGAGCACGAGCTCGACGCGCTCGCCGGCCTCGAGAAGGAGGGGCTCGAGCGCGAGCTGCAGGAGCTGCTCGCGGACGCGCCCGGATGGTGCGGCGAGGGATTCCGCCTCGTGCGACGCGAGTGGCCCACCGACATCGGGCCCGTCGACCTGATGTGCCGCGACGGGCGCGACGACTGGATCGCGATCGAGGTCAAGCGCATCGGCACGATCGACGCCGTCGAGCAGCTGACCCGCTACCTGGAGCGGATCCGCCGCGACCCCGCCCTCGCAGACTGCCGCGGCGTCCTCGCCGCCCAGGCGATCAAGCCGCAGGCACGCGTGCTGGCGGGCGCCCGCGGGGTCGAGTGCGTCGAGCTCGACCTCGAGGTGCTGCGCGGCGAGCGGGCGCCCGTGTTGCGGCTGTTTGCGGCATAGTCCCGCCGATGAGCGATCAAAACTCCCCCGTGGTGCTCACCGAGCGCCTCGGCAACGTCCTGCTGATCACACTCAACCGCCCCGAGGTGCGAAACGCCGTGAACGCGGCGCTCGCAGCCGGCGTCGCGGGCGCACTCGACGAGCTCGACGACGATCCCAGCCTGGCCGTCGGTGTGCTGACCGGCGCGGGCGGCTTCTTCTGTGCCGGCATGGACCTCGGCGCCTTCGTCAAGGGCGAGTCGCCCTGGTTCGGCGACCGCGGCTTCGCCGGGATCGCGCAGCGCGCCTCGCGAAAGCCTCTGATCGCGGCGATCGAGGGCTTCGCTGTCGCGGGCGGCATGGAGATCGCCCTCGCCTGCGATTTGATCGTCGCTGCGCAGGGCGCGAAGATCGGGATCCCCGAGGTCACGCGCTCGCTCGTCGCCGCCGGCGGCGCGCTTCTGCGGCTGCCGCGCCGGATGCCCTACCACGTCGTGATGGAGCTCGCCCTGACCGGCGATCCGCTGCCCGCCGAGCGCTTCCACGAGCTCGGCCTGATCAACCGCATCACCGAGCCGGGAGGCACGGTCGCCGCCGCGCTCGAGCTCGGGGGGCGGCTCGCCCGCAACGGCCCGCTCGCGCTCGTCGCCTCGAAGGAGATCCTCCAGAAGCAGTTCGACTGGTCGAGCGAGGAGATGTGGGAGAAGCAGGGCGCGATCAGCGGCCCCGTCTTCGCCTCCGAGGACGCGAAGGAGGGCGCAAACGCCTTCAAGGAGAAGCGCGAGCCGGCCTGGCAGGGCAGGTGAGCGCGGCTGCGCCTAGGCCTCGAGGCCCCGCCGCCGGGAACTACACCTAGCCGCGCCGCGCCCGGCGCTTGCGCCGGCGCTGGCGAAGGATCATGAGGAAGCGTCGCCACATCTCGCTCAGCGCTCTCCGGGCGCCTTGCGGGGATACTGGGAGATCGGCTGGCGCAGGTCGATCGCCGTCGTCACGATGCGGTTCTGTTCGTCGATGTGCGCGGCGGGATAGCCCTCGCCGGGGCTCGCGCGCTCGGGACGCCCGATGAAGCCGAAGTGCATGCCCGCGGGCATGATCTGCATGAGCCGCGGGAACATGTGAGCGCGCGCGCCCATGTTGCGCGGCTCCTCCTGCACCCACAGCACCTCTCGGAGCTTCGGGTAGCGGCTCATCAGCTCGAGCAGCTGGCCTTCGGGGAACGGGTAGAGCAGCTCCACGCGCCCGACCGCGAGCCCTTGATGGGATTCGCGCTCGGGGTGGCCGACGAGGTCGTAGTAGATCTTGCCCGTGCAGAGCACGAGCCGCGTGACCTGCGCGTCGTCGACGCCCGGCTCTGCGAGCACGGGGTGAAAGCGCGTGTGCTCTGCGAGGTCCGCGATCGAGCTGCTCGCCTGCGGCAGCCGCAGCAGCGACTTGGGAGTCATCACGACGAGCGGGCGCTGCTTGGCGATGCGTGCTTGGCGGCGCAGCAGGTGGAAGTACTGCGCGGGCGTCGTCGGGCTGGCCACCCGCACGTTGCCCTCCGCCGCGAGCGCGAGGAAGCGCTCGAGCCGCGCGGAGGAGTGCTCGGGCCCCGAGCCCTCGTAACCGTGCGGCAGCAGGAGCGTGAGGCGTGAGGTCTGTCCCCACTTGGCGAGCCCCGAGACGATGAACTGGTCGACGATCACCTGGGCCGAGTTGACGAAGTCGCCGAACTGCGCCTCCCAGAGCACCAGCGTCTCGGGAGCCTCCTGGCTGTAGCCGTACTCGAAGCCCATGCACGCGAGCTCCGACAGCGGGCTGTTGTGCAGCTCGAGCGGCGCGAGCGCGCCGGGGAGGTTCTGGATCGGGCAGACGCTCTGGCCGTTCTTGGCATCGTGGAGCACGAGGTGGCGCTGGCTGAAGGTCCCGCGCTCGGTGTCCTGGCCGGTCAGGCGCAGCGGTGTCCCCTCCGTCAGCAGCGAAGCGAACGCGAGCGCCTCGGCGTGCGCCCAGTCGATGCTCACCGGCGGCGGGTCGGTGTCGGCGAGAGCCTCGCGGCGGCGGTCGAGCTGCTTGACGAGCTTCGGGTGCACGGTGAAGCCCTCGGGGACCCGCAGCAGATCCTCGCCGAGCTCGCGCAGGCGCGCGGCGGGGACCGCGGTCTCGACCTCGGGGCTCGGCGAGCGGTCGAGCTCGTACTCGCCGGTGCCATGCTCGCTCTCCTCGCTCGCCGCCTCGATCTTCGCCTTCAGGCGCTGGTGCAGCAGCGTGAGGTTGTCCCACACCTCCTGCGCCTGGCGGTCGACCTCCTCCTGCGAGACGAGGCCTTCGGCGACCAGGTGGTCGGCCCACAGCTCGGTCACGCGCTTCTTGCCCTTGATCTTCGCGTACATCTCAGGCTGGGTATAGGCGGGCTCGTCGGACTCGTTGTGGCCGAAGCGCCGGTAGCCGATCAGGTCGATCAACACGTCGTGGCCGAACTCCTGGCGGAAGGCGAACGCGAGCCGTACGGCGCTCATGCAGGCGGACACGTCGTCGGCGTTGACGTGGATGATCGGCACGTCGAAGCCCTTTGCGAGATCCGATGCCCAGCGGGTCGACCGCGCGTCGTCGGGGTCGGTGGTGAAGCCGATCTGGTTGTTCATGATCAGGTGCACGGTGCCCCCGACCTTGTAGCCGTCGAGCGCCTGCAGGTTGAACGTCTCGGCGACGACGCCCTGAGCGGGGAACGACGCGTCTCCGTGGATCACGATCGGGACGGCTGCGTTCGTGTCCTGGTGCGCGCGCGGGCCCTGACGCGAGGTCTGCGCGGCGCGCGTCGCACCCTCGACGACCGGCGAGACGTACTCGAGGTGGCTCGGGTTCGACTCGAGGTTCACCCGGATCTCGCCGCCGTCGGGGAGCTCGTAGAGGCCCTGCGTGCCGTGGTGGTACTTGACGTCGCCTGTCCCGCCCTGCGGGATCGTCGTCACGGCCTCGAGCGTCGAGGCACCCTCGAACTCCGCGAAGATCGTGTCGTAGCGGCGGCCGAGGTTGTGTGCGAGCACGTTGAGCCGTCCGCGGTGGGCCATGCCGACGACGACCTCCTGCCCCCCGTGCGCCGCTGAGAGCTGGATCAGCGAGTCGAGCATCGGGACGGTCATGTCGAGCCCCTCGATCGAGAACTGATGCTGGCCGAGGTAGGCCTTGTGCATGAAGCGCTCGAGCGCGTCGACCTCGACGAGCCGCTTGAGCAGCGTGCGCTTTTCGTCGGTCGTCAGCGGCTGGCGGAACGCGCCTGACTCGATCTTCTCGCGCAGCCACACGCGCTGGCGATGGGAGGCGATGTGCTCGATCTCATAAGCGATCGTGCCGCAGTAGGTTTCGCGCAGATGCGGGAGCGCGTCGGCGAGCGTCGCGCCGGGAACCCACATGCGGAGGATCTTCGCCGGGATCTGTGCCATCAGCTCGGGGGTCAGGCCGAGCGGCTCGGGTTCCAGCGCGGGGTCGCCCTCGGGCTCGGAGCCCAGCGGGTCGAGCCGCGCGGCGAGGTGGCCGTGCGTGCGGAACGCCTTCAGCAGCGCCGTCGCCGCCTGCACCGCCTGCAGGAGCTCGACGCTCGGCGCGGCCTGCGGAGCCCCGACGCCCGGCGGCTGCGCCGCCGCGGCCGCGGCGGCCGGCGCCGGCAGCGGCGGCGGCGGCCCGAGCTCGACACCGAGCGACTCGAAGACGTCCTCGTAGAAGCCCTCGTCGCCCTGCAGGTAGGCCTCGATGTGTCCGAGGAAGCGCCCCGACTCCGCTCCCTGGATCACGCGGTGGTCGTACGTCGAGGTCATCGTCATGATCTTCTGCGCGCCGATCATCGCGCCGATGTTGGCGAGGCCCGGCGGGTAGGCGATCGAGCCCGTGGCGACGATCGTTCCCTGCCCCGTCATCAGCCTGGGCACCGATGCGGCCGTCCCGAGACCGCCCGGGTTCGTGAGCGTGATGTTCCCGCCGAGGAGATCATCGGCGGTCAGCGTGTTGGTGCGCGCCTTCTCCACGAGCACGTCATACGCATCTACGAACTCCGCGAAGGACAGGCGGCCGGCGTCACGGATCACCGGCACCATCAGCGTGCGCGATCCGTCGCGCTTCTCGACGTCCACAGCGAGACCGAGGTTCACCTGGCCGTCGATCACGCGATGCGGCTTGCCGTCGACCTCGGCGAAGTGGTTCGCCATCACCGGCATAGATTCGCCCGCCCGCGCGATCGCGTAGGCGATCAGATGCGTGAAGGAGACCTTCCGCCCCGCCTCCTTCAGCTCGCGCCGCCGCGCATCGAGCACGGTGACGGTGAGTGTGCGGAAGCTCGTCGCGGTCGGAATCGCGCGGGACTCCTCCATGTAGCGGGCCAGCGCCGCGGCGCCGCCCCGCATCGGCTGCGACTCGGCAACCGCCTGGGTGGCAGCGCGTCCGTTGGATTGCGTGCGGGTCGCCGAGAGCACATCCGACTTCGTGATCCGCCCCGCCGGCCCGCTGCCCGAGAGCCCGCTGAGGTCCACGCCCTCGACAGCCGCCGCGCGCGCCGCGACGGGTGAGACCTTCGTGCCCTCCGGGAGCGTCGCCGGGGAGGGCGGGGGCGCCGGCGCGGTCGGCCCGGCGGCTGCGCCGTTGCCCTCCGCCGGCGCCGCGGGCGCCTGCGCGGGGGCCTCGGAGGCCTGGAGCCGCGCGATCACCTGGCCGACGGTGACCGTCTCGCCCTCGGCCACGAGGATCTCGCTGACGGTGCCGCTCGCGGGCGAAGGGAGCTCGAGGTCGACCTTGTCGGTCGAGATCTCGACGATCGTCTCGTCGAGCTTGATGAAATCGCCAGGCTTCACGTGCCATTCGAGGATCGTCCCCTCGCTGACCGACTCGCCGGCGGCGGGTGTCACGACGTCGACAATCTCGCCCGTCGCCGTGGCGGCGCCGGCTGCGCCGCCCGGTGCGCTCTCCGGAGCGCTGTCGGAAGCGGCGGGGGTCTGGGCGGCCCGCGCGGCGCCGTTCGCCGGTGAGGGCGCCGCCTCCCGTGTCGCCTCGGGCTCGCGCGCGGATGTCGCCTCGGGCTCGCGCGCGCGTGTCGTTGCCCCGGCGCCGCCGTCGGGCGTGGCCCCGTTGAGCGAGATGCGTGCGATCACCTGGCCGACGGTGACTGTCTCGCCCTCCTCGACGAGGATCTCGCTGACCGTTCCGGTCGCCGGG
>DATAYP010000011.1:0-141361 GCA_036272475.1 Solirubrobacteraceae bacterium | reverse complement strand
CGGCCGCCTCGATCGCGCCGGCGACCGCGGCGGGGTCCTCGATCGCGCCGCGGATGAAGCGGAAGGCCTGCTCGCCCGCGATGTCGTGGAAGTTCTCCTCGCGTCCCGCGTAGGTGAGCTTGTCGAGCACGGTCACCTCGTCGTCGTGCTCGAGCACGCGCTGGCGTACGAAGGTGGAGCCGATGAACCCGGCGCCGCCGCAGACGAGCAGTCTCATGCGCGCATCATCCCAGCGCGAGCAGCGAGGTAGCCGGCGAGTCCGTCCTGCCACGGTGGCAGCGGCAGCACGTCGTCGCGCTCGCTCTCGAGCGCCGACCACGCCGGGCGCGGTGCGGGGCGCACGAACTGCTCGCTCGTCGTCGGCTCCACGCGGCAGTCGATCTCGGCCTGGCGGAAGATCTCCTGCGTGAAGCCGTTCCACGAGACGTGACCGCCGCCGGTCAGGTGCACGAGGCCTTTGACGCGGCGCTCGAGCAGCCCGACGAGCGCCGGAGCGAGGTGTCCCGACCACGTCGGCGAGCCCACCTGGTCGGTGACGACCTGCACGGCGTCGCGCTCGGCGCCGAGGCGCAGCATCGTGTCGACGAAGTTGCTCCCGTCGACGCCATAGAGCCACGCGGTGCGTGCCACCGCGTTCGCGGCCGAGGCTCGCAGGACGGCGTCCTCGCCCTCGAGCTTCGTCTCGCCGTAGACAGATCGCGGGCCGGTGGGGTCGGACTCGAGATACGGGCGCGGCTGTCCGGCGGCGTCGAGCGGAGCGACGCCGTCGAAGACGTAGTCGGTCGAGACGTGAAGCAGCGGGATCGCGGCCTGCGCGGCGACTCCCGCCAGCACCGAGGCACCCTCGAAGTTGACCGCACGGGCCTGCTCGCGCCTCGACTCGGCGCCGTCGACGTCGGTCCACGCGGCGCAGTTGACGATCCCCTCCAGTGAGCCGCGTTCCCCCTCCAGGCGCGCCACGAAGGCGCTGACGGCCGCGGCGTCGGTGATGTCGAGCTCGGGCAGGTCGACTCCCACGAGCTCGTGGTCGGCGCGCTGACCGGCGCGCATAACGTCGTGGCCGAGCATCCCGAGGGCGCCCGTGACGAGCAGCCTCACAGGATCGAGATGTCGGAGTTGTCGCCGACCATGAAGCGATAGGCCCGCGGTTGTCGCTGGCCGCGGCGAACGGTCACGTTGCGGCCGAGCAGCGAGGACTCCATGCGGCCGTCCAGATCGCAGACGCTGCAGCCCGCGAGAAGGATCGAATGCTCGACCTCCGAGGCCGCGATCGTGCAGCGCTCGCCGATCGCGGTGTAGGGGCCGATGTAGCAGTCGCTCAGCCGTGCGCCCGCTCCGATGATCGCCGGGCCGCGCACGACCGTCCGCTCGAGCCTCGCGCCCGCCTCGATCACGACGCGCCCGTCGACCTGCGAGTCGACGAGCTCCCCGTCGACGCGCCCGACGAGGTTGTCGAGGATCAGCCGGTTCGCCTCGAGCATGTCCTCGAGCCGGCCGGTGTCCTTCCACCATCCGCGCACGATGTGAGGCTCGACGCGCAAGCCGCCGTCGACGAGATGCTGGATCGCGTCGGTTATCTCGAGCTCGCCGCGCGCCGAGGGCTCGATCGCACGTGCCGCGCCGTGGATGCCTGCGGTGAACATGTAGACGCCCACGAGCGCGAGGTCGGTGGCCGGCTCGGCGGGCTTCTCGATCAGGCGCACGACCGGCCCGACGGCTCCCGGCCCCGCGCCGGCGAGCTCGGCAACGCCGTAGTTCTGCGGATCGGGCACCGGCGTCAGCAGGATCAGGGCGTCCGGCTCGTGCTCGCGGAAGGCGGCGACGAGCTCGGAGATGCCGCCCTGCAGGAGGTTGTCGCCGAGGTACATCACGAACGCGCTCTCGCCGAGGAAGCGCTCGGCGGTGAGGACCGCGTGGGCGAGCCCGAGCGGCTCGTCCTGGACGATGTAGGAGATGCGCACTCCGAAGCGCGACCCGTCGCCCGCCGCCGCTTCGATCTCCGGGCCGGTCTCGGGCGCGATGATGATCCCTACCTCCTCGATGCCGGCTTCGGCCATCGCCTCGATGCCGTAGAAGAGCACCGGCTTGTTGGCGACCGGCACGAGCTGCTTCGCGCTCGTGTGCGTGATCGGCCGCAGCCGCGTGCCCTTGCCGCCCGACAGGATCAGTCCCTTGAGCTCGTTCATGTCGCGCGAAATCTAACCGGCCGTCGGCGCCCGCCGCGCAGCGGGCGCCCTCACAGGCAGATCATCGAGAGGTCCTCGAGCCGCCTCATCGCAGCACTCGGGTACAGGCGCGTGCGCTTCACGTCGAGAAGTCCGGCCTGCTCGAGGCTCGCGATCGCCCGCTCGAGCCGACCCGAATCGATGTCGGCGAGGTCGCCGAGCAGCTGCTCGCGCGGGTAACCGCGCCGCCCGCTCAGCACGGCGAGCACGACGAGCCGCTCGACATGGCCGTCGAATGGTTGTTCCTGCTTGGATTCGCCCCGCATGGGAAGGTGCAGCTCCTTTCCGTGCCACGGCCCCGGGCAGCGCCTACTGCGCCGGGGCCAGCTTCTCTTCGTCGGAGACGGCCGCCGACCTCCCTCCGCACCGCGAAGCTGGCGCGGGAGCGCTCATGGCGTTCAGTAGCCGCCGCCCAGCTTGCGGTGGTCCCAGGTGGCCCGCCTGACCTCGACGAACTCGAGCCCCACGCGCTTGGCCGCCTGCGCCGCGACCGCGTCACGAGCCGCGCTCGGCATCTCGGTGGGCGGAGCGGCGTCACGCGGCACCGAATTGCGCAGCATGATCGCTTCGCCCAGCGCGGCGATCAGCTCGGGCTCTCGGTGGATCACCACCTCGCACTCGAGCATCACGCCGCGGAGCTCCGCATACGCCTCCCCGGCCTCGACCTGCAACGTGGCCCGCGGGTCGCGCTCGAGGTTCCTGACCTTCTGCGACGCGGCGTACGTCCACGCCCAGATGCGCGGTCCCGCCTGTCCGTTCGGGGGATCGCGAAGCACGTACCAGAGCGGCATCAGATGCGGCCACCCGCGCGGCCCGGCGGTGGCGCACGTGACGGTGCGCTCACCCGCGAGGAACGCCGCGACCTCCGTGTCGCTCATCCGGATCTGATCGCGGCGACTCACCGCGAGGGCTACGCCGCGGCCGGCGCCGCGTTGCCTTCGCGCAGGCGCGCGATCGCGCCCCGCACGGCCTCGCGGGCATCGTCGGGCTCGAGCACGGCGGCGTCGCCGGCTTCCTTGAGTATCTCGCGCACGAGCCAGTCCACGCCGGCGAAGCTCAACTCGACGACGACGGCTCCATTGCTCCACTCCTCGACGACGCGCCTGGCCTCGCGCGCCCAGCGCGCGCGCTCGGGCGAGACCCACACGCGGGCGCCGCGCGATGCCTCGACCTCGCCGGTGCGCAGCCACCCATCGACCTCGGCCGCGGGGTCGACCTCCGCCCGCGGCTCGAACTTCTCGTCGGTGACGATCACGGACTTGATGCGGTCGAGACGGAAATGGCGCATGCCGTCGCGCTCGGGGTCGAACGAGGCCACGTACCAGCCCTCGCGGCCGTTCGTCAGCGCGTACGGCTCGACCCTCCGCGCCGAGATTTCGTCCTCGTTCTCCTTGTAGTACTCGAGCTCGATCATCCGCCTTGCGACGATCGCCTTGGAGACGAGCCGCGCGACGTCGGAGTCGTCCCCGGCGGTCGGCGCCACCTGCAGCCCCTGCTCCATCGGGTCCTCGCCGAGCGCCGCGACGATCTTCCTGCGCGCCGATGTCAGCGAGCCCTCCGGGATGTGCTCCCCGATCAGGTCGATCGCCGCCACCAGCGCCTTGGCCTCCACCGGGAGCAGCCTCGCGGGGCGGTCGAAGTTGTCGCTGTAGGGCTCGGGGTCGACCTCGATCTCCCCCTCCTCCTCCTTGATCTCCGCATAGAGCACGTAGGAGCCGCCGCCGAAGTTGACGACGTTGAGCACGTTGATGTCCTCGCGCAGCTCGTCCTCGCTCAGCTGCAGGCTGTCTCGGACCTCCGCGATCGCGACGCGCTCGCCGGCGCGCCCCGCCTTGATCAGGATGCTCGCGAGCGTCACCAGCCGCGCGAAGCGCTCGGGACGGATCGCCGCTTCGCCGCGGCCGCCGTCTCCGTCGGCCCCGGCTGCGCCCCTGCGTGCCGCCCGCCGCGAGGGCGTGGCGCCCGCGGTCGCGGGCGCCGGCGCCGATCCGCGCCGTCGCGGCTTGCTGGGGGGCGCCTCGCCGTGGCGGTCCTCCAGCAGCTCCAGGCGCCGCTGGAGCTCTGAGGTGAGCTCGTCGGGTCCGAGCAGGCGCGCATGCACGCCCAGGCCGAGCACCCACGAGACGATCCCGCGAGCGTTCGAGTAGCTCGTGAGGAACACCCTGTCCCCGTCCTCGACGCTCACGCCGTGCGAGCCGCCCTCGAGCTGGGAGTCGGGGTCGCGGAGCTCGCCGTAGCGCCCGAAGTGGCGCTCCACCTGCCACGCGATCCGCTCGGAGATCAAGATCTCGGCAACGCCCCGCTCGTCGCCGAGCTGCCAGTCGGCGCGGCTGGCGTAGACGCGCGGGTCGAAGTCCGCGGGCCGGTGGAAGTCGTGCTCGGCCTTGGTGGCGTAGGACACCTTCCCGCGGATCCGCGACAGGCGGAACACGCGGATCGCCTCGCGCTCGTGCGCGTAGCCGAGGAGGTAGAACTGCCCGCCCTGGAAGAGCAGGTGATAGGGGTCGACGCGGCGCGAGCCGACCTCGTCGCGCTCCATCGTGTAGTAGTCGAACACGATCGTCTTGTTGCGGAAGATCGCCGTCTCGACCTTCGCCAGGCGCGCGGAGAGGTCGTGGCCGCCGGCCGACGCGGTGATCGCGAGCGCGACGGAGCGCTGCTCCGGCGCCCGCAGCGGGCTCGGCCGGCCCCAAGTGATCTGCTGGAGCGCGAGCCTCAGCGGCTCGGCGTAGGCGAATTCGCCGTCGAGCAGGCTCAGCGCCGTCTGCAGCGCCGCGAGCTCCTTGTCCGTGAAGGCGATCGCCGGCAGGTGGAAGTTCTCGGGACGCAGCGAGTAGTTCTCCTGCTCGGCGGCGCCGTCGGCGGGGCGCTCGACGGTCAGCTGGATGCGCAGCGATTCGAGCTCGGATCGATCGGCGTAGAACCGGCGGGCGAAGGCGTCCTCGTTCATGCCGCTGTAGCCCTCGACGTCGCGGCGGATCTCGACAGCGGTGACCGGCCGCCGCTCCGCCATCAGGTAGGAGATCAGCGACAACTGGCGGATCAGCTTCTCGGTGTCCTTTGCCATCGGACCCCAAAGATAGAAGCCGACGGCGAGACGGATGCACCGCGCCCGAACCGGCGCTTCGCTATTTGCGTCTTTTCAGGCGGCTTCGCGCGCGGGAGCCTGCGGTCCAGCCACCTCGGCGCCGTCCCCCGCCACCACGATCGCGCGCTCGGCGAAGAAGGCGCCGCCGCCGAGCGCACGGTCGAAGCCCGACCAGCGCCGTCCCGGCGCGAGCTCCTTCTCGAGCCTGTCGAAGCTGCCGAGCCGGCCGCCGAGGTTGTCGATCATGTGCACGAGCGTCGCCTCCCGCGTGCAGGGAACGACGGGGCTGCCGTGCTCGAGCGTGCCGTGATGGGAGAGGATGATGTGCGAGATCGCGTGCGCGAGCTCCCCCGGGAAGCCCTCGATCTCCTCGATCGTCCTTCGAATCCGGTAGTAGCCGAGCGCGATCTCCCCATGCAGCCTGCCGACGTCGCTCAGGTCGATGTTTGGCAGATCGTCGGTGTACGCCTCGAGCTTGCCGATGTCGTGCAGCAGCGCGCCGGCCACCGCGACGTCGCGGTCGATCCCTCCGAAGGTGGCGCTGATCGCACTCACCGCCTGGGCGACGCCGAGGCAGTGCTCGAGCAGGCCGTGACGGTAGGCCTGGTGGTAGTACTTCGCCGCCGGCGCGACGCGATAGCAGGCCCACAGCTGCGAGTCCTCGCCGAACACACGCTCGAGCAGCGCGCGCAGGTGCGGCTCCTGGATCGTGTCGAGCAGCTCCCGCACCTCGCTCTCCATCTGCTCGGCCGAGCGCGCCGGACCGTCGAGCAGATCCTCTTGTGAGTAGCTGCCGGGAATCGCCTCCTCGAGGGCGCGCAGGTTGATCTGCGGGCCGAAGCGCGGGTGGACCGTGTAGCGCCCCTGCACGCGCACGGCAGCTCCCGCGCGCGCGAGCTCCTCGACCTCGCCGAGCTCCTCCCAGACCATGCACGCGACCGCGCCCGTGCGGTCGCCGAGCTGGAGGCGCAGGTAGTCGCCGCCGTCGCGGCGCCGTCGCCGCTCGGACTCGCGCACGAGCAGCACCTGGTCGATCTCCATGCCGTCTGTCAGCTCGTTCAAGAGCACGGCTTGAAGGTAGAGACGGATGCGGACGGGACGCTAGATCGCGGCCCGGCGCCCGAGCCGCTCTGCGACCTTCTCCGCCGCCGCGCGCAGCATCGCCTCTCGCGTGCTCAGCGTCGCGCTGCCGACGTGCGGCAGCAGGACGGTGCGGGGCGCCGCCAAGAGCGGCGGCGAGACCGAGGGCTCGTGCTCGTAGACGTCCAGCCCGGCCGCGAACAGCCTGCCCTCGTGCAGCGCCTCGGCGAGCGCGCGTTCGTCGAGCACAGCGCCGCGAGCCGTGTTGACGAGCACCGCGGTCGGCTTCAGCAGGCCGATCCGGCGCCTGTCGATGAGCCCGCGCGTCGACTCGTCGAGCGGCACGTGGATGCTGAGGATGTCGCTGGCGGCGAGCAGCTCGTCCAGATCTCCCACCCATCCCGGCTGCTGCGTCGGGCGCCTGGTGTGGTGGAGCACGGTCATCCCGAAGCCGGCCGCCCGCCGCGCGACGGCGCGGCCGATCGAGCCGAAGCCGACGAGCCCCAGCGTCGCGCCGTGGACGTCGCGGCCGAGCTCGTCCGGGAGGAAGCGCCAGCCCCGCCAGGAGCCGTCGCGCAGGCTCGCCTCGGCGTCGTGCATGAGCCTCGAGGCCGAGATGATCAGGCCGAAGGCCGCGTCGGCGGTCGTCTCGACGAGCGCCTCGCCGGAGGTCACGAGCTCGACGCCGCGCGACATGGCCTCCTCGCGATCGACGGCGTCCGCGCCCGCCCCGGCGACCGAGATCAGCCGCAGCCTCGGCATCCGCCTGAGCACCGCCGAGTCGACGCGCTGCATGGGAGCGCAGATCAGCGCGTCGGCCTCCGCGTCGGAGCCCGGCTCGCCCTCGACCACGACGTGCGCAGAGAGCGGGTCGAGGCACCCGCCGAGGACCGGCGTGGCGATCAGGATCCTTCCCATCGAGCGAGCTGGGAGCCGGGGCGGGGCCGCCTCAGGGCTCCAGGCGGTGCGGCCCGCGGTACAGGAAGGTCACCTCGCGCACGTTGTCCTGGCCGAGCAGCTGCATCAGCAGCCGTGTGAGGCCGAAGCCGAAGCCGCCGTGCGGTGGCGCTCCGAAGCGAAAGAAGTCCAGGTAGTACTGGATCGAGTCGGTGTCGACGCCCTTGTCGTGTGCCTGTGCGAGCAGCTGCTCGTAGCGGTGCTCGCGCTGTGCCCCGGTGGTGAGCTCGATCCCGCGCCAGAGCAGGTCGAAGCTCTTGGTCAGCCCAGGTTCATCGGGATGGCGCATGTGGTAGAAGGGCCGCACCGTCGTCGGGTAGTCGGTGACGAAGGCGAACTCGTGCCCGTGGCTCTCGGAGATGATCTCCGAGAGCGCCCGCTCGCTCGGCGGATCGAGGTCGTGCCCCTCCCCGGGCGGCTCGTGTCCCTGCTCGCGCAGCATCTGCTTCGCGGCCTCGAGAGTGACGCGCGGGAACGGCAGCTCGGGCACGACCACCTCGGCGCCGAAGCTCGCCTCGATCTGCTCGCCGTGGAGCTCCTTGACGGTCGCGAGCACGTGCGCGAGCCACCGCTCCTCGAAGGCCATCACGTCGTCGTGCGAGTCGATCCACGAGATCTCCACGTCGACGCTCGTGAACTCCGTGTCGTGGCGAGAGGTGAAGGACGGGTTCGCGCGGAACACCGGCCCGACCTCGAAGACCTTGCCGAAGCCGGCGGCCATCGCCATCTGCTTGTAGAACTGCGGCGACTGTGCGAGGAAGGCATCGCCGTCGAAGTAGTCGACGCGGAACAGCTCCGCCCCGGACTCGCTCGCCGATCCCATCAGCTTCGGGGTGTGAAGCTCGATGAAACCCTCGCGGCGCCACACCTCGCGCATCGCGCGCTCGACCGTCGTCTGCACCTCGAACATCAGCCGCCGGTCGGGACGGCGCAGATCGATGTAGCGCCAGTCGATGCGCTTGTCGAGCGCTGAGTCCTCGGCGATCGGCAGCTCGGGCTCGGCGAGCGACTCGACCGTCAGCCCTTCGATTCGCAGCTCGAGTCCGCCGAGCTTGACGCGCTCGTCGGCGACCACGGTGCCGGTGAGCTCGACCGCCGACTCGACCGTCAGCGCCGAGATCGCCTGCGTGAGCTCGCTCGGCGGCTCGTCCTTCGGCAGCACCGCCTGTGCGAGGCCGCTTTCGTCGCGCAGGATCACGAACTGCATCCGCTTCTGGTCGCGCACGGCCTGCACCCAACCACGCACGACGACCTGCTCGCCGACCTTCTCCCGGAGCTCGGATGTCAGCGTGCGCGTCACCGCGGGGGACCCTATCCGAGGCGACCCCGCGCGCTCACCCCGACGGATCGGGCGCGAGCTCGACCTCGACGGCGAACTCCTCGTCCTCGACCGGCTCGAGCAACTCGATCGCACCGGCCGCGACGAGGTCGTCGGAGCCGAGCTCCAGCGCCTGCAGGCGCTGCGCCGTGTCCCGCACGACGACGCGCCGCACCGGCGCGCGCATTCCCCGCCGCGCCTGGGTCTTCGCCTTGCGCACCTCGCGCAGGACGTCCGCCGTGACCGCCAGCGCCATCTCCTCGCCGTTGCGCCCGGCGCCGGCCGCCGCGGCCGCGAGCTCCTCGGCGAGCGGCCACGGGGCGCGGTGCACGGAGCCCTCCTGCCACCAGGACCACACCTCCTCGGTGACGAACGGCAGGAACGGCGCGAGCAGCCGCTGGAAGACCGACAGCGACAGGCGCAGCGCACGGCTGACGGACGCCGCGGCGTGCGGCGAGGCGTCGTAGCGCCGGCCCTTGACGAGCTCGAGGTAGAAGTCGCAGTACCACCAGAAGAACCGCTCCGTGCGCTCGAGCGCCCGCGCGTAGTCGTAGTCCTCGAAGCTGGCGGTCGCCTCGGCGACGACAGCGGCCAGGCGCGCGAGCATCGCGCTGTCGAGCGGGTGCGTGACCGCCTCCCCCTCGGGAGGCAGGTCGGCGAGCGCGAACTTCGAGGCGTTCAGCAGCTTGACGGCGAGCCGGCGGCCGTCCTTCATCTGCTTCGGGTCGAACGCCGTGTCGGTGCCGGGGCGTCCGCTCGCTGCCCAGTAGCGCACGGCATCCGCGCCGTACTCCTCGAGTAGGTGCATCGGCGTGACCACGTTGCCCTTCGACTTCGACATCTTCTTGCGGTCCGGGTCGAGCACCCAGCCCGAGATCGCCGCGTTGCGCCACGGCAGCGTGCCGTACTCGAGCTGCGAGCGCAGGATCGTCGTGAACAGCCAGGTCCTGATGATGTCGTGTGCCTGCGGACGCAGGTCCATCGGGAAGACCCGCGCGAAGAGGTCCTCGTCCTCGCCCGCATGCCCGGCGATCTGGGGGGTCAGCGACGAGGTCGCCCACGTGTCCATCACGTCGGGGTCGCCCGCGAACCCGCCCGGCTGGCCGCGCTGACGGGGCTCGTAGCCGTCGGGGACGTCGGTGGAGGGATCGACCGGGAGTTGCTCCTCGCGCGCGGTGATCGGCTGCTCGTGGAGCACGGCGCCGCTCTCGTCGATCGGGTACCAGACCGGGAACGGGACGCCGAAGAAGCGCTGGCGGCTGATGTTCCAGTCGCCGCTGAGGCCCTGCACCCAGTCCTCGAAGCGCGCTCGCATGTACGGCGGGTGCCAGCTCAGCTCGCGGCCGGCGGCGATCAGCTGCTCACGGTGCTCCATCGCGCGGATGAACCACTGGCGGCTCGTGATGATCTCGACGGGCCGCTCGCCCTTCTCGAAGAACTTCACCGGCCGGGTCACGGGCTCGGGCTCGCCGACGAGGTCACCCGACTGCTCGAGCAGCTCGACCGATCGCCTGCGCGCCTGGTTGACGGTTCTGCCCTGGAGCTCCGCATAGCTCGCGACCGCGCGCTCGACGTCGGCCGACTCCCAGCCCGGGGCCCCCCAGGGGACCTCCAGCAGCCGGCCATCGGGGCCCAGCACCGAGCGCACCGGCAGGCTGAGCTCGCGCCACCAGACGACGTCGGTGAGGTCGCCGAAGGTGCACACCATCACGAGGCCGGTCCCCTTCTCGGGGTCGACGAGGGGATGCGTGAGCACCGGCACGCGGGTGCCGAACAGCGGCGTCTGCAGCTCGGTGCCGACGAGCTCCCGCCGGCGCTCGTCGCCGGGGTGTGCCAGCACCGCGACGCACGCGGCGATCAGCTCCGGCCGCGTCGTCTCGATCAGCGCATCCGGACCCCCGCCGGCCGCCGCGAACCTGACGCGGTGCATCGCCCCCTGGCGCTCGCGGTCCTCGAGCTCCGCCTGGGCGACCGCCGTCTGGAAGTCCACGTCCCACAGCGTCGGCGCCTCGAGCTGGTAGGCCTCCCCCGACTCGAGCAGCCTCAGGAACGAGCGCTGCGAGATGCGCTGGGCCTGCTCGCCGATCGTCGTGTAGGTCATCGACCAGTCGACCGACAGCCCCAGCGTGCGCCAGAGCTGCTCGAAGGCCTGCTCGTCTGTCTCGGTCAGCCGCAGGCACAGCTCGACGAAGTTGGGGCGCGAGATCGCGACGGGTTCCTTCTCGGAGGGCTCCGCCGGGGGAGCGAAGCTGGGGTCGTGGGGGACGAGCGGATCGCAGCGGACGCCGAAGTGGTTCTGCACGCGGCGCTCGGTGGGCAGCCCGTTGTCGTCCCAGCCCATCGGGTAGAAGACCTCCATGCCGCGCATCCGCTGATAGCGCGCGATCGCATCGGTGTGCGTGTAGGAGAAGACGTGCCCGACGTGCAGCGAACCGCTCACCGTCGGCGGCGGCGTGTCGATCGAGTAGACGCGCTCGCGGGGCGCTCCGCGGTCGAAGCGGTATGCGCCCTCGCGCTCCCAGACCGCGCTCCACCTCTGCTCGAGGCCGTCGAGCGTCGGTCGCTCGGGCACACGGTGCAGCGGCGAGCGCGCCCCGGCGCTGTCCGCGTGCTGACCACCATCGCCCGATCGGCGATCGCTTTGTGTGTGATTCGAGGGCTCCGCGGGCAAGTAGTGATCGTATCCCGCCCCGCCGCGACGGGACGTTCGGCGAAAAGCGACGCGGCGGGGTCGGACGACTCCGGAACCGCGCAATACTTTCATGAGAATCCCCTTAGAAAGGTATTTGGTCGGCGGCCGGATATAGAGTCGGGCTGCTGTTCGGGACGGGCCTAAGGAGACAAATATGGGTGCTGGGGAAGCCGGGCAAGAGTGAGTCTCATCGCCAAGAAGCTCCTCGTCGTCGGTGCCGCTGTGGCGGCGATCGGGGTGCTGATCGGCCTGTACGTGGCCGACTGGGCGACCAGCTTTCCCAAGACCGTCGCTGCGACGAGCGCGCCCCCCAACACCGAAGGCGCGAGCCTCACGCTCGAGACGGTCGCCGCCGTCGGCAAGCAACTCAGCCCCTCGCACCCCGACTGGGTGTCCTATCTCGTCAGGACGAAAGGTCGCTGGGTCCGCACGACGGACTTCAACGTCCCGGCGAACTCGATCGTGCACGTGACGATCTACCAGTTCGACTCGCCCACCGGGCTTCGGAACCCGTTCCTCTCGCAGGCCCAGGGGACCGTCGGCGCGCCGGCGCTGGACGGCAAGGCATTCGCCTCGATCCCGGCCGAAGAAGCGTCCCACACGTTCGCGGTGCCCGAGCTCGGCGTGTTCGTCCCGCTGGCAGGGGTGTCCGAAGAAGCCAAGCACCCATGTGAAGAAGGCCCCTGCGAACCGTCGACCTTCGACCATCGCACGATCACCTTCAGCTTCCGTACCGGCAAGAAGGGGCGCTTCCGCTGGCAGTGCTTCGTTCCCTGCGCGGCCGGCTGGTACTTCGGCAACGGAGGGCCGATGCAGACCCTGGGGTACATGGACGGCTTCATAAACGTGGTCTAGCCCGATGAGCGAACCGAACCACGCACGCCGCTTCGGAGCCATCTGGATTGTCGCGAGCCTCGTCGCGACGCCGCTGGTGATCGTGCTGCTCGGACCGGAACTGCCTCCGGGCAACGCCAGCGCCCAGAGTTCCGGGCAGGTGACCGACAACACGGTTCTGCTGGGCATGGCCACGCCGGTGCTGCTGCTGGTGGTGCTCTACCTGATCTACGCGATCGTGTACTTCCGCCAGCCAAGGGGGGCCGTGCTCGAAGGACCCGCGATTCGCGGCGACGCGCGGCTCCAGACGACCTGGATCGTCATCACCTCGTTGATGGTGCTCTCGCTCGCCGCCTATGGCACGACGCGGCTGCTGTCCGACAACGGCGCCGGCTCGGGCAGCGGGCCCACGCCGCTGACCGTGCCGAAGGGGCCGAAGCTCCCGGTGCAGGTGATCGCCCAGCAGTGGGCCTTCACCTACCGCTACCCGACGTACGGCGGCGTCGAGGTCCCCCACCTGGTGCTGCCCGTGAACCAGATGATCGAACTCCACGTCACCTCGCTCGACGTGATCCACTCGTTCTGGGCTCGCCAGCTCGCCGTGAAGGCCGACGCTAACCCGCAGGTCGACAACATCGCGTTCGTGGAACCGACTCATCTCGGCGCCTTCGAAGTCCGGTGCGCCGAGCTCTGCGGCATCTGGCACGGCGAGATGTTCGACCGCGGCCACGTCGTCACACAGCCCGAATTCCAACGTTGGATCCGCAGGGCCCGGGTCACGTATGCCCCAGCGACCAAGGAACTGCCTCCATACAGCAAGACCTACCAACCCGAACCAGTGAGGCGCGGCGGATGAGCACAACGGCAGCAGCTTCATCGATACCCCAGCCGGCCGGACGGCCCGTGTGGCGCCGGCTGATCGGCTTCAACCTGCTGACCGCCGTTCTGCTTGGCATCGGCGGCTACTACCTGGGCTGGTTCATCGGACACCAGATCAACGGCAAAAGCCTCGAATACCAGTCGAAAATCGATGAGAACGACGTGGCGCTGCTGCTCGCCTACGCGTTCGGCGTGGTCGGTTTCCTCATCGGCCTCGGCTTCGCCAACTACCCGGTCTCGAGGCTGCTCGGCCGCCCGGCCTCACTGCGTGAGAAAGAGGCCGAGGGGATCGGGCGCTACTTCGGTCTCTGCACCGACCACAAGGTGGTCGGCATGCAGTACCTGATCGGGATCGGCGTCTTCTTCTTCATCGGCGGGCTCAACGCGATGCTGATCCGCACCGAGCTGCTGCACACGACGCCGACCGTCGTGGGTCCGAACCAGTACCTCTCCCTGGTCGGCATGCACGGGACGATGATGATGGGGATGATGACCTCGGGCATCCTGGGGCCATTCGCGAACTATTTCGTGCCGATCATGATCGGCGCCCGGAGGATGGCCTTCCCGCGGATCGAGGCGCTCACCTTCTGGCTGCTGATGGCCGCCGGCTTCATCCTCACCTCGACGATCTTCTTCGGCGGCTTCCCGACGGGTTGGACGGGCTACGAGCCACTGAACGACCAGGCCGTGATGGGGATGGACTCCTACATCATCTTCTTCGCGCTCGTCGGGATCTCGATGTGCCTGCTCGGGCTCAACATGTTGGCCACGATCATCACGTTGCGCGCCCCGGGGATGACCTGGTCACGCTTGCCGATCTTCGTGTGGTCGGTGTTCGCGACGGCCATTTTGATGGTGCTGGCCGCCCCAGTGCTCGTCGCGACGCTGCTGATGGCCGCTCTGGATCGCACGATCGACACGAGCTTCTTCATCCCAGGCGGCGGCGGCAGCCCCTACCTGTTCGAGAACCTCTTCTGGTTCTTCGGACACCCCGAGGTCTACGTGCTCGCGATTCCCGGATTCGGCATCGTCCTCGAGCTGCTGCCCGTCTTCACCCGCAAACCGCTCTGGGGGTACAGGCTGGCGGTCTCCGGCATGCTCGGCGTCACCCTCCTGAGCTTCTTCGTCTGGCAGCACCACTTGTTCGTCAGCGGCATCAATGCCGACCTCCGGCCGTTCTACATGCTCTCGACAGAGATCATCTCGATCCCCACGGGGTTCATCTTCCTGTGCTTCATGGGCACGCTGTGGAGGGCGCGAACTACGTTCAGCGTCCCGATGCTGTTCTGCCTCGCCTGGGCGTTCAACTTCCTGATCGGTGGCCTGTCGGGCGTGTTCCTCTCCGATGCGCCGAGCGACACCACGACGCACGGCACCTTCTTCTCGATGGCCCACTTCCACTACACGATCATGGGCGGCCTGATCTTCACCTTCTTCGCCGCGATCTACTACTGGGTGCCGAAGATGACGGGACTGCGCTTCAACGAGCGCCTGGCCAAAGCTCACTTCTGGCTGATGTTCGTGGCCTTCAACTCGACGTTTCTGCCGTTGTTCGTGGTCGGGCTGAACGGACAACCCCGTCGCGTGAGCGAGTACGCGCCCAACCTGCACGCGCTCAACGTATGGGTGTCGATCTCCGCGTTCGTGCTCGGTTTCTCGATGTTGATCTTCATCGTGAACACCGTCTACTCGATGATCTTCGCCCGCGTCGCGGCCGAGATGAACCCCTGGCGCTCGAAGTCGATCGAGTGGCAGATCCCGCACCCGGTGCCCGTCAACAATTTCGAGCAGATCCCGGTGTTCGACTCCGATCCGTATGACTACGGCACCCCGGTCCCGGTCGGGAGCGCCCGGCCCGAGCCGGCGGGCGCGTGATGATGGCCTCACACGGCGAAAACGTGCCCCTCGGACGGATGATCCCGCCGGTCCCCGCCGGCGCGGAGATCCCGCCCGAGCCGCCGGACGTCGGCGCCCGGGCGCTGTCGGTTGCCGCGCGGCTGCTCGCCGGAGCCACGACCTTCTTCTTCCTTGCCTTCGTGTTCGCCTACTTCTACCTGCGCTCACTCAACCAGCAGCGCTTCTGGAAGCCGTCCGCCGCGCTGCTGAAGGAACAGAAGGAGATCCACGTCAGCCTCACGCCCGACCAGGCGCTCGGCGCGGCGATGATCGCATGCGTCGTCCTGAGCGCGCTGCTTGCGTTCGTCGGAGCACGCCAGCTGAAAGGCGGCTCGCGGGGCTGGATCGTCCCGGCTGGGGTGAGCGTCGGGCTCGGGCTGGTGGCCGTCGGGCTCCAGTGCTTCGAGTACACGCGGCAGCACTTCGGACCGACCGACGGGGCCTTCGCCAGCGTCTTCTGTACCTGGACGGCGTTCTACATGATCGCGGTGCTGGGCACGATGTACTGGCTCGAGACGCAGGTGGCGACCGAGCTTCGAGCGCGCCGCCAGCCGGCGGGCACGGAAGGCGACATCAGGGAGGCCGACAGGTTGATCGCGCCAGCGCTCGACGCAGCAGTCTTCTACTGGGTGTTCCTCGCGGCGATCGGCGTCGTCACGTACGTGGTCCTCTACCTGCTCTGAGCGTGGGCGCGGCGTCGACCCCCGGCTTCTGGGACTGGTCGCTGGACCCGTCGCTCGCGCTGCTCGCCGCGACGGCGATCCTCTACTGGGCCGGCAGTCGCCGCACCGTGACGCCGGCGCGCACGCGGCGCGGGCAGCGCTGGGGGGCGATCTCGTTCTACACGGGGCTCGTCGTGCTCGCGATCGCGCTGAGCTCGCCGCTCGAGGCGCTCGGCCAGAAGGCGTTCTGGGCGCACATGGTCCAGCACGTGCTGCTGCTCGTCGTCGCCCCGCCGCTGCTCGTCCTGGCGAGGCCGTGGTCGCGGCTGTGGCGGGCGCTGCCGCTGCGGACCAGGCGCGACGTCGGGCGCGCGTTCGTGCAGGGCACGCGCGCCTGGCCGCTGCGGCGGCTCGCGCGGGCGCTCGGATCTCCGATCCCGAGCTTCGTCCTGTTCAGCGTCGTGCTGCTCGCGTGGCATCTGCCGCCGCTGTTCGATGCGACGCTTCGCTCGAGCGAGCTGCATGCGCTCGAGCACTCGCTGTTCTTCGTCACGGCGCTGATGCTGTGGAAGCAGATCATCGACTCGCCGCCGCTGCGCTCGCCGCTCACCTCGCCCCAGCGTCTCGGCTACGTGGTCGGCGCGATGGTCGTCAGCTGGATGCTCGCGGTCGTGCTCGCGCTCGCGCCGCACCCGCTGTATGCGACCTACGCCCACGAGGCGACGCGCCCGGGTGGCATCTCGGCGATCGCCGACCAGCAGCTCGCCGCCGGCATCATGTGGGTGCCGGGGTCGATCAGCTTCCTGATAGTCGTATTCGTGTACGTCCACCGTTGGCTTACGCCGCCCTCGATCCGGACACAGCACTCCCGGCTGGCGGGCGAGCACTAGGAGGATCGATGTCAGCTCCCACCGTCCCGCTCGCAAGCTTCCTCGAGGGCGCGATCCTCACGCTCGTGATCCCGCTCGCCTTCGTGATCGTCGTCACCTGCTGGTACGTGATCATCTGGCGACGCGGCATGGGCGAACGCTGAGCGCGCCGATCAGTCGAGCGCCGGCCGCAGGTGAGCGTTCGAGCGTCGCTCGCCGATGCGGGCACGCTCCCGTGCGACACGCGCGCGGGGGCTCGGAGCGGGGCCGCTCTCCGCGTGAGGCGTGAGCTTCGCGGGGCGTGACATCACGAAGGCCAGGATGCCGAGGGTCGCCACGTCGAGTACTACGCGCTGCGCCGCAGCGCTACCCGGCCGCGAGCCTGGGCACGTCGTGGACGATCTGGCCGGGGTCGAAGGAGGCCGGGTAGAGCGTCTTCAGCACCCCGCTCGCCGTGATCCCGTAGACGAGCGCCGAGTGCGCGACGCGGTCCGGCTGCCCGACTTCGCGCGAGGATCCGACGCTCCACGCGGCCCACGTGCGGGCGAGCTGCGCGGGGGACCCGAGCAGGTACTCCATGCGACCGCTCAGCCGGTGGGCCGCGAGGAACCGGGCGACGGCGGCGGGTGTGTCGCCTCGTGGGTCCACCGAGATCGCGATCAGCTGGGCCTGCGAGCGCCGCGCGCCGAGCTGGTTGAGGGCGACGCCGAGATTCGAGGCGATCAGCGGGCACACGTCGGGACAGTGCGTGTAGAGGAACGTGACGAGCACCGCCTTGCCGCGGTAGGCGGCGAGCGTCACGTGCCGGCCGCGATCGTCGTGGAGGTCGATCGCGGGCGCGGGACGCGCGGGGAGCGCCAGCGTTCCGAGGAATCCCGATCCCGGAGCCGACTGCCGGACGCCGCCCGGGAGCGCGGGCTTGCCCGAGCCGCCGGCGAGGGCGACGCTGAGGAGGGCGACGACCGCGAGCAGCGCGCCCAGCGCGAGCAGCATGCCGGGCGTTGCAATCCTGCGGGGAGCGCCGCCGCCGGGAGTCGTGCCGTGATCGCTCATGCCCTCGCCAGGAGGAGTCTATCCCGGCGGCGCCGCAACGCTCACCGGCTCCGCGCCTCGCGCAGCGACGGGAGTGCGCTGCGCGAGGCGGGAAGTTTCAGGTGCCGACGGCGAGCTCGCCGCTCGAGGCGTTCGCGCGCGACCCGTAGCTGAACGAGCGCTCGTCGCGCTCGGCGCTGCGCGATGCTGCTCTGGCGCTGCTGCACCATTCGGGCGCTCTCATGTCGTCCTTTTCGGGCAGCCGACACCGCGACCCCAAGCAAAGTCCGAATATCTGGACGCCTGTATCACGACCCGTATTCCCGCCCGTTGCAGGCCTTTTCGCCGTTCGCGACGCTCGAAAGCCGCGCGTGCGCCGCGAATCGAGGAGCTGTAGACTGGCTGGGTGGCCAGGATCTGACCTGGCCCGCGGTGGCGCCTCGTCGGCGAGGCGGAAGGGCCGCACCGGCATATGGGCCGGCGCAGCCCGTCGTCCTCCCGTCGGTGCCTTCGCCCGACAGAGGAGGGGTCTGATGTCATCCAGCCGTTTGCAGCGAGGGCGCGCACGCCGCGTCCCGCTGATGCCGATGTACTTCTGCGCGGTTCTCGCGATCGCCGCGGTGGCTCTTGCCGCCACCGCCGGCGCAGCATTCGCGGGCAATGCGAACATCGTCCGCCAGGGCACACCGCCGTCGAAATTCCCGCCCAACACCCACTACTTCAAAACCATCCAGGCCGCGGTGAACGCCTCCACGGCCGGGGACTACGTCCTCATCGAACCGGGCGTCTACTACGAACCCGTGAACGTCACGGGCGCCCAATCGGGCATCTGGATCAGAGGCATGAACCGCAACAAGGTGATCATCGACGGTCAGAACAAAGCCGGGAATGGCATCGACGTCCATCAGGCCAACAACGTCTGGATCGACAACCTGACGGTGCGCAACTTCGATACCGGCCCGGAATGCCCGGTCGAAGAATGCGGGAACGAGATCTGGTGGGACGGAGCGGTCAACTCGAAATCGAGCAACGTCGAAGCGCACGGCTGGTACGGCTCCTACCTCACCGCATATGACACGGGCCTGAACGGTGGCTACGGGCTCTTCACCAGCCACGAGACCGAAGGCTCCTGGAACAACATCTACGCCTCGGGTTTCAACGACTCGGGCATGTACATCGGCGCGTGTCAGGAATGCGATGCGCGTGTGACGCGTGCGGTGATGGAAAACAACTCGCTCGGCTACTCGGGCTCGAACTCGGGCGGCACGCTGGTGATCGAAAAATCGATCTTCCGGGGAAACTCAACCGGGGTCGTGCCGAACTCGGAAGCCCCCGGCGACAAACCCCCGCCGCAGGATGGTGAATGCGGCCGCCCGAACGTCGAAAACCCGAATCCGGAACCGATCATCACGACGACCAGGATCGAACGCTGCACCGTCTTCCGCAACAACCTCATAACCGAAAACAACAACTCGACGGTGCCCGTCAACGGCAGCACGGCGCGCGCAAGCTTCGGCAACGGCATCATCCTTCCCGGCACGTACGCCGACCTGGTCGAACGGAACGTCATCGCGAACAACGAAAAGACCGGGCTGTTCGGCATCGAGCTCCCCGTTGACGTATTCGTGTTCCAGGTGGCGGGGAACAGGATCAGCAACAACGTGTTCGCCAACAACGGATCCAAGGGCGGTCCGTTCACCGGCGACATCACGCTGGGGAGCGGTTTCGTCGAACTCGCCGGCCTGGGCGAATCGCAGTCGAAGAACAACTGCGTCAGCGCCAACGTGCTGCCAGATGCAACGTTCCCGGCGAAGATCCAGGGGACCTGGGGCTGCCAGCACGAAACGACGCCGAACCCCGGCGGTGCGCCGGAAATCTACGAATACGTCGCAAGGGTCGAAGCGGAAACGCCGGGCGAACGCCACCCGGTCGGGCAGCCCGCCCCGCCGCCTCAGCCGACGATGCCCAACCCGTGCCAGGGGGCGCCGAAGAACCCGCTGTGCCCGTAGCCATGGAGCACTGAGGAAGGCTCGCTCGAGCCTTGACTCAGGAGGCTCTGCCGAGCGCCACCGCCTCGCAAAGGGGGCGGTGGCGCCGGGCGGCCGCGACGCCGCGCGGATGCGCCAGGAACGGGACGCCCGCGCTCAGCGCAGCGCCGCGAGCGCGCTGAACCGCTCGCCGCGGTCCTCGAAGTCGCGGTAGTGGTCGTAGCTCGGAGCCGCAGGGGAGAGCAGGATCACGGCGCCGCGACGCCCGAGCTCGCGGGCCCTCGCAACGGCGTCCTCCATCCCGCTCGCCTCGACCGCGCGCTCCGGCGCGAGGCCCGCGGCGCGGGCGGCCGCCACCAGCCTGGCGCCGGTCGACGGCATACCGACGACGGTCGCCTGGCGGCGTGCGAGCTCGCCGGCGAGGCCGCCGTAGTCCTGGCCCCTGTCCTGGCCGCCACCGATCAGCACGATCTCGCGCCCGGGGAAGCTCGCCAGCGCGGCAAGCGTGGACTCCGGCGTAGTGGAGATGCTGTCGTCGACCCAGAGCAGACCGTCGCGCTCCGCCACCGCCTCGAGCCGGTGCGGCAGCGCCTTGAATCCAGCGAGCGCGCGCGCCGGCTGGTCGACCGCAACACCTGCGGCTTCGAGCGCGGTCAAGGCGCCGCACAGGTTGAGCGCGTTGTGCTCGCCGGGCAGCGGCAGCTCGTCGCCGGGCAGCGCGAGCTCGCCGCGCAGCTCGATGCCGCGCGTGGTGACGTCCCAACCTTCCGGCGTGCCGTACGCGACGGCGCTCACCCGCGCGCCGAGCGGCGCCTCGATCACGGCCTCGCTGCGCGCGTTGAGCACGGCGGCCCGCACGCTCGGGAGACCGAGCAGCCGCAGCTTCTCCTCGCGATAGACCTCCTCGCTCCCATGCCAGTCGAGGTGCTCGCGGAAGAGGCTCGTCACGACGGCCACCTCGGGACCGACCTCGAGGTCTGCGATCTGGTAACTGGACAGCTCGACCACCGCGAGCTCCCCGGGGTCGGCGTCGAGCAGGTCGAGCGCGGGCGCGCCGATGTTCCCGGCCAGGTGAACCGTCAGGCCGCGAGCGCGGGCGAGATGGCACGCGAGAGCCGCCGTGGTGCTCTTGCCCTTCGTGCCGGTCACACCGATCACCCTGCGGCCGTCGCGCTCGCCCAGCCAGAGGCCCGTCGCCGTCCTCGTCGGAACTCCGGCCGCGGCGAGCGCACGCAGCTCCGGGCGGTGGATCGAGACGCCGGGAGAGCGCACCACGACGTCGCAGCCGCCGAGCGCCTCCGCGGCCTGAGGGCCCGCGACGACCCGCGCACCCGCCCCGAGCGCCTCGTGGACGTCGGCCGGAGGCGGGGCGTCGAACGCCGCCACCGCGAGCCGTGCGGCGGGCAGCCGGCGGGCGAGCTGCGCGGCGAACGATCGGATCTCCCGGCCGGCGCCCCACACGCCGACGGTCGCGCCGTCAAGCTCCGAGAACCGCTCGTACATCCGCCATCAGCGCGTCTGGCACCTCGTGGTCGTCGTCGAGCGTCAGCACCTCCGCCGGATCGCCGGCGGTCGCGGCGAAGCGCGGGAGCACCTCGGCGAGGAGCCGTTGCACGACCGCGTGATCCCGCCAGCGCGGATCGACGGCGAGCAGCCTCACGGCGGCGAGGCTCTCCTGCTCCTCGCCGACGCACTCGAACGGCTTGTGTCCGCCGGTGGCCGTCAGCAGCGCGAAGCCGTCGAACTGGCGCTCGTCGGCGAGCAGGTCGCGACCGAACACCTCGCGCAGGTGTGCGGGGTCGCTGAAGGGGGCCATCGCGAGGAACACGAAGCGGCACTTCGGACAGTCACAGCACCACGAGCTCGCGCGCAGCTGGGGGTCCAGCCGGAAGATCGCGTTGCAGCTGGTGAAGGCGGCGTGGTAGGGCTCCATGCGCGCGAATGCGCGCGCGATCGCGAGCTCGGAGGCCGGGCGCAGGACCGAGAACAGCTCGAGACCCGCGGCGCTCTCGGCGAGCGCGCCGCGCAGCAGGCGCTCCGCCACGAGCCCCTTGCTGAACTGATGGTTGACCTCGACGCCGTCCCAGAGGAGGTTCCCCGCCGAGGCCGAGCGCTCGTTCGCCATCACCACCGTGTCGAAGCCGCGCAGCGCCGCGCTGAGCAGCGCGACGCACGAGACGATCGCCGTGATCGGGACGTGGCCGTTGAGCGCGCCCGAACGGTTGAGCGGGCCGAGCTGCGGATCCAGGCGGCGGCGCGCGAGCAGGTGCTCGAGCCCGGCCACGGCTACCGTCCGTGCGATCGGCGGCGCGTTGCCGATCGAGAACAGCGCCACCTCCCCGCCGCTGCGCCTCACGATCTCGAGCGCCACGGCCGAGTCCTTGCCACCCCCGACGGGCACGAGCATGCGCCGCGGGCGCCACTGCCCCCCCGCGGTAGCGCCTTCGGGCGCCCGCGCGCGCGGGAACCGCGGGCGCGGCAGCCCGGCCAGGCGGTTGGCGTAGGCGAACTCGCCGAGGCCCTCGGAGTAGAGCGCCTCGAGCAGCGCCGCCGTCGCCGGGGGCGGTGAGCCCGACTCGCAGCTGACCGCCGGAGGCGCGGCGGCCTTGAAGTAGCTCACGCCGGCGACCCAGTGAAGCAGCGACAGCAGGCCGTCGACGCGGGCGAGATCGGCGTCACCCAGCCGCGCGTCGATCGGGAGCTCGAGCTCCTCGGCGAAGTAGAGCTCGTCGTCGAGCGCGTAGCGCAGCGTGAGCAGCCCGTCGGGGTCGAGCTCGCGCGAGAGGAACCGGAACGCCTGAAAGCGCGTCGGATCGAAGCGCACGGCAGACAGCTGGGCGTCGGCGGCCATCACGATCACATCAGCCTAGAGCGGGCGTCCGGCGGAGCGCCGGAGCCGCGCTAGTCGTTGGCGGTCACGGCCTCGAGCAGATACGAGAAGCGCTCGCGCGCGCTCTCACGCCGCGTCGGCAGATGCTCGCTGGGGATCCCGTCGGCGGGCGGCTCGTAGGCGTTCAGGGTCTGGCGCGCGACGGTCTGGCGGTGAACCTCGTCGGGGCCGTCGTAGATGCGTGCCGCGCGCGCGAAGCGGTACATCTGCTCGAGCGGCAGATCGGTCGAGTAGCCCAGCGAGCCGTGCGCCTGGATCGCCCGGTCGACGACATCGTGCAGCACCTTCGCGCCGAAGAACTTGATCAGCGAGATGTCCGTGCGTGCGGCTCGCGGCCCCTCCGTGTCCATCACCCACGCGGCGTGGAGCGTCATCAGCCGCGCCGCCTGCATCTCGGCGGCGCTGTCGGCGATCCAGTTCTGGACCGTCTGCTTGTCTGCGAGCAGCGACCCGTGGGCGTGCCGGTAGGTGGCTCGCTCACACATCATGTCGAAGGCCCGCCGCGCCACGCCGAGCCAGCGCATGCAGTGGTGGATGCGGCCCGGACCGAGCCGGTGCTGGGCGAGGACGAAGCCCTCGCCCTCGCCGCCCAGCAGCGCGTCCGCGCCCACCCGGGCGCCGTCGTAGCGGATTTCGGCGTGGCCGCCGTAGGCGCCGAACTGCTCCCATGGGTGCTCCATCGTGGGTACGTCGCGGAGGACCTCGACGCCGGGCGTATCGGTCGGAACGATGAACATCGAGGCCCGCTGCGAGGGGCGCGCCTCGGGGTTGGTGACCGCCATCACGATCAGGAAGTCGGCGATCGAGCCGTTCGAGGAGAACCACTTGAGGCCGTCGAGCACCCATCCGTCGCCGTCGCGCACTGCCCGCGTGCGCAGCTGCGTGGGGTCCGATCCCGGCGTGTCCGGCTCGGTCATGCTGAACGCGCTCCGCAGGTCGCCCGCCAGCAGCGGATGCAGCCAGCGGTCCTTCTGCTCGGGCGTGCCGGCGAGCGCCAGGATCTCGGAGTTCCCGGAGTCGGGAGCGGCGTTCCCGAACGCCAGCGGCGCGATCGGAGACGTGCCGAGGATCTCGTGCATCAGCCCGAGACGCACCTGGCCCATCCCCTGGCCGCCGAGCTCGGGAGGCAGGTGGGTCGCCCACAGGCCACGCGCCCTGACCTGCTCCTGGAGCGGCAGCATCGCCTCGCGCAGCCCGTCCGGCCCGAGCTCGTGCCAGACCGCCTCGAGCGGCCAGATCTCGCCGCGGACGAACTCGCGCATCCAGTCGAGCTGCTCCTGATAGGAGGGGTCGGTCGAGAAGTCCCAGCTCATGTCGGCGTCCTTTCGGTCAGGCGCGATGCGGTGGCGTCGGCTAAGCGTACGCCCTCAGCGCTGTGCCTACTCGACGGCGCGTGCCCGCGGCGGCGGTGAGCCGTCGGCGAGCGCGAGCGTGTCCACGAGCGCGCCCGCCATCGCCGGCAGGTCGGGCTGCAGCGCGAGCGTCTGGATCAGGGTGCAGATCGCGCTCCAGTGCCCCACCACGAGCAGCAGCTCGACGACCTGGCGCGGTCCGAGGCGCGAGGAGAGCACCGCGACGGCCTGCTCGCCGGCCGCGCCGTCGAGCACCGCCTCGCGTACGAAGGCGAGCACCTCACGGTCGGCGTCGCTGAAGCTCGGGTCGCTCTCGCGACCCTCCTCGATCGCCGCTATCTGCTCGCCGCTGACGCCCACGGCGCGCGCGAGCGCGACGTGGTGCACCCACTGGTACTCGCAGCTGCGCAGGTGCACGAGTTGGAGGATCGCGATCTCGCGCACGATCGGGTCGAGCTCCACCTTGCGCAGCAGCTCGTCGGTGTACTCGAGCCAGCTGTCGAAGACGCCTTCGGCATGAGCCAGCATCCGCAGCACGCTGACGGGATTGCGCTCGAGCGTCTCGCGGATCGAGCTACTCGCGCTGGCGGCATCGGCGTAGGGAAGACGGGCCATGGCGTGCGAACCCTTCGTCGGGACCGTGGCCGCCATGCTACCGACGGCGAAGGCGCCCCCCGGCGGGGCAACCGGCGGGATCCGTTGTGGCGCGCAGCTACGATTCGCCGGTGCATCGACTCGAGAGCCGCCGCCGCGGGCGCCGCGGGCGCGGCACGCAGTCCCCGCCGCCGCGGCTGATGGGCTTCGACGGCGCCCCGCCCACCGGTCGCGGCGCCGTCGCGGTGCGTTGATGGCGGTCACGCGTGACTCGCGCCGCGCCGCGCATCGCCGGCGCGTCCGGCGCGAACGGCTGCTCGCGGCGTCGCTGGTCGTGATCCTGGGCGTCGTCCTGATCGCCGTGCTGAGCTCCGGCGGGGGGTCCCACCCCCGAAGCGCAGCGGCCCGAGCGGCCACGCCCGTGGTCGACGGCGGACCGCTTGCGCCGGCCGCCGTCGGCGGCCTGGCGGCCCTGTGGGCGCCGCAGAACGTCGTCGGCGCGCAACCCGGCACGGCCAAGGCATACGAAGCCGCGTCGAGGGTCGCGGGGCCGGGCGGGTACCTGCTGATCGCCGACCGCGGCAACAACCGCATCCTCGTCGTGAACCCGCAGGGCCAGACGGTGTTCCTCTACCCCAGCCCGGAAGACCTGCAGGCGGGCCGCAAGCTCTTCTACAACGACGACACGTTCGTCGTGCCCGGCGGTCAGGCGCTGATCGCCAACGAGGAGGACAACCACGCGATCGTCGAAGTGCGACTCGCGGACCACGCGCTGAGGGTGCTGTTCGGCCATCCGCGGGAACTCGGCTCCGACGAAACGCATCTCAACACGCCGGACGACGCGTACACGCTGCCCGACGGCACGTTCACGGTTGCCGACGCCTACAACTGCCGGATCCTCTTCATCAAGGCGGGCACGATCGTGCGCCAGTACGGCCAGTCGGGCGTCTGCCGCCACGATCCTCCCCGTTACTTCGGGGCGGTCAACGGCGCCACACCGGTCCCCGGCGGGGGGACGATGATCAGCGAGATTCCCGGCAACTGGGTCGATGAAGTCGGACCGGAAGGCAAGCTTCGGTTCGCGGTGCGCGCCCCGGTGAGCTACCCGTCAGACCCGCAGCCGCTGCCCGGCGGCAGGATCCTGCTCGCCGACTACGCGAGCCCGGGACATGTCCTGATCATGGACCACGCCGGGAGAGTGCTGTGGCGCTACGGCCCGAGCCAGGGCTACGGCCGCATGGACCATCCCTCGCTGGCGATGCCCCTGCCGAACGGCGACGTGGCGGTCAACGACGACTTCCGCGATCGCGTGATCGTGATCGACCCCCGCACGAACACGATCGTCTGGAAATACGGTCACACCGACATGCCCGGAACGGCCCCCGGCTACCTGAACACACCGGACGGCATGGACTTCATCCCCGCCGGGCCGCGCGGCGGGCCGGACTACGCCGCCGTCGTGCATCCCTAGCCGCCCGTCGTGCCTCGCTGGCGGCGGCCCGCGGTGTACGATCAGCCGATGTGCCGAAACATACGCTCGCTCTACAACTTCGAGCCGCCGGCGACGGAGGACGAGGTCCGAGCAGCGTCGCTGCAGTACGTGCGGAAGATCAGCGGCTTCAGCAAGCCCTCGCAGGCGAACGCCGCCGCATTCGAGCGCGCCGTGGACGCGGTCGCCGAGATCTCCGCGGGGCTGCTCGACGAGCTCGTGACGACGGCGCCTCCGAAGGACCGCGAGGTCGAAGCCGCCCGCGCTCGCGCTCGCGCCCAGCAGCGCTTCGCCGCTTAGCGGCTGCGCTCGGCTTCCCGCTCCGCGGCGCCGGGATGGTCGCCGTCAGCCGCGTTCGCCGGTCATTCCCCGGCGCAGCATCCGTACCCGCCGGAGCTCTTGGACCGCCTCGTCGATGCCGCCTAGGGGCTCGTCGCGCCCACCTCCGAGCAGCTCGGGCTCGAGACGCTCGCGCACGAGCTCGCCGGCGATCGCGTCGACGCGCAAGGCGCCCGCGCCCGGACGCGAGCTGACCAGCCGTGCGGGGCGCCTTCCGCGGAACAGCAGCCCGACTCCGTCGTCGAGCGCCCAGCCTCCGGGGAGGATCCCGTCGCGGACGGCTCGCAGCCACACCGGCAGGCGCTCGGGCTCGCCGTCGGCGTGCACCGTGAGCGAGCCGTCGAGCAGCGCGAGCCCTTCGAACGGAGCCGGCCGCCCGCTCGAACACGTCACGCCACCCTGAAACCAGCACATCGCACCGGCGCTCAGGCCGGCGAGCACCGTTCCACGCCGCCACGCCTCGAGCAGCAGGCGGTCGAGGCCGTGCGCCTGCCAGATCGCGAGCAGGTTGCGCATCGAGCCGCCGCCGACGTAGATGATCTCCTGCTCGAGGACGGTCTCGCGCAGCGGGCGTCGCGCGTCTCTGAGCCGGAACAGCGACAGGTGCTCGGGTACGCACATGCGATCGGCGAAGCGAGCCCTGAAGGCGTTGATCTGTGCGTTCGCATCCCCGGATGCCGTCGGCAGGAACAGGATCCGAGGCTCCTTCGCGCCCACCAGATCGAGGATGAACTCGTCGAGCAGCGGGTTCGCGGGCTCCATCGCGAAGCCGCCGCCGCCCATCGCGAAGATCAGCCGCTCCTCTGGCGGCGCGACCGTCCGCCCGCTCATACGGCGAGCGGCTCGCTGCGCGCGGAGCCGGCGGCGACCCCGGCGGAGCCGAGCGCCGGCGCGGCGCGCTGAAGCTCGGGCGCGGCGCCCTCGCGGCCGAGGTAGCTCGCGTCGAGGCGCGTCTCGACGACCCCCTCCTCGTCCGGTTCGACGCGGTAGGCGAACGACTGCGGCCGCGAGCTGACGACGGACTGGAGGCGCGTGCCGCGGAAGTGCAGCGCGACGCCGTCGTCAGCGGCGAAGCCCGCTCGCATGCCGTCGCCGACGAAGCGGTGGTACTCGGAGCGCCGCGCGGGCTCGGCGTCGTAGTGGACGCAGTTGGAGAAGGGCAGCAGGCCGAGCCCGCGCACGCGCGTAGATGATCCGTGGAATTCGCTCAGCGCCTCGCGGAACCAGCAGAGCGAACCCGCCGAGGGGCCGCACAGGACGATCCCCTTGCGCCAGGCCTTGCGCAGCACGGCGTCGAGGCCGTGGGCTCGCCACGCCCCGAGCATGCTGACGACGCTTCCTCCCCCGACGTAGATCAGATCCTGGGAGAGCAGGTGGGCCTCGAGGTCGTTCTCGATGCCGCCCGCGCCCTGATCGCGGCGGAACAGCGACACGTGGCTCGCGTCGCACGCAGGCGAGAAGCGCCGGTAGAACCGCACGACGTAATGGTCTGCGTCCCCCGAGGCCGTCGGCAGAAAGCACACGCGCGGACGCGACTCGCCGCTCAGCGACAGCACGTAGTCGTCGAGCAGCGAGCCGTCCTTCTCCATCGAGAAGCCTCCGCCTCCGAAGGCCACGATCTGGGGGGTTCGAGAAGGCATGGACTCTTGGTCGCTGAGCGCGATCGCCGGGGATCAGGCACGAACGTCCTGACGCCAGCATCCGCTCGCGCGGCTCAGGGCGGTATGGACCCGCGTTGCAGATCCGAGGCGAAGGGATCGACAGGCGGCCCAAGGGCCGGGCAGCCGTCGCCGTCAGCTGTCGAGCTCGCGCGGGACCAGGCGCAGGCGCAGCTGCTCGCCGCCCCGCAGCACGTCGACGTCGACCGCCGAGCCGATCAGGTCGGCGACCATCAGCCGCTGGAGGTCGTCGACGCCGTGCACGCGCGTTCCCGCGAGCTGGACGATCAGGTCCTCGGGGCGCAGGCCGGCCCGCTCGGCCGGGCTGTCGGGGGTGATCTCGATCACCTCGACGCCCGTGTCCTGCTCCCGGGCGCGGCGGGCCCTCGCCGGTAGCGGCCGGGGGCCTCCGGCGACGCCGAGGTACGCGCGCCGTACGCGCCCGTGCGCCATCAGCGCGCCGATCACCTGCCGCGTCGCCTCGTTGATCGGAACGGCGAGCCCGAGGCCCACGCCTGCGACGGCCGTGTTGATCCCGACGAGGCGGCCGAAGGAGTCGACGAGCGCGCCTCCCGAGTTGCCCGGGTTGAGCGCCGCGTCGGTCTGGATCACGTTGTCGATCATGCGCAGCGTGCTGCCCGAGCGCGCCGGCAGCGAGCGGCCGAGCGCCGAGATCACACCGGCTGTCACAGAGCCGGCGAAGCCGTGCGGGTTGCCGATCGCGACAACGAGCTGCCCCACGCGAAGCCTCGCCGCGTCGCCGAGCACCGCCGGGGTCAGGTCATCGCCATCCGCCCGCAGCAGCGCGAGATCGGACAGCGGGTCCGCGCCGACCACGCGGAAGCCGATCTCGCGACCGTCGACGAAGGTCGCACGGCCGCCCCTGCCGCCGCCGGCGACGACGTGCGCGGAGGTCACGAGGAAGCCGTCGGGCGAGAGGACCACGGCGCTTCCCGCTCCCACCGGCACCTGGCCGCGGCGCGTCGCGCGCGTGACGCGCAGGTTGGCGACGCTCGGTGCGAGCCGCTCGACGACCCCCGAGACGGTGCGCGAATAGGCGTCGAGCGCGTCAGCTTCGCCGCCCGCCGGGGACCGCTCGAGGTCCAGCTCTGCACCCGACGAGCCGGCGTCCGCGCCGTCGTGCCGCTCCTGCTCGTCGCCCGAGCCGGCCTCGAGGCCCTCATGCTCGAAGGCAGCTCCGCCGACGAGCCGCAGGCGCGGGGCTCCGTTTCCCGCGCCGCGCGCGGGGTCCTGCTGTGACTCACGATCATGCACGCACCACACGATAGGAACCCGGCGCGCCTGCCCGCCCGGCGCCGGCGCGCTCGGGTCGCCTCGGGTGCGGCCGGCCGTCGCCGGCCTGGCTCATTCCCGCGCGGCGGCGTCGGCTTCGGTAGCGAGTTCTTTCAGGAATTCGAAGAACTGACCCGACTGCCCGCGAAACAGGCCGTCGGCTGTCAGCGCACCCAGCGCCCCCATCGCCGCGCCCTGGGTCTTCGTGGGACGCACGATCGAGCACACGCCGAGCGATTTCTTCAGGAAGATCGTCGGCTCGGGCATGATCAGGTTCGTCTGGAATTCCTCGCCGCCGAATGGTTTTTCGTTGAGGTTCGGGAACTGGAGGCCGTTGGTCGGATCGGTTATGGCCGGCGCGTTGCCGGCCTTGTCGTGCCAGGTCTGGAAGTGCATCGCCTCGGTCGGGCCGATGCTCAGCAGGACGCGCAGCGCTTCGGCGTCGCTGACCCGCTGGGCGAGCTGCGGGTAGAGGCTCGTGCCGCCCTGCTCGATAGTGCCGAAGTGAAAGCCCGCGGTGTTGGCGATCGCCTGGATGTGGTCTTTCGGCCTCAGGTCTTTGTCGTTGCGAGGAATCGCGGGGAAGCGCCCTTTGGCGAGACCGGGAACGGCGGGCGGGAAGCTGTCGCCGAGATCGGGGTTGCCGCTGCTGCTGCGGTAGCGCGTCCACCAGCTCGTGTCGACCGTCAGTTCCATCAGGTTCGTGAGCCGCCCGATCTGCTGCGCACCGGTCGCTTCGCTGCTTGGGAGCACGCGGAACCTGTCGAGGTCGACCGGCTCCGCCCCGCGCGATTTCAGGAAGGCGTTGATGAAGAACCAGTGGGTGAACTCGTCGTCGGTGTTGTCGTGGATGTACTGCGGCATGTCGAGGTCGAGTTTCTCCAGCGCGTGCGTGTAGGGCCTGCTGCCGCTGCCGCCCGGCACCTCGCTGTCCTGAATGCCGCCGAGCTCGTTGTACTGCTGCCAGAGATCGGACTCGATGATCTCCGCGGCGGCCAGGAAGCGCAGGATCGCCGCGTCGCCGGATTCGATCGTGCCGCTGGAGCGCACCCCGGTGGCCGCAAACGCCGTGGCGGCGTGCTCGAACGGTGCGAGCGTCGCGCCGGCGCCGGCCGCGACGCCCGCCGCGAGGAACGAACGGCGGCTGAGGGCCGTCCTCGACGAGGTCTCCCTCCGGGCGCCCTCGGTGCCCGTGCCGGCCATCGCGACGTCCTCGCTTCTCTTGCGCATATCTCGGCCCTCCGTAGGCGTGATTGGGTGAAACGCTGCTCTCCTGCATGACTCCACGCTCTTAGCTTCCTTTCACCTTCGACCGTCAGCATCGCGGCCATGCGCCTACTGGTCGTCGACGACGACCCCGCCGTGCGCGAAGCGCTCGCGCTGCTGCTCGACCTGAACGGGTTCGAGGTGACGACGGCGATCGATGGACGTGACGCGATCCGCACGATGGCGGTCGAGTCGCACGACGCGGTGGTGCTCGACGTGCTGATGCCCGGGATCGACGGACTCGAGGTGTGCCGCCGGTTGCGTTCGACCGGCGATCGCACGCCGGTCCTGATGCTCACGGCGCGCTCGGAGGTGAGCGAGCGGGTCGCCGGCCTGGAGGCCGGCGCCGACGACTACCTCGCCAAGCCCTTCGCGCGCGAGGAGCTGATCGCGCGCCTGCGCGCGCTGCTGCGGCGCACCGGCTGGGGCGGCGACGACGGTCTGCTGCGCTACGAGGACCTCGAGCTCGACCCGCTCGCGCACGAGGCCCGCCGCGGCCGCCGGCTGCTCGAGCTGACGCGCACCGAGTTCCTGCTGCTGGAACTGCTGATGCACCATCCGCGCCAGGTGCTCACCCGCTCGACGATCTTCGACCGCGTCTGGGGCTACGACTTCGGGCCGTCGTCGAACTCGCTGGAGGTCTATATCGGCTATCTGCGGCGCAAGACAGAGGCCGCCGGAGAGCCGCGACTGCTGCACACCGTGCGAGGTGTCGGTTACGTGCTGAGGTCGCAATCGCGATGAGCTTCCGCCGCCGCATGGTCCTGCTCGCGGCCGGCGCGGTCGCGGCAGCCGTGGTGATCGCCTCGGTGGTCGTGTACGTCGTCACGCGTGACGAGCTGCGCGGGCAGATCGACGCGAGCCTGCGACAGAAGCTCACGCCGGGCGAGCCCCAGGCGGTGCAGGTCAAGACGCAGGCCCTGTCGGGCGCGCAGCTGGCAAAGCTCGAACGGGAAGGGAAGCTGCCGAAGGGCGCGCTCTCATCTTCCAGGCGCGCGCCGGCGAGCGGGTCTGCGAGCTCGAAGGCGCCCGCCCGCGGGAGTACGTCGGCCGGCGCGTCGGAGCTCACAGGCAGGATCACCGCGCTCGACGGCCAGAACGTCGTCGTGTGGAGCCAGTCCGCGACGGGAGTACCGCCACCGGGCGCGCTGCCGCAGATGCCGTCTTCCGTGGTCGGCTTCGCGGGCGGGCTGGTGAGCCCGGCTCCGCCGTCCGCGAGGGGCGGGCACGCGACCGTCAGGGTCGTGCTCCCACCTCAGAAGCTCGGCGGCGCGACCGGCTACGCGCAGCTCGTGGAGCCCGGCGGCCAGGTGCTGCGTTCCGACGGCGGCGGAACCGGGCTGCCGGTCTCAGCCGCCGCCCGCGCGGTGGCCGCCGGCCGCCGGCCGGCCTTCTTCAGCGACGCCACCGTCGCCGGCACGCACGTACGGGTCCTGACCGAGCGAGCGCCGCCGAACGGCGTCTGGCAGGTCGCGCTGCCGCTGACGGAGGTCGAGAGCACGCTCTCGCATCTCGAGCTCGTGCTCGCGGCCGTGTGCCTCGGCGGCGTCGCGCTGGCCGCCGTGCTCGGCCTGCTCGTCTCGAGAGGCGCGCTCATCCCCGTGCGCCGTCTGACCTCGGCGGCCGAACGGGTCGCGCGCACGCAGGATCTCGGTCATCGCATCAGGGCCGGAGAGGAGGATGAGCTGGGGCGGCTGGCGGCGAGCTTCAACGCGATGCTCGCCGCGCTCGAGCGCTCGCGGCTGGCTCAACGTCAGCTGATCTCCGACGCCTCGCACGAGCTCCGGACGCCGCTGACCAGCGTGCAGGCGAACCTCGACGCTCTCGCGATCGGCGAGGGCCTCTCGCCTCGCGAGCGGGCCCGCGCGGTGGCTGCGGCGCAGGCGCAGCTGCACGAGCTGACCGTGCTCGTGGGCGACCTCGTCGATCTCTCCAACACCGAGGTCGACGAGGTCGAGGTCGAGGATGTGCGCCTCGATCTCGCGGCCGCGGCGGCCGTCGAGCGAGCGCGCCTGCACGCCCCCCGGAGCGCGTTCGCGCTCGACGCCGAGCCGTGCCTGGTGCGAGCCGCGCCGGCTCGCCTCGACCGGGCGATCGCGAACCTGCTCGACAACGCCTCCAAGTGGAGCCCGCCGTCGCCGCCCGCAGAACCGATCGAGGTCCGCGTGCGGGAGGGCCGTCTCGAGGTGCGCGATCGCGGCTCGGGTATCGCCGAGGAGGATCTTCCGCGCGTGTTCGACCGCTTCTACCGCGCCGCGGCCGCTCGCGGACTGCCGGGGTCCGGGCTCGGGCTGGCGATCGTCCGCCAGGTCGCCGAGACGCACAACGGAGCCGTGCACGTCGTCAACGATCCCGGCGGCGGCGCGCGTCTCACGCTCGAGCTCCCGCCGCTGAAGATGACCGACGGCGAGTTCGCCGGAGCGAAGGCGGAAGGTCATCGCCGCGCTGGCGTTCATCGAGTTCCTCGCTTGCTCTAAGGCGACTCTCAGGCTGCGCCGGCTTGATGTGCCCCAGGGGCCGCGTCCTGCGTCCGCTCGGCAAACCAGCAAAGGAGCAGCCATGCCCTCCCGTCCCGCCCCCACTCCCCTCGCGCTCCTGTGCGCGGTCGGCCTGAGCCTGCTGCTCGCGGCCTGCGGCTCCTCGACGCCCAAGGCGACGGGCGATCACCAGGAAAACGAAGAAAAACTCGTACAGCTCGCGAGGTGCCTGCGCGAACACGGCGTCAACGTGACGACGACGTCCGGGGGGCCGGGGAGGGGCGGACTGAAGATCAACGGCACCAACCCGAACGCGATGCAGGCGGCGCAGAACGCATGCAAGCGATACCAGCCCTCGGCGACCAACGTGAAGCTGAGTCCGCAGGAAAAGGTCGAACGTGAAGAACAGGTCATGAAGTTCGCGAGGTGCATGCGCGAACACGGCATCAACGTGCACGCCTCGACCGCCGGTGGCGGGATCCAGATCGGGATCGAAGGGCACGGCAGCGGCCCCAACCCCGAAAGCCCGTCCTTCCAAGCCGCCCAGACGGCGTGCCAGAAACTGCTGCCGCAAAAGGCCCCCGGCCCGGGCGGGGGCCCCAAGGGCGGCGGACCGTCGACCAGCGGCGCCAAGGGCGATCAGGGCGCCGGCGCCAGCCTCCAGATCGGCGGCTGAGGCGATGCAGTCTCCCGTGAGCGGCGGTGCGCCGGAGACCGCAACATCTGACGGCGCGGCGACCTTGCCGAGCGGCCGTCCGCCGGGCGACGGCACGGAGCGCCGCCGCCGGCGCGTTCGACGGATGGCGGTCGGGGCGATCGCGCTCGCGACAGCGGCCGGAGCGGCGCTCGTGCTGCTGCGCCCGGGCTCGCCGAGCCACGCTCCCGCAAGCACCGGCGTCCCGGCGGGAGACACGACGGCGACACTCGAACGCCGCACGCTCGTGGAACGCTCGTCCGTCGACGGCACACTCGGCTACGGCGGCTCGCTCGAAATCTATGACCGCCTCGCGGGCACCTTCACCTGGCTCCCGGCCGTGGGCGCCGTGATCGGGCGCGGCGGGACGCTGTTCCGCCTGAACAACGAGCCCGTGGCGCTGATGTACGGGTCGCTCCCCGCCTACCGCGCGCTGAAGCTCGGCGTCAGCGACGGGCCCGACGTTCGCCAGCTCGACATCAACCTCGTCGACCTCGGCTTCGACCCGTACGGCGCGATCGCGGAGAACGAGCACTTCGGCGAAGCGACCGCCGCGGCCGTGCGCCGCTGGCAGAAGGCCGAGGGGCTGGCGCAGACCGGCGAGGTGGAGCTCGGCAGAGTCGTGTTCGCGCCGGGTGCGCGTCGCGTCACGGTGTTGCACGTCACCGTCGGCGAGGACCCGCCCGGCAGCGCTGCCGGGCGACCGGCCGGCGAACAACCGGCGCCCACGAAACCAGCCGCCAAAAAACCAGCCGCCAAAAAACCAGCCGTCAAAAGGCCGGCGGCGAGGAGACCCGCGGCCAGAAAACCGGCCGCCAAAGTACCGGCCGCGAGAGAACGGGCGCCCAAAGGAGCAGCGGCCGGCAAACCGGCTTCGAGCGGTCCGTCGGGATCGAAAGAAAAAGAAGCCGCGGGATCGAACGAAAAACCGGGCTCTGGCGAAGCCGCGGCCCAACCGAAGCTGACGCTCGGGACGACCTCGACGCAGCAGATCGTGCAGCTCGCGGTGAAGGCCAGCTCGCAGGAACTCGCACATGTGGGCGAGACGGCGCCCGTCACGCTGCCGAACGGCGATGTCGTACGCGGACGCGTCACGAGCGTCGGCACGGTCGCGAGCGAATCGAGCGAAGGCGAAAAAGAAAAAGGCGGCGGCAGCGGCGGCGGCGGGGGGGGTGGCGGAGAAAACGCCACGATCCCGGTGACCCTGACCCTCGACCACCGCGTGGCGCGCCTCGACAAGGCGCCGGTGAGCGTGCAGCTGGTCAAGGCGATCAGGCGCAACGTGCTCGCCGTCCCGGCGACGGCGCTCGTCGCGACGGCCGGAGGCGGCTTTGCGGTGGAGGTGCTGGAAGGCGCGCACCGCGTCGCGCTGGCGGTGACTCCGGGCATGTTCGCCAACGGCTATGTCGAGGTCGAAGGCCCGAACATCCACGCCGGTTTGACGGTGCTGCAGTCGCAATGACCGGGCGGCGAGTGCTCGAGCTGTGTGATGTCGTCAAGAGCTACCCCGGAGACGTCGAGGCTCTGCGGGGGGTGGACCTGACGATCGAGGAGGGCGATCTCTGCGCGATCGTCGGACCGTCGGGATCGGGCAAGTCGACACTGCTCTACATCATGGGCACGCTCGAACGTGCGACGAGCGGCGTGGTGCGAATCGCCGGCATCGATGTCGCCGAAGCGTCCGACGGCGCGCTCTCGGCGCTCCGCGCGCGACGGATCGGCTTCGTCTTCCAGCAGTTCCACCTCCTCGAGGCCAACAGCGCAACCGAGAACGTCGCCGACGGGTTGCTCTACGCGGGCACGCCGCTGCGCGAGCGCCGCCGCGAGGCTCATGAGGCGCTCGAGCGCGTGGGCCTCGCGCACCGCGCGCGGCACACCTCGGCGCTGCTCTCCGGGGGCGAGCGCCAGCGCGTGGCGATCGCGCGCGCGCTCGTCAGCACCCCGGCGATCGTGTTCGCCGACGAGCCCACCGGCAACCTCGACAGCGCCACCGGCGAGGGCATCCTCGAGCTACTGCGAGCGCTGAACGCGCAGGGAACGACGGTCGTCGTGATCACCCACGATCGTGAGATCGCCGCCACGATGCCGCGGCGTCTGGAGATGCGAGACGGGCGCCTGATCCACGACGAGTTCGTCGCGGTGCCCGCGTGAGCATCGCGTCCCGCGGCACGCCGCACATCGACGGCGCGTCAAGCGGCGGCACGCCGGCGCGCAGCCGGCTGCTGCCGGGAGATGTGCTCCGCGCTGCGAGCGTCGGCATCCGCACGCGTCCGCTGCGCGTCAGCCTCTCCGCCCTCGGGGTGGCGATCGGGATAGCCGCGATGGTCGCCGTGCTGGGGATCTCGGAATCGAGCAAAGCGGGCCTCGTGGCGGAGCTCGACCAGCTCGGCACCAACCTGCTGACGATCGCCCCCGGCCAGACCTTCCTCGGTGCGAATGCGCAGCTGCCCGAGGCGGCCGACCGGGCGGTGCGCAACCTCCAGAGCGTGCGCGACGCGGCCGCGGTGAGCATCGTGAGCAGCGCCACGGCGCGGCGCAGTCCCTACGTCGAAGCCGCCGAAACGAGCGGCATCACCGTCGAGGCGACCGACCTCGGGCTGCCAGCGGTGCTGGGCGGCAGCCTCACGCGGGGCCGGTTCCTGGACACGGCGAGCGAGCGCTACCCGATCGTCGTCCTCGGCGCGGTCGCGGCGCAGCGTCTCGGCGTCGACCGGTTGACGGCCGGCGGGCGCCCGCTGCTCGTGTACCTGGGAGGAACGTGGTTCACGGTCGGCGGGGTGCTCGCGAGCCTGCCGCTGGCGCCGGAGATCGACCGCGCGGCGCTGATCGGCTACCCGATCGCCCATCGCCTGTTCGGCACGACGCGCAACGCCAGCACGCTCTACGTGCGCGCCGACCCGGAACACGTCAGCGAAGCCGCGGCGCTGGTTCCCGCCGCAGCCGATCCGCAGAACCCCGAACAGACGCAGATCAGCCGCCCCTCGAGCGCACTGCAGGCACGTGCCGACGCGCAGAGCACGCTGACCGCGCTGTTCCTCGGCCTCGGCGCCGTGGCGCTCCTGGTGGGAGGTGTCGGGATCGCCAACGTGATGGTGATCTCTGTCATCGAGCGGCGCCCGGAGGTCGGGCTGCGCCGCGCGCTCGGCGCAACGCGCGCGCACATCGGCGTTCAGTTCCTCGGCGAGTCGGTGCTGCTGTCCCTGCTCGGCGGCGGCGCCGGGATCGCGCTCGGGGCGGCGGCCACGGCCGGCTATGCGTCGATCCAGGGCTGGATCGTGGTCGTGCCGGTGCTGGCGGTGGCCGGCGGAGTTGCGATCGCGCTGCTCCTCGGCGCGCTCGCCGGCCTCTATCCGGCCGTCCGCGCCGCACGGCTCGCGCCGGCGGCGGCACTGCGCAGCGTGTGACCGCCCGGCGCCCCGGTGCAGCCGGCGTCCAGAGCGCCCGGCGCCCGGGTGCCGCCCACGGCCGCGCATATCCTTAGGCTCGACCTAGTTGCAAATCTCGTGGGCGCTGAGCCGGGTCGCCTCGCCCATCTCGACGCGAGGTCCCGTGCCGCACCCACACCCACATCCCACCGACCAGCGCAAGGACTCGGCCCGCTCGCAACGGACAGCGGGCGACCGGGGCGAGCCGCTCGAGCGACGAAGGCGGCGCGCCGGACTCGGGCTCGCCGGCCTCATCGCGCTCGTCGCGGCCGTCGTGCTCGGGGTCGCATTGAGCAGCGGCAGCTCGGCGCCCCGGCGGGCAGCCGCCGGCTCGAGCGGCGCAGGCGCGACGCCGAGCGCCCCCGCGCCGAGCCCGCCGGCCCCGAAGCCCCCGTCTTCGTACGCGGTCGGTCTGCACGTGATGCGGCTCGTGGATCGCAGCCGCACGATCACGCTCGCGGACGGCAGCACGCAGCCGCGCACGCTGCTCACCTACGTGCGCTATCCGGCGCTGGGCTCCCCCGGCCCCGGCGAGCGCTCGAACGCACCAGCGGCCCGCACCTGGGGACCGTTTCCGCTCGTCGTCTTCGGCCACGGCTTCGACGTGACGCCGGCGCTCTACGCGCGCCTCCTGCACGCCTGGGCACAGGCGGGATATGTTGTCGCAGCGCCGCTCTTCCCGCTCGAGAACCCGAACGCGCCGGGCGGGCCGAACGAGGCCGACCTCACGAACCAGCCCGCCGACATCAGCTTCGTGATCTCGAGCATCCTCGAATCGAGCCGCGCGGCCACGGACCCGCTCTCAGGCCTCGTGGACGCGAGCGCGATCGGCGTGAGCGGACAGTCCGACGGCGGGGACACGGCGCTGGCGGTCGCCTACGACCAGCGCTACCGCGACCCGCGCGTGACCGCGGCCATGATCCTCTCCGGAGCCGAGATACCGGCCTCGGGGCCGTTCACGTTCCCCTCCGGCGGGCCTCCGCTGCTGGCCACGCAGGGCACCGCGGACACGATCAACCCGCCGGACTCCACGACCACCTTCTTCGACGCGGCGGCCCGCCCGAAGTACCTGCTGCGGCTTCCCGGAGCGGGACATCTGCCGCCCTACTCCGAACAGCAACCGCAGCTCTCGATCGTCGAGCATGTCACCCTCGCGTTCCTGGACGGCTACCTCAAGCACAGGGCTGCGCAGCTGCGACGGCTCGGCTCCCTCGGGAACGTCCCGGGAGCTGCATCGCTCCTCGCTCAGCCCTGAGCGCTCAGGCCGGGAGCGGCGAGCGACGAACTGCGTGATGCGTCTGGGCGTCGCTGAGCGGCGCGCCGCCACGGGCGCCGCCCGGGGCAAGCGCGGTGGCGATCCCGCCCTCGTGCTCGAGCGTCTCGATCCGGACATCCTCGAAGCCGGCACGCTCCAGCGCCCCGCGCCACCAGTCCGCGCTCGCGGGGTACTCCCAACGGCCCGCGATCAGCCGGACGGCGTTCTTGACAAGCCTCCAGATGCCCGGTATGCCGCGCCTGGCGAGCTGGCGGAGCTTGTCGAGGACGACCTCTCGATCGCGCCGCTGCATGGGGTTCAGCGAGAACATCATGTCCCCGATCACCAGGCGGCCGCCCGGCTTGAGCACGCGCAGCGCCTCGCCGACAGCGCGTTCCTTGGCCGCGTGGGGAAGCTCGTGCAGGCAGTAGTTGGAGACGACCACGTCGGCGAGCTCGTCGACCAGCGGCAGGCTGACGGCAGACGCGAGCACGGTCTCGACGTTCTGAAGCTCGGCGCTGCTCGCCTTGGTCCGCAGGTACTCGATCATCGCGGGGGAGCTGTCGACCGCCCACACGCGCGCGACGCGCTCGGCGAACTCGAGCGTGAGCAGCCCGGTTCCGCAGCCGACGTCGACGACCGTCTGGCCGGGGAGCGGGCCGGAGATCTCGACGATGCGGTCGCGGAGGTGGCGAAATCCGGGCCCGCGAGCGATCAGCTCGGCCTCGGACACGCGCGCGTCCCAATCCTTGGAGGAGGCGAGCATCACCCATCCTTCACAAACGCACCTAAGCGGCAGCTATGTCTTTGCATAAGGTTTTCTCATCGTCGGCAGGAGTCCAGGAGCTCGTCGACCCGCCAACGCGGGCCACCGCAGCGGCGCGGCGGCAACCTTTTGCGAGCGTTGGATCGGGGTATCTTTGGGGCCTTGGCACTGATTCGCGCCAGCGCGCCTCTCACCCGGGAGCTTGCGCGCCTGTTCCCCTCGAGGCCGTTCCACTCGCGGTTCTGGGACGGCGGGTCGGTCGCGGCCACCGAGCCCGGCTCGCCGACGTTCTTCGTGCGCCGGCCCTCCGCGCTCGCACACTTCCTCCGCGCGCCGAGCTCACTCGGCCTCGGCCGCGCGTACGTCGAGGGGTCGCTCGCCGTCGATGACCTCGACCTCGCCTTCGTGGTCGTCGACGAGTGGCAGCCGCCGGAGCTGAGCCGCGCAGATCGCCTGCGGCTGGGCCTGGCGCTCGCGGCGGCGGCGGCCCCAGGAGGTTGGCCCAGGCGACCGGGTCTCGAGCTGATCCTGCGCGGCGGGCTGCACAGCGTCGAGCGCGACGCCGCGGCCGTGCGCTACCACTACGACGTCGGCAACGAGTTCTTCGAGCTGTTCCTCGACGAGTCGATGACCTACAGCTGCGCGATCTTCTCCCGAGGCGCCCGGACGCTCGAGGAGGCGCAGCTGACGAAGCTCGAGCTCGTCGCGCGAAAGCTCGAGCTCGAGCCGGGGATGCGCGTGCTCGACGTGGGCTGCGGCTGGGGCAGCTTCGCGATCCACGCCGCCCGCGACCACGGCGTCAGCGTCACCGGCGTGACGCTCTCGCCGCCGCAGGCCGAGCTCGCGCGCCGCAGGGCCGCCGAGGCGGGCGTCGCCGAGCGGGTCGAGATCCTGGTGGCCGACTACCGGCGGCTGCCGCGATCGTCGTTCGACGCGATCGCGAGCATCGGCATGGCCGAGCACGTCGGCGAGGGTCAGATCGACCTCTATGCGCGTTCGCTGTTCGCGCTGCTGCGCCCCGGCGGACGCCTGCTCAACCACGCGATCGCTGCGCTCGATCCCGACCACAAACCGCTCGATGACATCTTCTCCACGCGCTACGTGTTCCCCGACGGCGAGCCGCTGCCGGTCTCCCGCGTGCTGCTCGCGCTCGAACGCGCGGGCTTCGAGACCAAGCACGTCGAGGGCTTTCGAGACGACTACGCGGTCACGCTGCGCCGCTGGAGCGAGCGGCTCGACCGGCAGCTCCCCCGCGCCGAGGCCCTCGCAGGAGCCGAGCGCACGCGCATCTGGCGGCTCTACCTGCGCGCAGCGAGACGCGGATTCGAAACGAGCCACACGGCGGTCTACCAGGTGGGTGCCAGGCGCGAAGGGGCCCCGACGCAGGAGCAGGAACGCGAGCAGGCGAGCGCCGCGCGCGACGGCCGCCTGCCCGCGGAGGACGGCTACCAGCCATCCTGGGGAGCGGCCGATCAGGCGCCCGCCGGCGGCGTCCAGAGCAGGCTGGCGCGGCAGGGGTCCTCCAGATCGCGCGCCGCAGGCGTCCGACGATGATCGCTGCCCGGGGCGCGCAGCGGCTACGCGGCGGGGGAGTTCGCCGCCGCCCAGCTCACGATCGCGCCCGAGCCGGTGATCACCTCGCCGCCGTCGAGCACGAGGATCGGCACGCCGCGCTGGCCGCTCAACTGCTCGACCTCGGCGCGGTCGCGGGCCCGCGAGGGCCACGTCCAGACCTTCAGCGTGCCGCCTTTCACCTTCTTGAGCTCGTAGCGGTGGCCGGCGTCGTCGAGCGCTTTCGCGGCTCGCCCGCAGGGGTGGGCGATCGCGGAGGGCAGACCGCCGAAGGACTTGCCGTCGGTGCAGGTGTAGAGCACCACGCCGCGATCGTACTCCCCCTCGACGAGCAGATGTCGGGCGGCTCCGGGAGCGCGGCGACGGCGGCGGCACGCGTCGTAGGATGATCGGTATGGAGAGCTCCGCGGTCGCTCAGAGCCGCAGCTTCGGAGACCTCGAGCGCCACCGGCGTGAGCTGAACGCGTACTGCTACAGGATGCTCGGATCGCCGTTCGAGGCCGAGGACGCGGTCCAGGACACGCTGCTGCGCGCATGGCGGGGGCTCGAGCGCTTCGAGGGCCGGGCGTCGCTGCGCTCGTGGCTGTACCGCATCGCGACGAACGTGTGCCTCGACATGCTCGACGGGCGGGAGCGCCGTGCGCGTCCGATGGACCTCGGCGAGGCGCGCACGCCCCACGGCCCGGTCGGCGAGATCCTGCCCGAGGTCACGTGGATCGAGCCGATCCCCGACGGGCGCATCTCCTCCGAGGACGATCCGGCGGCCATCGCGGAGTCCCGCGAGACGATCCGGCTGGCGTTCATCGCCGCGCTGCAGCACCTGCCGCCGCGCCAGCGTGCCGTGCTGATCCTCTGCGAGGTGCTCCACTGGAGGGCCTCCGAGGTCGCCGAGCTGCTCGAGACGAGCGTCGCTGCGGTCAACAGCGCGCTTCAGCGGGCGCGTGCGACGCTCGAGCAGGCCGACGTCGCCGACGCGGCACAGGGCCGTCTCAGCGAGCAGGACCGTGAGCTGCTGACGCGCTACGTCGACGCGTTCCAGCGCTACGACATGGAGGCGCTCACCGCGCTGATCCACCAGGACGCGACCCAGTCGATGCCGCCGTATGAGCTGTGGCTGAGGGGCCGCGACGACATATTCGCCTGGTGGGTGGGGCCGGGGGCCGGATGCCGCGGCTCGCGCGTCCTCCCCACGGTGAGTGCGAACGGCTCACCCGCGTTCGGGCAGTACAAGCCCAGCGACTCGGGCGAGGGCTATGACGCGTGGGCGCTGCAGGTGCTCGAGGTGGTGGACGGCCGCATCGCCGAGCTCACGTTCTTCCTCGCCACCGAGACGATCTTCCCGCTGTTCGGCCTGCCGCCCAGGCTCGACGCCTAGCCGGGCTCCTCGAGCACCTCGGAGAGGCCCATCAGGGCGACGAGCTCGCGCAGCTCGCGCGATGCCCCGGAGAGGCGCACCTGGGCACCGTGTCGGCGGGCCGCGAGCGCAAGCCGCGCGAGGGCCTCGACGGCGACGACATCCGCCTCGACGGCCTCGACCGCGCAGCGCAGGAGCTCCGGGTGGCTGCGCTCGAGCAGCGCGCAGGTGCGCTCGAACAGAGCGGGGAGGTCCGCCCGCTGCAGGCGCCCGCCGATCTCGAGCGTGACGCTGCTCGGCGGCGGTCCCACGGAGCGCCGCCTAGAGATCCCAGCCGAAGTACACCTCTGCCTGCGTGAGCTTCTCGCCCGCGAAGGTGAGCACCTCGGTGTTGCGAAACCGGCGCCCATCGGTCTTGGTGCTCTCGTAGGTGACGAGCACCTCGTCACCCGCCTCGATCAGGCGCTTGAACTCGAAGGCCTCGATCAGCTCGGCGTTCGGCCAGCACCGTTCGAAGTACCTGGCGCGATCGATTCCGACGTCGACGGGGCTGTAGAAGGTGAAGTCCTCTGCGACGATCGCCTCCAGGGCGCCGCGATCGCGCGTCTCGTAGGCACCGTAGGTCCTTCGCGCCAGCTGCAGGCGGCTGCTGGAAGGCATGCGCGCTCCTTGTTTGTTTCGGTGGTCGTGCAGGTAAGACCGGCGCGCCGGGCGCAACTCATCGCTCCGGGCGCCGGCGTGAGGCTCCCGGGCCCCGGCGTGGCACTCGACCGTTGTCTCGCTCCTGCGGCCCCCGACGGGGCCGGGCGTTAGCGTGTGGGTCAGCTATGGCCTTGGCTAGGCGTCTGCGCCTCGGCGGGGGAAACGACCTCGCGATCGATCTGGGAACGGCGAACACGCTCGTGTACGTGCGCGGTCACGGGATCGCGGTGTCCGAGCCGTCGGTGGTGGCCCAGCACACCGAGACCGGCCGGGTGCTCTCGGTGGGAGACGAGGCCAAGCGCATGATCGGCCGGACCCCCGCGACGATCACGGCCAGCCGGCCGCTGCGACACGGCGTGATCGCCGACCTCGAGGTGACCGAGGAGATGCTGCGGCAGTTCATCGGACGCGTGCATCGCGGGCGCCTGACCCATCCGCGAGTCGTGATGTGCGTCCCGTCGGGCCTCACAGGAGTCGAGCTCAGCGCCGTGCAGGAGGCATGCCTGTCGGCGGGCGCGCTGGAGGTGCACCTGATCGACGAGCCGATCGCCGCGGCGGTGGGCGCGGGGCTCGACATCTCGGCGCCGACGGGGCGCATGGTGGTGGACATCGGCGGCGGCACCAGCGAGGTCGCGACGCTGTCGATGGGCGCGATGGTCGTGCAGCGGTCGCTGCGGATGGCCGGCTATGACTTCGACGACGCGCTGATCGGGTGGATGCGCCGCCGTCACGGGCTGATCATCGGCCAGCCCACGGCCGAGGCGCTGAAGGTCGAAATCGGCTCCGCGACGCCTCAGCCCGAAGTGCAGGAGGGGGAGGTCCGCGGGAGAGATGCCGTCTCGGGGCTGCCGCGCGCGCTGCAGATCAGCGGCGAAGAGGTGCGGGAGGCGCTCGGCGAGGCGGTGCAGACGATCGTCGATGCGGTCCGCGACGCGCTCGAGCAGACGCCTCCCGAGCTGGCCGGCGACGTCTCCGACACCGGCATCCTGCTGGCGGGCGGAAGCTCGCTGCTCGCGGGCTTCCCCGAGCGTCTGACGCTCGAGACGGGGATCCCCGCGTGGCTGGCTGACTCGCCGCTGACATGCGTGGCCGAGGGCGCCGGACGCTCGCTCGAGGGGCTTCGCGGCCTGAACCGCAAGGCTCGCGTCTCGCGGCGCTACAGCGCGACCTCCCCCTACCGCCGACCGCCGACGCGCGCCGACCGCGCGGCCAGGGCGAGCCACCGCGACTGACAGGGCGCGCGCGGGCGTACGAAACCCGACGATCGGGTTTGAAAGCACCCGCTTGCGGTGATACTCCTTGTGTGGTGCGCCGCGATGACGAGCCGAGGGGAGACGGATCCGGCGAGGAGCCGGCGCGGCCGGCGGAGCCCACAGAGGTCCTGCCGCTGCGAGGGCTCGCGGGCGACGTCCCCGCTGAGATCCGCGACGTGTCCTTCTCGAGCGCGATGCGGGGCTATGACCGCCGTGAGGTGGACGCCTACGTAGAGCAGGTCAACCGCGTGATCGCCGAGCTCGAGATGACCCGCTCTCCGCAATCGGCGATCAAGCACGCGCTCGACCGGGTCGGCGAGCAGACGAGCGGGGTGCTCCAGCGGGCCAGGGAAGTCGCCGAGGAGCTGACCGCCACGGCGCTCGCGGAAGCGGAGCACGCGACACGCCGCGCAAGTGTCGAAGCCGAGGAGATCCTCGAGAAGGCGCAGACGCAGGCCCACCAGCTGCGCTCCCAGTCCAAGGAGGAGGCCGAGGAGATCCTTGCGCGGGCGCGCGCCGAGGCCACGGAGAGCGTGGAGCGCACCGAGGAGCAGGTCCGCACCCTGCAGGAGGGCGCCGAGGGCCGCCTGCGCGCGCTGCAGGCCGACATCGAGTCCGCCGCCGCCAAGCGCAGCAAGCTGCTCGAGGAGCTTCAACGGACCGCCTCGGAGCTCGATGAGTTCGCGAGCGGCGCGATCGACCGACCGCAGGCCGGGGAGGCCGCGGCCGGCTCGCCCGAGCCACCCACCGAGCGAAGGCCGCCCAGGCCGCCGGCACCGCCGGCACCCGCAGAGGGGCCCGAGGCCAGCGCCGACGACGAGGCCGGGGTCAAGCCGCCCGTGCTCGGGGGGCGGCCGAACGGCGGCGCCCAGGCCACGCGCAGCGACGGACGCTCTCACAGGACGAGCGGCTCGCGGCGCAAGGCAGAGACCGGCTCCTGAGAGCTGGGCCGCGGGTGTCCGTGGCTATGGTGAAGCGATGCAGGTAGAGCTGCTGTTCTGGGACGGCTGTCCCTCCCATCCGCAGGCGCTGGCCGACCTGCGCAGCGCGCTGGCGGAGGCCGGACTCGACCCCGACGCGGTGATCGTGCGCGAGATCGTGACCGACGCCGCGGCTCGCGAGGAGGGCTTCGTCGGCTCGCCGACGATCCGGCTCGACGGCGTCGACGTGCAGCCCACCGGCGACGAGCCGGCCGGCCTCAGCTGCAGGATCTACCGCCGGCGCGACGGACGCATCTCGCCCACTCCCGATCCAGCCGACCTGCGCGATGCGATTCGCGCCGCCTCGATGGCCGAGGCGCGAAGCTGAGATGGCCTCGATCGGCGAGCAGGCGCCGCAGTTCACGCTCCCCGACACGGCCGGGACGCTGCACTCGCTCGACGGTGCTCCGGCGACGGTCGTCGTCTTCACCTGCAACCACTGCCCCTATGCGCTCGCGTGGCACGAGCGCCTGATCGCGGTCGCCCGCGACTACGCACAGCAGGGCGTGCGGATGCTCGCGATCAACCCGAACGACGCCGAGCGCTACCCGCGCGACTCGATCGAGGCGATGCGCACCCGCGTGCACGAGGGCGAGTTCGACGGCGTCCCCTACCTGAGTGATGAGTCGCAGGAGGTCGCGCGCCTGTACGACGCGCAGACGACTCCCGACGTGTTCGTGCTCGACGCCGGGGGCATCCTCCGCTACCGGGGGGCGCCCGATCGTGACCACGACGACCCCTCGCAGGACGCCGCGTGGCTGCGCGAGGCGCTCGACGCGGTGCTCGCCGGGCGGATGCCCGACCCCGACGAGACGCGTCCTGTCGGCTGCTCGATCAAGTGGCGGGCGTGAAGGCGGCGGGCCCAGCCCGGACGCCGCGAGAGTGCACCAGTTCGGTTTGAGAGTCGATTGGAGGAGTTGAATGGCAACCTGCACGCACCTGGACCAGATCGCGATCACGCAACTGCCCGAGGCGGTTGACGGCTGCGAGGACTGCCTCCGCACGGGCGGCCTGTGGCTGCACCTGCGAATCTGCCTCACCTGCGGCCACGTCGGCTGCTGCGACGACTCGCCCAACCGGCACGCGAGCGCGCACGCTGCGGCGGCCGGCGATCCGATCATCCGCTCGCTCGAGCCTGGTGAGACGTGGTCTTGGTGCTACGTCGACGAGGTCGCGATGCAGATCCCCGAGGTGACGGGCACGACGCGCATCCCGCCCTCACCGCTCGGCGGCTGACCGGCGAGGCGCGAGCGCCTGGGGCTGCCGCCGCTCACCGCTGCGGCCGGCGCTCCTCGAGATAGTCGCCGACGAGGACGAACAGGCGCTCCCATCGCTCTCGCTGCGTCTCGAGCCAGCAGGAGACCTCGGCGAGCGCCTCGGGCCGCAGGGTCAGGCGGTGTGTCCTGCCATCGACGACGCGGGTGACGACGCCCGCATCCTCGAGCATCTTCAGGTGCCGCGAGACGGTCGGCTTGGAGACCCCGAAGTCGCGGCTCACCTCTCCGACGCTCGCCACGCCGCCGCTGAGGCGCTCGACGATGTCGCGCCGCAGCGGATGTCCCAGGGCCTTGAACATATCGTTAGCCATTTTGCTAAGTATAAGGCCCACAGACCCAGACAGGAGGTGGCACCGATGACCGAGCACACGATCGGGACGCAGGAGGAGTGGAAGCAGCAGCGCGACGAACTGTTGAAGGAGGAGAAGGAGCTCACCCGCCGCGGCGACGAGCTGGCCAGGAAGCGGCGCGAGCTGCCGTGGGTGGCGATCGAGCAGGACCACCGGTTCGACACCGAGGCCGGAACGAAGACGCTCGCCGAGCTGTTCGACGGCCGCTCGCAGCTGCTCGTCTACCACTTCATGTTCGGACCCTCGTGGGGTGCGGGTTGCCCGGTCTGCTCCTCCATCACCGACACGCTCGCGGCGCAGATCCCCCACCTGAACGCGAGGGACACCACGTTGCTGCTCAGCTCGCGCGCGCCGCTCGAGAAGCTCCTCCGCTACAGGAAGCGGATGGGCTGGCCGATCGACTGGGTCTCGAGCATCGGCAGCGACTTCAACCGCGAGCTCGGCTTCCTCCACACCGAGGAGGAGCTGAGACCGTTCCTGGAAGGCGCGATCCCGCCGACGGTCGAGCAGAACGCGCTGATGTGCGAAACGGACGCCGGGGGATACGTCGCCGAGGGACCCGGCCTCAGCGCCTATGCCCTGTCCGAGGGCAGCGTCTATCGCACGTATGTGACCACATCACGCGGTCTGGAGTTCGGGATGGCGTACTACGGCCTGCTCGACCGCACGCCCAAGGGTCGCGACGAGAGCGCCACGGAGCCGTTGTGGATCCGGCGCCACGACGAGTACGGCAAGTCCCCCGGCGCGGCGGCCCGCGCCTGATGCCGCACGCGCTCAGGCCGCCGAGACCACCGGGCGCCGGATGTGCTCGTGCACGTATCCGACGACGGCCGCACCCTCGCCGACGGCCGTCGCGCAGCGCTTGGTCGAGCCGGCACGCACGTCACCGGCGGCATAGACGCCCGGCACGCTCGTCTCGAGCAGCCCCTTGGCTGCGGCCTCGCCGCCGGTGAGGATGAACCCGTCGCTGTCGCGCGCCACGACGTCGTCGAGCCAGCTCGTGCATGGAGCGGCACCGAGGACCAGGAACAGGTAGGAGAACGGCAGCTCGTCTCCGTCGGCGAGCGTCACGCCGCACAGGTGGCCTCCCTGCCCCCGCAGCTCTGCGATTTCGCTGCGGTCGCGCACCGCGACGCCGTAGCGTTCGAGCTCGGTGATCAGGTAGGCGGACATCGTCTCGCGCAGGTCGGCGCGGCGGTGAAGCAGGGTGACGAGGGCGCCGCCCCGCGCGAGCCACACGGCCGCCTGGCCGGCCGAGTTGCCTCCGCCGACGACCGCGACGCGCTGCGCGGCGCAGATCTGCCCCTCGAGTGGGCCCGCGGCGTAGAAGATGCTGAGACCCTCGTACTGCTCGAGCCCCGCCACCGGGAGCCGTCGGTATTCGGCGCCGGTGGCGAGCAGCACCGCTCGCGCAGCGACCTCTTTTCCGTCGTCGAGCTTGATCAGGTGCCGCTCGGCGCCCGGTGCCAGCGCCTCGGCGCGGTAGGGGCTCGCGATCCGTGCGTTGAACTTGCGTGCCTGCGTCGCCGCGCGGCTGATGAGTTCGGTGCCGGTGATGCCCGCGGGGAAGCCGAGGTAGTTCTCGATCCTGCGCGACGTTCCCGCCTGGCCGCCGATGGCGGTGCCCTCGAGTATCAGGGTCTCGAGCCCCTCTGAGGAGCCGTAGACGGCCGCGGCGAGCCCCGCCGGCCCGCCGCCGACGATCGCCAGATCGACCTCCTCGCGCTGCTCGAGCCGGCGGCCGATGCCGAGCGCGCGCGAGAGTTCGCCGTTGCTGGGGTTTGGCAGCTCGGCGCCACCCGGCAGGCGCACGAGCGGCATGTCCTCCGGGTCGATCGAGCCGGCCGCACCATCGCCCTGGGCCGGGTCGACCAAGATGTAGGGGAGCCTCAGGCTGCGTGCGTAGTCGAGCAGGCGGCGAGTGTCGCGCGAGTCCTCGTAGCCGACGATCTGCATGCCGACGTCCTTTTGCCGCTGGAGCAGCTCGCGACGCTCGACGAACGCGGACAGCAGCAGATCCGAGAGGGTGCTGTCCTCGAAGAGCAGCTCCCTGAGCTTCTCGCGCTCTACCGCGATGTAGCGCATCGGCTTGGTCACCTGGACCGTCACGAAGACCGTCTGTCCGGTCAGCAGGTTGATCTCGCCCAGGAATCCGGACGGACCGTGTCGCACGATCTCGTGGCCCGATTCGTCGAGCACCTGCGCCTCACCCTCGAGGATCGCGATGAACGGATAGGTCTCATCGCCGATCTTGAAGAGCACCGTTCCGACCTCGGCCGTGCGCTCTTCGCCATGTTCGGCGAGCAGCGCCAGCTGCGAGCTCGAGAGAACGCGAGTGACCGGCTGGGCCATCAGTCGGCCCCGCCGGTCTCGCCGGCAGGCCACCCAGCGGAGGTGCGGGAGCGATGGAGCTGGGGGAAGGACGCCATCCGCCCAGAGTAGAACGTCACCGCGCCAACGCCCGGGGCGCCGGCCCGCGCGTGACGCCGCACCCGATCAGGAGCAGCGGTTTTCGGAGAAAGATGGCGAGACCCAGACTCGAACTGGGGACACCACGATTTTCAGTCGTGTGCTCTACCAACTGAGCTATCTCGCCGTTGTTGCGTCCAGCGCCAAACCTTAGCCGCTGAAGGACGGCTCGGGACTCGCAGCGGGGCGTCTCGGCGTGGCCCGTATGCGTGCCGGCGCGGCGCTCAGCTGCCGGGTCGTTCCCAGGCTTCGAGGTAGGGCAGCGGGTCGATCGGATGGGACGCGGCCGATGCGTGCCAGCCTCCGACCCACATCTCGAAGTGCAGGTGCGGGGTGGTGGCGTCGCCGGTCTGGCCGGCGAGGCACAGCGGCTGCCCGGCCGAGACGCGCTCCCCCGCCGTGACGGCGAACGAGCCGGCCTCGCAGTGGGCGAACATGAAGTCGAAGGCGGCGGTGTGCTCGACCGCGTAGTAGCCCGCTCCGCCCGGCTGGTTGCTCGTCGATTCGATCGTGCCGGCGAGCGGGGCGACGACGGGCGTGCCTTCGGCAGTCAGCACGTCCTGGCCCTGGTGGGTGTGGTTTCCGCGAGGCGCTCCGAAGCGCGCTTCCGGCCCGCCGAAGTTGTGCGGCCCCGCGACGGGGAAGACGGCCCCGGACGCGACCGTCTGGGCCGGTGTCGGCACGCCTTCTTCGCTGACAGCGGGGGTGGGCGCCGGCGGCGGTGGCATGGGAGCGAGCACGGTCAGGCCGGCGAGCCCGGATGCATGCGCTCTGCGCAGCAGCGTGCCGGAGTTGTGGTCGTGAGCGTCGAGGCTGACGCGGTAGCTGCCCGCGCTCAGGCGTGCGCCGCGCGGCCACCTGACGGCGACCGTGCGCCCCGTGGGGATCCAGCCGAGCGGGGCGAGCAGCACCCTCGCCCGCGTGGCGAGATCTGTGACGGTCACGGCCGCGGCGACGGTGGCGACGCCGGTCTCGTCGATCCGCAGCGTGACGCGCGGCGGCCTGCCCGCGGGGGCGGTCCTCGGCACGAGGAGCTGGGTGACGAGCGGCCGCGGCGCCCGGGCGGCGCGCACGGGGACGCCGAATTCGCTGCCGCCGGCCTGGGCGCCCGCGGGCGCGACGGTGCCGCCCGGCGGATTGGCCGCTTGCGCACCGGCAGCGCTCGCGAGCACCGTCGTCGTCGTGAGGCCGCAGAGGGCGACCTTGCGCACGAAGCTCATGCACGGGACTTCGGAGCCTCGCCGCGCCTGCTCAAGCCGAGGGCGCAGAAACAGACGACCGTCGCGGTCGAGAGGGTTATTCCTTCTCGAGTTCCTCGACGAGCGCCGCGTAGGTCCTGCGGAGCCCCTCGGCGATCGGCACCTGCGGGTGCCATCCCAGCTCGCGAGCCGCGCGCGAGATGTCGAGGCAGCTGTGCTGGAGCTCGCCGGGGCGAAGCTCGGCGAGCTCCGGCTCGATGTCCGAGCCGGCCGCCTCGCGCAGCTCGTTCCACACCGTCATCACATCCGTCTCGACGCCGGTGGCGATGTTGAAGGTGCCGCGCTTGCCCGTCGCGGCGAGCAACGCCCTGACGACGTCCTCGACGTACACGTAGTCGCGCGTGGGCTTGCCGAAGCCGTAGAGCTTCGGCGCGCGCCCTTCGTAGAGGTGGCTGCTGAAGATCGCGACGACGCCGGCCTCGCCGTGCGGGTTCTGGCGCGGGCCGTACACGTTCCCGAGGCGGCAGACCGCGTGAGGGATCCCCGAGGACAGCGACCAGGTGTTCACGTAGGCCTCGCCCGCCAGCTTCGAGGCGCCGTACGGGGAGAGCGGCGAGGGGATCTGGTCCTCGGGCGTGGGCATCGGCGCCGCGTCGCCGTACAGCGCGCCACCCGTCGAGGTGAACGCGACCGGAGCCTCGCTGCGGTTGGCGGCCTCGACGATGTTGAGCGTGCCCCTCACGTTGACCTCGCAGTCGCGCCCGGGGTCGGCGACCGAGGCGACGACGCTCGCCTGGGCTGCGAGGTGGTAGACGGCGCTCGGCCGGACCTCCTCGAAGACCGCGAGCACCGCGGGCAGATCGACGATGTCGAGCTGCCGCAGGTCGGCGTCGCGGGCCACGCGCGCCGCATCGCCGGTCGAGAGGTCGTCGATCACGGTGACGGCGCTCCCGCGCTCGAGCAGCGCATCGACGACGTGCGAGCCGATGAAGCCGGCACCGCCGGTGACGATCGCGCTGTCGCTCATGCCGGGAATCTATCTGCCCGTGAGGCGCCGACGAAGCCGGCGGGTGTCGCTAGACGGACGCGACGGGCGCAGGCGCGGCTGCGAGCAGCGCTTCGACCGCTTCGACCGACTCGTCGATCCGTTCGAGCACCTTCATGCCGTCGAGATCCTCGGGAAGCTCTCCGCCGACCGCCGCGCCGCCCAGGACGATCGGGATGTCGGGGTGGCTCGCGCGGAGGTCCCGCAGCGCCAGCTCGACGTGTTTGGCGGTCGTGGCCACCGTCGCCCCCACCACGAGTACGTCCGGGGAGCGGCTCTCGACCATGCTCCGCAGGCGCTCGGCCGAGAGGTCCGTGTCGAAGATCGTCTGGTAGCCGGCGGCGGCGAGCTGGTCGTGGACCATCTGGAGTCCGAGCGTGTGCTCGTCGCCCTCGACGCCTGCGAGCAGCACGCGCTCGCGGGTCGGTTCGGTGCCGCCGATCATGTAGCGATAGAGCGTCGCGAGCACGCGGCGCGTGATCCCCGTCGCCCGGTGCTCGCGCTCGACGTCGAGCTCGCCGCTTTCACAGAGCACCGCGATGCGGCGCAGCGCCGGGGCGATGACCTCGGCGTGGAGCTTCGTCGGCGGGATCCCGTCTTCGATCGCGGTGGCGATCGCTCCCTCGGCCATCTCCGCGTCGCCGCGCTGGAGCGCCGTGACGTACGTCTCGAGCGTGCTCTCGACGAGAGCCGTCGGATCGGCGCGCACCTGCTCGCGGGCGTCCGGCCCCGACTCGCCGAGGACTTCGAGGAACGCGTCGAGCAGCACCGGGTCGAAATGGCGCCCGCGCTGTTCGCGCATCATCTGGATCGCGTCCTCGACGGGGAACGCCTTGCGGTAGACGCGATCGCTCGTGAGCGCGTCGAACACGTCGGCGACGGCAACGATCCTGCCCTCGATCGGGATTTCCTCGCCTTTGAGCCCGCGTGGGTACCCGGTTCCGTCCCACTTCTCCTGATGGCTGAGGGCGATCGTCGCCGCGAGGTCGAGGATCGAGGAGGACGAGCCGCGTACGAGCCTGTGCCCCTCCTCTGCGTGCGTCTCGACGATCGCTCGCTCCTGGGGCGTCAGCGGGCCGGGCTTCAGCAGGATCGCGTCGGGGATCGCGACCTTGCCGACGTCGTGCAGCGGAGCGGCGTGCTTGAGCCGCTCGCAGAACTCGGGGTCCATGCCGATGTGTTCGGCCAGCAGCGTGGAGAAGCGACCGATCCGCTCGATGTGCGCGCCCGTGTCCTCGTCGCGGAACTCGACCGCCATCGAGAGGCGCCGCACCGTCTCGGCCTGCGCGATCTCGAGCTCGGAGAGGGCGCGTTTGAGCTCGGTCGAGCGGCCTTCGATCTCCTGTTCGAGCGCGATGCGCTTGCTTTCCCCGTAGTGCCATCCGAAGGTCGCGGCGGCGGCGGCCAGAACCACGACGCTCGCGGCGACGACGACCGAAGCCCCGGCGACGATCGCGATGGCTGAGGCGGCCAGCGCGACGGCGGCCCAGGGCAGCATTTGCCCTGCGGGGTGGCGCCGCGGATGCGATCCCGCCTCGCTGCGCCCGCGGTCCTGCGGCCGGTGGGGGGACTTCCCGCTCAGTCGCTCAATGCTACCCACGCGAAGGACGGCCCCATTGTCGCCTCTCGTACGTTTGTCCAGTCCCGGATACGCCGAGTTCGCCCCGCGCTTGGCGGGCTGGCGGCGTCTGACTGGGGATACACCTTGCACGGGAAGCACTCGCGTCCTTGTCATCTGCCCGGGTCGGCCCACGCCGCGGTCGTCTTGACCGGGCAGCCAGGACGCTAGACGGATAGGCGAGCGCTCAGCGCCCGGTCCGCAGCTGGGTGAGGTTGATCGCGTTCGAGGGCGGCGAGATTGACACCGCCTCGTTCCAGCGGTCGAACACGATCCGACCGCCGCCTTGACCCGCGCGGGCGACGGCGAGCGGGAACGGCTTGCCGGTCGCCGCGACGTACAGCACGCCCCCCTTGGAGGCGTCCGTGACGGCGAGCGCCCTGCGCCCGCCCACGGTGGTGGAGGCGCCCTTGGCCAGGGTGCCATGGCTCGCAAGCGCCGTGTCGATCACCTTGCGCATGTCGGTGATCGCCGTGATCGACGCGAACTGGCCCGAGGCGGCGGGCGCCTTCAGCCACTTGCCCCGGAACAGCTGCGCGGCCGTCGGCCCTCCGAGGCGGCGGTAGAAGGCGGGGCTGCCTTTGATGTAGACGGTGCTGCCGAGCGTGATGAGTTCGAAGCTGAGGCCGTTCTCGGTGATGTGCCCGCGGCCGCCCCTGCCGGCGAGCAGCCGCATGTCGAGCGAGAGCGGCGCGCCTTCGCTCACCGCGCCGGAGACGTGCACCGACGCCGCGCCGTCGGCGGCCGCCTTCGCGGCTGCGACGATCTGCGCCGGAGATCTCGCGGCGAGGCCGCTGCCGGTGGAGGACGACCCGCCGCAGCCTGCGAGCAGCGCGCCTGCCAGCGCGAGCCCCAGCGCCGATGCAGCAGGCGGCGGGAGGCGGGGACGCATCAGCATCAGACTGTAGCCCGCATCGCGGTCAGCCCGCGCCGGTCGGGGGATCGGCCGGAGGCGGGCCCGAGGAGCGGCGAGCGCGCGTCAGTCGTGCGTGTCGCCCGGGCCGTCGTGGGCGCGCTTGTGTGCCTTGCCCGGGCCGGCGGCGTCGGCGCCTCCGGCATCGCCAGCGCCGTGGACCGCCGCCGGCGGCGTGCCCGCCGGGCCGGAGAGGAGCGTCCGGGCCAGTCCGGCGGCAGCGGCCTTCAGCGCTTCGGCCGCTGCCGGGGTGGCGATCTGGCCGCCGGCGGCGAGCGCGTCGACCCGCTCTGCGAACTGCGCGAGCTGGGCGGCGGCCTCGGCCGGCTTGCCGGAGGCGAGCGCGGCGAGCAGCGGCGCCGTGCGGTGGGAGATCTCCTCGGCGGCGCGTTCGTCGATCAGCCCCCGCTGGAGGTCCGAGAGCGTCAGCGCGCCGAGGGCGCCCGCGCCCCGCGAGGAGCCGGCCGAGGCGGCGGGCCGAGCGGGGCTCGCGGGCGGGGAGGCCGCGGCGCTGAGCGAGCGAGGTGGAGCGGTCGCGGAGTGCGCCGGTGCGCTTGCCGGGGCGGCCTTCCCCACCCGCGCGGCGGGCGGCGGCGCGGCCGAGGCGGCGTCCCTGGCCGAGACTGCCCCTCCGCCGCCTCCCTGGGCGAGCGCGAACAGGGCCAGCACGAGCGCCAGCGCGGTGAGGACCGAGACGGCGGTCCACACCTGCGCTCGCCGGGAGCGCGTCGCGCGCAACGGTCCTACCGGAGGGCCGGCCCCGGAGGCACGGGCGTTGCGCACCGCGGTCAGGGCGGCGGCGAGCGACTGTGCTCGCGGGTAGCGGTCGCGGGGGTTCTTGGCGAGGCACCTGAGGACGATCGCGTCGAGGCGCGGCGAGACCTCGCGCCGGAATCGGGACGGCGGCTCGGGTTGCCGCGTGGCGTGCTGGTGGACGAGCGCGGCGGCGGAGTCGGCGAGAAAGGGTGGGCGGCCCGTGAGCATCTCGTAGAGCACGCAGCCGAGCGCGTACAGGTCAGACCGGGCATCGACGGCGCGGCCCTCGGCCTGCTCGGGCGAGAGGTAGCCGGCCGTGCCGATCACGGTCGAGGTGAGCGTCAACGAGGTCGCTGCCGGCGCCCGCGCGATGCCGAAGTCGAGCACCTTGACCTGGGCGTTCTCAGCGAGCATCACGTTGCCCGGCTTGACATCCCGGTGGACGATCCCCCGCGCGTGTGCCGCGCCGAGGGCGTGAGCGACCCCGATCGCGATCTCGAGCGCCTCGGCGACCGGCATCGGGCCATCGCGCAACAGGTCCGCGAGCGTCCTGCCCGAGACGTGCTCCATCACGATGAAGCGAGCATCCTCGTCGACCCCGCTGTCGAACACTGCGACCACATTGCGATGGCTGAGCGATGCCGCGGCGCGCGCCTCGCGCTCGAAGCGCTCGACGAACACGCCGTCCTCGACGAGCTCCGTGGCCAGCACCTTGATGGCGACCTCGCGGCCCAGCGTGCGGTCCCAGCCGGAGAACACGCTGCTCATCCCGCCACGCCCGAGCAGCGTGTCGACCTCGTAGCGCCCGACCAGGATGTCGCCTGTGTGCAGCATGTCCAGGGATCCCCTTTGCCCAGCGATTCGCCGGGCTAAGCGTGGGACGCTCGCCGGCGCCGAGGATCACGCGGCGCTGCGGATCAGGGCAGGCGCGTGAACTCGGTCAAGGTCCAGGCAGGGCGGAAGCCAAGGCGCGAGTAGAGGTTCTTGGGGCGGTCCTCGTCGTCCGCGCAGACCCACAGGTCTCGCACGACGCCGCCACCGGCAGCGGCGATCGCCGCGCGGGTGATCGCCGTCCCGCGGCCCTCCCCACGATGTCCCGGATCCACGTAGACGTGGGTGATCTCGGCGACCTCGCCGCGGCCGGCGAACTGTGTGAACGCAACCGGCCTCCCGCGCTCGAGCAGCGCGAGCACCCGCGCGCCGCGTAGCTCGGCGACCTCGCGCGCCTGGGAGAAGTAGCGGCTCGGCTCCTGACCGGGGAAGTCCTCGAGATGCCAGGCGGCACGCAGCTCGTTGACGGCGTCGTAGGCGACCTCCACGACGCGCGGGTCGGCGGCCCGAGGCGATGGGTCCTCCAGGCGCATGAACAGCAGCCTCATCGTCAGCCAGCCCCGCGACGCGAACTCGCCGCGAAGCGGCTCCGCGGCCGCGGCGAGCTCGAAGTCGATCCGCCGGTGCGGGTAGCCGGCGAGCGCCCGGTCGGCGAGCGCCGCGAGCTCCTCGACCCCCAGCCCGGCGTCCTCCTCGACGCGCACGAGGTTGTAGTCGTAGTAGTTCGGGAAGCGCGTGGCGCGCACGACCGTGCCGTGGGCCCAGGGCTCGATCACGTCGCACACGGCTGCCTGCGTCGCGTGGTGCCAGGCGCGCGCGCGTCCCGCCGCGTCGAGGTCCGCCGGGTCGGAGATCGCCATGTGATGAGGGTAGGTGAGGGCAGCCGCCCGAGCCGGCCGGTGGACGCAAAACGGGCGCGCTCGCGGCTGCCCGTCGAGGGCCGCCGCTGTCGTCCCATCTGGGCAGCGCCAGCGCCGCTTTTGTAGCCGAAAAGGGCAGCAAATAAACGACGGTCCAGGCCGGGCGCCCGAAGCTCTTGTTCGCGATATCGACCGTCGAGTTCTCGGCCGTGATCGCCCGCTCCGGCACCATGACCGCCGCGAACGACTCCTCCTCGGCGTGCACCGGGGAGCATCAGAGCCGGCGCTACCGAACAGGAGCGCACGTATCTGTCGTCGCCGCACTGCTGCTCCTTGCGTTCTGCACGAGTTCTGCCACGGCCAGGCCGCAGCCCGACCCCCCGGCCGCCTACGCCGCGCGCGCCGTCCACGCCGCCTCGGGCGCACCGCAGCAGGCCCGCGCAGCACGCCAGGTGCCGCGGCTCAGCGCCTCCGGTGACACCCTCCGGTGGACGGCGACGAGCAGGCACAACCAGTACCTGCTGAGGATCATGGTGCCGGGCGCGAGCACGATCGAAGTGCTCGTCGCCGGCACGAGTGCGCGGCCGAGCGAACGCCCCGGCCTGACGGTGCGCTACCAGGTCCGAGGGCGCTCACACTGGCACTGGTCGAACGAGGTCGCTGTCGCCTACGCACCGCGAGCGGGCGAACCGGCGGCTCTGCCGGCTGCGAGAGGGGGCACGCCGGGACCCACGGGCGGGCCCTCGGGGAGGGGGCGTCCGGCCCAGGCCGAAGGAACTGAAAAAGCGGAACTCGAAGCGCGGGAAAAAGCGGAACGTGAAGCGCGCGAAAAAGCCGAACGCGAAGCAAGGGAAAGAGCCGAACGCGAAGCGCGAGAAAAAGCTGAACGCGAATCGAAAGAAAAAGCTGAACGCGAATCGCGCGAAAAAGCCGAACGTGAAGCCCGCGAACGCGCCGAACGCGAAGCGCGCGAAACGGCCGAACGCGAAGCCCGGGAAAGAGCCGAACGCGAAGCGAGGGAACGCGAAGAAGCCGAACACGGCAAAGGGGGCGTGCTGACGTTCACGCCGTCGGTGATCCCCCTGTCGGCGCCCGAGATCCCCAACAGCGGCCGCGGTCTGTACGACTGGATGGGCGAACACTCGATGACCCCGGGGGGCTGGCCGCTCGTCGACTACTACATGCGCGACGAACTCAGCTGGACGCGCGACCTCGAGCCGAGCAAAGGCGTCTACCCGTTCCTGACGGCCCCGGGCCCGATCGACCAGGCGCTCGCGAAGGCCGCCGAAAAAGGCGGCAAGCTCCGCTTCCGCGTGATGGCGTGGATGGGGAGCGGCGGGCCTCGCTACCCCTCATACATCCCGACGTTGAGCGGCGGCGGCTACACGTTCCCCGACTGGAACAGCGAAGGCTGGCTGACGGCGTGGGAAAACCTCTGGAAAGCGCTCGGGCAGAAGTACGGATCGAACCCGCGTGTGGGCGAGATCGACACGTCGGGCTACGGCGCCTGGGGCGAGTGGCACATGTGCCCCTCCAGCTGCGTGTCGACGGCCGGGAGCCACATCACCGCGAACAACGGGGTGCGGATGGTGGCGGCGGTCGTGAAAGCGTTTCCCAAAGCGCACATCGTGCTCGGCACGAGCGCGGCGATCAAAGACGAATCGCCGCTCCAGCCTCCTCTGATGCCGGCGATCATCAAAGCGTTCCCGAGCGTGGGCTTCCACATGGACAACTTCGGCGCGGTGGCGCCGCAAGATGGGAACAACCTCCCCTACGCGAAGCCCGGCGCGATCGCCGCCGACTCGGAAATCTGGGAACGGTGGAAGACGGCGCCCGTGATCGGCGAGTGGTGGAACCAGTCCAACGCCACCGTCGCGAACGCGAAGCAGACCGAGGAAGAACAGCACGTCGCGATGATCGGCTCGGGCAACAACCCCTCACAGATCTGGAAAAGCAACCCGGCGATGTACGAAGAAGTCCTGAAGCGCTCCGGCTTCCGTGACCAGCTCGACCGCGTCGAAGTCGCTCCGATGCTCGCCGGCCACGCGGCGATCGTCACCGGGACGTGGGAGAACGTCAACGTCGCGCCGACGTACGACCCGTGGGAAATCACATACGAGTTGCGCAGCGGCGAACACGTCGTCTGGAGCGCGGCCTCGGCGTTCGACCTGCGTAGGCTGCTGCCGACCGCGGGCAAACCCGTGAAAGCGACCGACAGCTTGCTGCTCCCGGTCGACCTGCCCCACGGCACCTACACGCTGGCCGTCCACATCGTCGACCCGACCGGCGCGCTCGCGCCGCTGCGCCTCGCCGACACGGGCCGCACCGCCGACGGCGCCTACCCACTCGGCTCAGTCACCGTCGGCTGAGCGCCCGACGCGGGGTCGCCGCTCCCCCTCAAACCCCGATCGCCACGTACTTCACCTCGAGGTACTCGTCGATCCCCTCGTATCCCCCCTCGCGGCCGTAGCCCGAGTGCTTGACGCCACCGAAGGGGGCCGCGGGGTTTGAGACGACGCCCTGGTTGAGCCCGACCATCCCCGACTCGAGGCGCTCGCTGACGCGGATCGCGCGCTCGAGGTCGCGCGTGTAGACGAACGCGACGAGGCCGTACTCGGTCCGGTTCGCGGCATCGAGCGCCTGCTCGTCGGTGCTGAAGGTCGCGATCGGGGCGACCGGCCCGAAGATCTCCTCGCGCAGCAGCCGCGCGTCGTCGGGGACGTCGACGAGGACGGTCGGCTCGAAGAAATGACCGGGGCCGTCAATCGCGTTGCCGCCGAGGAGAACGCGCGCGCCGCGGCTGACGGCGTCCTCGACGAGTTCGGCGACGATCGAGCGCTGTTTGTCGTCGATCAGCGGCCCGACGTCGACGCCGTGCTCGATCCCGCGGCCGACCTTCAGCTTGCCCATCCGCTCGGCGAGCCCCCGCGCGAACTCGTCGGCCACGGACTCGTGCACATGGAAGCGGTTGGCGGCCGTGCACGCCTCGCCGATGTTGCGCATCTTCGCCAGCAGCGCGCCCTCGACCGCGGCGTCGAGGTCGGCGTCCTCGAAGACGAGGAACGGCGCGTTGCCGCCGAGCTCCATCGACACGCGCAGGATCTGCTCGGCGGACTGCTCGATCAGCTTGCGGCCCACCTCGGTCGATCCCGTGAAGGAGAGCTTGCGTGCGCGGGGGTCCTTCAGCAGCGGCTCGATGATCGCACCGGAGCGCTTCGCGGTGATCACGTTGAGCACGCCCTTGGGGAGCCCCGCCTGCTCGAGCACCTGCGCGAGCGCCAGCATCGACAGCGGCGTCTGCTGCGCCGGCTTGACGACCATCGTGCACCCGGCGGCGATCGCCGGGGCGATCTTGCGGGTGCCCATCGCGGTGGGGAAGTTCCACGGCGTCACGAACACGCAGGGGCCGACCGGCTGGCGCAGCGTGAGAATGCGGCCCTTGCCGGTCGTGTTGACCATGTAGCGGCCGTCGATCCGGACAGCCTCCTCGGAGAACCACCGCAGGAACTCGGCTGCATAGGTGATCTCCGCGCGCGATTCCGCGACCGACTTGCCCATCTCGAGCGTCATCAGCAGCGCAAGATCGTCGGCCTGCGCCGTCACCCGCTCGTAGGCCCGCCGGAGGATCTCGCCGCGCTCGCGCGGAGGGTGCGCCGCCCACTCGGCCTGCGCGTCAGCGGCCGCGCCGAGCGCCGCGAGGCCGTCCTCGACCTGCGCGTCGGCGACCTCGACGAGCGGCTCTCCCGTCGAGGGATCCTCGACCGCCAGCGTGCCGCCGCCGCTCGCGGGACGCCACTCGCCGCCGATCAAGAGCTGCTTCGGGACGCTCTCGAGCACCTCGCGCACGCGGTCGCTGGTAGTCATCGTGCAGCCTTCACGGAACATCCGTCCAAGCCCGACCCGAGAGTCATGGGCGCTCCCCAGCTCGAGCGAGACGATCGCAGCATCGCCGTGTTCGGTTTGGCACGCATGCTCGACATGGGCTCAACCTACCATCGCCCTCGCGAGCGCCGTAGGGGCCGCCGGAGCGGGTCGATGCTGGTCGCCTGCGCGGCGCTGGGGCTCGCGGCGCTCGCCCCCGCGGCGCGCGCCTCGACGCTCGTGATCACGGGATCCGGGGAAGGACACGGCGTCGGCATGAGCCAGTACGGCGCGCTCGGCTTCGCGCAGCACGGCTCCACCTACCAGCAGATCCTCGCCCACTACTACAGCGGCACGACCATCGGCCGGGCGCCCGCGAAAGCCGTCGTGAAGGTGCTGGTCGGCAGCAGGGTGAGAAAGCTTCCGCTCGAGCGCTACGTTCGCGGCGTCGTCGCCGCCGAGATGCCCTCGGGATGGCCGCTCGCGGCGCTCGAGGCGCAGGCGGTGGCGAGCCGCACCTACGCCCTCACCTCGCACGCGGGCGGCTCGCGCTTCGACGTCTACTCGGACACGCGCTCGCAGGTGTACCTCGGCGTCGCCGCCGAAACGGCCTCGACGAATGCCGCCGTCGCCGCGACCGCCGGGCAGGTGGTGCTCTACGGCGGACGGCCCGCGACGACCTACTTCTTCGCGAGCTCCGGCGGCATGACCGAGAACATCGAGAACGCGTTCCTCGGCTCGCAGCCGGAGCCGTGGCTGCGCGGCGTCGCCGACCCCTACGACAGGGGCGCCGCCTTCAATTGGAAGATCTCGATCAGCTTCGCTTCGGCCGCGTCGAGGCTGCGGGGCCTCGTGAAGGGCGCCTTCCGCGGCATCGCGGTGCTCGCGCGCGGCGTCTCACCGAGGATCGTCTCCGCAGCGACGCTCGGCTCGGGCGGCGCCACGCCGCTCAGCGGCCCCGAACTCGCCGCGCGCCTCGGGCTCGGCTCGACGTGGGCCTACTTCGGCGTCGCCAACGGCGGCGCCGTGCGCCCGTTGCCGGACACCAGCGCACACCCTCCGAGCGCCCAGGCGCCGCCCGCGCCGGCTCCCGCCTCCCCCCAGGGAGGAGCACAGGCGCCGGGCGCCCCGACGGCGGCGCAGGCCACGAAGACCGGCGGCGTGGCCGCGGGATAGCCGCCGGCCCGAGCGCCGGCGGCGATCTCATCCGCGGCCCCAGTACTCGGGCCTAGGGCCTCGCCTCGAGGATCAGGTTGAACGGCGTTTCGGTCGCGCGGCGCACGCGCGTGAAGCCGCCCTCCTTGAGCACATCGGTGAGCCGCCCCTCGCCGGCTTGGGCGCCGAGCGCGAGGCCGACCTCCTGCGAGAGCGACGCGGGCGTGCAGATCACCGTCGACGCTCCGTAGAAGACGCGGCCGACGGGGTTGAGGTTGTCCTCGACGTGGTCGTTCGCGAACGGCTCGACGATCATCCACGTGCCGTCATCGGCGAGCGTGCTGAGGACGTGCTCGGACGCGCCGACAGGATCGCCCATGTCGTGCAGGCAGTCGAACACGGACACGAGGTCGTAGTCGTCTCCCGGGTAGTCCTTCGCGGTCGCGACCGCGAAGCTGACGCGATCCTCGACGCCGGCCTCGCGAGCCGCCTCGCGGGCGCGGTCGATCGACGCCTGGTGGTAGTCGAAGCCGAAGAACTCCGAGTTGGGGAACGCATCGGCCATGATGACCGTCGAGGCGCCGTGCCCGCAGCCGATGTCGGCGACCTTCGCCCCGGCTTCGAGCTTCTCCTGGACCCCGTCGAGAGCCGGTATCCACTCCGCCACGAGGTGTCCGCGGTAGCCGGGGCGGAAGAACCGCTCGGTGCCACGGAACAGGCGGTGGTCGTGCTCGTGCCAGCCCATGCCCTCGCCGCTGCGGAAGGCCTCGAGGATCTTGTCCTCGTCGGCGTACAGCGACGCGACCGAGTCGTACACGCCGAGGATGTAGAACGGACTGTCTTCGTCGGCCAGCGCGAGCGCGTGCTCGTCCGGGAGCGTGTAGCGCTCGGTCTCGGGGTCGTAGGTGACGTACCCACCGGCCGCCTGGTTCGCGAGCCACTCGCGCACGTAGCGCTCGGCTGCTCCTGAGCGCTCGGCCACCTCCTGCGAGGTGAGCGGCCCCGCACCGGCCATCGCCTTGTAGAGGCCGAGCTTCTCCCCGATCACCATCAGCGGCGCGCTGATGATCGCGCCCATGTCAGTCACGGCCTGGCCCATGAAGGCTTCGAGCTTGGCCTCGTCGATCTCCGTCGCACTCATCGTGCCTCCTATCTCTGTACGAGTGCAGGCAGCCTCCGAACAGCGGACCGCCCCCTGAGCAAGCAAACCACCCTGGTGCGGACGTGTCAACGGAAATCGGTCACACATCTCGGCACATGCGTACGCTCCACGCATGACCGCGCCACCGCTGCTGATCGCCGACGTCCCCTGGCTGCTCTATCGCTCGTTCTTCGCGCTGCCGAAATCGATCGTGGGGACCGACGGCGAGCCCGTCAACGCGCTGCTCGGCACCGTCAACGCGCTGCTCGCGCTGATCGACGTGCGGGCGCCCGCGCAGCCGCCCCGCGCGGTCGCCGCGTGCATGGGCGCCGAGCAGGCGGCCTACCGGGTGAAGCTGTATCCGCCCTACCACGCGCACCGCGACCCGATGCCGCCCGAGCTCGCCGCGCAGTGGCGGCGGGCGCCGAAGCTGCTCGCGGCGCTCGGCTTCACCTTCAGCGACAGCGACACGCTCGAGGCCGACGACGTGATGTTCTCCTTCGCGCGCGTCGAGGAGCTGGCCGGCGGGCGGGCGCTGCTGCTGACGGGCGACCGCGACCTGTTCGGCGCGGTCAGCGGGCAGGTCGCGGTCGTGGAGCTCAAGAAGGGAAGTGAGCAGGCGCAGATCGGACCGGAGCAGGTGCGCGAGCGCTACGGCGTCGAGCCAGAGCAGGTCGCCGACTTCATCGCGCTGCGCGGCGACCCGTCGGACGGCCTCCCCGGCGCGCCCGGCATCGGGGCGAAGACCGCCGCCGAGCTCCTGCGCGCGCACGGCTCGCTCGAGCAGCTGCTGCGCGCGGCCGGAGCGTCACCCGGCCGAGCCGGCGCGGCCGCGGCCGTGCGCGCCACGACCGTGATGCGCCCGCGCGTCGCGGCGACGCTCCGCGACCACGCCGAGTCGCTGCTCGCCTTCAAGGAGATCGCGACGCTCCAGCGCATAGACGTTCAGCGGCCGCCCGATCGCGCAACGGACTTCGAGCAGGGAGCCCGGCTCGCACGCGAGCTCGGCATGAGGCGCCTCGCCGAGCGCCTCGAGCGTCTCGCTACGGCGTGAACTTGACGGTGATCACGTCGCCGTCGGCCATCACGTAGTCGCGTCCCTCCAGGCGCAGCGTGCCGCGCTCGCGAGCGCGCGCGTAGCCGCCCGCCTCGACGAGCGCGCTCCAGCCGATCACCTCGGCGCGCACGAAGCCACGCTGGATGTCGGTGTGGATCTCTCCCGCCGCATGCCATGCCGTGAGCCCCTGGCGCAGATGCCAGGACTGGGCCGGCTTCGCCTCCCCGGCCGTGAAGAAGGCGATCAGCTCGAGCAGCGCGAACGCCTCGCGCACGACGCGCTCGAGGCTCGACTCGCTTACGCCGAGCTCGCTGCGCATCGCCGCGGCTTCCTCGTCCTCGAGCTCGCCGAGCTCCGACTCGATCCGCGAGGAGACCGCGACCGCGCGCGCGCCCTGCGCCGCGGCGTGCGCCGCGATCTCGCTCGGCAGCTCATCCGAGCCCTCGTCGACGTTCGCGACGAACAGCACGGGCTTGATGGTCAGCGAGCCGAGGTCGCGCGCCGCGTTGTGCACATCCTCGGGCACCGGGACCGTACGCGCGGGGCGCCCTTCCTGGAGCGCCCCGATCACCTCCCTCAGCCACGCCTCCTCGGCGACCGCGACGCGCTCGCCGCTGCGGGCCTGCCTGGCGACACGCTCGATCCTGCGTTCGGCCTGCTCGAGGTCCGCGAGCACCAGCTCGGTCTCGATCGTCTCGATGTCGCGCATCGGATCGACGCTGCCCTCTGGGTGGATCACGCTCTCGTCGCCGTGCGCTCGCACGACGTGGACGATCGCGTCGGTCTCGCGGATGTTCGCGAGGAAGCGGTTGCCGAGCCCCTCGCCCTCGTGAGCCCCCGCGACGAGGCCCGCGATGTCGTGGAAGTCGATCGTGTCCCAGACGATCTCGGACGCGCCGACGACCCCCGCCACCTGCTCGAGCCGCGCGTCGCGGACCGGCACGACCGCGACGTTCGGCTCGATCGTCGTGAAGGGGTAGTTGGCGGCCTCGGCGCCCGCTTTCGTCAGAGCGTTGAACAGCGAGGACTTGCCCGCGTTGGGCATTCCCACGATCCCGATCCGCGTGCTCAAGCGCGCCGATCCAGGTCCGCCGGCGCGGCATGCAGATCCGTGCGCCCGACCAGCCGGCGCGTGACCCTCAGCGCGAGCCCGCTCCCCAGGAGCGCCCCCGCGAGCACGTCGGAGGGGTGGTGGACGCCGAGGTACACGCGCGAGAACGATAGGGCCGCCGCGAGCAGGTAGAGCGGCGCGCGCGGCAGCCCCAGGCGCGAGTACGCGACGGCGCCCGCGAAGGAGGTCGCGGCGTGTGCGCTGGGGAAGCTCAGGCCGGTCGGCGTCGAGGTCAGCGCCGGCAGGCCCGGGAGCTCCGGCCGGCGGCGGCCGACGAGCGGCTTGATCGCGGTGTTGAGTGCGTAGGCGCCCGCGACGGCGCGCGTCGCTGCCTGCCATTCCGACCGGCGCCGGTGGTCGAGCCGGCCCCCGGCGAGGCCAATCGCGAGCCAGATCCCGCCGTGCTCGCCGAGCGCCGAGAAGCGCGCGACGGCGCGCTCTGCCTCGGGACTGTGCGCGCGCGTGCGGGCCAGCAGCAGGAGCCGCTGGTCGAGCGATCGAAGTCGCGAGCCGATCGGCAAGCTCGCATCCGCTCGCGGGCGGGCGTCAGCCAAAGCCGACGTGCGGCTCGCTGCTGTCGGCGCTGAGGTAGGCGATCTGCGCGAGGTTCACGCGCACCGGCCCATCCTCGCTGTCGACGTCGTGGAAGCCCTCACCGCCGAGCGCGTCGCTGAGCGCCTTCAGCTGCTTCTCGTCGACGCGCATCGACAGCACCTGGCCGCCGCGGAAGCCGACGCTGATCCGCCGCGTGCTCGGCGCCATCAGTGGCTCGCTCCGCCCGAGGGCTCGACGATCTCGCTCAGCACGCCGCCGGTCGAGCGCGGATGCAGGAACGCGACGCGCGAGCCGCGGATGCCGGTGCGGGGCTGCTCGTCGATCAGCTCGAGCCCCGCATCCCGCAGCGCGGCGAGCGTCGCGTCGATGTCAGAGACCTGGTAGGCGACGTGGTGCAGCCCCGGCCCCTGCCGCGCGAGGAACCTGCCGACGGGAGTCTCCGGGCCAAGCGGCGCGAGCAGCTCGACGTGGTTCTCGCCGACGTCCAGCAGCACCGCCTCGACGCCCTGCTGCTCGACGACCTCGCGGTGGGCGAGCTCGAGGCGGAAGCTGTCGCGGTAGAGCTCGAGCGCGGGCTCGAGCTCCTCGACGGCGACGCCTATGTGGTCGATGCGGCCGAACACGGGCCGCAGTCTATAGGCGCTAGCCCTCGGTCTTGCCGCCTACGGGAGGCGGGACGATCGCGCCGGGAAGCGGCGGCCCGGCGTGGTAGGGCGTCGCGGCGACCACGCGCAGGCCGATTCCGGGCGCCCGCTCGAGGCGCGGCACGCCGTCCATGATGCGCTCGATCGCGTCGCGGTCGAGGACCTCCTGCTCGAGCAGCTCACGGGCGAGCGCGTCGAGCTGCGGCCGGTGGGAGAGGATCATCTTCTGTGCCGCGCGGCGCGCCTCTTCGATCAGGTCCTGGCGCTCCTCGTCGCGGATCCGCAGCGTCGTCTCCGAGAGCCTCACGTCCCCGTCGGGTGAGCGCCCGACGCCGGCCGTGCCCATCGCGAAGTCGTGAATCATGGAGTGCGCGATGTCGGCGACGCGCTTGAGGTCGTCCGAGGCCCCGGTCGTGATCGCGCCGAAGACCACCTGCTCGGCGACGCGGCCGCCGAGCAGCACCGTCATGTAGTCGAGCAGCTCCTCGCGCGTCTTCAGGTAGCGGTCTTCGGCGGGCAGGTTCAGCGTGTAGCCGAGCGCCTTCCCGCGGGGCACGATCGAGATCCTGTGGACGCGGTCGACCGACGGCAGCAGCTCGCCGCACAGCGCGTGCCCGGCCTCGTGGAAGGCGACGACGTGCTTCTCGTGCGCGTTCAGCACGCGCTTGGACTGGACGCCTGCGATCACGCGCTCGATCGCCGAGTCGAAGTCGGCGTCGACGATCACGCTGCCATTGCGCCGGGCAGCGAAGATCGCAGCCTCGTTGCAGATGTTCGCGAGGTCGGCGCCCGTCAGGCCGCTCGTCTGCTGCGCAACCATCTCGAGATCGACGTCGTGCAACGGCTTCTGGCGCGTGTGCACCTTGAGCACGCCGAGACGGCCCTTGACGTCGGGCGGCACGACGAACACCTGGCGGTCGAAGCGGCCCGGACGCAGGAGCGCGGGGTCGAGCTTCTCGAGCAGGTTCGAGGCGGCGATCACCACCACCCGACCGCTGGAGGCGAAGCCGTCCATCTCGACGAGCAGCTGGTTGAGCGTCTGGTCCTTCTCACCCGAGATGTCGCTCCCGCGCCGGCCGCCCACCGCGTCGAGCTCGTCGATGAAGATGATCGCCGGTTCGTGCTTGCGCGCGATCGCGAACAACCGCCTGATCCGCGCGGCGCCGAGTCCCGCGAACATCTCGACGAACGACGCAGCCGACTGCGCGAAGAACTGCGCGCCGGACTCGTGCGCGACCGCCTTCGCGAGCAGCGTCTTGCCGGTTCCGGGAGGACCGTGCAGGAGGATGCCCTTCGGGACCTGCGCACCGAGCGCGCTGAAGCGTCTCGGGTCGCGCAGGAACTCGACGATCTCCTGGAGCTCCGCCTTCGCCTCGTCGACGCCCGCGATGTCATCGAAGGAGACCGACTGCCGGGAGGCGGGCTTGATCTGCTGCGGCTTGACCCGCGGCATCACCTTCAGCGTTCGCCACATGACGAAGATCAGCACGCTGAAGAACACGATCATCAGGACCGGCTGCCAGTTGTAGGCCCAGTTCTGTACTTCCTGCGCGAAGGATGTGTGCACCACCGCGGGGTGCACCACGACGGCGTGCGCGTGAGCGACGGCCGCGTGCGCCGCCGCTTCGTGCGCCGCGGCCGTTGCGCTGCCGCCGCCGGCCGGCGCGTGCGTCACGCCGGCGGGCTGGGGCGTCGGGCTCGAAGCGGTCGAGCTCACTCCGGACACGCTGCGCTCAGCATCTCTATCCCCTCTACCATCCTTGGCATCCTCGTCCCATTATGCGGATCGCGGCGGCTCTTGGCAAGTCCGCGCCGCCGGCGCGACCCCCGCTCTCAGCCGTTTGTGCGAGTCCCGGCCTCGGCCGCCGGCGGCGGCTCGAGCCCCGTTCGCCGGTGCCCGGGTCCCTCAGCCGAGGAGGCGGAGCGCGAGGTCGCGGTAGAGCTCGGCCGCCAGCGCGAGATCGCGGACGTCGATGCGCTCGTCGGCGCCGTGGACGAGCGGCGCGCTGGCGACGAGCGGCTGGTGGCGGTGGGGGAAGAAGCCGTAGGCGACGCACTCGGGGAAGGCCTCCCTGAAGTGGCGCGAGTCGGTGAAGCCCGGGAGGATCACGGGCACCACCTCGGCGCCCGGGTCGTGCTCCCCCACCCAGGCCGAGATCGCGTCCATCAGCTCGGAGGCGATCGGCGAGCCGTTGCCGGGCACGCGCTCGGTGAACTCGATCGTGAAGCCGCCGTCCCCGTTGCCGAGCACTTCGGAGATGCCCTGGCGCACCTGCTCCTCGCCGAGCCCCGGGGGGACGCGGCAGTCGATCTTGAGCTCGGCGCGGCTCGGGATCACGTTGACCTTCTCCGAGGCGCTGATCCGCGTGGGCGTGAACGTGACGCCCATCATCGGCTCGAAGAACGTCGCCAGGCGCGCATCGGCGGCTCGCAGCCGTTCGATCGACCCGCGAGGATCCTCGGGGTCCTCCCCGATGCCCCGCAGGAAGGCGCTCGGCTCGTCGGTCAGCGTGTAGGCCGGCTGGCGCGCCGCCAGGCGCTCGAGCAGCGGGCCCATCTTCAGCAGCGCGTTCTCCCCCATCGCCGGCATCGACGCGTGCCCGGCGATCCCGTCGGTGATGATCGAGAAGCGGAACACGCCCTTCTCCGCACAGCAGACGCCGTAGCGGCGCTCGCCGCCGTACTCGAAGGAGCCGCCGCCGCCCTCGTTGATCAGCATGTCGCAGCGGACCTTCTCGGGATGCGTCTCCGTCAGCCAGCGCGCGCCGAGGCCACCACCGGTCTCCTCGTCGGCAACGGCGACGACGAGCAGCTCGCCGCGGGCGGGCCGCCAGCCGGAGCGAGCGAGCGAGGCGGCGGCCGCGACCTCGGCGGCCACCTGGGACTTCATGTCGAGCGCGCCGCGCCCCCAGATGAAGCCGTCGGCGCTGTCGCCCGACCATGGGTCATGCGTCCACTCGCGCGCGTCGGCGAGCACCGTGTCGACGTGGCCGAGGTAGCAGAGCCGCGGTCCGGCGGGATCCCGATCGCCGCCCTCGGCGTGCGGGCGCAGCCTGGCGACGAGGTTCGGGCGCCCCGGCTCGGCGCCGAGCAGCTCGCACTCGAAGCCCGCAGCGGCGAGATGATCGGCGAGGTACTGCTGCGCGGCGAGCTCGGCGCCGGGCGGGTTGACCGTGTTGAAGCGGATCAGGCGCGCGAGGAGCTCTCCGGCCTCGCCGCCGGGTCCGCCGGTCTCTGAGCCGTCGGCGCTCATGCTGCGGATCGTACGCCGATCCTCGCGATCTCCTCCTCGGTCAGCGGGAAGTGGCAGGCGGCGAGCGTGCCGGTGGCCTTGTCCTCGAGCGGCGGGTCCTCGAGCGAGCACAGCTCCTGCGCCTTGGGGCAGCGCGTGTGGAAGCGGCAGGCGCCGGGCGGGTTGGCGGGGCTGGGGACGTCGCCGCTGAGCGTCGTGCGCGCGCGGTGGGCGAGCGAGGGATCGGCGACCGGCACCGCGGAGAGCAGCGCGCCCGTGTAGGGGTGGCGGGGGGAGCCGTAGAGCGCGTCGCCCGAGCCGATCTCGACGATCCGCCCGAGATACATCACCGCGACGCGGTCGCACATGTGGCGGACGACCGACAGGTCGTGGGCGATGAAGATCATCGTCAGGCCGAGCTCGCGCTGCATCTCGCGCAGCAGGTTCAGCACCTGCGCCTGGATCGAGACGTCGAGCGCCGAGACGGGCTCGTCGGCGATCAGGAGTTTCGGTTTCAGCGCGAGCGCCCGCGCGACCCCGACGCGCTGGCGCTGGCCGCCCGAGAACTCGTGCGGGTAGCGGTTGTAGTGCTCGGGGTTCAGCCCGACCGTCTCCATCAGCTCCTGCACCGCTCGCCTGCGCTCGTGCCTGCCCTCGAGCATGTGGTGGATCGCGAACGGCTCCGCGATCGCCGAGCCGACGGTCTTGCGCGGGTTCAGCGACGAGTAGGGGTCCTGGAAGATCATCTGCATCTCGCGGCGCAGCGCCTTCAGGCGCGCTCCCCTGAGGTGGGTGATGTCCTCGCCGTCGAAGCGGATCTCACCGCTCGTCGGCTCGAGCAGGCGCATCACGAGCCGCGCCGTCGTGCTCTTGCCGCAGCCCGTCTCGCCGACGAGCCCGAGCGTCTCGCCGCGGCCCACGTCGAAATCGACGCCGTCGACGGCCTGCACGGCCCCGATCTTGCGCTGGATCAGCACGCCGCGGCGGATCGGGAAGTGCTTGACGAGGCCGCGCACCTGCACGAGCGGATCGACGGCGCTCATCGGAGCGCCTCCGCCGGTGGCGTCTCCGGCGCCGGCAGGCCGACGCTCGCGCGCGCCTCCTCGGGCGTTGCGCCGCCGTGGAGCTCCGCCCACAGCCGCGCGCGCAGCGACGCGTCCAGCAGGCAGGCGGCGTGGTGGGAGGGCTCTCCCGGGACCGGCTCGAGCTGCGGATCGATCCGCGAGTGATCGGGCTGCGCGTAGGGGCAGCGCGGATGGAAATGACAGCCGGACGGGCGGCTGATGAGGCTCGGCGGCGTCCCCGGGATCGGCACGAGCTGTTCCTCACGGCTTCCGGTGAGACGGGGGATCGACCGCAGCAGGCCCCACGTGTAGGGGTGTTCGGGGCCGCCGAAGAGGACCTTCGCCGAGGCGCTCTCCACGATCCGGCCCGCGTACATGACCGCGATGTCGTCGGCCATCTCGGCGACCACGCCGAGGTCGTGCGTGATGATCACGATCGCCATGTCGAGCTCGCGCTGGAGCCGTTCGAGCAGCTCGAGGATCTGCGCCTGGACCGTGACGTCGAGTGCGGTCGTCGGCTCGTCCGCGATCAGCAGCTTCGGTTCGTTCGCGAGCGCCATCCCGATCATCGCTCGCTGGCGCATGCCGCCCGAGATCTCGTGCGGGTACTCGCGCACGCGGCGCGCCGGGTCGGGGATGCCGACGAGCCCGAGCAGCTCGATCGCGCGCTCGCGCGCCGCCGCCTTCGAGACGTCGCGATGGGCGCGGATCGCCTCGACCAGCTGATCGCCGACGCGGAACAGCGGATGCAGCGAGGAGAGCGGGTCCTGGAAGATCATCGCGATCTCGTTGCCCCTGATCGTGCGCAGCTCTCCGTCGGAGAGCGCGACGAGGTCTTTGCCTTCGAAGAAGATCCTTCCGGAGATCTGCGCGCCCTGCATGCGCGTCAGGCCGAGCGTCGTCATCGCGGTGACCGTCTTGCCCGATCCCGACTCGCCCACGATCCCCAGCGTGCGCCCGCGCGCGACCTCGTAGGTGATCCCGTCGACGGCATGCACGACGCCGTCTTCGGTGGCGAACTCGACGCGCAGGTCCTCGACGCGCAGCAGCGGCTCGGCGGCGCTCACGAGTAGCGCACCCTCGGGTCGAGGTACGCGTAGGCGATGTCCACGAGGATGTTCGCGACGACGATCAGCAGCGCGGCGAGCAGCACGGTGCCCTGCACGATCGGGAAGTCGGCATGGGTGATCGCGGTGTAGTTGAGGCGGCCGATCCCCGGGATGTTGAAGACCGTTTCGACGAGCACCGAGCTACCGAGCAGCACGCCGATATCGAGGCCGAGGATCGTCACCACCGGGTTGACGGCCGAGCGTAGCCCGTGGCGCAGGACGACGGTCCGCTCGGGAAGGCCCTTGGCGCGCGCCGTGCGGATGTAGTCGTCGCCCATCGTCTCGATCAGCCCACCGCGGATCAGGCGGGCGTAGATCGCCGCCTGTCCCGCGGCGACGACCAGCCACGGGAGGATCAGCGACGTGAACCATTTCACCGGGTCGGAGCTCAGCGGCACGTAGCTGCCGGCGCCGGGGAAGATCCGCACCACTCCGATGTCCGCGGCGAACAGGTAGAGGGCGAGCAGCCCGAGCCAGTATTCGGGAGCCGAGACCAGCACGAGCGCCGTGCCCATGCTCGCGCGGTCGAGGCGCGAGCCGGCGCGCCGGGCGGAGATGATCCCCACGCCCACGCCCGTGACGACCCACACGATCGCTCCGCCGATGACGAGCGAGAGCGTCGCCGGGAGGCGGTCGAGGATCAGTTCCTTGACCGGCGCGTTGCTGTAGAAGCTGTAGCCCAGGTTGAAGTGCAGGAACAGGTTCTTCAGGTACAGCCAGAACTGTTCCGGCACCGATTTGTCGAGGCCGTAGGTGTGGCGGATCTCGGCGATGATCTTCGGGCTCTGAAGGCGGCCGGCCCGCAGCTTCGCCGGATCGGCCGTGGGCAGCACGTAGAACATCACGAACAGCAGGGCCACGACGACGATCAGCAGCACCACGCCCCACAGCAGCCTTCGTATGACGTAGCGGCTCATGGGTTCGGGGTCATCGTCGTCGGCGCGAGCCGGCGCGCTTGGAGGGGCGGGCCGGACGGCCCGCCCCTGCAAGGCGCTCGGGATGCGGCTACTTCAGCGATGTGTAGGAGTAGTCCCAGGTGCCCGAGTTCCAGTACTGCGAGACGCCCGCGACGTTCTTGGACTCGATGTACGGTTCCTTGGCCCACTGGTAGGGAACGACGACCGCTTCTTCGACCAGTTCGCGGTCGATCTTCGCCCACGCTTCGCCCCGGGCCTTGGCGCCGACGACCTTCGTCGCGGCTTCCATCGCGGCGTTGATTTTCGGATGGTTGACGAGACCCCAGTTCGAGTTGGTCCCGTTCTGGACGATCAGGTTGCCGTTGAACGGCACGTCGAGGACCGCCTGCGGGTCGCCGAAGTCCGGCACCCAGCCCACGTTCGGGCAGACGTCGATCTTTTCGCTGACCACGCCGCAGTACTTCGAGTACATGACCGTGTGCTCGACGAGGTTGAGGCTGGTTTTGAAGCCGAGCGTCCGAAGCGTCTGGTTGACCGCTTCGGCGACGTTGTTGGCCGGCGCCGAGGAGTCGCCGACCACCTGGATCGTTTCCGAGCCGGTGTACTTGCCGCCCGGGTAGCCCGCCAGCTTCATGTACTTTTCCGCGACCGCCATGTCGCCCTGCGGGTGCATGTTGTAGTCGACCTGCGGTCCGGGGTAGCCGCCCGCTTCTTCGAAGCCGGAGATCCCGTTCCACAGGTAGTGCGTCATCAGGTCCGCCACCGTTTTGCCGCCGCGCAGCTTGTTCAGCGCTTCGCGATCGGTCGCCGCCCACAGCGCCTTGCGCAGGTTGACGTTCTTGAAGGGTCCGTCGCTGTTGTTGACCGCGATGTAGCGATCGCCCGCGCCGCCGCCCGCCGAGATCACGAGCTGGCTGCGGTGCTGCTGGAGCGCGAGCTTCAGGATCGGCGCCGCGGGAGAGTCCGACTGGACCATGCTGCTGCCTTCGAGCACCTGGCGTCCGATCACGTTCGGGTCGCCGCCGATCGAGATGTTGATCTGGGTGAGGTACGCCGGGCGGTGATCGGTGCTCGCGTTCCAGTTCGGGTTGCGCACGAGCGTCGCCGACTTGCCGGGCTGGTAGCCGGTGCCGAGGATCTTGCCTTCGCCGTTGGCCTTGAGCATGTAGGGGCCGGTCGCGACCATGTAGTTGCCGTATTCGCTCGGTTTCTTGGCGTCGAATTTCTTCGCGTATTCTTCGGGCACCGGAGCGCTGTAGGGCAGCACCATCGAGGCCACGACGATCGGTGCCTGGGGCTCGGTGAGTTTGATCTGGAGCGTGTACTTGCCGGTCGCTTTCACGCCGGGGATCGGCCCGCCCTTGGCCGCCTTCATGCCTTCGACCGATTCGAGGTAGCCGAGGTAGTAGGGGTTCGCGACGTTGGGGTTCGCCACGCGGTCGATCGCGTAGACCTCGTCCGCGGCCGTCACTTCGCGGTTGACCGGCGGGCTGAAGTGCACGCCTTTGCGGATTTTGATCGTGATCAGCTTGTTGCCTTCGGAGATCGTCGCAGGGCCTTCTGCCAGGTCGGGCGTCGCTTCCTTGAAGGTGTTCGGCAGGTAGGAGAACAGCGAGCGCTGCGTGGCGCTGGTGATCTGGTAGTCGATCTGGAAGTACGACTGGCCGGGGTCGAGGTGTTCGAAGTCCTCGGCCTGCACCTCGTTGAGCACTCCGCCTCGTTTGCCGCCCGTGAGCGACTGTGTCAGCGGTGTCTGCACGCCCGCCGGCACCGCGCCACCCGTGGTCGCGTTCCCGCCGGAGCTGCTGCTGCTGGAGCCACACGCCGCGAGCCCGGCAGCGAGCGCCGCCGTGAGCACGACCAGCAGGATTGTTCGTAGCGACCTCATCGAGGCGCCTCCTTTTGGTTGATTTCGAACTTGAGCGCTCACCGCGCCGTCCTTGGATTGAGCGCGTCGCGCAATCCGTCGCCGAGGAGGTTGAAGGCGAGCACCGTCAAGAGCAGCGCCAGGCCGGGGAACACCATGTACCACCACGCGGTGTTGAAGATCGGCGTCGCGGCGGCGATCATCTGCCCCCAGCTCGCCGTCGGCGGGCGCACCCCCACGCCGAGGAAGGAAAGGGATGCCTCGAGCAGGATGTTCAGCGGGATCAGCAGCGTCGCGTAGACGATCACCGGCGCGATCAGGTTCGGCATGATCTCGCGGAACATGATGCGTGTGTTCGAGGCCCCGAGCGCCCTCGAGGCCTCCACGAACTCACGCTCGCGCAGGGACAGCACGAGCCCGCGGACGATGCGGTAGATGTAGGTCCAGCTGACGAGCAGGATCAGGAAGATGATCACGCCGACGCCCGGCTGAACCGCGCCGCCGATGCAGCCGCGCACCCCGCAGGCCGCGCCGATCCCCAGCCCGAGCAGCAGCACGGGGATCGACAGGACGACGTCGACGGTGCGCGACAGCAGGGTGTCGACCCAGCCGCGCAGGAAGCCGGCGGCGAGCCCGAACGACACGCCGATCACGGTGGCGATCGTGGTGCCGATGATGCCGACCTGAAGCGCGGTGCGCGTGCCGTAGATGACACGCGACATCACGTCCTGGCCGAGCTGGTCGACGCCGAACGGATGCGCCGCGCTCGGCCCCTGCGGGCTGCCGAATTCGTCGGTGAGGTTGAGGTTCTGGACGTAGGGGCCCGGCAGCCCGAGGATTTTCACGATCACCGGCGCGGCGAGCGCGACGATCACGAGGAACAGGATGAAGGCGAGCGAGGCGAGCGCCACGCGGTCGCCCTTGAGGCGCGTCCAGAAGAGCTCGCGCGGCGTGCGCGCCGCGATCGGGGCACCCTCGAGGGCCAGCCCGCCGCCGCCGCTGGCGGGCAGCAGCTCGGTCGCGGGGCTCATCGGTGCTCCTCCGTGGGCTTTGGGCCAGGCATGGTCATCCGAATCAAAAACACCGGATCTTCATGTTCGACGCGTCCGTACCGCCAACCTTCACGGGCGAACCCTAGAAAAAGACCGACCGGTCTGTCGCTGCTTACTCAACGTCAGTTGGTTACCCGCGGCAGCGAGACTTCAACGGCGCCCTGCGCTCGATAGCCGTTGACCACCCGCCGCAGCCCGGCTTCGAGGGCGCGAGTCGCGATACTCAGCGCATGGAGTCGCTGTTCGATCCGGGCAACGGGGAGCCCCGGGGCAACGACCCGCGGGCGTCGGCGCAGGAGAGCCGCCCGCTGGCCGTGAGGATGCGTCCGCGGAGCCTCGAGGGGTTCGTCGGCCAGGGGCACCTGCTCGGGGAGGGCTCGGCGCTGAGGACGGCGATCGAGCAGGGACATCCGCACTCGATGGTGCTCTACGGCCCGCCGGGATCGGGCAAGACGACGCTCGCGCGGATGGTGGCCGAGCGCTCGGATGCGGCGTTCGAGGAGCTGAGCGCCGTGGCGGCCGGTCGCGCGGAGGTTCGGGCGGTGATCGAGCGCGCGTCGCACCGGCGCTCGACGGGGGGCGGGCAGACGGTGCTGTTCCTCGACGAGATCCACCGCTTCAACAAGGCGCAGCAGGACGCGCTGCTGCCGGCGGTCGAGGAGAACCTCGTGACGCTGATCGGGGCGACGACCGAGAACCCCGCGTTCGAGGTCAACGGCGCGCTGCTCTCGCGGCTGCGCGTGTACGCGCTGACGGCGCTGAGCGCCGAGGAGGTCGCGCTGGTCCTGCGGCGTGCGTCGGACGGCGACGGGGGCGCGCCCGTCGACGAGCAGGCGTTCGAGTTCCTCGCGGCGCGCAGCGAAGGCGACGCGCGCACGGCGCTCAACGCGCTCGAGCTCGCGACTGCGACGGTCGCCGAGCGCGGCGAGGAGCGCGTGACGCTCGCTCGCGTGGAGGATGCGCTTCAGCGCAGGGCGGTGCTCTACGACAAAGGCGGCGATCGGCACTACGACTACATCTCCGGGTGGATCAAGGCGACGCGGGGGTCTGACCCCGATGCCTCGCTCTACTACCTCGCCGTGATGCTCGAGGGCGGCGAGGACGCGCGCTTCATCGTCCGGCGGATGGTGATCCTCGCCTCGGAGGACATCGGCAACGCGGACCCTGCGGCGCTGTCGGTGGCGACGGCTGCGGCGCAGGCGGTCGAGCACGTGGGGATGCCCGAGGCGCGCTACGCGCTCGCGCAGGCGGCGATCTACTTGTCCCTGGCTCCGAAGTCCAACGCGGCGGGCCGGGCGCTCGCGGCGGCGGAGCGTCACGTGCGCGAGCACGGCGCGGCGGCTGTCCCGGGGTGGTTGCGCTCGGGGCCCCGGCCGGGGCAGGAGCGGGGCGGCTACGACAACCCGCACGGACATCCCGGCCACGTCTCCCCGCAGGAGCTGCTGCCGGAGGGCGTCGCGGGTGAGCGCTTCTACGAGCCCGACGAGGCCGAGCGCGAGCAGGCGGGCGCGCTCGAGCGGATTCGCCGGGCGCGCGGTCTGCAGGAGCGATAATCGCTGCTCGATGAGTGTCGTCGGCGAGGACCAGGCAGCGCAGGAGCGCTATTTCGCGAGCGATCCCGCTACGGGCGAGCCGCTCGGGAGCGTCACGCGCACGCCGCCGGAGCGCATCGACGGCGTCGTCGAGGCCGTCGCGAAGGTGCAGCCACTGTGGGCGCTGCTTCGAGTCAGGGACCGCGCGCGGTACATGCGGCGGATGGCACAGGCGGTGATCGACGACTTCGACCAGCTCGAACTCGCGATCGCGCGCGAGCAGGGGCGTCCGCGTGGCGAGATAGCCACGCTCGAGCTGCTCGCCGCGATCGACGCGCTGATCTGGATCGCGGAGGATGGCGCCAAGGTGCTCGGCGGCCGCCGCGTCGGCGTCAACCGCTCGATGTCGCCCCTGAAGCGCGCGCGGATCGCGTATGAGCCCTACGGCGTCGTCGGCGTGATCGGCGCCGGGAGCGCGCCGTTCGCGCAGCCGCTCGGCCAGATCGCCGGCGCGCTGCTCGCGGGCAACGGGATCGTCTTCAAGCCGGCGCTCCGCGCGTCGCTCGCGGGCGAGCGGATCGCGCGCGTGCTCGCCCGCGCGGGGCTTCCCGAGGGGCTCGTGCGGATCGCCCACGGCGGCGCCGACGCGGGCGTGGCGCTCGCGCAGTCGCCCGTCAGCAAGGTCCTGTTCACCGGCTCGCCCGCCGTCGGCCGGGCCGTCGCCCGGGCGTGCGTCTCGCGCGAGAAGGAGGTCACGGTCGAGCTTGGGGGCAAGGACGCGATGCTCGTGCTCGCCGATGCCACGCTCGCGCGCGCCGTCGACGGCGCGCTGTGGGCCGGTTGCGCAGGCGCGGGGCAGGCGCGGGGCTCGATCGAGCGCGTGTACGTCGCCCGCGAGGTCTACTCGCGGTTCCTCGCGCAGCTCGTGGGCGCCGCGAGCGCGCTGACGGTGGGCGATCCCGCCGACCCCGCGGTGCGCGTCGGGCCGCTCGCCTCGGCGCGGCGCGTCGAGTACCTCGACGAGCTCGTGCGCGAGGCCGTGGAGCGGGGCGCGCAGGTCCACTGCGGCGGCCCGGTCAGACCCGCAGGCTCGCGCGCGGGAGCCTTCTACGCGCCGGCCGTCATCACGGGCGCGGGCGCGGACACACGGCTCATGCAGGAGCCCCTCGACGGCCCCGTGCTGGCGCTCGTGCCCGTCGACTCGGTCGACGAGGCGATCCGGCTCGCGAACGGCACCGACTACGGCCTCGGGGCCTCGGTGTGGACCGCCGACCGCTACCAGGGCCAGCGCATCGCGCGCGAACTGCACGCCGGGATGGTGTGGCTCAACGACCACCTCCCGGCGCCGACGCTCTCACGCGGGCCGTGGGGCGCCGCCGCCGGCGGCGGCCTCGGACGGACGCTCGGCGAGGCGGGCCTGCGGGCGTGCGCGCAGGAGAAGCTGATCACGTGGGACCCGCCGGCGAGCCGGGGCCTGTGGTGGGGCCCGTTCGACGACGCCAGCCTGCGCGCGGCGCGCGCCGTGGCGAAGCTGCGCTCGGCGCGCGAGGGCGACCGCGACGCCGCCCTGCGCGGCGGCGGGCTCGCGATCGCGCGGGTCGCCGCGCGGGCGTTCGGCCGCGGCGCGCGGCGGTAGCGACGGGAGCGGTCGGGTGAGCCGTTCCGGGGGGCACATGTGCCCCCCGGCGGAGGCGCACATGTGCGCCTCCGTGCAGGGCCGCATGCGGCCCTGCAGCCCAGGCCGCATGCGGCCTGGGCCCCTGCACCGACTACCCTCTAGGCATGCCGGCACAGGCCTATGCGGGAAAGGAGTGCGTCTGCCAGCTCCGCAGGGGGATCTGCGATCAGAGCTGCGTGCAGGGGATGCTCGATACGCCCTTCTACATCGCCTGCCTGAGGCTCACGGGCCTCCGCTGCGTCGTCGTGGGAGGTGGCGAGATCGGGCTCGAGAAGGTCGAGGGGCTGCTCGCGTGCGGAGGCGAGGTGACGCTGATCTCGCCCGAGGCCGAGCCGCAGCTGCGCGACTACGCGAGCGAGGGCTCGATCCGCTGGGAGCAGCGCGAGTACGGCGGCCCGGCGGACCTCGAAGGCGTGTTCATCGTGATCGCCGCGACCGCCGACACCGACGTGAACATCGCCGTCTACGGCGACGCCGAGCGCAGGGCGATGCTCGTCAACGTCGTCGATGTGCCGCCGCTGTGCAACTTCATCCTGCCCGCGATCGTGCGAAACGGCCCGCTGGCGATCGCGATCTCGACCGCGGGCGCCTCGCCGGCGCTCGCCAAGCGCATGAAGCGCGAGATCGAAGGCCAGTTCGGCGAGCCCTACGCGCGGCTCGCGCTGCTGCTGAACGAGGCTCGCGGCTGGGCCAAGGGCACGCTACCCACCTACCAGGACCGCAAGGAGTTCTTCGAGGGCATCGTCGGCGGCGAGCCCGACCCGATCGCGCTGCTACGCGACGGCGGGGGCGATGGCGAGCAGGCGGTCCGCGAGCTGATCGCACGGGCGCAGGACGCCCATGCGCCGCAGGTGTCGAGAGCCTGAGCGTGCCCGCAGCTGCCCGCGAGGGTGCGCTCGAGCTGGCGGGGCTGTCGCGGCACTACGGCGAAAGGGAGGCGCTGGGCGGTGTCTCGCTCTCCCTCCAGAAGGGTCAGACGCTCGTCGTCTTCGGCCCCAACGGCGCGGGCAAGACGACCCTCCTGCGGGTGCTCGCGACGCTGCTGCGACCCCACGCCGGCAGCGTCCGCGTGCTCGGCTCGGAGCTGCCGCGGGAGGCGTGGGCCGTGCGCGCGCGGCTCGGGCTGCTCGGCCACGAGCCGCTGCTCTACCGCCAGCTGACCGCCCGTGAGAACCTGCGCTACCACGCGCGCCTTCACGGAGTCGATGAGCGCCGCGTCGAGGAGCTGCTCGAGCTCGTCGCGATGGACGGCCGCTCTTCCGAGCCCCTGCGGACGCTCTCGCGCGGCATGGTCCAGCGCGTAGCCGTCGCGCGCGCCGTCCTGCACGACCCCGAGCTGCTGCTGCTCGACGAGCCCCACGCGAACCTCGACCCGGCGGCCGTCGAGCTCGTGGCGCCGCTGATCGGCGCGGGAGGCGATCCGGGCGGGCGCCGTACTCGCGTGATCTGCAGCCACGACCCGAGCCGCGGCCTCGCCGAGGCGGACCTCGTGCTGGGGCTGCGCGGCGGGCGCCAGGCGCTCCTGCGCGAGGCCCGCGACGTGCGTCTCGAGGAGATCGAGGAGCTCTACCGGTGAGGCACACCGTCGGCGCGCTGCTGCGCAAGGAGCTGCTCGTCGAGATCCGCACGCTCGAGTCGGTGCCCGGCATGTCGCTGTTCGCGCTCACGACCTTCGTCGTGTTCCACTTCGCGCTCAATCGCAACGTCGTCGAAGGCGACCTCGCGGCGGGGATCCTGTGGGTCACGCTGCTGTTCGCGGCGATCCTCGGCGTCAACCGGCTGTTCGTCGCCGACGCCGAGGAGGGCGGCTTCGACGGCTTCCTGCTCGCGCCCGTCGACCGCACCGCGATGCTCGTCGCGAAGGCGCTGACGCTGCTCCTCTACATGCTCGTGCTCGAGCTCGTCGCCGTGCCGGCCTTCGCGCTGCTGCTGCTCGGCCCGCCGCTCGGCCAGGCGCTCCCGGGGCTGATCGCCGTGCTCGCGCTCGCCGACGTCGGCGTGGCGGCGATCGGAACGCTCGTCGCGGCGCTCGCGGTGCAAACCCGCGCGCGTGACCTGTTCGGCCCGCTGCTAGCGCTGCCGCTGCTCGTCCCGATCGTGATCGGCGCCGCGCGGGCGAGCTCGCCGGTGCTCGCCGGCGCCCACCACGGGGGCCCGCCTGCGCGGTGGATGCTGACCCTGGGGCTCTATGATCTGGTGTTCGGGCTGATCGCCTACGCCCTCTTCGACTTCCTCCTGGAGGACTAGACAAAACCCATGTACGGTAAGGGTCTGCGCGCGCTGAGCATCTCCACGGTCGCCGTGATGACGGCCGCGCTCGCGCTGGTCTTCTTCTATGCACCGCTCGAAGCCGAACAGGGCTTCCTCCAGAAGATCTTCTACGTGCACGTGCCGCTCGCGATCGTCGCGCTCGGCGGCTTCGTCGCCGGCGGCATCATGGCGATCCAGCACCTGCGCACGCGCGATCCGCGCTGGGACATGCGCTCCTACGTCGCGATCCACATGGGCCTGATCTTCGGGCTGGGAGCGCTGATCACGGGCTCGATCTGGGCGAAGGGCTCGTGGGGGCACTGGTGGGTGTGGGACGAGCCGACGCTCGTCTCGTTCCTGATCGTCTTCCTGCTCTACGCGACCTACCAGCCGCTGCGCTTCGCGATCGAGGACCCCGAGCGCCAGGCGCGCTACGCGTCGGTCTTCGCAGTCACGGCGGGGGCGTTCGTGCCGTTGAACTTCATCGCCGTGCGGATGTCGACCGCCTACGTGCACCCGCGCGTGCTTGGCGGCACCTCCAACCTGCCGGGGCCGATGGCGCTCACGTTCGCCGTCTCGCTGATCGCGATCGCGCTGCTCTACGTGACGCTCTACAAGTACGAGCTCACGGCCAAGCACGCCAGGGCGCAGCTGCGCGCGCTGCGGCGCAGGCTGCTCGGCGAGGACGCGGCCGCGCGACCGGTCCGCCGCGGGCGCAGCGCGGCGCCTGCGTCGCTGCACCCCGCGGCGATGATGACGGCGCGAGCGCGCGCCGAGGACGGGATCTGATGGCGGGCGTGCTCGCCGACGTCCCGGCGCTGCCGCTGCACGAGGCGGGGAAGTATGTCGCCGGCGCCTACGTGGTGCTGTTCGCGCTCGTGCTCATCTACGTCGCGATCATGGCGATCCGCCTGAGCAGGATCGAGCGCGAGCTCGGCGAGCTGCTCGAGCTGGCCGAGCGCTCGGATCGCGGCGCCGCCGGAGTCGAGCGCGAGCCGCGCGAGGCCGAGCCGGCGCGAGCGGGGTCGACGACGGCATGAGCGAGCTGCTGGCGCTCGGGATCTCGCACAAGACGGCGCCCGTCGCGCTGCGCGAGCGCCTGGCCTTCAGCGAGGGCGAGGCGAGCGAGTTCGCGCGCCAGGCGACCGCGACCGCCGAGGTGCGCGAGACGGTCGTGATCTCGACCTGCAACCGCACCGAGATCTACCTCGTCGTCGGCGACCCCGTGCGAGCCGAGTCGGACATGCTCGGGCTGCTGGCGGCCCGTGCCTCGATCCGCCCGACCGAGCTCGCCGAGGCGATCTACTCGCCGCGCAACTGCGACGCCGCGCGCCAGCTCTACCGCGTCACGGCGGGCCTCGAGTCGATGGTCGTCGGCGAGGCGGAGATTCAGGGCCAGGTCAGGCGCGCGCACGAGGCGGCGAGGCGCGCCGGCTGCGCCGGGCCGTTGACGAACCGCCTGTTCGCCGCGGCGCTGACGACGGGCAAGCGGGTTCGCTCCGAGACGGGCATCGGCTCGAGCCGCGTCAGCATCCCCTCCGTCGCGGTCGATCTCGCGCTCAGCGTGCTCGACGGCCTCGAGGGCCGCCACGTCGTGATCCTCGGGGCGGGCGAGACGAGCGAGCTGATGGCGCGCGCGCTCGCCGACCAGGGAGCCGACACGATCTTCGTCGCCAACCGCCACGCCGACCGCGCGCTGAGCATGGCGCAGCGCTTCGGCGGCTCGGTCGTGGGCCTCGAGAAGCTGCCCGAGCAGCTGCTGCACGCGGACATCATGCTGTCCTCCACCTCCTCGCCGCATCCGATCGTGGGGCGCGAGGAGCTCGAGCTCGTGATGCGCGGTCGCCGCGGGAGACCGCTGCTGCTGATCGACATCGCTGTGCCGCGCGACGTCGAGGAGGCCTGCGGCGAGCTCGAGGACGTGACGCTGTACGACATCGACGATCTCCAGGCGGTGGTGGCGCGCAACCTCAACACGCGCGCCGAGGAGATGCCGCGGGCACTGGAGATCGTCGAGGAGGAGATCCACCGCTTCGCGCGCTGGCTCGGGCAGTCGGAGGCGCTTCCGACGGTCTCGGCGCTGCACGAGCACGGCAACGCGCTCGTGGAACAGGTGCTCGCGGAGAACTCCGAGCGCTGGGAGTCCGCCTCGCCGCGCGACCTCGCACGCATCGAGGCGATCGCGCGCGCGGTCATGAGCCGCCTGCTCCACGAGCCGACGATCCGCCTGCGCAGCATGAGCGCCGACCGCGGCCACGCGAGCCTCGAGCTCGTGCGCGAGCTGTTCGGGCTGCGCGACGATGCGGCGGCCGAGGAGCAGCAGCCGGCGGAGCTCGCGCAGGTGCACGACCTGCACTCCTCCGCCAGGACGCGCCGACGCCGAGAGGGCTGATGCGGATCGGCACCCGGCGCAGCGCCCTCGCGCTCGCGCAGGCACAGCTCGCGGCGGACCTCCTGAGTCAGCGCGCGCAGGTCGACTGCGAGATCGTGCCGATCGCGACGCGAGGCGACCGCGGCGCCGGCGCAGCGGACAAGTCGCGCTGGGTCGCCGAGCTCGAGCAGGCGCTGCTCGACGGCGAGATCGACCTCGCGGTGCACTCGGCGAAGGACGTCCCGGGAGAGCTGGCAGGCGGGCTCGCGCTGCACGGGTGCCCGGCGCGCGCGGCCGCCGCCGACGCGCTCTGCGGAGCGTTGAGCCTCGAGGCCCTGCCGGCGGGCTCGCGCGTCGGAACGAGCAGCCTGCGGCGAGCCGCGCAGCTGCGCGCGGCGCGTCCGGACCTCGACGTCGTCGCCGTGCGCGGCAACGTCGACACGCGGCTGCGCAAGCTCGCCGATCCCGCGGAGGGACTCGACGCGATCGTGCTGGCGCGAGCGGGACTCGAGCGACTCGACCGCACGGCCGAGATCGGCGCGGAGCTCTCGCTCGAGCGCTTCGTGCCCGCGCCGGGCCAGGGCATCATCGTGCTCGAGGGGCGCGCCGGCGACGAGGCCGCGCAGCAGGCCGCCGCGGCTGTCACCGAGCCGCGCGACTTCGCCTGCCTGCTCGCCGAGCGCGCGCTCGCGCAGGGCCTCGGGGCGAGCTGCCACACCCCGCTGGGCGCGCACGCCGCGCTCGACGGCGACGGGCAGCTGGCGCTCCGCGCGTGGGTGGGGCTGCCCGACGGGTCGGCATGGGCGAGCGACGAGCTCACCGGCGAGCTCGAGCGGCCGGCGGCGCTGGGCCGCGAGGTCGCCGCCCGGCTGGGCCTCGCCGGCGGCGCAGCGCTGCTCGAGCAGGCCGAGCGGATGGCGGCGCCGGCATGAGCGGACGCGTCGACCTCGTCGGCGCCGGCCCCGGCAACGCCGGCCTGCTGACCGCACGCGCGCTCGCGCTGATCGCGGCGGCCGACGTGATCCTTCACGACCGGCTGATTCCCGCGGGCGCGCTCGACGGGGCGCGCGCCGGCGCCGAGCTGCTGTTCGTCGGCAAGGAGGGCGGCGGCGACTCGGTGCCCCAGGAGCAGACGGAGGCGCTGATGATCGATCGCGCGCGCGCCGGCAAGCGGGTCGTGCGCCTGAAGGGGGGCGACCCGTTCGTCTTCGGGCGCGGCGGCGAGGAGGCCCTCGCGTTGCGCGCCGCGGGCGTCACCTACGAGGTCGTGCCCGGTATCACCGCCGGTCTCGCCGCGAGCGCCTTCGCCGGCATCCCCGTCACCCACCGGGGCGTCTCGAGCGCGGTCGCGCTCGTCACCGGACACGAGGACCCCGAGAAGGGCGAGACGGCGATCGACTGGCGGGCGCTCGCGGCGTTTCCCGGCACGCTCGTCTTCTACATGGGCGTGCGCCGCCTCCCCCAGATCGCCGAGGCGCTGATCGAGGGCGGCCGCGCGCGCGAGGAGCCCGCGGCCGTCGTCGAAGCCGGGACGCTGCCCGGACAACGGACGCTGAGCGGCACGCTCGAGAGCATCGCCGAGCTCGCCGCCCGCGAGGGCTTCCGCGCGCCGTCGATCACGGTCGTGGGGCCGGCCGCCGCGCTCGCCGAGGAGCTCGCGTGGGTCGAGCCGCTTCCGCTCGCCGGGTACACCGTCGCCGTCACACGCGCGCGCGCGCAGGCGAGCGAGCTCGCGAGCGCGCTCGAAGCCCGGGGCGCGCGCGTCGTACAGGCGCCCACGATCCGCGCGCAGCCGCTGCCCGGTCCGCCGCTCGACCCCTCCCCCTACGACCTCGTCTGCCTCACGAGCGCCAACGCCGTCGGCGGGCTGTTCGAGCGCCTCGCCGCCGCGGGGCTCGACGCGCGCTCGCTCGCCGGCGCCCGCGTCGCGGCGATCGGCCCCGGCACGGCGCGCGCGCTGGCCGACCGCGGGGTTCGCGCCGACGTCGTGCCCGAGCGCTACGTCGCCGAGGCGCTCGTCGAGGCGCTCGCGGAGGTGTCTGGCACAGTGCCCGTGCGCCGTGCGCTCGTCGCGCGCGCGAGGCGTGCGCGTGACGTGCTGCCCGACGCGCTGCGCGAGCGCGGCGCGGAGGTCGACGTCCTCGAGCTCTATGAGACCGTCGCCGAGCAGCTCTCGCCGCGGGCGCTCGAGCTCGCTCGCGGCGCGGACTACATCACCTTCACCTCCTCCTCAACCGTGCGCTTCTTCCTCGAGGCGAGCGGCGGAGCGCCGCCCCCGTCGTCGGCGCGCATCGTCTCGATCGGTCCCGTGACGACCGCGACGCTCCGCGAGCACGGCCTCGAGCCGCATGTCGAGGCCGCCCGGCACGACGTCGCCGGCGTGCTCGACGCGGTGCTCTCCGACGCGGCCGGGCGAGCGGCGGAGCCGGCCCCGGCCGGCGCGAGCGCGCGCGCGCAGCAGGGTGATGGCTCCGGCTAGCGCGATCCCCGGCGTCATCGCGTTCCTCTCCGACTACGGCCTCAGGGACGAGTTCGCCGGCGTCTGCCACGGCGTGATGCTCGCGCGCTGCCCCGCGGCCCGGATCATCGACCTCACGCACGAGATCCCGCGCCACGACGTGCGCGCCGGGGCGATCGTGCTGCGCAGCTCGCTCAGGTACATGCCCGCCGCGGTGCAGCTCGCCGTCGTGGACCCCGGCGTCGGGATGCGCTCGCGGCGCGCCGTGGCGCTGCGCACAGCAGAGGGCCGGCTGCTCGTCGGGCCGGACAACGGCCTGCTGATGCTCGCCGCCGGGGCACTCGGAGGGGTCGCCGAGGCGGTCGACGTCGGCGACTCGCCGGAGCGCCTCGAGCCGGTCTCGAGCACCTTCCACGGACGCGACATCTTCTCCCCCGTCGCCGCCTCGCTCGCCGCCGGAGCCGCGCTCGCCGACGTCGGCGTGGCGCTCGATCCGCGCCTGCTGACCGGCCTGGAGCTGCCCGCCGCCCGCGTCGAGTCGGGTGCGCTCGTCGCCCATGTGCTGCTGTGCGACGCCTTCGGCAACCTCTTGCTCGACGCCTCGCCCGCGCAGCTCGCCTCGCTGCCCGCCGGGCCCGCAGGCACGCTCGCCGTGCGCTCCGGCGGGGCCGAGCACGCGGCAACGCATGCGCGCGCCTTCGGAGACGTGGTAGAGGGCGAGCTGCTCCTCTACGAGGACTCGCACGGGAGCCTCGCGCTCGCCGTCAACCGCGGCTCGGCCGCGGAGCTGCTCGGTGCCGGGCGAGACGACGAGCTGCGGGTGCGACCGGCATGAACGGGCCCGCGAGCGCGCCTTCACGCGGCGAGCTCGGCCGCCCGCGCCTGCACCTGCGCCTCACCGACTCGACGAACGACCGCGCCCGGGAGCTCGCCGCGCGCGGCGCACCGCACGGGACGCTCGTGACGGCCGGCGAGCAGACCGCGGGCAGGGGCCGCCAGGGACGGCGCTGGTCGGCCCCTGCGGGGAGCGCGCTGCTGATGTCGCTGCTGCTGCGCTCACCGCCGCCGCTGCTGCCGCTGCTCGCGGCGGTGGCGGTCTGCGACCTCGCCGGCGAGGACGCGGCGATCAAGTGGCCGAACGACGTCGTCCTCCGCCGGCCCGACGGCGCGCTCGCGAAGCTCGCGGGGATCCTCGTCGAGGGCCGCCCTCAGGAGGGCTGGGCCGTGCTCGGGATCGGCGTCAACGCCGCCGTCGAGCTGGACCAGCTCCCCGCCGAGCTGCGACCGGGGTCAGCCACCGCCGGGGCTCCCGGCGCTCCGCTGCCGGCCGCGACGCTCGGCCTGCCGCGCGATGCGCTCGAGCCGGCGCTGTCGGCCCTGCTCGAGGCGCTCGCGCAGCGGCTCGCCGAGCCTGCCGAGACGACGCTCGAGACGTGGCAGGCCCGCGACGCGCTGCGCGGGCGCGAGATCGCGTGGAGCGGCGGCCGCGGCCGCGCGCAGGGGGTCGACGGCGAGGGACGGCTGGTGGTCGCGCTCGCCGGCGGCGGCCAGACGGCGCTCAGCGCCGGAGAGGTGCACCTGCGGGGCCCCGCCGGCTGAACGGGACCGCGCTACTCGCCCGCGTGGTCGAGCGCGTCCTCGACGCTGCGCTCGAGCGCCCGCTCGCCCGCGCCGACCCCGTCCGCCTCGCTGGCGGGCGGCATCGGGGGGGCCTGGAGGCCGTCGTGCTGGGCGACGAGCTCGGGGATCGCGCCCTCCGGAGCGGAGCCGTTGGCGCCGCCACGAGCGCCTCTGCGCCGCCGCCTGGCGTTGCGGGCGCGGCGTTTGGGGAAGTTCCGGAGCAGCTCCCGGGCGAGCGCAGGCGGCTTGCGGCCCATGCGCGTGCGGGCGCCGCGCAGCGCCTCCTCGGCCTCGGGCGTGTGTGCGAGCGCCGCGGCCAGGAGCGCCGCCGCGAGGCGGCGGTCCTGCTTGCGGGCGGCGTGGATCAGCCGCCGCGCGTTGCGGGCGTGCGCGCCGCCGGCCGAGTTGACGAGCAGGCCGAGCAGCCGCTTGGTCTCCGGCCAGCGCTGGACGGCGTACTCCTCGTGGACGTCGCGCGTGTACTCGGCCAGGCGCCAGATCCAGGCGTTCGCCTGATCGCGCCTGCCGATGCGCCGCTCGACGAGTGCGCGCAGCATGATCTTCGTCGCCTCCTTGCGCTCCTCGCGCGGCCAGCCGCCGATGATGTCGATCGCCGTGTCGAACGCGTCGGGATCGCGCAGCGCGGCGATGTCGGTGAGCGCGCGCAGCCGCAGCTGCGGGTTCTTGTTGCGCTGCACCGCCGTGATCAGGAAGCGGCCCTTGAGCTCGCCGGTGCGGTCGAAGTGGAGCATCGCCCGCGCCCGGCGCCAGCCGGTCGGCGCGACGCGCGCCCCGGCGAGCGCCGCCCACACATGCTGCTCGCCGTAGTCGAGATGCTCGACCGCGATCCGCCACAGCTCGCGCTCGAAGACCGCGAAGCGCCGCTCCTCCTCGGCGCAGACCGGCAGCACGCGCCGCTCGACGCGCATCCGCCGCCCGCGCCCGCGGCGCACGGGACCGACGACGATCGCGCCGCCGCGGTAGACGTCGCGGTCGAGCAGCGAGTGCAGCGTCACGACCGGATCGTCGTGCTTGGTCGCGGGATGGACGAAGTCGACGACCAGGCCCGCCTCCTTGCCGGGATGGCGGCGCGTGACACGGCCGACACGCTGCTGGTAGATGCGCTTGGACGCCGTCGGCGCGAGATGCACACAGACGGTCGCACGCGGGCTGTTCCAGCCCTCGGCGAGCAGCTGCGCGTTGATCAGCACGTCGATATCTCCGCGCTCGTAGCGCGCGAGGATCTCCGCGAGCTCCCGCTTCGGCGTCTCACCGGAGACGGCCTGAGCCTTGATGCCCTCGGCGCGGAAGGCCTCGGCGAGGTTGTAGGCGTGGCGCACGCCGGCGGCATAGACGACGCCCGGGACGCCGTTGAAGCGCGTTTTGTAGAGGCTCGCGACGGCCACGTTGAACGGCTGCTGATCGAGCAGCTTGGCCAGCTCCTCCTGGTCGAACTCGGTGTCGACCTCTCCGCGCCGCAGCGGGACCTTCGCGATCGTGCGCACCCCCACGCCGGGGGAGATGCGCACGCAGCGCAGCGGCGCGATCACGCCGCGGCGCGCCGCCTGCGCGAGGTCGAAGCGCGAGGTCTGGGTGGGGAACAGGTCGGTGACGTGCCGGGCGATCAGCGCGCCGGTGGCGGTCATCCCGATGAAGATCGGGCCCGTCCAGTTGCGGATCGCGCCGCTCGTCTTCTCGCCGAGCGCCGTGTGCGCCTCGTCGCAGATCACGATCGTGTACGCGCTCGAGATCTTGCCGGCGTTGCGGACGAACCACTGGTAGGTCTCGACCGTCACGGGCCCCTTCACCGAGTCCTCGCCCTTCAGCAGCGGGCGCGAGATGCGCTTCGAGTAGCCGCGATCGCGCAGCTCGCCGTGGAACTGGTCGACGAGGTTGCGGCGGTGGGTGAGGATCAGCACGCCGCCCGTCTGAGAGGCCTCGACGAAGCCGAGCGCCGCGACGGTCTTGCCGGCGCCGGTTGCGTGCTCGAACCAGAAGCGCTTCGCGGCGTTGGGGTCCTCGGGCTGCTCGCCGAGCGACTCCTCCCCCTCGTCCTCCTCGGCCCAGTCGCGCGGCTCCTCCTCGCTGTCCGCCTCCGGCTCGGGCTCCTCCTCGGAGATCAGCTCGAGCTCGTCGTCCTCCTCGTCCTCGTCCTCCTCGTCGTCCTCGTCCTCCTCGGGAGCGGCCCTCTGCACCGGCCCGAGATCGTCGTCCTCGTCGAGGAAGTCCTCCTCGTCGTCCTCCGGCTCGTCCTCGTCCTCGTCCTCCTCCTCGACGGCTCCGCGATCCTGGACCGCGGCGGCCGCGCCGTTTGACTCCGAGCCGTTTGGCTGCTCGTCGGGCCCGAGGATGTCAGCCGAGGCGAGCAGCTCGGGGGAGGCCGATGCGGCGACACGGCCGTTGCCGGAGCTCGAGCGCTCCGCCTCGGCCAGCAGCGCCGCGAGCGTCCCGGAGAGCGCATCGACCTGGTGGGCGGAGAGCTCGGTGCCGTCGGCGAGCTTCGGCTCGTCGTCCGAGAGCAGCCGCTCGAGCCCGAGAAGCAGCGAGAACTGCCGGCGCCAGTCGGTCGAGGGATGCTTCGGCTTCGGCACCGCGTCGAGCTCGGCGAGCGCCTGGTCGAGCGCGCGCCGGCGCGGGCTTCCCGGCGCGAGCGCGACCGCGGGGTCCTCCCCGGGATGCACGAAGCGCTCGCGCACGAACTTCCCCGCTCGCGCGATGTCGGCGGAAGTCGGAATGGGCGCGACCGCGGGGGCCGCTGAGGTTGGTTCGGCCATTGAGGCTCTCGACTTCGAGACGGAGCCGCCGTCGAAACTTCTTCCGGCACGGCTCAGAAGGACCGGCGCCTGACGAGCGCCGTTGCCGGATGCTGTAGCCACCCGGCTCTACTTGTACTTGCAGGATATAGCACTTGGAGGCGTCGTTGAAGTGGGACCGATCTGCCAGGCTTAGCGGCGATGCCGGCGAAGCGGACAGGAATCATCGCGCTCGGGGCGGCCCTCGCGGCGCTGCTCGCCGTCGGCCTGATCGAGCTCGCCGGGTCCTCCAGCTCGCCCGCCCCCGCCTCCTCGAAGCTCACGCTCGCCCAGGTCCGAGCGCGGCTCGCGGGCGCGTCGGCGCCGCTCGCCGAGCTGCACGCGCAGGCGGGCGCGCTGCTCCCGGGCGGCTCCATGGCGGTGAACGAGCAGCTCGCCGCGCTCCGCGGCCACCCAGTCGTGATCAACAAGTGGGCCTCGTGGTGCGAACCGTGTCGCGCCGAGTTCGCCGCCTTTCAGCAGGCCTCGCTCGCTCAGGGGCGCAGCGTGGCGTTCCTCGGCATCGACTCCGGCGACGCGAGCCGCGCCGACGCGCTCGCGTTCCTGCGCGCGCACCCGGTCGGCTATCCGAGCTACTACGACCGCAGCGGAGCGCTCGGAGCGGCGGTGACGGACTCGACGTTCACGCCCGTCACGGTCTTCTACGACCGGCGCGGCTCGCAGTACATCCACCAGGGCCCCTACCTGAGCGCGGCGAAGCTCGAACAGGACGTCAGGCGTTACGCGCTCGACGCATAGCAGTTGCCCGAGATCCGGATCGACCCGCTCAGCGGGCACAAGACGATCGTCGCCGGCGAGCGCTCGCTGCGCCCCGGGGGCGAGCCGGGATGCACGCCGCCGGACCCGATCGACCCGGCGAGCGACCCCTTCGCCGAGGGGCACGAGGATCGCACGCCGCCCGAGCTCTACGCCGTGCGCCCCGCCGGCGGCCCGCCCGACTCGCCGGGCTGGACGGTACGCGTCGTGCCGAACCTCTACCCGGCGCTGACGCCGCCCGACCCAGGCGGGGAGCTCGCCGCGACGGCGCCCGAGCGCGAGCCATGGCCCGACCTCTTCAGCTCGATGCCCGCGAGCGGCGGCCACGAGGTGATCATCAACGGCCCCCAGCCGGTGCTCTCGCTCGCCGAGCTTCCGGTCGAGCAGGTGCAGTCGGCCGTCGAGGTCTGGCGCGAGCGCATACGCGTTCACGAGGGCGCTTCGTACGTGCAGTTGATCGTCAACGAGCGCCGCGAGGCCGGCGCCTCGCTCCCGCACACGCACGCACAGCTCTATGCGCTGAACTTCGTGCCGGCCGCGGTGGCGCGCGAGCGCGAGCGTTTCGGCGCCTACGCGGCACGGATGATGGGACAGAACCTGCTCGACGACCTCGTCGCCGAGGAGGTGCGCCGGCGCGAGCGGATCGTGGCGATCGACGAGGAGGCGGTGCTGATCGCCCCGTACGGCTCGAGGCTCCCGTTCCAGCTGATGCTCGCGCCGCGCCGGCCGCGGGCGCGCTTCGAGGACGACGGTCCGTCGGGCGCGGCGCTCCTCCACGATGGCCTCAGCCGCCTCGCCCGTCACCTCGGCTCGAGCCCCCCGCTGAACCTCTGGGTCCGCACCGCGCCGAGGGGCGCCGAGCACTTCAGCTGGCGGATCGACGTGCTCCCGCGGCTCACGCACATAGCCGGACTCGAGCTCTCGACGGACGTGAACCTGAACATCGTCGCGCCCGAGCACGCCGCCGCGGTTCTGCGCGACGCCTGAGCACGCGTCGTACGCCCGGTACGCCCGACGCATCGCCGCGCGGCGATGCGGCTGTAGTCTGGCGCCGATGCCGCCAGAGGAACGCTTCGTGCCGCGCTTCGCAGCCGAGCCGCCGCAGGAGGAACTGCCGTACGGCCGCTGGCACGAGCGGCTCCAGCGGGAGCTGCTCGACGGCCTCATCCGGCTCGAGGGGGCGCCCGCGGACCTCGGCGAGGCGGGGGAGATCGTCTGGTATCCCGACCGCTCGTGGCACGGTCGCACCTATGTGCCGGCCACCGCGCGGACCTCCGGCGGCTACGAGCTGTTCGGCTACGTGCGCTTCGTGCCGGGCGGCGAGAACGGCGAGCCCGGCGACTTCTACGCCCACCTCGACTTCACCGACGAGCTCGCCGAGCGCAACCCCGACTGGCGCCTGGACCTCTGCGAGGAGGTCGTCGGCTCGTGGCGCGGCCATTCCGGCGCGGTCGCGGCGATGACGCTCGTATGGGGCAGGCCGCTGCTGTCCGGAGGACGGATCGCGACCGCGGAGCTCGCCGATCTCGCGGTCGACCAGTGCGAGCTGATCGACGAGCGCTTCACGTTGCTCGCCCCCGACGACTACAGGCACGACCTGCTCGAGGTCAAGCTGTTCGACGCGAGGGGGCGCGAGCTCGCGCGCGAGTCGCTCTACGCGGGCGACGAGGACGAGGACGTGGACGAGGACGAGGGGGACGACGATGCCGGCGGGCCCGACGGGGGCGACGGGCCGGCCGGGGATCGGGAGCCGGCGGAGGAGTAGCGGCGAAAAGCCTCTGCCAGACGGCCTACCCGCAGCTCAAGGTCTCACAGCGGCCTTCCGATGACGAACTGATCGGGCAGGTCGCTGACCCGTCCGGCGGGTATGCCCATGTTCAGAGCAGCCGCACGAATCCGGATGTCGCGCGAGGCCCTGCGGGTCGCGGAAGTTCCGCTGCTCTGGGCGCTGTGCGTGACCGCCACGGTGGTCTTCGGAGTGCTCGTCACGGTGCACTCCGGCAGCGAAGCGGGCTGGACCGCGTTCCAGGACTTCAGCGAAACGGCGGCCGCCCTGATCGCCGCGTTCGCGTGCGCCTCGCGCGCGAGGCGCGACCGCCGTCAGGCGACGGCTGACGGCGCCGCCGGGCGCGGCGCGTGGCGAGCGTGGCGCCTGCTCGCGTGGGGTATGGGCGTGTGGGCGATCGGCCACATCGCGCGGAGCGTCTGCGAAGTCGGCTTCGGCCTCAGCCCCAAGCCGCCGTCGGCGCTCGACGCCGCGCCGCTCGCAGCGTCGGTGCTCGTGATCGGCTGCCTGCTCAGCATGGTGAGCACGCCGGCCGGGAGGCTCTCGCACGGGCGCGGCGCGGCCGAGGCGATGCTGATCGCGACCGGTTGCTTTTTGATCAGCTGGTGCGCGGTGATCGCCGCGGTCTTCGCGAGCAGCAACGCGTCCGAGTGGGGGCAGATCGTGAACCTCGCCTACCCGGTGCTCGACGCCGTCGCGCTGTCGGGCGTCCTGTTCGTCGCGGCCCGGGGCAAGGAGCGCGTCCCGCCGGGCCTCGGGCTGCTGGGGCTCGGAATCGCCTTCGTGGCGATCTCCGACTCGGCCTACTGGTACCTCAACGCGCTCAACCCGTCCTTCGCGCGGGTCGGGCCGATCGACATCGGCTGGCTGGCGGGGTTCCTCGTGATCACGATCGCGGCCGCCCAGCGCCCCGGCTCGCGCGAATGGATGCGAAGGCTCGCCGCCGGGCGCCTCGTGCCCGGGCTGCCGACGCTGCCCGCCGCCGTCGGTATCGCAACGGCGCTCGTGAGCTGGCTCGCGGGGCGCAGCCTCGGCCCGCCGGGCGTGCTGCTCGCGATCAGCGCCGCGCTGGTGGTGCTCGCCCTGCTGCTCCAGCTGATCGTCGTCTACGAGAACCATGCGCTGACGAGCGACCTCGAGCGGCGTGTCGAGCTGCGCACCGCCGAGCTGCGCACGACCGAGCGCTACTACCGGGCGCTCGTGCAGCACTCCTCCGATGTGATCATGGTCGTCGACCCCGACCTCACCGTCCGCTACGTCAGCGACTCGATGGAGACGATCTTCGGCCACGAGCCGGCGGCGCTCGTCGGACGCAGCCTCGAAGCCGTGACAGGCGGCTCGAGCGTGCTCGCGGAGGCGCTCGACAGGACGATCGACGAGGCGGGGCACGTCTCGCGGGTGGAGTGGGAGCTGACCGATTCCTCGGGCCGGATCCGCTACGCCGAATCGGCGATCAGCAACCTGATCGGCGACGCGAGCGTCGGAGCGCTGGTGGTGAACACGCGCGACGCCACCGATCAGGTGGCGCTCGAGCGGCAGCTGCGCCACCAAGCCTTCCACGATCCGCTCACCGGCCTCGCGAACCGCGCGCTGCTCGCCGACCGCGCGGAGCAGGCGCTGATGCGTTCTGCGAGGTCCGGCGCCTCGGTGGCGGTCGTGCTCGTCGACCTCGACGGCTTCAAGTTCGTCAACGACAGCCTCGGCCACCAGGTCGGCGACGTGGTTCTCGGGGAGGTCGCGCGGAGGCTCGAATCGCTCGTGCGCACGGAGGACACCGTCGCGCGGCTCGGCGGCGACGAGTTCGTGATCCTGATCGACGACGTCCGCGGGATGGAGGAGACGCAGCTGCTCGCCGAGCGCGTCCGCGAGGTGCTGCGCCCGCGCTTCAGCCTCCCGGGCTGGGACTACGCAGTCACCGCCAGCGTCGGCGTCGCGGTCGGGTCGGCCTCCGAGGTCGACGTGCACGAGCTGCTGCGCGACGCCGACACCGCGATGTACGTCGCGAAGACGAGCGGCAAGGACTCGGTGCGGATCTTCGCCCCCTCGATGCACGAGCGCGCACACGAGCGATTCCGCCTGCAGGTCGACATGCGCGGCGCGCTCGAGCGCGACGAGCTGCTGCTCTTCTACCAGCCGATCTACGACATGTACGACGGCCGCCTGAAAGGCTTCGAGGCGCTCGTCCGCTGGAGCCATATGACCCGCGGCCTGATCGCGCCAGAGCGGTTCATCCCGCTCGCCGAGGAGAGCGGCCTGATCGTCCCGATCGGCCGCTGGGTGCTCCAGCAGGCGCTGCGGCAGATCGCCACCTGGGATCGACGCCATGCGAGCGCGCGCGGCGTGTCGATCTCGGTGAACGTCTCGACCGTCCAGCTGACGGCGCCCTCGCTCGTGGAAGATGTGCGCCGCGAGCTCGAGCTGTCGGGCATCGCGCCGTCGCGGCTCGTGCTCGAGATCACCGAGGGCTCGCTGGCCAAGGACACCGAGCGCACGATCGAAGTGCTCGCCGAGCTCCGCTCGCTCGGCCTGCGCATCGCGATCGACGACTTCGGCACCGGCTACGCCTCGCTCTCGCATCTGCAGCGCCTGCCCGTCGACATCCTCAAGGTCGACAAGAGCTTCGTCTCGGCGCTGAGCGACGGCGGGCGTAGCCGCGAGCTGCTTCAGGCGATCCTCGGCGTCGGCCAGGCGCTGTCGCTCGCGGTCGTCGCCGAGGGGATCGAGGCCCAGAGCCAGATGACGATGCTGCGGGAGATGGGCTGCGAGATGGCCCAGGGGTTTCTCGTCGGCAAGCCGAGCCCGGCCGAGGTCGCCGAGAGCCTGCTCGGCGGCGAGCGCGCCGCGTTCGGCCACTCGCAGGCCGCTCACCTGGTCGACGCGAGCTCCTGAGCCGGCCGCCCGGCCGCGGTCGCCGGCGCTAGCGTTCCTCGCCTGGACTCGACCTTCACCCCATCCCATCGCGGGGGCGCCGGAACGCCCCTCCTGTGCATCCACGGCTTCACCGACACGTGGCGTTCATGGGAGCTCGTGCTGCCCGCGCTCGAACGCCGCCACGACGTGCTCGCGCTGACGCTTCCCGGGCACGCGGGCGGGCCGCCCGCCCCGAGCCCGCTCGCCGACGAGCTGCTCGTCGAGGCGGTCGAAGCGGCGATGGACGACGCCGGCTGGCGTTCGGCGCACCTCGTCGGCAACTCGCTCGGAGGCTTCGTCGCGCTCCAGGTCGCCTCGCGCGGACGCGCGGACACCGTGACCGCGCTCGCCCCCGCCGGCGGCTGGGCGCCCGGCGACCCCGCGGTCACCGCCACGCTCGAACACTTCGTGACGATGCAGGAGCTGCTCAGGAGCGCCGCGTCGCAGGCCGAGGCGATTGTCGCCTCCCCGGAGGGGCGGCGCAGGGCGACGAGGTACACGACGGTGAACTTCGAGCACATACCTGCGGAGCTGCTCGCGCACCAGCTGCGCGGAGTCGTCGGCTGCGACGCGCTCGCGCCGCTCGTCGAGCACGGGATGCGCGAGGGCTGGGAGCTGGACGCCGAGCGGATCGCGTGCCCGGTGCGGATCGTTTGGGGTGCCGAGGACGTGCTCGTGCCCTGGCCGTCGGCCGCGGTGCGCTTCCGCGAGGAGTGGCTGCCCAACGCCGAGTGGGTCGTGCTCGATGGCGTCGGCCACTGCCCCCAGCTCGACGTCCCGCTCGAGACCGCCGAGCTGATACTCGGCTTCACGACCTGAGCAGGGGCTCGCCCGTCCGACCTGAGCGGGGGCTCGCCCGTCAGGCGTGCGTCAGCCGAACAGCGCGTCGACCGAGACCTCGATCCGGCGGGAGCTTCGATCGCCTCCGGGAGCCGAGCCGCCGGCGAGACCCGTGTGCGTGACGTCGAACAGCTCCTGCACCTCGTCGGTCAGGAAGCGCGAGGCCCTGCCGTAGCCGTGGGCGTCGTCGCGGGCGTGCGGCCGGTGGTAGTAGCGGAACGGGACATAGACGTGCAGGCGGCGCCGCGGCCGGGTCAGCGCGACGTAGAACAGGCGGCGCTCTTCGGCGATCGTCTCCTCGTTCGAGCTCGCCATGTCAGCGGGGAAGTTGCCGTCGTAGGCGGCGATCAGGTGAACGGCGTCCCATTCGAGCCCCTTGGCCGAGTGCACCGTGCTGAGCACGAGGTAGTCCTCGTCGAGGTGCGGCGGCCCGGCGAGGTCGGCGCTCGAGCTGGGCGGGTCGAGCACGAGCTCAGAGACGAAGTGGCGGATATCGCTCGCGCCACGCGACGCCGCGAGGAGCTGCTCGTAGTCGGCGACACGCGCCGTCCAGTCCGGGTAGCGCGCGCGGACGAGCGGCACCAGCGCCTCGCAGAGCTGCTCGACGCGCGCCCCCGCGCTGGCCTCGGACGTGTCCGCGAGGGCGCCGATCAGGGTCGCGGCCGGCTCGAGCGCGCCCGCGGGGACGTGTGCCGCCGCGTCCCCCCAGCGGCGCAGCTCGGGGCAGCCACCGGGGGAGGCGCGCAGCGCGTCGAGGATCCGCCGGGCGCGCACGGGGCCGACGCCGTCGAGCAGCTGCAGCAGCCGGAACCAGCTGACCTCGTCGGCGGGGTTCGTCGCGAGCCGCAGCACAGCGATCAGGTCCTTGACGTGCGCGGCGTCGAGGTAGCGGAGCCCGCCGTACTTGACGAACGGGATCGCGCGGCGCGTGAGCTCGAGCTCGAGCAGGTCGGAGTCGTGACCCGCGCGGAAGAGCACCGCCTGCGCGCGCAGCTCCATGCCCTCCTCGCGAGCGGCCAGCACGCGGTCGCAGACGAGCTGCGCCTGGTCGCTCTCGTCCAGCGGGAAGGCGAGCTCGGGGGCGGATCCGCCCTCGCGGTCGGTCCACAGGCGCTTGGGATAGCCGGCGCGGTCCTGCTCGGCGACGGCGTTCGCGACGTCGAGGATCGGCGAGCTCGAGCGGTAGTTGCGCTCGAGCTTGAGGACCGTCGACTCGGGAAAGCGCTCGGGGAAGTCGAGGATGTGGCGGGCGCTCGCGGCGCGGAAGCCGTAGATCGCCTGGAAGTCGTCGCCGACGACGGTGAGCTCGGGGCGCCCCGCTCTGAGCCCTTTGAGGATGTCGACCTGAAGCCCGTTGACGTCCTGGTCCTCGTCCACGAGCACGTGCTCGAAGATGCCGGCCAGTCGCGGCCCGAGCACCTCGTCGCCGGCGAGCGCCCGCCAGTAGAGCAGCAGGTCGTCGAGGTCCAGGACCCCGAGCTCGCGCTTGCGCTCGACGTACGCGCGAAACGTCTCTGCGAGCGCGTCGCGGTGCTCCTCACACCACGGAAAGGCCTCGGCGAGGACCTCCGCGAGGGGCGTTTGCGCGTTGACAGTTCGCGAGTAGATGTCGAGCATCGTCTGCGCCCGCGGGAAGCGGCGCGCGGAAGCGGCGTGCCCGCGCTCCTGGCGCATCATGTCGAGCAGGTCCGCGGCGTCGCCCGCGTCGATCACGCCGAAGCCGGGGGCGAGGCCCAGCGAGGTGGCGTGCATGCGCACCATCCTGTGCGCAACCGAGTGGAAGGTCCCCCCCACCACTCGCCCCGCCCTCGGCGCCGCGCGCTGCGCCAGCGTTCGTGCGCGCTCGATCATCTCGCGCGCGGCGCGGCGGGTGAACGTCAGCAGCAGCACGCGCTCGGCGGGGACTCCCTGCGTCAGCAGCCAGGCGACCCGCGAGCACAGCGTCGTCGTCTTGCCGGTCCCAGCGCCGGCGAGGATCAGCAGCGGGCCGCCCGTGTGGGTGACGGCAGCTCGCTGCTCGCCGTTGAGCGCATCGAGCCAGGCGGTGGGCGATGCGGTCTCGAACATGCGTTCGCCAGACTACGACCGCCGGCGGCGGAGAAGCTCGGCGCTATCGCGGCTCGCGCTCGGCCGGGACGCCGTCGCGATCGTCGCTCGAGGCGCGGTTCATCCAGCGCAGGCCGCGCCGCTGCGAGCGCGCGTCGAGCTCCTCGAGATAGGCGCGAAAGCGGGCCTCGTCGACCGCGGAGGGAGTGCCGCCCGGCTCGGTGATCGAGCGCACGAGCAGCCGCCACTCCTCGTCTCGCCCCGCCTGCGTCTTCGTCCGCTTCCGTCTCCAGAACATCCCAGCGCCTCCCGATCCGCGGCCATCCTACAAGCGGGTGCCGCGCGCTCGCGCGGGACTAGGACATCCGTCCAGACGGCTCAGGCCGGGGCCCCGATGGCGTGGCCGGGCCTCTCGCCCGTCGCGCTCGGGATCGCCGGGCGCCTCGTCAGCCGGAGACCGGCTGCGTGCTCGAGAGTCTGCCCGCGGCGACGCCGGCGATCAGCTGCGCCGCGTACTCGGGCTCGAGCTTGTCGGTGTTGACGACGAGGTCGTAGTGCGTGGGCAGCTCCGCGCTGACGCCGTAGAAGCGCTTGATGTAGTCGGCGCGCCCGGCATCGGATTGCTTGACGGTCCTGGCGGCCTCCGAGCCGGTGATCCCGAGCGCCGCCGCGAGCCGTCGCTCGCGCGTCCGCGGGGAGGCCGTCACCAGCACCCGCAGGACGTCCTCGCGCCCACCGAGCGCCAGCGACGCCGCGTGAGCGACGATCACGGCGTCGCCCGCGGCGGCGGTCTCCTCGATCACCGACTGGATCAGGCCCCTGAGCTCGTCGCTCGCCGGCAGGCCGTGGGCCTGGACGGCCTGCGGGGCGAGGCCGTAGCCGGTCGCCATGCCCGCCGGTCCCAGTCCTTCGATCAGCCTGACCAGCAGCGACTTGCGCTGCTCGACGTCCGCAACCACGTTCTGCTCGACTCCCGCCTCGACCGCGGCGCGAGCGACGATGTCCTCATCGATCAGACGGAAGCCGAGCAGCTCCGCGACGAGCCGCGCCGCCTCCTGTCCCCCGGCACCTTCCTCACGCGAGATGCATACGACCCTGTGCCCCACCGTGGCGCAACACTAAGGGCGCGCGCAGCGAGCGTCAATAGACGCACCCGCCCGCGCCGCCGCGCCCGATACGCCAGAATTGCGGGCAGGTCGAAGATGGCGGAGGCAAGCGACGCGCAGGCTGGATCCGGGAGGCTCCCCGACGCGGAGAGCGCTCCACCGCGCCCCGCCAACGCAGGCGAGCTGAAGGACGTGCTCGAGACGCAGCGCAGGGGCGTCCCGTTCCTGCTCTACCGGGACGACTCGGGCTCCCAGCGCCTGTTCGCGCTCGACGGCGACCGCGCCGTGACGATCGGACGTGGCAGCGACGTCGACGTGTGCCTGGAGTGGGATCCGAGCGTCTCCTCGGTGCACGCGGAGGCGGTGCGACTGGGAGCGCACTGGGTCGTCAGCGACGAGGGCATCTCGCGCAACGGCACGTTCGTGAACGACGGCCGCATCAGCGGGCGCCGGCGCCTGCGCGATGGCGACGTGATCCGCGTCGGGCGCACGATGCTCGCGTTCAACGAGTCCTCCTCCGCGGGACGTGGCACGACGACCGTGATCGAGGCGACGAGCACCACGGGCCTCGCCACGCTCCTGTTCACCGATCTCGTCGGCTCGACCGAGTTGCTCGATCGGCTCGGCGACGATGCGGGCGATCAGTTCGTCCGCGAGCACTTCTCGATCCTCCGCGAGGCGGTCAGCGAGGAGGGCGGTCACGAGGTCAAGAGCCTCGGGGACGGGCTGATGGTGGCGTTCCCCAGCGCCCTCAGCGCCGTCGCCTGCGCGCAGAACATGCAGCGCCGCGTGGCCGCGCACACCGCCGGCGCCCACGGTGGGGCCCTCGGCCTGCGCATCGGCGTCAACGCCGGCGAGGTGGTGAGCGCGGACGGGGACTACTTCGGGATGCCGGTGGTCGTCGCGAAGCGGTTGTGCGACAGGGCCCAGGCGGCGCAGACGCTGGTATCCGACGTCGTGCGGGTGCTCGTCGGCAGCCGCCGGGACCACCGGTTCGTGGCGATCGGCGCGATGCAGCTCAAGGGGCTGACCGGCGAGCTCGAGGTCTACGAGCTGGACTGGCGCGAGGGCGCCGGTGGCTAGGCGAACAGCCCGCCGGAGGCGTTCACACCGAGGCTCGTGAACGCTCCGGGGGCCACATCGAGAGCCTTCACCGCGAGGTCGGCGAACAGCGTCGCGGGCTCGATGTCGTCCTGCCCGTAGCTGCCTCCGTCACGGCGATCGAGGATCGAGAGGGCGCCGATCGGGCGTTCGCCGCGACGCAGCGGGACCACGAGCATCGTGTAGGGCACGTATCCCGTTCCGGTGGCGATGCCAGCCGCGAAGCGCGGGTCGACGCTGCAGTCGGGTATCGCCTCGCCGCTTCCCGTGTCGACGACCATGCCGGCGATCCCCGCGCGCGGCGGCAGCCTGACACCGACGATCTCCCGCGCGCCGGCGCCCCACGCGGACTGGTAGACGAGCTCGCTCGTCGTTTCGTCGATCAGGCACAGCGAAGCCGCGGCGGCTCCGAACACGCCCGCGGCCGTGTGGGCGACCGCTTCGAGCAGGCTGCGGGGGGCATCCGTGTCGGCGAGCGACACGGCGAGCGAGATGCCTGTGCCCGTGCGCAGCGGCGCTCCGAGCGCCTTCGCAAACGCGGACACGGAGGCGACGCGCCGCTCGGGGATCATCTCGAGCCCGGCGCAGATGGTGCGCTCGAGCTCGGGCGTCACACCCGGAACGGTCTCGGCGAGCTTCGTGGCATCGGCGTACATGGGCGCGCGCCCGGCGAGCAGCGTCCACAGCGTCGCGGCGGCGCCGAACACGTCGGTCCGCGCCGAGATCGCGCCGCCCGCGAACACCTCGGGCGCCATGAAGCGCGGGGTGCCGATGCCGACCGTCGCCGACGCTTCTCTCTCGTCGAGCACGCGCGCGATGCCGAAGTCGACGAGCACGATGCCCTGCTCGCCGAGGATCATGTTCTGCGGCTTGACGTCGCGGTGCACGATCTGCTGGTCGTGGACGTACTGCAAGGCCTCACATACCTGGCGGATGTACTCGATCGCGTGATCGACGGGGAGCCCGGGATCCCCGCGCTGCTTGAGCAGCGCGCCCAGGTCGATGCCGCGAACCAGGTCCATCACGACGTACTGGCCCATCGGTTCGGAGAAATGATCGACGATCTTCACGACGCGCGGATGGCTGAGGCTCGCCAGCAGGCCGGCCTCGATTTCGAAGCGATGGTCGTGATCGGGGTGGCTGGACTGCTTGAGCGCGACGTCGGCGTGCGTCTGGAGATCTTCGGCGCGGTAGACGGCGCCCGTCGCGCCGGCCGAGATCGGCTCGAGCACCCGGTAGCGCCCCGCCAGCGTTCGGCCGAGCACCTGCGAGGCGGTCCGCGGCTCGCCGGCGCGATCGACGGGGACGAGCGGCCGCGGATCGGCGGCAGGAGTCGACCCGATCTCTGGATCGAGCGCCGCGATCGGGCCGCGTGCGTCCTCCGCCATCCTGGTACTGCCCCCCTTGCTTAGCTCGCGACAGTGTAACCCAGCGCGGGGAAGCGTCGCAAGGCATCGGTCAGCGCCGCCGAGCCCGCGCCGACCTCAGCGCCGGCCCTCCGGTACGCCGCGCCGTCCCCCGCGCGTGCCGCGGCGGCGGCCCGCGAGTACGCGGCGGACAGCTGGCGCAAAGCGGCCAGCAGCGCGGCGTGTGCTTCTCCCGCCATCGGTGGCACCGAGGAGCCCTCCAGCTCCGTGGCGGCGGCGGAGAAGGCGCCCGCCAGCCGCTGCGCGGAGCTCGCCTGCGCGGAGGGGGTGGTCGCGGCCGACAGCTGAGCGAGCGGAGCGCTCACCGCCGAGCTCAGGCGCGTGAAGGCCGTGGACAGGCGAGCCGCGTAGCCGTGATCGGGCCCCAGCGGATAGGCCGTGACGCCGGCGAGCTGCAGCGTGGCCGCGACACGCTCGCATTCCGCAAGGACCGAGGGCGCCGCCTTGGGCGAGGCCCAGCACGCGAGCGTCGCGACGCCCGCCGAGGTCGGAGCCGCGTAGACGGTGAGCGCGCCATTGAGGCCGCGAACCTGAAGCCCTTCATAGCGGAACGCTTCGACTTCGCCCAGCCTCACCTGGTCCGCCGGGGGCAGGGCGCCCATCACCTGCCGGCGAAACGCTGCGGGGAGGAGGGTCGGACCGCCTGCATCGCCCAGCTCGCCGGCCGTGATGCCGCCCACAGCCGGGTTGGGACCGAGCGTCATCGGTTCGCTGAACGTCATCCCCGGCACCGGCGACAGCCCGGGGCTCAGATGCCAGTCAGAGGGGTATCGCAGCTGCACGTGACTGACGCTCGCGGAGTTGGTGAAGCGCGCGGTGCCCGCCTTCGCGCCGGAGTGGCCGACGAGAAACCCTACGGCGATCGCGATCGCGGCGAGCGCGCCGAGGAGCCCGACGAGGCTCGCGATCGAGCGCCCCGGGCGTGCCGGAGCCTCGGCGCCTGGCGCATCTGCCGGGGGCGCGGCCGGCGGCAGCGCTTCGCCGGGCGCGCCGGCCTGGCGCGTCACAGCGGCAGGGGCCTCCAGCGCCGCGGACTCCGGTGCGGCGGCGGCCGGCTGCGCGCCGGGAACGCGGGTCGTCTGAACGCTTGCGGGTCCGTCGCCGGCCGGGCTCTGCCTGGTCGGCTGGGCTCGCGCGCCGGGCTTCGCCGGCGCCGAGGCGAGCGCCTGGGTGGCGGCCCTCAGCAGCGCCGTCGCAGCCGCGGGCCGCTCCGCGGGGTTCTTCGCCATGCCCCGCGCGATCACCTCGTCCATCGCCTCTGGAAGCTCCGGGTGCGTCTCGCTGATCCGTGGCGGAGGACGGACGACGTGGGCGTGCAGGACGGCCGCCTCGTTCGGCCCGGGGAACGGCACCTCACCCGCCAGACACTCGTAGAGAACCGCGGTCAGCGAGTAGCAGTCGCTGGCTGCGACCGGGGGCTCGCCCTGGATCTGCTCCGGGGCCACGTAGTCGATCGTTCCGAGGAACTGACCCGTGCCCGTCAGACGAGTCGTGTCATCGAGCGCCTTGGTGAGGCCGAAGTCCGCGAGGAAGACGTGATCGTCCTTGTCGATGAGGATGTTCTGCGGCTTGATGTCACGGTGAATCAGCCCCGCCCGATGGGCGGTGTCGAGCGCCTGCGCGACCTGCGTCAGCAGGCGTAGGCTGCGGCGAGGGTCGAGCTGCCCGCTGAGGATCAGGTCCTTGAGCGTCGGGCCGGCGATCAGCCGCATCGCGAGGAACAGGCCGTGCTCGCTCTCGCCCGCCTCGTGAACCGGCACGATGTGCTCGTGGTCGAGCGCGGCCTGGAGCTGTCCTTCTCGTTTGAAGCGCGTACGGAAGCTCGGATCGTCGCCGAGCTCGGGCGCGATCACCTTGAGCGCGACGACGCGATCGAGGGACAGCTGAGTCGCGCGGTAGACGACGGCCATCCCACCCTCGCCGACGACGCCGTCGATGCGATATCCGGCGACTTGCGTCCCCCGCTCCAGCAAAGTCCGCCGATTCTACTGCCGCGGCTGCGGTAGCCGCCGGGCCGCAGGATCCGACTAGTCAAATGCCTGCGAGTTCACTACCATCACGCGGGCGGAGCAAATGACGCTGCGGACTGAGGGGTCCGCGAGGGGGACGGGGGATCGGGTGCTGACGGAGGGAATTGTTCGGGTGAGCGGGCGTTCGCGCATGGCGCGCGCCCTGGTAGTTGCATGCGCGGCCGTGTTTTCGACCGGGCTCATGGCGATGGCCGGCCCGGCGAGCGCCGTCGAAACCCGGCTCGAACAGGGCTGGGAGCATGGACTCAAGTCCGAAGTCCCCGCGCCGAGCACGATCGACCCCCTCACCGGGAGAGCGGATCAGTGGCTGGTGTTCTCAGGGGGCAACCCCGAAGCGGGCGGCGGAGCGAGCCAGGGAACACAGGACACCGAACTCGTCCAGAACGACGAAGTCGCGGGCTGGCCGGCCGAAGACCCGTTCTTCGGCCAGAACGGCGTCGAAACGAAAGACACACCGGTCAACGACAGGCACAACCTGTGGCATGTCCAGTCGCTGCCTCAGAACATCTCGATCAACCCCTTCATCACCCCCAAACTCGTGACGCTGCCGCCCGGCGACAGCGGCGCGCTTCCCGCGCCGGCCGGCGGGAAAAACGTCGCTTGGTTCGGCGACCACTCGAGTGGCACCTTCTGCGGGACGTTGAAAGAAGTCGAAGAAAACAACGCGGGAGCGCTCGAAAACGGCTGCGAAACGAAACAGGACCCGGGAGAGAAACCCGGTGGCACCACATCCACCGTGCAGGAGGGCGAGCTAGTTTCGCCGCCGTTCAACCTCGAAGGCTTCACGAGCGCCGTCCTGCACTTCGACTCGTGGTTCGAGATCGAGGCGGTCGACGCGAACTTCTTCGACGCGATGGCGATCGAATACACGACCGACGCGGGAACGAAAGCACAGCCCTTCACGTGGCACCGGCTCGGGGAGCTCAACCCGGCCAACAACCCGGGGGGCGCGCCGTCGGCCGACTACACCGACGAAGGTCAGAACACGCCGGCGACGTGGCAGCCGATACTCGTCGACCTGACCGAAGCCGCGGGCAAGCCGAACGTTCGCGTGCGTTTCGTCTTCGACAGCTGGGATTACCTCTTCAACGGGTTCCGCGGCTGGCTGATCGACAACGTGCGCGCCGCCTCGCCGTCGGACGCAGGCACGCCTCAGATCACGAGTGTGGAAGCCTGCGCGGGCACCGCGCTGGCGCCCGTGACCGTGATCCACGGCAACAACTTCTTCGTGGGATCGACGGTGAACATCGACGGCGAACCACAGCCGGCTCAGACTCCCTCCTCGACCCGTGTGGAGATCTCACAGCTGAGCGAAGGCACGCACACGATCCAGCTGCTCAGCCCGAACGGCGGCCCCCCGAGCAACGTCTTCACGGTCAACGCCACCTGCGTTCCGCCGCCGCCGCCGCCTCCGCCTGCTCCGCCGCCGCCGCCTCCGCCTCCGGTGCTCGTCCAGCCGAAAACGGGACTCCTTCCCTTCAAAGCCGCCCTTGCCGCGCCGGTGTTGGGGTCGTCTGTGAACGTGGAAGTGGTGAGCGGGGTGGTGTTCGTGAAGCTGCCGCCGGGCGCGCATCTGAGTGGGGTCGCGCGGGGTGGCGCCGGCGCGTTCGAGAGCCTCACCAAGGGCGTGGGGTTCATCCCGCTGAGCGAAGCGCGCCAGATCCCGGTCGGCTCGACGCTCGACACGAGCGGCGGCGTCGCGCGCTTGACGAGCGCGACGGCGACGGCGGGCAAGACGCAGGTCGGTGAATTCGGGGCGGGGATCTTCACGATCCTCCAAGACCGCAAGCAGCGCGGCCTGGTGAGCCTGAACGTCGTCAACGCGCAGCCCCCGCAGAAAGTGTGCGCGACGGTCGGCAAGAAGGCACAGGCCGCGCGGCGGCTGAGCAGCAGGGTGCTCGGCCGCCTGAACGGCAACGCACACGGCAAGTACGTCACGCGCGGGCAGTACAGCGCCGCGACCGTGCGCGGCACCGCGTGGAACGTGATCAACCGCTGCGACGGCACGCTCACCCAGGTCACTAGGGGCGTCGTCTCCGTCCGCGACTTCCTGCGCCGCAAGACCATCACCCTGCACGCCGGCCAGCACTACCTGGCCAAAGCACCCTGACGAGCCGCCTGCAGGCGAACGCTCGTGCCCCGAGCTTTCTACTAGTCAGGAGCCATCGGATGATCTACCATCCCGCGCACGAACGAGAGCCGCCGGCCGGAGGGGGAATGGAGATGCGGGAGACTGCAAGGCGCAGGCGGGGGCAAGATGTTTTGCTGCGGAGTGCGAGGGGGCATTCGATGAGGCGCTTTTTGTCTGGGCCACGGTCCATGGTCGGGCCGTACGTAGGTCGTTCGCTTGTAGTGGGGTTGCTAACGACCGTTACTTCGCTGGCGTGCGCGTCAGGCGCCATGGCCTCGGGGCCGCTGATCGTCGGGAACAACGCAGCCGGAGGGGAAGGGCCGATCCAGACCTACGACTTTGCCGCCGGGGGCGAACCGGTCGCTTCGTTCGTTCCGACCGGGTCGATCGGCAACAACGGTCGCGGTGTTGAGGTGATCGGCAACGAAGTCTTCTACACCGAGCTCAGCGGGTCGTCAGAAGGATCCGACGGCATTCACGTGGCCCCGTTTAATGGGGGCGCCGGAGGCGCTGACACGCGGACCCTACCGAATCCCCGCCCGGGCGCCAGCATCGCGGACCTCGCCGCTTCGGGCGGCGCGCTGTACGTGACGACCGGATACGGCGGCGAACCACCGCTGCAGGTGTTCAAGCTCGATCCGTCTTCGGGGGCGGTCCTCGCTGGGCCGATCAACATCGGGACCCCCAGCACGAACTCGGACGGCTTCACCGTCCTGCCGAACGGCAACTTTCTCATCAATAACGGCGATGCGAGCTGCACTTATGACCAGTACGACAGTTCAACGGGGGCTCTGATAAGCGGTACCACCATCCAGGTGCCCGAAGCGGGCTCATGCACCGGAGTCGACACCGACGGCAAATCCCTGTTTTTCGAGACTGACTTCTCGTCTTTCACACAGACCGATATGTCGGGCACCTTGGTAATCCGCAAGGTGGTGAGCAGCAACACCGTGGAGGACATGTCGCTCATTCAGACGCCCACCGAAGTGAGGCCGACGACGACGGGGACTACGCTCTCAGGGGAAAACAGGAGCGGCGAAAGCATCACCGTCAAAGAAGGCGTGGCGGTCTCCGACAAAGCAACGCTGAGCGGCGAAAACGCCTCAAGAGCGGGCGGCGAAGTCACCTACAAGGTGTATGCCGACTCCCAATGCTCCACGCTGGCCAAGGAAGCCGGCGCGGTAAAAGTGAGCACGGGGACAGTGCCAGCGTCAGAAGCAGAGACGCTCGCCCCGGGCACCTACTACTGGCAGGCCACCTACTCGGGTGATACAGCCAACTCTCCGTCGAAAAGCGCGTGTGGCTCGGAGGTCGAGACGGTCGAACCCAGGACGGTGATCGAAGTGGTCTCCAGCCACCGGGCAGGCAACATCAGCCTAGGTAGCCCGTTCTCGGTTACGGCGACGGTGATGGAAGGCGGCGTGCCACAGCCCGCCAGAGCCGTCACGTTCACGGTCACGGGCGCCAACCCGCAATCGGCCACGAGCGCCACAGATAGCGCCGGACACGCTTCCTTCAGCTACGTCGGCAGGAAACCGGGCACCGATCAGATCGTCGTGTCCCTTCTCGACAGGAAAGGGAACCCCGTCACCTCGAGCCCGATTACGCAGAGCTGGGTCCCGTTGCCGGCACCACTGCTGGGCAAGACGGTGAACGTTGTTGTCGTCAGCGGTGTCGTGTTCATAAAGCTGCCACCAGGGGCCCATCTGAGCGCGGTGCCGCCTTTTGGTGGAGCCTTTGACAGCCTGAGCAAGGGCGTCGGGTTCATTCCGCTGAGCGAAGCGCGCCAGATTCCCGTCGGGTCGACACTCGACACCAGTGCCGGGATTGTGGAACTGACGACGGCCACCGCGGCGGCCGGCAAACCCCAGGTCGGTGAATTCGGGGCCGGGATCTTCACGATCCTCCAGGACCGCAAGCAGCGGGGCCTGGTGAGCCTGAACGTCGTCAACGCGCAGCCCCCGCAGAAAGTGTGCGCGACGCTCGGCAAGAAGGCGCAGGCCGCGCGCAGGCTGAGCAGCAGGGTGCTGGGACGTCTCAACGGAAACGCGCACGGAAAATACGTCACCCGCGGGCAGTACAGCGCCGCGACCGTACGCGGCACTATCTGGAACGTGATCAACCGCTGCGACGGGACGCTCACCCAGGTCAGCCGCGGCGTCGTCTCCGTCCGCGACTTCCTGCGCCGCAAGACCATCACCCTGCACGCCGGCCGGCACTACCTGGCCAAAGCACGGTAGCCACGTCGGGAGCCCTAAGCTTGCCGGTGAGCAGCACCACGACCATCGTTCTCCGGCAAGCCGCCGGCCCGCGGCGTGGCCTTCCGCCCGGGCGGGCTCGTGGGACGTAAGGCCTGGTGGACGCGGGGGCCGCTCCGCGCGCGGCGCCTGCGTCGCATGCTGCTCCTGCTGGTCGCCATGAGCTTCACCGCTCTGGGGATCGTCGCGTTCGAGACTGACCTGCTGCGCTCACTCGAACTCAGCACGGTCAACACCCGCTTCCAGATACGAGGCCCTCACCGGCCCCCGGCTGACGTCGTGCTCGTCGAGATCGACGCGACGACGTTCTCCGAACTCAACTACCAGTGGCCGTTCCCACGCTCGGTCCACGGCCAGGTGATCGAACGTATCGCGCGCGAACATCCGAAGGTGATCGCCTACGACGTGCAGTTCACCGAGGCGAGCTCATGTCCGGCATCCCCGTCGGGTGTGCAGCCGAGCCCGGGACAGTGCGACCAGGCTCGAAGCGACGAGGAGAAGCTGCTCGCCGCGATCAACAACACCAACGGCCGTGCGGTCATGTCGACGACCGAGACCGACCAGCGCGGCAACACGAGGTTCCTCGGCACCGATGGAGCGGCGCTCCTTCACGAAGTCGAATCGCAGCCGGCCAACGCGCTCCTCCCGACCGATCCAGGCGGCGTCCTGCGGCGGGTCAGCTACGACGTCGGGCATCTGAAGACGCTCGCCGTGGTCAGCGCAGAAGTCGCATCGCGACGACCGGTGCGCCGGGGGGAGTTCGGCGGCGCCACGGCGTGGATCGACTACTCCGGGCCGGACGGGACCTTCAAGGCGGTTCCCTTCTCCGAGGTGTTCAAGGGCACGTTCCCGCCGGGGCTGTTCCACAACAAGGTCGTGGTGGTGGGAGCCTCGGCACCATCCCTGCACGACATCTCCGCGACCTCGACCTCCGCGCAGATGCCGGGGGCGGAAATTCAGGCGAACGCGATCGAGACGGTCCTGAGCGGGCTGCCGCTGCGCTCGATCGGCACGTGGGTGAGCATCGTGCTGATAGTGCTCGCGGGCTGTCTGATACCGCTCGTCGGCATCCGCGCGGGGCCGCCGCTGACGATCGCGGTGGCGCTCGCCGCGGCGGCGCTCCTGACGATCGGCGCGCAGCTCGCGTTCAACTCCGGCCGCATCGTCCCGTTCGTCTACACCGTCGGGGTGTTGGTGCTGAGCACCGTCGGAACGCTCTCGGTCCAGCTCATAACGATCGCGTTCGAGCGCGAGCGCGTGCGCGACCTGTTCTCCCGCTTCGTGCCCGAGAACGTCGTCGACGAGGTCCTTGCGAGTGCCGACGACGGCCTGCGCCTCGGCGGCGTACAGCGCGAGGGAACCGTGATGTTCACCGATCTGCGCGGCTTCACGAGCTTCGCCGAGTCGCTCACCCCAGACGGCGTGATCGAAGTCCTGAACCGCTACCTGAGCGAGATGAGCGACGCGATCCTCGACCACGGCGGCACGCTCGTCGCCTACATGGGCGACGGAATCATGGCCGTCTTCGGCGCGCCGATCGCCCAGGACGATCATGCCGATCGGGCGCTCGCGTGCGCCCGTGAGATGCTCGAGGTTCGCCTGCCGCGCTTCAACGCGTGGCTCCAGGAGCGCGGCCTGGGATCGGGATTCCGGATGGGCATCGGGTTGAACTCGGGTCGGCTGATGTCGGGAAACGTGGGCTCCGAGCGTCGCGTCGAGTACACGGCGGTCGGCGACGCCACGAACGTGGCGGCCCGGATCGAGCAGCTGACCAAGGGCACGCCCCATCAGCTGATGCTCTCGGCTGCGACCAAGGAGGCGCTCATCGACCCCCCCGAGGACCTCGTGTTCGTCGAAGAGGTCGGGCTGCGCGGCCGCCGGGCGAACACCAGCATCTGGTCGCTGCCCGAAGCGCCCGCACAGCGCTCGGAGCCCGCGGTCGCGAGCGACGAGTCGCGAAGCGTGTAGGCGGAGCTAGCCGACTACGACCTTGCCGCCCCCGCCACCGCCGCTCGGGGGAGAGCTCGTGTGCGGCGTGACGGCCGGTGAGGTGGTCGTCTGCGCGGGCGCCGAGGGCTGGCTGCTCTTTTCGGTAGCCGGCGCGCTCGGAGCTGCTTCGTGCGGCTTGGAGCGAAGCGCCGGAAGGCCGGACGGTAGTGCGATCACGTGAACCTTCACCTGCTGTGTCGAGGGCGCGATGCGAGCCGGCATCGGCTGCTGCCCGCCGCCGCCGGCGCTCGCGCGACCGACGACGAAGGCCGCGGCGAACGCGAGGGCCACGATCACGATCACCGTCGTCAGGCCCCCCCGGGATGTCAGCGTCATTCGCACTGCGCGGGTTTCATGCTGCCCGGCGCGAGACAGCGCTGGACCTTGGTGAAGCTGCCGTTGCGGATCCGATATTCGATGTAGGCGCCGATCGCGTTCTTGGCTGTGACGTAGATCCTGAGGGCCGAACCGCTCGGGAGAAGCGTTCCGCGAAGGCTCGAGAAGTTGAGATTCCGAGCCGTGCGTGCCTGGCTGCGGCATCCACGCGTGCAGCGCACGAGGACGTGGGCCCTCTTGGGAGCGCTCACCGACAGGTTGACGATCCGCACGCTGCCCCCGAGCGGCTGGGCGGTGAGCGTCGCTTCCGCCTGGAGCCGTTTCAGTTTCACGAGGTAATCGAACAGGAACTGGACCGTCCCGCCGGCGCCGTTCACACCGCCGATCTGCACCGTATAGGAGCCGCCGGCTTTGACTTCGTCGAACAGTTCCTGCGCTTTGGAGACCTGGTTCACGGCACACTTGCGCTGCGCGATGTCAGGGAGCAGCGTCTTCGGGTCATACGGCATCACCGCGATCACCGTTCCGAATTCGGCCGAGCTTCGGATTCGAACAAGGCCGTTGGCGTCAGGGTGGAAGTCGTACCAGATCGTCTTGCCCTCGCTGACGCCGCTGCAGCCGGTGACCTCGGCGGGCCCTCCGGCCTGGGGCGGGTTGAAGATGTCCCCCTGGACGGTCGCGGCGCTCGTGTCGCGGACGTCGCTCAGTGTGTCGACGCGGTTCAGCGGGCTGCCGGGCGGGTTTAGATTCAGCGACGACAGGTAGTTGTCGTTGACCGGAGGCGACGAGCTCGCCGCAGTCGTCGTCGCCATCACCGCACAGAGAGCCACGATCGCACCCAGAGCGCCTGACATGATCCATCTGTGGAGCCTCGTACGCCTCATCGATCCCCTATCCTCCACACACGCGCGCGCTGATCATACATGGGCTGACCGATGAGTGACCGATTCCCCGACGATCCCCTGAACCACACCCGGATCGGCGACTACTCGGTCGAGCGCCTGATAGGCGAGGGCGGGATGGGGAAGGTCTACGAGGCGACCGCTCCCGACGGCACGCGGGTGGCACTGAAGCTGGTCAAGAGCGACCTCGCCCGGGACGAGACCTTCAGGCGCCGCTTCCATCGCGAGGCGCGGATCGCCCAGACGGTGAAACATCCGAACGTCGTACCCGTCGTCGCCACCGGCGACCACAACGGCGTTCCCTACATGGCGCAGCGTTTCATCGAGGGGCTCGCCCTCGATCAGAAGCTCGAGCGGGACGGTCCGCTCGACGTGGCAACGGCGGTGCGCATCTGCACCGATGTCGCGGCCGGGCTCGAGGCGCTGTGGTCCGCCGGCATGGTCCACCGCGACGTCAAGCCTGCGAACATCCTGCTCGACGCGCGCGGCGAGGCCTACATCACCGACTTCGGCCTCGCGAAGGACACCCAGGGAAGCCTCCTGACGCGGCCCGGCCAGGCGCTCGGCTCGATGGACTACATGGCTCCCGAGCAGATCCGCGGCGCCGACCTCAGCGCCGCAACCGACATCTACGCGCTCGGCTGCGTGATGCACGAGTGCATGTGCGGCCGGCCGCCGTTCGCCGAGGCGCAGGGCATGCGAATCCTCTGGGCTCATCTGCAGGACGAGCCGCCGGACCCGTGCCGGCTTCGAAGCGACCTGCCGCCGCACTTCGCGAGCGTCCTGAAGGTGGCGCTGAACAAGGATCCCGTGGAGCGGCCCGCGAGCGCAGGCGAGTACGCCCGCATGCTCGCCACAGCCGCGGCCGCGCCGCCGTCGAGCCACGTCGGCTCCGGCTGAGCGCATACGCGCCCTCAGCGCCAGCGGAGCGCGTACACCGGGTGCTCGCCGAGGAGTCCCTTGAAGTGGTACTCGCCCAGAAGCTCGAACTCGAAGCTCTCATCCTGCTGGGTGTACTCGACGAGCGTCGAGGATGTGAGGATCTCGCCTCCCTTCGCGCGGTCGGCGATGCGGCTCGCCAGTACGACGTTGCGACCGAGCAGCTGCTCGGGGTTCGCGATCACGAATCCCGAGTGCAACCCGACGCGCAGCGACACGGCACCGTCGGACCCGGCTCCGGTGTCGGCGTCGCCGGTGAACGTCCTCTGGAGCTCGACCGCAGCATGGAGGCCGGCGTGTGCGCTGCCGAAGGAGGCGAGGAATCCGTCGTCCTGGAACCTGACAACCTGCCCGTCGTGATGCGCGACGATCTGCTCGACGAGCGCGCGATGGTCGCCGACGAGTTTCTGCCAGCGCTCGGGCCCCATCTGTTCGGCGGCGGCGCCCGCGTTCGCGATGTCGCTGAGCATCAAAGTGACGGCCCCGTCAGGCGAGCTGAGGCGCCCGAGATCCGGTATCACTGGCTCGAGCGCCGAGGCGATGACGTCGATCGAGGTTCGCTGTAGCTGAGGTTCCACTTCGAGTCGTTACGTCACCGCGAGCGGCCAATCATACCTTGACATGGCCCCTGCATCCGAGCAGAATCGCTCGCCCATGAACGGGGCCTCCGAGGACGCGCCCGACGGGCGCGCCGAGCAAGGGATCCGGACCAGCCCGTTTCCGCCGATCGGCGATTACGGGTTCCTTTCGGATTGCGCGACGACCGCACTGATCGCACCGAGCGGCAACGTCGAATGGCTGTGCTTGCCGCGCATGGACTCGCCGAGCGTGTTCGGCTCGATCCTGGATCGCGACGCGGGCGGCTTCCGCGTCGGTCCGGCGGATGTCCGGGTTCCGGCCGCGAGGCGCTACATCCCCGGGACGATGGTCCTCGAGACGAGCTGGGAGACGCGCATGGGCTGGGTGATCGTGCGCGACGCTCTCAGCATCGGCCCATGGCACCACGAAGACGAGCGCTCGCTCACCTACCGTCGCTCGCCGACCGACAACGACGCAGATCACGTGATGCTGCGGATGATCGAGTGCGTGCAGGGCTCGGCCGAGATCAAGCTCGACTGCGAGCCGGCGTTCGATTACGGAGGGCTCGCAGCCGACTGGAGTTACACCGGCTCGGGTTACGGCGAGGCGGTCGCGCGCTCGGAGGGAATGGATCTCGAGCTCCGGCTCGTGAGCGACCTGCGGCTGGGGTTCGAGGGACCGCGGGCGCGGGCGCGGTCGATGCTCAACGAGGGCGACGTCGCGTTCGTCGCGCTCGGCTGGTCGCAGCTTCCGATGCCGGAGAGCTACGAGGACGCACAGAGGATGCTCGCGAGGACGTGCCGCTTCTGGCAGCACTGGCTCAAGCACGGCACGTTCCCCGATCACCCGTGGCGATCGCATCTCCAGCGCAGCGCGCTGACGCTCAAGGGCCTGACCTACGGTCCGTCCGGCGCGATGGTCGCGGCGGCGACCACCTCGTTGCCCGAGACACCGGGCGGAGACCGCAACTGGGACTACCGCTACAGCTGGATACGCGACTCGACGTTCATGCTCTGGGCGCTCTACACGCTCGGCTTCGACGAGGAGGCCAACGACTTCTTCTACTTCGTCGCCGATGTCGCCGAAGCCGAGGAGGGCCGGCTTCAGGTGATGTACGGGATCGGGGGCGAGAGCAGGCTCGAGGAGCAGGAGCTCTCCCACCTCTCCGGCTACGACCACGCGCGGCCCGTGCGCATCGGCAACGGCGCGTATGACCAGGACCAGCACGACGTGTGGGGAGCGGTGCTCGACTCGATCTACCTCCACACGCGCTCGCGCGACCAGCTGCCAGACAGGCTCTGGCCGATCATCAAGCGCCAGGTCGAGGCCGCTCTGTCGCACTGGCGCGAGCCCGATCGCGGGATCTGGGAGGTGCGAGGCGAGCCTCGCCACTTCACCTTCTCGAAGTTGATGTGCTGGGTCGCCCTCGACCGCGGCGCGCGGCTCGCGTGGATCCGCAACGACCACACGATGGCCGCTCGCTGGGAAGCAGCTGCCGAGGAGATCCACGCCGACCTCTGCGCCAACGGCGTGGACAGCCGCAACGTGTTCGTGCAGCACTACGACACCGACGCGCTCGACGCCTCGCTGCTGCTGATGCCGCTCGTTCGCTTCCTGCCGCCGGACGACCCCCGCATCCGTGCGACGGTCCTCGCGATCGCCGACGAGCTCACCGAGAACGGCCTCGTGCTGCGCTACCGCGTCGGGGAGACCGACGACGGTTTCGTCAGCGACGAGGGCACCTTCACGATCTGCTCCTTCTGGCTCGTCTCGGCGCTGGCCGAGATCGGCGAGCTGGCACGCGCGCGCGGACTGTGCGAGAAGCTGCTCTCCCACGCCAGCCCTCTGGCTCTCTATGCCGAGCAGCTCGACGCCACGACCGGCCGTCACCTCGGTAATTTTCCCCAGGCGTTCACCCACCTCGCGCTGATCAACGCGGTGATGCACATAATTCGCGCCGAGGAGCAACTGGAGCTGCGCTCGCTCACCCGCGAGCCCGAGCTCGATCGCCTCGCGAACGACTAGCGATCGGCCGCCGCCTCAGGCCGCGGGCGCCTCCTGCGCCTGGATGGCGGTGATCGCGACGGTGTTGACGATGTCGGTGACGGTGCAGCCGCGGCTCAGATCGTTGATCGGCTTGCGCAGTCCCTGGAGCACCGGGCCGACGGCGATCGCGCCCGCGGAGCGCTGGACCGCCTTGTAGGAGACGTTGCCCGTATCGAGGTCGGGGAAGATGAAGACAGTGGCGCGCCCGGCCACCTCGCTACCGGGCGCCTTCAGCCGAGCGACCTCGGGATCGACCGCCGCGTCGTACTGGATCGGACCTTCGAGCATCAGATCGGGCCTGAGCGCGCGAGCTATCTCCGTGGCCCGCCTGACGGCCTCCACCTGCTCCCCGCTGCCCGACGCTCCCGTCGAGTAGGAGAGCATCGCGACGCGCGGCTCGATCCCGAAGCGGCTCGCCGTGTCGGCCGAGCTGATCGCGATGTCGGCGAGCTGCTCGGCGTCGGGCCGGGGATTGACGGCGCAGTCACCGTAGATCAGCACGCGATCGGCCATGCACATGAAGAACACGCTCGAGACGACCGAGACCCCGGGGCTGGCGCGCACGATCTCGAAGGCCGGGCGGATCGTGTCGGCGGTCGTGTGCGCGGCTCCCGAGACCATCCCGTCGACCGCCCCCGTCTGCACCATCAGCGTCCCGAAGTAGCTGCCCTCGCCGACGGTGTCGAACGCGAGCTCGGCGGTCATGCCCTTGTGGCGGCGCAGCTCCTCGTAGCGCCCGGCGTACTCGTCTCGCAAGGGCGAGCTCAGCGGGTCGAGCAGCTCGGCGTCGCCCAGCGCGAGGCCGTCGGCTGCGGCGCGCGCGGCTATCCGCTGAGGCGAGCCGAGGATCGTGAGGTCGACGACCCCTCGTCGCAGGAGGATGTCGGCCGCGCGCAGGACGCGCTCGTCCTCGCCCTCGGGCAGCACGATCCGCCGGCGAGGCGTCTTCGCGCGCTCGAGCAGCTCGTACTGGAACATCGCCGGTGTCCGGGTCGCGGGTCGCGGCAGCGCGACTCGCTCCGCCAGCTCCCGGGGATCGACGCCGGCCTGGAAGACCCCGACGGCAGTGGCGATCTTCCGCTCGTCCTCGATCGTGATCGTCGGCTTGATCGAATGCACAGCGGTCGCCGTCGGGTAGGTGCGCGCCGCCACGCGCAGCACGGCGAACGGCGCAGCGTCCAGCAGCGCTCCGATCGACGCAGCGGGGGGGTGGGCGCCGGTGAGCACGATGCACGCGATCGACGGCAGGCTCGCGAACGCGCCTGTGGCGAGGCTCGCGATCAGGATGTCCGCGCGGTCGCCCGGCACGATCACGAGCGTTCCGTCCTGAAGGTCCTCGACGAAGTGCTCGACGCGCATCGCGGCGACGCGGACGTCGCGGACCTCGCGCTGGAGCCTCTCCTCACCGCCGACGAGCACCTCCGCGTCGAGCGTCTCGGCGACCTGTGCGACGGTCGCGCGCTCGAGCGCCGGGTCCTCGGCGATCACGTACAGGGGCTCGTTGCGATCGTAGGTGACGGAGTGGGCACGCATCTCGCCGAGCAGCTCCGGCGGGACGCGGTTCACGATCACGCCGAAGAGCGAGCTGCCCTTGCGAGCGACCGACGCGCGGGCGACGCGGACCGCCGATGCGATCGCGGCAACGGACGTTCCCTTGATGACGACGAGCACCGGACAGCCCAGCTGGTTCGCGAGGCCGGCGTTGAGGTCGAAGTCGAGGGCGGGCGCCGCCCATCCGAGGTCCGTTCCCTCGCACACGAGGACATCGAAACGAGGCTCGAGGAGCTTGTACGCCTCGAACACCCGCTGTTCGAGCTCGGCGTGCCGGCCGCCCGCCATCAACGCCTGCGCCTCCTCGACGGACAGCGCGTGCATCTCCTCGTAGGAGCTCTCGAGGCCGTAGCGCCGGCGCATCAACTCGATCTGCGCATCGGGCCCGTCCTCCGCCGCGACGATCGGGCGGAAGTAGCCCGCGCGCCGCGCCCTGCCGGCGAGCGTCTCCATCATCCCGAGCGCGACCACACGCTTACCGCTGCCCGGCTCCATCGCGGTGATGTAGAGGTTGTGGGCCACGCCGAGCACCTATCTTGTTCCGGCCCCGGTGATGATGTCAAGCGAGCGGCTCTGCGCCGCGGCGCCGCCTCTGCCGCACCCGGCGGGTGAGGTAGGTTCCCAGCGGATGCCCTGGGTCGAGGTCTTCGCCGTGTTCGTCGTTTCGCACCTGGTCGGCGACTACATGCTGCAAACCGAGTGGCAGGCGCGCAACAAGCACGGCGGACTGTCGGGCTCGCCCACCCAGCGGCGCGCTCTCCTGTCACACATCGCGACGTACACGCTGGCATTCGTGCCGGCGCTCGTGTGGCTGTCGGACAGCGTGGATGGTTGGGTGTTCGCACTGGCGCTCCTGATCGCGGTGCCACACCTCATCCAGGACGACGGTCGCCTGCTCGCGCGTTACGCACGCCGCGTCAAGAAGACCGACATCTCGTCCAATCCGATGCTCGAAGCGATGCTCGATCAGTCGTTTCACCTGCTGGCGCTTTTCCTGACCGCGCTGCTCGCCGGCAGCGGCGGTCCGCTTGTTTGACTGATCGAGAGACCTTGTGTACGCTCGCCGCCTCGGCACGACAACCGAAGGGGCCGCGATGAATTCAGATTCAGCCCAAGCGCCTACAGCCGAGCCGCAGATCCGCTCGCTCGACGATGTCCAGGCCGACACGAGGCGCGGTGGCGACGTGCGCACGCTGCTCAGCCCCAAGAGCGCCGGCTCGACCTCCGGGTTCATGGGCGTGGCGACGCTCGCGCCCGGTGAAAGGATCAGCGAGCACTATCACCCGTACTCGGAGGAGTTCATCTACCTGGTAAGCGGTCAGCTCGACGCGCAGCTCAGCGACAGCTCACATCCATTGCGAGAGCGCCAGGGCCTGCTGATTCCACCGAATGTGCGGCATCGATTGGTCAACGACGGTGATGCGGATGCGTTCCTCGTGTTCCATCTCGGACCGCTGGCCCCGCGTCCGGACATGGGCCACGTTGATACCGAGTAGGACGTGCCGGGGGCTCGTCGCCCCCTGCGCGAGGGAGGCTGGATCCTAGCTGCGAGCAAGGGGGGGTAGTCGAGGTGAGTGAGTCGAGCAGTGCGGGGGAGCCCCGGCCGGGCGCAGGCGCGCGGCGGACGGCGGTCACGGGAATCGGGATCGTCGCACCGGGCGGAGTCACCCGCGAGAGCTTCTGGGAGCAGGTCACGGCGGGGCGCACCGCGACGAGGCACATCAGCTTCTTCGATGCCAGCGGGTTCCGCTCGCAGATCGCCGCCGAGGCGGACTTCGACGCCGTCGCCGCCGGGCTCGATGAGCACGAGCAGCGGCGCCAGGACCGCTACGTGCAGTTCGCGACGGCGGCCGCCACCGAGGCGACGACCGACTCGGGTCTCGACCTCGACGCGGTCGACCACGACCGCATGGGCGTCTGCCTGGGAAGCGCGGTGGGTGGCACGATGGCGCTCGAGGAGGGCTACGTGGCGGTCTCGAACCACGGCAGGGATTGGCTCGTCGATCCGGACTACGCGCCGCCGTTCCTCTACCAGGGCCTGATCCCGAGCTCCCTCGCCAGCGAGGTGGCGCTCAAGTTCGAGGCCCACGGGCCGTCCCTCGTGATCTCGACGGGCTGCACGTCCGGCATCGATGCGATCGGCTACGGGCATCAGATGATCCAGGAAGGCGAGGCCGACATCGTCATCTCGGGCGCCTCGGAGTCGCCGATCTCGCCGATCTCGATGGCGTGCTTCGACCCGATCAAGGCGACCTCGCAGCGCAACGACGACGCCGCCCACGCATCGCGGCCGTTCGACCTCGATCGGGACGGCTTCGTGATGGGCGAGGGCTGCGCCGTGCTGGTCCTCGAGGAGTTCCAGGCGGCGCGCGCCCGCGGAGCCCACATCTACTGCGAGGTCGTCGGCTATGGAACGCGCGGCAACGCCTACCACATGACGGGCCTTCGCCCCGAGGCCTTCGCGATGAGCGAAGCGATCCTCGATGCGATGCGCCAGGCGCAGCTCGAGCCGGCGGACATCGACTACATCAACGCCCACGGCTCGGGGACCAAGCAGAACGACCGGCACGAGACCAACGCGTACAAGAAGACGCTCGGTGAGCAGGCGTACAAGATTCCGATCAGCTCGATCAAGTCGATGATCGGCCACTCGCTCGGCGCGATCGGGGCGATCGAGATGGCCGCCTGCGCGCTGGCGATCGATCGCGGCATCGTCCCGCCGACGGCGAACTGGGAGACGCGCGATCCCGAGTGCGACCTGGACTACACACCCTTGAAGGCCGTCCGCAAGCCGGTGCGAACGGCGCTCTCGACCGGCAGCGGCTTCGGTGGCTTCCAATCGGCGATGATCGTCTCGCTGCCGGAGGAGCTTCGCGAGGTGTCGGCGTGAGCTACACGAGCTCGCCCGACGCTCGCCGGCGGTCGGTGATCACCGGCGTGGGCGCGGTCGCGCCGAACGGCGTCGGCACCGAGGCGTGGTGGAAGGCGACGAAGGCGGGCGACAGCGGGATCGCCAGGATCCAGCGCTTCGACCCGTCGCGATACCCGTCGCAACTCGCCGGCGAGGTGGACGACTTCAGCGCCGACGACTGGATCGAGCGGCGACTGCAGGTGCAGACCGACCGCTGGACGCACATGGCCCTGGCCGCGACGCAGATGGCCTTCGACGACGCCAAATACGACCCCGCCGACTTCGACGAGTGGTCGACGAGCGCGATCACGGCGAGCTCCTCGGGCGGCAACGAATTCGGCCAGAAAGAGATCCAGGCGCTGTGGGGCAAGGGGCCGAAGTTCGTTGGGGCCTACCAGTCGATCGCCTGGTTCTACGCGGCGACCACAGGCCAGATCTCGATCAAGCACGGGCTCAAGGGACCATGCGGGGTCGTGATCGCCGAGGGCGCCGGCGGGCTCGAGGCGCTGCAACACGCCCGGCGGACGATCAGGCGCGGCGTCGACGCGGTTGTCAGCGGTGGCCTCGAGGCGCCGATCGGCCCCTATGCGCTGACATGCCAGATCGGCAACGGCTACCTCAGCACGGCCGCCGACCCCGCCGATGCCTACCGGCCGTTCGACACCGCCGCCAACGGCCACGTACCGGGGGAGGGTGGCGCGATCCTGCTCGTGGAGGACGCCGGCACCGCGGCCGAGCGGACGGCGCCGCATGTCTACGCCGAGCTCGCCGGCTACGGCGCCACGAACGACGCCTACCACTGGGGCAAGCCGGCCCCCGACGGACGCCAGCTCGCGCGCGCGATCTCGCTCGCGATCACCGACGCGGGGGTCGCGGCGGGTGACATCGACGTCGTGTTCGCCGACGCCTTCGGGGTGAAGGAGTTCGACGCGATCGAGGTCGCGGCGCTCAAGAGCGCGCTCGGCAAACGCGCCGCCGACGTGCCCGTGACCGCGCCCAAGACGATGGTCGGCCGCCAGTACGCCGGTGGCGCCTCGCTCGACGTCGCGGCCGCGGCGCTCGCGATGCGCGACGGCGTGATCCCGCCGACGATCAACCTCGACGATACGGTCGCCGGCCTCGACCTCGACTTCGTCACGGCGGCGCGCGAGGCGCAGCTGTCGCACGCGCTCGTCGTCGCACGAGGGTACGGCGGCTTCAATGCGGCACTCGTGCTGCGCCGATTCGAGTAACCCGATCGCAGGAGCAGTCGGGATCAGTGCAACGCTCACCCGACATCGCCGCGCTGCTGGAGCGCCCGGCCCGCGAGCACCCTGAGCGCGCCGCGCTCGTACACGGCGTGCGAACGATCTCCTTCGGCGAGCTGGCCGCGGCATCGGAGCGGCTCGCATCGGCGCTCGGGCTCAGCCCCGGCGAGCGGCTCGTCGTCGTGGCGCCGAACGTGCCGGCGCTCGCCGTCGGGCTGCTCGCCGCGTGGCGCTCCGGCGCCGTGGCGGTGCCGCTGAGCTCGCGCTTGCGGGGCTTCGAGCTGCGGCGCGTGTTCGCCGACGTGGAACCGGCCGCGGCCGTCTGTGCCGGCGGCGGCACAGCGCCCGGCGGCTTCGACGTGGCGGCGGAGATCGAGTCGCTGGCGCCCCGGACGCCGACGCTCGCGGCGCACGCGGTGCTCGACGAGCTCGGTGAGGTCCTGCACCGGTCGCGATCGGGCGCCCGGGAGCCGGCGCCCTCCCCGCCCGGGCTGGCCGCGGTCCTCTACACGTCCGGCACCACGGGTGAGCCGCGAGGCGCGGTGATCCCGCACGAGATGGCCGTTGCGATGGCGCGGAACCTCGCCGGGGCGCTCGGCGAGGATGCCGGCGCCACCTACGGGATGGTCGTGCCGGCGTCCCACGCGTTCGGGCTCGGCTGCCTGCTCAGCGGCCTCGGGGCCGGTGCGACGGCCGTGCTGTTCGAGGCGAGCGCGTCGATCGATCCGCTCGTGCGGGCGCTGCGGGCACGCCGTGCGCCCGTGCTCCACGGCTCGCCGGCGCTGTTCGCGCGCGTCCTGCGGACGGGCCTCGAGCTGCCCACCCGCAGCGGCTTCGTCGCGGGATCCCCCTGTCCGCCGGCGATCCTGCGGACGCTCGACGAGCGCGGCGTGCGGTTGCTCAACCTCTATGGCATGACCGAGATCGGTGCAACCGCCTGCTGCCGTCCGGGCGATCCCCCCGAGACGCGCCACACGACGGTGGGGCGGCCGCTGGACGGCTATGAGCTGCGCATTGCGCGCGAGCCGCCAAGCGCTCGGTCCGGTGGCGAGCAGCAGGCGCCCGGCGAGGTCCAGGTGCGCAGCCGCTACCTGCCACACGGGTACCACGGGCGCGCGTGGGGCGAGGAGGAGCTCACAGGCGACGGGTGGTTCCGCACGGGCGACCTCGGCCACCTCGACGGCGCGGGCAACCTCACGATCGCGGGGCGGGCCAAGGAGGTCGTCAACGTGGGCGGCTTCAACGTGTTCCCAGCCGAGGTCGAGAGCTTCCTGCTCACCCATCCGGCGATCGAGCAGGCGGCTGTGGTCGGCGTGGCGCACCCGGCGATGGGCGAAGCGCTCCAGGCGTTCGTCGTCGCCGCTCCCGGCGAGACGCTCGAGCCTCGAGACGTGGTTCGCTTTGCACGCGAGGGGATCGCCGGGTACAAGCTCCCGTACGTGGTGAAGGTGCTCGAGACGCTGCCGCTGCTGGCCTCGGGCAAGCCGGATCGACGAGCGCTGGCCGGCGAGGCTCGCGCCGAGAGCGAGAGCGCGCCCGAGCCTGCGGGGATCGGCCGCCCATGAGCGACGTACCCCAGCTCGCTCGCGCCCCGCTGTTCGCGGGCCTCGACGCGGAGCAGCTCGAGCTCGTCGCACGGGCCGGGCGGCGCCGCGCCTTCGGGTCGGGCGAGGTGCTCTGCCGGGCGGGCGAGCCGAGCGAGCGCTGCTGGGTGATCACCGAAGGCCTCGTCGACGCGCTCGGTCGCGGCGGCGGGGAGCAGGACCGGGAGATCGTGGCGCGCCATCGCAAGGGGGCGACCGTCGGCGAGGTCGGCGTGATCCTCGGCGAGCCGCAGGCCGAGACGCTCGTTGCGAGCATCCCGACGGTCACGCTCGAGCTCGGCGCCGAGGAGCTCGGCGGGCTCGTGCAGCGCTGCCCGGCGATCCTGCGCAACGGCCTGCGCTCGCTGCACGGACGCCTCTCGCACACGCACGCGCGCGCCGCCGAGCGCAAGCTCGGGGAGACGGTGGCGCTCGCGCTCGGCCCGTCGCTGAGAGGCGTGCTCCCCCGCCTGCTCGCCGCGGCGAGGACCGCGACGCCGCAGTCGGTCACGGCACTCGACCGCGACTTCTCCTTCGCCGGCGCGATCGTCGCAGCCGACGACCTGGTTTCCGCGCACGCGACGGTCGTGCTCCCTGCCGAGCTCGACGCCGGGCCGCTCGCGGCCCATCTACGCGAGGCCGACCGCGTGATCGCGCTCGTGGGCAGCGCCGAGGAGGCGGCTGAGCTCGGCAGGTTGCGCCGTGCGCCCGGCCTCGACACCGACGTCGAGGTCGTCGTGTTCGGTGCGCAGGCAGCCGGCGCGAGCGGCGCCTGGGCGCCTGACGCGGCGCTGCGCATCGTCCGCACCTGTCCGCTGGAGGACGGCTCGGGCGCATCGGACGCCGACCTCGCGTGGGTGGCCCGGCACCTGACCCGCACGAAGCTGGGCCTGGCCCTCGGGGCCGGGGGCGCGAAGGGGTACGCGCATGTGGGTGTCCTGCAGGTGCTCGAGGAGGCCGGCTACGCCGTCGACTACGTCTCCGGCAGCAGCATCGGTGCGATCGTCGCGACGTACGTCGCGCTCGGCGCCGACGCCTCCGAGATCGACGCGACGCTCCGGGGCGCCTTCGACGAGGAAACCGTGGCGGAGATCTTCAAGACCTCGCTTGGTGGCAGGGGGGGCGGACTCGACGTGATGCGCAGGCTGCTGCGCGAAACCACCGAGGACCGGACGTTCGCCGACGCACGGATCCCGTTGACGATCATGGCGGTGGACCTCTGCGAGCGCGCTCCCGCGGCGCTGCGCGATGGTTCGCTGTGGCAGGCGCTGCTGGCGGCGACCGCGCTCGCCGGCGTGTTCCCGCCGTACGAGCGCGACGGCATGCGGCTGGTCGACGGTCTGGCGCTCGTTCCGGTGCCGACCGGCGCGATCATCGAGGCGGGCGCCGACGTGACCGTATCTGTGAATCTGATCGGTCCGACCGTGCTGGCGAGCTGGCCCGGAGGCGCAGCGCCGGAGCCGCTCGGAGAGAGACGCCGGCGGGGAGTGCTCGATAACCTCCTCGAGGTCATGGACCTGAGCCAGCTCGCAGAGAGCGTGCGCCATGCAGAACTGGCAGATGTGGTCATCACTCCCACCTTCGGGCCGTGCGAGTGGCGTGATTTTCATCTTGCAGATCTGTTCCTCGCTGCCGGTCGCGCGGCGGCGCAGGAGCAGCTTGCGAACCTCGCATCGCTCGCATCACCGGTAACCGTCCCCAGCTACACCCACACCTAAGGAGGCAACGTGCCAGCCCAGACCTTCGGCTTCGATGACCTGAAGACAATCCTGGTCGACCGGGTCGGCCTGACCGAGGCGGTCGTGAAGGACGACCCCGACCTGACCTTCGAGGAGATGGGTCTCGACTCGCTGGCGCTCGTCGAGATCCAGCTCGCGATGGAGCAGGACTACGGCTTCACGATCGCCGACGCCGACGCAGACCGCATCCAGACCGTGGGCGAGGCGATCGACTACGTGAACCGGCGCCTGGCCGAGCAGGTGTGACGCGATGGCGGCGCACACCGACAACTCCGTGGAGATAAGCGCACCGCTCGACTTCGTGTGGGAGCGGATGATGGACATCGAGAGCTGGCCCGACCTGTTCAGCGAGTACGCCAACGCCGAGGTGATCGAGCGCGACGGCGACCGGGTGGTGTTCCGCCTGACCACCCATCCAGATCCCGACTACGACGGAAAGGTGTGGAGCTGGACCTCGGAGCGGATCGCGGACCCGGCGGGCCGCCGCTCGAGCTCGCGGCGGATCGAGACCGGCCCCTTCGAGTACATGAACATCGAGTGGTCGTTCGAGGACCTCGACGGCGCGACGCGGATGCGCTGGGTGCAGGATTTCTCGATGAAGCCCGAAGCGCCCGCCGACGACTCGCAGGCCGAGCAGTACATGAACAAGAACACAAAGGATCAGATGCAGGTGATCAAGGAGCGTCTCGAGGCGCGATCCGGCGCGGGCTCCTCATGAGCATCAAGCGGGGGGTGATAGTCGCGCGGATCAAGCCCGGCTCCGAGGAGGAGGTCGCACGGATCTTCGCCGAATCGGATGAGAGCGAGCTGCCGAAGCTCACGGGCGTGCGCCATCGCAGCCTGTACGTGCTCGACGACATCTACATCCACCTCGTCGAGACCGACGAGGACTTCGCCTCAGCCGTCGACAACGTCCGTGACCACGAGCTGTTCAAGGACATCTCGAGCAAGCTGGACCCGTACATCCAGCCGTACGATCCCGAGACCTGGACCTCGCCGAAGGACGCCCAGGCACGGGAGTTCTACAGCTGGGAGCCGGAGGACTGAGAGCCAGCGCAAAGGGGGGTGCAAGTGGCAAAGAAGGCTTTTCTGTTTCCCGGTCAGGGCTCACAGCGCGTGGGCATGGGCGCCGAGCTGCTGCAATCGCGGCCGGATGTGTTCGAGCGCTACTTCGAGCGCGCCGATGCGGCGTCGGGCCTTCCCGTCAGAGAACGCTCGCTGGAGGGGCCCCTCGAGGAACTCACCCGCACGGACGTGGCGCAGCCGGCGCTGTTCGCGCTGTCTCTGGCGGTGGCCGAGCTCGCGCGTGAGTCCGGCCTGCACGCGGACTTCGTGGCCGGTCACAGCCTGGGCGAGTACACCGCCGCGGTCGCGTCGGGGGCACTCGACGCCGAGGACGGCATGCGCCTGGTCGCGCAGCGCGGTCGTCTGATGGCCGACATCCAGTCGCAGCGGCCCGGCGCGATGGCGGCCATCATCGGCCTGACGCCCGAGGCCGTCGAGCAGTTGTGCGAGGACGCGCGCGACGCGGGCATCGTCGCGCCGGCCAATCTCAACAGCCCCACGCAGGTCGTCGTCTCCGGCGAGGAGGCCGCCGTCGAGAAGCTGCTCGAGCTCGCGCAGCAGAGCGAGGCGAAGCGCGCGATCCGCCTGCAGGTCGGCGCCGCCTTTCACAGCGAGCTGATGAAGCCCGTGCAGGCCGAGCTCGACCGGACGATGGACGAGCTCGCCTGGCGTGAGCCCGACACACCGCTCGTCGGCAACGCCTCGGGGGCGGTGCTGAGGACCGCGCCGGAGATCCGCGCCGCGCTCGTCGAGCAGATCGCGAGCCCCGTGCTGTGGACCACGTGCGTGCGCACCCTCACGGCCGAGGGATGCTCGACGTTCCTCGAGCTCGGTCCCGGCCGGGTGCTGAGCGGATTGGTGCGGCAGATCGAACCCGACGCCGCCGCATCGGCCGCCGACTCTCCGGATACGCTCACTGCGTTCGCGGAGCGGGCGAGCTCATGATCGGGGGGTGCAATGGAGCTTGAGCTGGGTGACAAGCGGGCGCTGGTGACCGGGGGCTCCCGTGGGATCGGGCGCGCGATCGTCCTCGCACTGGCGCACCAGGGCGTGAAGGTGGCTGCGTGCTTCCGCCAGCAGAGCTCGGATGTGAGCGCGCTGGGCGAGGAGCTCTCGCAGATCGGCAACGGCAGCCATGTCGTGCAGGCCGACGTCGCGGAGGAGGCTAGCGTCGCGGCGCTCCTCGACGGCGTCGTCGAGCGCTTCGGGGGCGTCGACGTGCTCGTCAACAACGCGGGAGTCGTGAGCCACTCGACGCTCGACATGGATCTCGAGGAGTGGCGGCGCGTGCTCGACACAAACCTGACAGGGGTGTTCCTCGTGACGCGGGCGACGGAGCCGCACATGCCCGACGGCAGCTCGATCATCAATCTCACCTCCGCAGCGGCGATGGTCGGGATGGCCGCGCGGACCCACTACACGGCGTCGAAGGCGGGGGTGATCGGCTTCACGCGCTCGCTGTGCAAGGAACTCGGGCCGCGCCAGATTCGGGCCAATGCGATCGCCCCGGGGATCATCGAGACCGACCAGGTGTCCGGGCTGACCCCCGCGCAGCGCGACCGCTACGCGGGGCTCGCGGCGCTCGGCCGGCTCGGCCTGCCCGAGGACGTGGCCGACGTGGCGCTGTTTCTCGCCAGCGATCTCTCGCGCTTCGTCTCGGGCGTGACGCTGCACGTCGACGGCGGCATCTGAGGCCCGATGCCGGTCAGAGCCACGCTCACGTTTCGCGTGAAGGAGGGCGCCGGCGATTCCTTCGAGCAGGCATGGCGCCGGATCGCTGCGCGTGTCAGGGAGCATCCGGACAGCCTTCGCCAGACGCTCGCTCGCGATCCGGACGATCCCCGCACGTTCGTGATGACCACCGATTGGGCCAACCGCGAGTCGTTCAGCGAGTTCGAGAGCAGCCGCGAACAGGAGGAGCTGACGGCGCCGCTGCGCGAGCTGCGCGAGTCCTCCGCGATGAACGTCCACGACATCGTCGTTCACATCGAGGGGCAGACACAGTGATGCCTCGCGAATGTGTACCCGGCGTGGCCGAGCGACCAATGTGCCTGCGAGGCGCCGATCCCGACGGAAGGAGAACAGGATGACCGCGCGCATCATGGTGTTCGCGAGTATCGACCCGGACAATGCCGAGGCCTTCGAGGCGGCCTACCTCGAGGTGACCTCCAAGGTGAAGGGCACCGACGGGCACATCGCAGACGAGCTCCTGCGCGCTGCGGACGACCCCAGCAAATACATCCTGCTCAGCGAGTGGGAGAGCACCGACGCGTTCCTCGGGTGGGAGGAGGAGCCGATCCACAAGCAGACGACCACCCCGATGCGCCCCTACTGGGAGGGGAAAGTGGATCGCAGGCTGTTCGAGGTCGCCCAGACGATCAAGTCTCGCGCGTGAGCGTGCCCGCGCGGGTTCTGTGAGGTGAGGGCCCTAGGCGGAGATCGCCGGCGCCATGCCGAGGAAGCGGTCGCTGGCGAGCTGCTCCACCATGAACCCCGCGACGTCGGCATAGGGGATGTTCGCGCCGACCTTCGCGCTCTCGTCGACGACCGCGTTGACCGCACCCGTCGCGTGCTTCTTGGTCAGCGCGCTGGGGCGGACGATCGTCCAGTCGAGACCGCTCGCGCGAACCTCGTCCTCCATGCGCCCCATGTCCTCGAACGCCGCCTTGAGCAGCAGCGGCACGACGAGGCGTCCGAAGATCGGTGCGTCGCGCTTGAGATGCTCGCGACTGTCGCCCGCGCCGAATGCGGAGAACACGATCAGGCGCCGGACGCCGTTGAGGCGCATCGCGGCGATCGTGTTGCGTGCTCCGTCCGTCCGCAGGGTCCCCTCGGTGCGGTCCTTCGTGCCCAGGCACGAGATCACCGCATCCTGAGCCTCGGTGGCCTGCTGCAACGAAGCGGGATCCCTGACGTCGCCACGGGTCAGCTGCAGGTTTGGATCCTCGATCGCGATCGCGCTCGGGTCGCGCGCCAGCGCAGTGACGGCGTGGCCCGCGGCGAGCGCCGTCCTGACCACCTCCCCTCCAAGGTTGCCGGTCGCACCGATGACGAGAACCTTCACTCGCCGTCACCGTCGAGCGTCGCCGCCATAGGCGGGCAAGCATATCTGAGCCCCCTGCAAGCGCTCGTGGACCCCCTGCGGGGGCTCCTGAGCGCCCCTCGAGCTCTGTCGGCAACGCCGGCTGGCGTGCTGGCGTGAACGTCCTCTTCGTGCTCGCGGTCGTTCTCTCCGGGCTGGCGGCGGGCGCCGCGCTCAACGGCGTGCTCGCGATGATCCCCGCGCTCAGAAGCCTCGACGCGGCGACGGTCCTGGAGGTTCGCCACGCAGCGGGTCCCCTGCCGTCGCAGATGACCGTCGTGCTCGCGACCGGCGCCGGGCTCGCCGGCGCGGCACTGCTCGCCTTCTACGGGAACCTCGGCTCCGATGCGCAGGCGCTCGTCGCGGTGGCGACGGGGCTGAGCGGCGTGGTGCTCGGCGCCGGCTGGTTCGCGATGCGTGTGCAGATGTCGCTGTGCGAGCCGCGCGAGGAGCCCGCGCGCCAGCTCGCCCTGACGCGTCGATGGGAATACGCCCAGCTCGTGATCTGCGCCGCCTCGCTCGGCGCGCTCGCGTGCTATGCGAGCGGCGCGGCGAGCGTCCCCTGAGCGTGCACGGTGTCAGGCGTGCTCGACGTCATCACCGTCGTCCTCTCGGGGCTCGTCGCCGGCGGCCTGCTGGTCGTGCAGCTCGGGCTCGTGCGCACCGTCGCCGTGCTGCCGGCGGCCGCCAGCATCAGGCTTCATGTCGCGTTCGACCACTACGTGGAGCGGTCGATGCCCGCGCTCACGATCGCGACGCTGATCGTCGGGATCGTCGACTCGGCGGTTCATTCGATGCCGGCGGCGGCAGCGGCGCTGAGCATCGCCGGGCTCCTCGCAACAGCGATCGTCGCGGCGATATCGCAGCTGGTGAACGTGCCGATGAACGCGACGATGCGCAACTGGGAGCCGGGCACGGCACCGCGGGAGTACGCGTCGCTGCGGGTTCGGTGGGACCGCGCGCACCTGGCCAGGACGCTCGCCGGCGAGGTTGCGTTCGTATGCTTTGCTGTGGCCCTCGTGCTCAGGTAGCGGGGACCGCGGGACTCACTCGGGTAGGCGCTTGCCCAACACCCGCGCGACCGTCGCGAGCACCGCGAAGAGAGCCCTCTGCACCGGGATCGGCGCCGCCGCCATGTACATGCGGTCGGGGTAGCGCCGCATCAGCAGCGACATTCGCAGCATGTCGGGGCGGCCGCGCTTGCTCAGGCCGATCTTCCACGCCTCCGTGGTGAACTCGTCCCACTCGAGCGCGGGCCAGCCCTCGAGCAGCACATGCAGCTCGTCCTCGCTCGCACGGCCGAAGGCGTGCGGAGTGCCCGCCGGGAAGTCGAGGCTCTCGCCCGCTCCGAGCAGGTGCTCGCTCTCACCGACGCGCACCCGTGCGCGGCCTCCAAGCACGGAGAGCTTCTCGCTCATCTGCGGATGGAAGTGGGGCGGGCGCTCGGCCGCGTCCGAGTTCATCCATAGCTCGGCTGCCACCCGCTCACCGTTCGAGTGGGAGCCGGTCTCTCGCCACAAGAGCCGTGTCGCGAGCTGCGCGTTCTCCAGAGTCTCCCCGGGCGCGGGCACTATCGACGTAATCTAGCTGACCCCGCTCAGGGTTCGCGTTCCACGCGGCGGAGCCCGGTCAGCGCCCACAGCAGGAAGAGGCCGATCAGCCCGGCGGCGGAGATGAAGGCGAGGCCCACGTGCACCGGCGAGCTGATCAGCAGCCCGCGCCCCGCCTCGAGCAGCGGCGTGAGCGGGTTCACTTCGGCGGCGGTCTTGAGCCATCCGCCGAGCAGCGCTCGGGGCACGAACACGGGTGCGAGGAACAGGACCGCGAAGACGGGCAGCTGCATCAGTGCTTCGGCGCCCGACGAGCGCATTCGCAACGCGACGCCCATCGCCCACAGCGAGACGGCGACGTTCAGGAGCAGCGCGAGTGCGACGATCGCCAGGATCTGGAGGGGGCTTCCATGCACAGTGATGCCGGCGGCCAGCCCGATGCCGAACAGGATCGCGACGACGAAGATCGCCTCGGCGATTCCAGCCGCGACGACGCCGGCGAGAATCGCGTTGCGACGTGGCGTCGCGAGCATCATCCGCGTCATGAAATGTCCCTCGAGGTCGGGGAGAAACGCACCGGCGCTGAACGCGGCGACGTATGCCGCGCCGAGGAAGAGCACGAACACGAAGATGAAGGACGTGTAGCTGGGGTAGCCGAAGTTCGGCGTCTTGGAGACCGCGGAGAGCCCGCCGGCGAAGGCGGCGAACAGCATGCACGGCATCAGCAGCGATGGGACCAGGAGGCCGCTGCGCAGGAACTTCCGCACGTGCCGCGCCCCGACTGAGGCTCCGATCGGAAGCGAGCGGCTGGAGCTCACCTCTGCACCCGCGAGCGCAGACGCGCCGATGCCAGGGTGACGGTGACCACGGTGAAGAGCAGCGCGAGGCCGCCGCCGAGAGCCAGCGCCTGGCCATCCCAGCCCGTGATCAGGAGACTGCGAGGCGCTTCGATGAAGTAACTCATCGGGTTGTAGGTCGCGACCGTGCGAAACCATCCCTTCGCTATGAGGTCGCGCGGCAGGTACTGGGACGAGAGGAACAGCGCGACGAACAGCAGCGGGAACACGGCCTGCACGGCCTCAGGCCTGATCAGGGCGGCGAGCACACCGAGCGAGGCGAACGTCACCGCGATCAGCACTGCAAGGAGAACCACCACCAGCGCTCCGGCGACACCCGTCTTGATGTTCGCGCCCGCGATCAGCGCCACGCCGATGTAGAGGAGCGCGGCAAGCCCGGCGATCACCGCCGCGCCGGCGAGGTAGCCGAGCACGAGCGCGACGCTGCGAAGCCGAGTGAGCCTCAGACGATCGAGGAACCTCGTTCGGATGTCCTCCGCGATCGCGCCGCCGGAGATCGAGACCGTCGTCATCCCCGCCAGCACGAAAGTGCTCGCCAGCGCGAACGTCACATACGATTTCGTCGGGAAATGAGGGATGTTCACCACGCGCTTCAGGGCGGCCGAGTTGAGCGCCAGGAAGAACAGCGGGAACACGATGATGGGTCCGATGATTCCGATGCTGCGCAGCGTGCGTAGGAGCGATCGCCGCGCGATCGCGGCTGTCTGTTCGGCAAGCGAGCTCGAGCTCACCGCCGCGCTCGGGGACGCCGTGAGCGCCGGCCCGGGCCCTGCCCGTCCGACGCCTGCACCTCGCCCGGTGGCGCTTTCTCGCCATCGGCGGCGGTCTCGTCGGGACGCTCCTCGAGCGAGCGTCCCGTCTTCATCAGGAACACGTCGTCGAGCGTCGGTGCGTGGAGGTTCAGCTCGCTGACGCGAAGTCCCTCGCCGTCGAGCGCGCGCACCACATCGGCCAGATCGGGGGCTCCCCGTGTGAGCCTCACCGCCACGCCCTTGTGCGCGGCCGGCGAGCGCTCGCCGAAGCGGGCGAGCACGGCGGCGATCGCCCCGCGGTCGGCGTCGTCGGCGGGCACGGCGTCGACGGTCGGACGCCCGATCTCCGACTTCAGCTGGCTCGGCGTGCCCTCCGCCACCAACTTGCCGCGGTCGATGATCGCGACCTGGTCCGCGAGAAGATCTGCCTCCTCCAGGTACTGCGTCGTCAGGAACACAGTCACCCCCTCGTCGCGGGAGAGCCGGCGCACCTCCTCCCACAGGTCGCTGCGGCTCTTCGGATCCAGGCCCGTGGTCGGCTCGTCGAGGAACAGCACGCTGGGGTCGTGAACGAGCGACAGGGCGAGGTCGAGCCGCCGCTTCATCCCACCCGAGTAGGTCTCGACACGGCGATCGGCGGCGTCGATCAGGCCGACCCGCTCGATCAGGCTGCGCGCGCGCGGCTCGCGCTGCTCGCGAGGCACACCCTGCAGCGCGGTCTGAAGCCGCATGTGCTCCCACGCGTTCATGATCGGGTCCAGCGCCGCCTCCTGCAGCGCCACGCCGAGCGAGGCTCGCACCTGCTCGCTCTGGCGGACGATGTCGTATCCGGCGATCACCGCCGTCCCGCTCGTCGGCGGCAGCAGCGTCGTGAGCATGTGCACGGTGGTCGACTTGCCGGCGCCGTTCGGACCGAGGAAGCCCTGGATCGAGCCCGGCTCCACGATCAGGTCCACGCCGTCGACCACGCGCGTGTCTCCGAACTCACGCACCAGCTGGCGCACCTCGATGCCGTTGTCGCGCTCCTTCCGCGCCGGCGGCGGCACTCGGGGCCGGGGCTGCGCTCGAGGGCGCTCACGCACCACCGTCCGTTGCAGACCGCCCTCGAGGGTGAGAACGCTCCTGCCGACGCGCACCTCGTCGCCCCTGCGGAGCACCTGCCTGGTGCTGAGGCGTTCCCCGTTGACGAACGTGCCGTTCAGCGAGCCCAGGTCCTCGATCACGAGGGCCTCGCCCTTTCGCACGATCTGTGCGTGCCTTCGCGAGATCTCCACGTCGACGCTGAGCGGGTTGTCACCGTCCGGATCACGCCCGAGGACGAGGTCCCCGTCACCCAGATCCAGCCGTCGACCGTGGGCGGGGCCGGCGATCACGCGCATCTGCTCCCCCCTCATGCGACACACATACCTGGCTGCAGCGAAAATAGCAAGCCAATTTCGCCGGGATTCAGACCACGCGCTGCATCCGGCTCGGTGTAGGATTGCTGTCGCGATGGGCCACGAGTGGCTTGAGGTGGTGAGGGGGCCATCCGCAGGCGAGCGGCTGGACGTTGAGAAGGAGCTGGTCGTCGGACGGGACTCCTCGGGGGCGGCCGCGCTTGGGAGCGATCCCGAGCTCTCGCGCTCGCATGCCCGCTTCCGGCGCGACGCCGCCGGACGCCTGACGGTCGAGGATCTGGATTCGGCCAACGGGACGTATTTGAACGGTGAGCGAATCGAGGGACCTGCCCTTCTCTCTCCCGGCGACACGGTCAAGATGGGTGTGAACAGCCTCGAGGTCCACGGCGGCGAGGCCGCGCCGACCGGCGAGGTCGTGCCCGAACAGGCGACGCGCGTGAGAGGGAGGCCGGCCCAAGGCGCCCCCGCTGCGCAGAGCGAACCCGCCCCCGCCGGCGGTTCTATGCCGGCCGCGGGGCCGCCGCCGGCGCAGGGGCCGCCGCAGGGGCAGGGACCGCCGCAGGGGCAGGGGCCGCCGCGGCGTGCGGGTCCCGAGCCGCGACAGCAGCGCTCCGTCTCACCGCTGCTGGCCATCCTGCTGCTGCTCGCGCTCGGCGGGCTCGCTGCGGCTCTGCTCACCGGAGGCTCGTCCGGCGCGGCTTCGAGCGGCCAGTTCGACGGCACGGCATACGTGCTCTCCAATCGCACTGCACCAGGGGGCAACAGCGTCCTCGCCTACCGCTACAGCGGCGCCCAGCTCGCGCCGCTGAGACTGCGTGAGTACGCGACGGGCGGCAGCGGCTCGACGGCGCTGGGCGCAGCGATGGCGGTGCAGGGTGACCAGCAGGTGTGGACGAATCCGGCGCACACTCTGCTGTTCGCCGTCAACCAGGGCTCCGACACGATCGCCGTGTTCCACATAGCCGGCGACGGCTCGCTCACCCCGGTCCACGGTTCACCCTTCCCCTCCGGCGGCACTGCGCCGGTGAGCGCCGGCGTCAGCGGGAGCACGCTCCTCGTCGTCAACAAGGCGATCGACAACGTCCGCAACCCCGCGGGCGCGGCGGCCGGCGTGACGATCTTCAAGATCAACGGCGACGGCAGCCTGTCCCGGACCGGAGGCTACTCGGAGGCTTCGACGAGCAACCCCACCCAGGCATGGGTCAGCCCGAACGGGAATCTCGTGTTCGTCCCCGAGCTGGGTGTGACGAGCATCCTCAGCTTCGTGCGCGCACCCGACGGGACGTTCAAGCCCGGGCCGACCACGCAGATCACCAATGCCCAGGCGAGCGTCGGGGTGCTGCCCAAGGGAGGGCCCGTACAGCGGTCCGGCCCGCCTCCCGCGCTCCAGGCGGCACTCGGGATAGCAGGGACACCGAAGCAGCCATACCTGTTCGCCACGCTGCCGACCCTCAGTGAGCTGGCGGTCTACACGTACGCGTCTGACGGCAAGCTGACGTTCGTCAAGGGCCTGGCGATCCCCAACGGGTTCAAGGCGTGCTGGGACGAGGTGACACCCGACGGACGCTTCCTGTACCTCGGCGTGACAGGTAACAACACCGTCGCCGTCTATGACCTCTCCAATCCGGCGAGCCCGCGGTTCCTCGAAGGGTTCAAGCTGAGAGGGACGGGTGGCACGTTCAACGTGCGCGTCGACACGACGGGCAAGATGCTGTTCGCTCTGAGTGCGCGCGACGGGCCCTCGGTCCCGGCCGGGGACGGCAATCAGCTGCACGTGCTGCGAATCGCATCCGACGGCCGGCTCTCCGAGCCCAGCGGCTCGCCGGTCCAGGTTCCGGTCGACGTGAGCACGACCGCCTTCGGCCTGGTGCTCGTACCTCACAACTGACCTCCGCGCCCGCTGTCTGCGCCTTGCGCCAGGGGGGCATTTCCAGCTGCTCGGGAGAGCTTGCGCCGGGCTGCTGGATGGAGTTAGAGTGTCTCTCGGTGGGGGCCATCGATTTTCATTCGCATCTGGCCGCGGGGGACCCTTCGAAGGAGCCGCCTTTCCTGCGGGCGCTGTTCGATGTCGAGGGATATCTCGATCATCAGGAGGCTGCCGGCGTCGAGACAACGGTCCTCTCGAACGCGCTCATGACCGACGTCCCCGGAGACGAACTGGCATGGGCCCAGGCGCAGCACGAGTTCCTCGAAGATCTGCTCTCGCGCCATCCGGGCCGCTTCGCCGCCCTCGCCGGCGTGAATCCATGGGCCGGCGAGCGCTGGATCGAGGAGGCGGGGCGCGCGCTCGACGCGGGCTTCTCGGGCCTGGTGGTCGAGCCGGGCCGTGACGGCCGGTATCTCGACGCCCCCGAGGCGCAGGACTTCTTCGCGTTCGCGAACGAGCGCGCCGCGCTCGTGTTCGTTCACCCGTCGCAGTCGCCGGTCTCCGACGAGCAGACCGGGGATCCGATGCTGACGCTCTGGATCGGCCGGCCATACGACACGGGCATCTGCCTCACCCGCATGCTGATGGCGGACACCCTCGGGGCCTACCCCGAGATGAAGCTCGTCGTCGCGCACGCCGGGGGGGTGATCCCGATGCTGCTCGGGCGACTCGATCGCGTCCACGGCGTGAAGAAGATGATCGCGAGCTTCGCCGCCGCAGGCGCGAAGGCGGGCGGTGGACCGCCGGGCGGCCCACCGGGCGCCGGCGGGGTATCGAACGGTGAGGACGGTGGCGGCCCCGCGGCCAACCCGCCCGCAGGAGAGGTCCCTTCTATGCGGATGCGCAGCCTGTACCTCGACACCGCGTGTTACCACCCGGCGGGGATCGTCGCGGCGCTCGCCGCGGTCGGGGTCGACCACGTCGTCTTCGGCAGCGACCATCCGCCCGTCGACCCCTCGCCGCAGCCATCGGTCGAAGTGATCGAGGAGATGGACCTGTCAGCGCAGGATCGTGAGAAGATCATGTCTGCCAACGCACGACGTCTGCTCGCGCGCTAGGAGACGCGAGGTGTCACGCGAACGTGTCACGCGATCAAGGGGGTAGGTCGGAATGGACGTCGAGTCTTGGGTCGATGAGCTCGTAACCGAGCATGGGCAGGTCGTGAAGTCGCGAGAGTTCGGGCCGTTCGTGATGAACTGGTTCGCGATACCCGAGTGCACCTTCTCGTTCACACACGAATCGGATGGGCTGGATCGGGCGATGGTGATGTGGCGCCACCTGCTCCCCGCGGGAACGGGCGAGCAGGCTCCGAGATCGGTCGAACAGCGGCCGTACAAGATCGAGGACGGGCGCGTGTACACGATTCGCGCTGTCAAGGGCGGTGGCCAGTCGCGTCCGGGCGATCCGACCGCGGGAGGCGGGCCCCGGACGCTGTGGGGCTGGCAGGAGACGCAGTTCAACGACGAGCAGCTGATCTCCGAGCTCGTGATCCTCTCGGCGCCGGACGAGCCGGACCTCGAGGTCGACCCGGCGGTGGCGAAGACCCGTCAGGGCCGCATCTTCACCGAGTTCGCCGAGGTCTTCAACGAATACTTCCGTACCGGGGACGCCGACCTGATCGGAGCGTGGTGCGCCGATGACATCCATGTGCGGATCAACGACACCTTCCACGGCATGGCCTGCGCGGCGCCTCTAAACCGCATGCCTCCCACGGTGCGCTTCGAGCTGCAGGGCGTCAAGCAGGACACCAACGGGCGCGTGCAGGCCGAGCTCCAGCTCTACGACTGGGGCGGTCTTGACATGCCGGGGCACTGGAACATGGACGTGACCGACGATGGCAAGCTCCGCGAGTTCCTCGTCACCGTCGACGTCTGACCACCCAGCATGAAGGGGCGCGTCGTGTTCCTGATCCGGCTGAAGCCGGGGATGCAGGACGCGTTCCTCGACGCGTATGAGCAGATCCGCCACCTCGTCGCCGACGGCGTCGACGGTCACCTGCTCGACCAGGTATGCCAATCAGACGACGACCCGGAGAGATGGCTCATCACGAGCGAGTGGAAGACACTCGAGCACTTCCGCAACTGGGAGAGCAAGCAAGAGCATCGAGACCTGGCCAAGCCTCTACGTGAGTGCATGGCCGAGTCGGTGTCGCTGAAGTTCAACGTCCGCGAGGAGACCGGCGCCGGCTGAGACGAACGCTCAGCTCGCGGCCGACGGTGCGAGCCGGCGCTCCCGCACGGGCTGCCCGCCCCGCTGACGCGCGCTCAGTCCGCGCTCGGCGAGACGGCGCGCCAGACGCCGTCGTCGAATTGGAGCCGCATCGGCTCCGACGCGCCGTCGAGCTCGACGCGGGCTTCGCGCCCCGCGAAGTCGACCTCGAGCCGAATCGCCAAAGCAGGCGGCGCCTCCTCGGGCGGCAGCTCGGCCGGCCCTGCGTCGACCTCATCCAGCTCGACGCGCTCGGGGGCGGAGGAGGATAGATCGGTCGGCGGCGAGGCCTGCTCCGCTTCGCCCGCAGGGCCGCCGGCGAACGCCGGCTCCTCGTCCGCGGGCGACGAAACTGGGACAACGGTCGCCTGCCTGCCGGCGGCAGGCGCCTCCACGCGCGACGGCTGGGGAAGCTCGCGCACGGCGAGCGTCGTCGCCCCGAGCTCGATCGTGTCACCCTCGGAAACGGTAGTCGGGCCGGAGATACGCAAGCCGTTGACGAAGGTCCCGTTCGTGGATCCGAGGTCCTCGATCGCACAGAAGCCGCTCGTGTCCAGCGTGACGCGCGCGTGGGACCGGGAGATCTCTTCGTCCTCGGCCAGCCTGCCGGCCCCATCCGTCTGGCGCCCGATCAGCAGTTCGTCCTCGACGAGGATCGACATGCCGACCGCCTTACCGGCAACCACCTCCAGACGAGCGACCGATGTGCTCACGCGGAAACTCTATCGAGCTTGCGGTCGGCGATGCAGAACAGCGACACGGGCGCCGCTCATTGCACTGGGGAAGTGTTGACTGTACGCTGCGCATGCATGGGCCGGCTGCGTGTCACGAACGGGCCACTCGCCGGGCACACGATCAGTGTGGCTGAGGAGATCGTGATCGGCCGGGAGAACGTCGACCTCGTGATCGACGACGCCGAAATCTCGCGCAGGCACACGGCCGTGCGGCCGCTGCCCGGGGCGCTCGAGGTGGAGGACCTCGGCTCCTCGAACGGTACCTTCGTCGACGGAGAGAGAATCGACGCTCCGACCCGCGTCGGCGGTGGCGCCGAGATAAGGCTCGGCACCACGGTGCTCGCCGTCGAGGGTGTGCTGCCGGTCGATCGGACCCGGGTGCGGGACATCCCGGACGCGAAGCCCTCCGGCCCGCTCGATCCGCAGGTCACGCGGCTCGCAGGCCAGCAACCCGCGATCGCCGACCCGCAGGTGACACGGGCGAGGAACGTCCCGGCCGACCTCGCACAGGCGACCCGCGCATCGGAGGTGCCCGCGGCGACGGACGCCTCGCAGCAACCGGACGACTACACGCGGGCACGGCCCGTTCCCGACGCGGCCCCGGCCGCGAGCGCGACGGCACAGCCGTCACCACCGTCAGCGGCGGTGGGTGCTTTCAGCCCGCCCACGCGGCGGCGCAAACGCGGACTCGCTTCGCGCTCGTGGGTCCCGGCGGTCCTCTCCTTCAGCACCGTCGTGCTGGTCGCGATCGCGCTCGTGATCTACTTCGCCGTGCGCTGAGGCGCACGGTGCGGCGAGGGCCGCCGGCGGCGCGCGGCGGACGGCAGTTGTGACGCTCGGGAGGCCTCCATCGTGCGCGGCTGGTGGAGCGCGAAGTCGCCGCTAGTGAAGCGCGAAGTAGATGATCAGCGCCAGGGCCACCAGCACGAACATCGCCAGCGGCGCGAGCTGCGCGCGGCGGCGGACACGCGTGTCGAGGTACTTCTCGAGCGCCGGCGACGCCGGGCTCGGCTGAGGCGGCGCGGCCTCGGCGCGAAGCAGCTCGGGGTTCACGTAGTCGGGAGCTCGGGGGGCCGTCGCGAGCGGCGGGGGCACCGCGCGCACCGCGGACGGCTGGTCGGCCACCTGCTGGCGGCTGCGAACCTGCATCAGCGTCACCCCCAGCAGCAGCTCGTCTCCAGGGTCGATCCGCGCGGCCCCCTGCACCTCGTTCTCGTTCACGAAGGTCCCGTTTGCGGAGTCGAGGTCCTCGACGATCGCGTAACCCTCCGGCGACGGGCTGACCCGCGCGTGGTGGCGTGAGACCTCACCGTCCTCGAGGACGAGATCGGCGTCGGGAGCACGACCGAGGACAACCGGTTGCGCGAGCGCCAGCTGCTGCCCGGCCCCTGGCCCTTCGACGATTTCAAGCGTCAGGTCGTCCCCCGCCACCGCGCGAGCATACCGCGAGATGCATCGCTCCCACCTCCCGGCGTTCACGACCCTTCCCGGCGACGCAGCGGGGCGCCGACGATCGGCTTGCAAGGTGGTTTGCTCACCTGTACGCTGCGCCCTGTGGGGGCCTCTGCACCGCGTGATTCGGTGGTAGCTGTTGTGGGCGACGGGTTCGGGTCGCTGATCGTGCACTGTACGGCGCGCTATCTCGGTTTCACCAACGACGAAATAGCGATCTTCGGGCCGAGTGAGAACCCAGTTGGCACCTACCAGCAGTTCGCCTACAACCTCGGTCAGACCGTGCTGCGCTCCGAGTCGGAGTCACATTTCCTGGCACCCGACTGGCCGACGTTCGCCCAGCTCGACGCTTGGTCGCGCCGCTCGCCGGCGGCGCTGTGGCGGTCGATCCGGCGCAAGTACAACCCGGGCGTGGCGGAGATCCTCACGGAGGCTGCGATCGTCAAGGAACGCACCTCCTGGGAGGACGTGCGCGTGCCGACACGGGTCGGCTGGGTGCAGCGTGAGATGCACCCGATGCCGCATTTCGTCCTGTATGACGAGCAGGCGAACTTCATCGGACGCGCCAAGCACGTGATGCTCGCGCCCGGGCACGGCCCCCTGTCGTTCCCGCCGGTGCTCGCGAAGGCCCGCCAGGACCCCGTGCTGGCCGACAGGATCGTCCAGGCGTACGAACCCAAGCAGTACTCCGAGGGGGGCCGCTACATCGTGATCGGCGCAGGCATCGCGTCGGTGAACGAGTGGGCGAACATCCTCGACGCCGGCGGCTCGGCCCTGGCCCTCACCCGCAACCCCGAGCCGGACACGCAGGATCTCAACGTGCCGCGCTGCCTGTTCGAGTCGATCGGGATCGACGCATACGTGTCGATGCCGTTCGAGCAGCGCATCCAGTTCCTCGGCGAGGTTCTGCGCGGGACACGGCCCAAGCGAAAGCAGTGGCTCACGACGATCGAGGGTGGTCGCGACGAGGGCCGCTTCGACGCGCTCGTCGGAGACATAGACGAGATCGAGCCCGGTCGCGCAGGGCTCAGGGTGCACATCTCGAGCCGGCACGGCGAGGACCCAGGGTGGCTGGACGTGACAGGGATCACGGCCGGCACGGGCTTCAACAAGTCGGTTCTGACGATCCCGCTGCTGCGCCGGCTGATCGAGCACTACCAGGTGCCCGTCGTGGAAGGACGGATCAAGCTGCAGACGAACTGCGGCGTGCCGGCGCTCGACCGGCCCGACTCGCGTCTCTGCTGCATGGGGCTGATCGCGAACAACGTGATCCCCCACGGCGACACGATCGCCGGGCTCAAGTACATCGGCCGCCGCTTCGTCTCGGACTGCGCGCGTGCGGAGCAGCTGCGCAAGCGATCGTTCCCGTCACGGCTCGCCCTCCAGTTCTCGATGGGGCGCGACGTCGCGCAGGCGCTTCGCACCGTGTCAACGACCCAGCAGCTGGCCTAGCGGAGGCTCTCACAAATGTGTCCGACGGTACTCGGCCGCGTGCAGACCAGATGGGCGATCCTGATCGTCCCGGCGATCATCGCCGCCGTGATCTCGCTCGTGACAGGCAACGAGGGATGGATCGTGCTGATCGGGCTGTACTTCGTGATCGGCGTCGCACTCGACACGACCCTCTACCCGTTGGTCATCCGCTGGCAGCCGCCGTGGCTGACGTTCACGCTGGCGGTGGGCGAATTCGTGCTCGTCTACATCGCCGCCCATTTCCTGAAAGTGGGGCTGACGAACCTCGAGGCGGTGGTGGAGTACTGGGTCGTTTGGTGGATCGCGATCTGGACGAAGGTCGTGGTGCTGCCGCTCATCTCGCTGAGCTGGATCGAGGACGCGGGAGAGTTCCGCTCGACGAACTGGTCGGTCGCACCCGACTACCAGCCGCTGCCGGTCACTGTGTTCGCCGAGCAGCCCGCGGGCGCCGGGCCTCCGCCGCTGGCGCGCAAGTTCTCTGCTGCCGTGATCGAGATCCCCGACGAGCTGCGCAACGCTCCCGGCCTCACCCGCGAACATCGGGTCCCGAGTGCGGCGGAGCTGGCTTCCCCGCCGCCGGCGGGCTGAGCACCCGCGGCGTCGAGGCGGCGCCCGGCGCAGCCCTCAGGCCGCGGCGACTTCGGCCTCGCCCGCGAGGAAGTGCTCGACGAAGTCCGTCGAGACGTCGCCGCTGCGGAAGCGCTCGTCGGCCAGCACGCGGCGGTGGAAGGGGATCGTCGTCTTGACGCCGCGGCCCTCGATCTGGAACTCGCTCAGCGCGCGGTCCATGCGCTCGATCGCCTCCGGCCGGGTCGGTGCCCAGACGATCAGCTTGGCGATCAGCGAGTCGTAGAACGGCGCGATCGCCCAACCGGGATAGCAGTGGGAGTCGACGCGCGTCCACGGGCCTCCCGGCGGGACGTAGACGTCGAGGCGGCCGGCCGCGGGTGCGAAGTCCCGGTCGGGG
>DATAYP010000010.1:0-4514 GCA_036272475.1 Solirubrobacteraceae bacterium | reverse complement strand
TCCAACGTTCGCCGTAGGCATCAGCTGAGCATCCCACACGACCCGACCCCAAAGCCGCCCGGACTGCCGATCGTCCGCGCGAGCTGCAAATGAGCTGCTCTTCTACAGGCGGCGGCAGCCAAAGGGCGACGCTTCCGACCTGGAACGCCGCCAGCTCGGCTCGTGCTTCCCCCACGATTCAATCGCGCATTCGCCATCGAGCGGACCGCTGGTGCCGGTGCGAAGCGGTCGCCACGCCTGGGTGGCCGCAATAGGCGTTAAGCGACAGCGCCGCTTGGGGCCGCTCGGACGGAAGGACCGGAACCTGCTCTGGATCCGCGACGAGCATCTTGGCCGCGGCGCCGGCTTCCCGGCAATGCGCGGACGGCACGTAAGCAGCGAGCAGTGACGAGACTGCTGGTCGGTCACGGGTGGAGCCATCCGTCAAGCGGGCGGCGAGCGCTGCCGCTGCTCGGCAGTCTCGCGCCACGTTGTAGGCACGCTCGCTTGGTTCCGGCAAGCAGCCGTTGGACCTCAAGGAACCGCCGGTTTTGTGCGGCGGGTCGGATCTCAGCCCAGACACCCCCGAAGTTCGTCGACGGACGGGCAGCGAGATCGATCCATCGCAGCGCTAGCGCCGATGGAGGGATCGGTGGATCGCGCTCGTGGGCGGGTGGCTGGCGCGAGGTGGTGCTGCGCCGCGACGCAGATGATGGCGCAGGCGGCGAGGCCGGCTGCGGCGGCGGGGATGAGGGTGGCTCCGGCGGGTAGTACGAGGCTGCCGACTGCGCCCCCGATAGCGGCACCGGCGTATATCGCGGAGCTGTTGAGGCCGAGCACGACGCTTGCGTCGTTGGGTGCTGTCGCGATCAGGCGGTGCTGCTGAGAGGGTGGGAAGGTCCAGCCGCCCAGGCCCCAGGTGGCGAGGGCGAGGAGTGCTGGCCAGCCTGCCGACGCTGCAGCGGTGGCGCTGATCGCCAGCATCGCCATGGTGAGCGCCGCGAGACCCCCCACGACTACGGGAACTGCACCGAAGCGGTCGGTGAGCCGGCCGCCGAGGGTGCTGCCGGCCACCGAGGCGACGCCGAACACTAGGAGCGCCATGCTGATCGTGGCACCGTGGTAGCCCGCTGCCTGACTCAGAACGGGGCCGATGTAGGTCAAGACGCTGAAACCTGCCGCCATCGCCAGGGTCGTCTGCAGAAGCAATGGCCAGGTGGACGGGCGCACGGCGACACTCAGGCGCTGGGCGAGTGAGGCCGGAGCGGGCGATTGGACGGGCGGTAGCCACAGTCGAACCGCGAGGGCTGCTGCCGCGCCGAGAGCGGCGATGAAGATGAAGGTGTATCGCCAGCCAAGGGTCGCGCCGACGAACGCGCCGAACGGGACGCCGACGACCTGGGCGACGGTCATCCCTCCGACGACTGTAGCCAGGGCCCGGCCGCGATACTCCTTCGGGGCGAGCGAGCTTGCGACAGCTGAGGCGGCTGGCACGAATGCAGCGGCGGCGAGCGCGGCGATGACGCGAGCGATTATGACCATGGCATAACTGGGTGCCGCCGCAGCGAGCACGTTGGCCGCAACGAACATAGTCAGGGCCGATACCAGGAGTGCTCGCCGAGCAAGGCGCGCGCCAGCCACGGCAAGGATCGGTGCGCCGAGTGCGTAGGCAACAGCGAAGGCTGTGACGAGCAGACCGGCCGAGCTTGTTGAGACACGGAGGCTTCGAGCGACCGCTGGCAGCACGCCGCCGATCACGAAGGCGTCCGTGCCGATGGCGAACGTGCCGATGGCTAGCACTATGAGTGGGCGTCGAAGGCTGCTGCGAGTCGACCCCGATGTTGGTCGGGGGGTGGCACCCCGATCCGGATCTGGCAGAGATCCGTGTTGTCCGCGGGCATCAACGAAGTACGTGACGTCTCCGCCCGGTGGTGGTCGGTCGGAGGCCGGTTGGCGCGTGGCTACTGCTGGCCGGATGTCCTCATCTTCAGGCGTTGTGAGCATTGCTATGACCTCCCGCTACGCGGACTCCGTCGTGGTGACGCCGAGCTTGGTCAGGAGGCTGCGGTAGTCGGTCTGCACCCACTCCTCGGCCAGTCGCCCGTGGTCGTTGTACCTGAACGTGCCGATTACCTCCCACTCGAGTTGCTGGCCGGTGGGCTCGACGGGGCCGATCGGCGAGTAGGTGAACACGCCGGTGAATTCGCCGGAGAACGTGGTGCGCGCCGCGAGGAAGTTGCCGTCGACGATGATCTGCTCACGGACGAGTCGCAGATCGCCGAACGCGGCGCGCAACGAGGCGAAGTAGGCGCGGAGCTCGTCGAAGCCCAGGTCGCCGCCAGGTCCGTGGAAGACGTAATCCTCCGCGAAGTAAGCGCGGAGCGCGGCGTCGTCCTCACGAGCGATCGCCTCCTCGCCGACGCGGATCAGATCGCGGGCCAGTGGGGTGTTGGAGATGAAGCCGGGCATCGTTCCTCCTTTGATACTAGATTAGCAATAATACTAACATAGTAATATTGCCTGTCAAGTAGGATAGTTCTATGGCCACAGAGCCCACTGATCGACAGGAGCGACGGAAGCGACGGACCCGGCAGGCGATCCAAGCAGCCGCCCTGGAGCTGTTCGCCGAGCGCGGCTACCGCGAGACGACCATCAACGACATCGCGGAGCGCGCCGACGTCGCACCCCGAACCGTGACCGTGCACTTCCCCGCCAAGGAGGAAATGCTCTTCGACGCCGAGCCGTTCACGCTCGACAGCCTGAAGAAGCGTCTCGCCGCGCGAGAACCGCACGAATCGGCACTCGAAGCACTGCGCGACTGGATGGCGACCACAATGACCGAAGCTGAGACAAACGGGTCCGACCTGGACGGAAGCTTCTGGGAGCGGCGCGCCCTGCGAGCGAACATCATCACCACAGAGCCCGAGCTTCGTGGCCGCGCCCGCGCCGGCTACTACCCCTTCGAGCGTGTTCTCGCCGAGGCGATCGGCAAAGACCTCGGCCGATCCGCGAACAGCCTGATCCCACGCCTCGCGGCGCTGACCGCAGTCGCCGGCTTGCGCGAGCTCTACGAAAGCGACGAAGCCCAGGCACTAGCAGCTCACCCGAACGCCGCCGACCTGCTCAAGCTCGTGGACACGGTGATCCGCTTCGCCCAAGCCGGCACCAACGAAGCCCGGTAACGGCCGAGTGATCCGGCGGTGCCGACCGCTGCTCTCGGACCCATGATCGCATCGGCCGGGAGCCCTGCTCTGATCCCGCGACGGGCACCTCCGGCATACCGCTGACTGCCCTGCAACGCGCGGAAGGCAGGCTCTCAGGTCGGCGCTGACGCACCTGCGTTGAGCGCTCATCTCGGGGGAAGCTCAGACCCTACGGTCTTCCGCGCATCCCGATGGCAGGTCCCCGCGGCGCTGGCACGCACCCCGCCGTGCGGGACCGCGGATTGTCTCCGGCGCACAATTCTGGGGCCCGCTGGCAGCTCCGGCCAGACCGCCCCTCTGCCGCTCGAGGAGTGCTCTGGTGTCACACCTGCTTCTGCGCGCCGTTCGTCCGAAGCAGGCGTCGAGGGCTGGCGAGCGCTGCAGCGGGGCACGCGGACGGCCGCTCGACGTGGCGGCGACGCCAACACCGAACGGGACCGGGCGACGAGGGTCACCGCAGTCTCAGAACTGGGGATGATTGATCGGTTGATGCTTCCGGAGCGGATGGAAGAGGGCGGGCTGGTCCTTCGGCGCTGGGTGGCCGGCGACGCGGAGGCGTTGCACGCCGTCATGGCCGAGAGCTCGTCGCATCTGCGACCGTGGGTGGCATGGCTCGATCACGGGGGCGCCTCGATCGAGGCTCGGCGCGTGCTCATCGCTGAGTCGGAGCGCGCGTGGCAGGGCGGCGGGTCGGTGCTGCTGGGGGTATTCATCGGCGAGCGCGTCGCCGGCGGGTGCAGCCTCGACGTCCGCGCGGACGCGGCTGGGGTCCTGGAGGTCGGCTACTGGCTGCATCCCGCGTTCTGCGGCCATGGGCTCGCGACACGTGCAGCGCGGCTACTAACCGAGGCCGCTCTCGCGGTGCCCGATGTGCGCGCTGTTGAGATCCGCCACGACGAGGCCAACAAGGCGAGCGGCGGTGTCCCCCGGCGGCTCGGCTACACGCTCATTGGCACCGCGCCGAACCCCGCTCCGGCGCCAGCCGACTCAGGCACCGACCTCGTCTGGCGCCGCACGCGCGTGCCGCGGAGCTTGGTGCTGCGCCTGTCGCTCGATCTCGCTGCCTCGGATCGCGGCGGCCGCAGCCGACCGGTCCTCGACGGATATCGCGCAGCGCCGGCGTGGCATCGAACCGGTCGCGCACGACGCGATCGTCGTCCTGGAGCACGGTTCAGCGCTCGCCCCCGGCGAGCAAGGGATCGCGCGCGCCTGGGTGCTGATGCCCCACGAGCTACCGCGGTCGGTGACCGTCGGGTCCGTGTTCACCCTCCTTGAGGCCGATCGGCTCGTCGGCCGCGCGAAAATTCTCGGGATCTGCAGCGATCCGACGCC
>DATAYP010000009.1:0-52619 GCA_036272475.1 Solirubrobacteraceae bacterium | reverse complement strand
TCCCAGGAGAATCTCCCTGCCCCCGGCTCGCGCTACCTCCGGTGGGCGATGCCGGTGATTACCCGGCTTCGTCTTCGTCCGGGAACTCTCAGAGCGGCACACGACAGATGCTACGCGGGCAAGCTTAGCCTATTTGCGAGCGACCAGGGTTCTCGTTTGGCTCGGGCCGGTTAGCCGGGGAGCGCGGGTGCAGCGCCCCTGTATTGCACGCCTTCCAGCTCCAAGCGCAGCGCTGTGCCTAGCCGTCTGCGCATGGGCTCGCTCAGTCCGGCTGTGTCGGCTGCTTTGGCGAGCGCTTCGCCCATGAGCGTGACCTGGATTTCCGCCACGCGCACCGTCGCCTCATCCACGCCAGCCTCAGTACACATCTTCGCTATGCGTGTCTTGCGGTCGCGCTCGGAGTCGTACAGCCGCACGATCGCTTGGCCCTCAATCGTGCCGAGGTATTCCGGCGTCGAATCAGCTATCGCTCCTCGCAACCAGGCCACATGCCCAGCGCTGGCGTACAGCTCCGACAGCAGCGCCCCGATGGCCGTGATGTCCTCGACCGGCTCGCCAAGCGTGACCATCCTGCGCTTGGCCTCTAGCGTGACGGCGTGCTTTGAGTGGGTCTGCGACCGTCCGAGATGAAACGAGCAGCGGCCCACGCCTGGGTGATTGGTGCCTTGGCCAGCGAAGGCGCGGCACAGCTCCCCGTTCTTCTTTTTGGCACCGCATAGTGGTACGCGGTCGCGTTGCTCAGGAGTAATCATGCTCCGAAGGTTACTGGTGACTTCACACAGTCATGTTTCCAACTTCACGCCTACGCGCAAGCTAGATGAACCGCATACTCGGAGCGGAGGTACGGTTAGTGACAGACCGGGAGCAACCCCAACTTGGAGGTAAACAGTGACAGAGACCGCCAGACACGCACGGATCAGCGGGGAAGAGACCGCTGCGGCGGTATTTCGAGACGACTGGCTGCCGCCAGTGGACGTGTTCCCCGAGCTGACGCAGCTTCGCACGGAGCACGAACGCATCCGCGACGCGTGGAAGGCCGAGACAGCGAACGTCTCCGCCATCGAACGCCGCGTCAAGGACGGCAAGAAGGCGCGCGAGCTGAGCATGCGCGACGCGTTCCTGTCGGGCGCACATGTCCCCGACGGGGAGCCTGACGAGCAGGTCAAGGCTGAGCTCGCGCAGGCCAAGGAGCGCTCACACGCGGCGCTGGCCGCGTACATCGAGCACGTCAACGTCTGCGTGGCGACCATCGTGGAGAAGCGCGAGGCGTGGTTGGGGCAGCTTCAAGGTGAAGAGGCAGACGTCGAGGCCGAGTACGCCCAGCTGCGGCAGCAGATGCTCGCGGTGGAGCGCAAGAAAGGCGCGAACTACCGGCTCGGCTACTGGGTGGACCTGACGGGCGGTGACGCGGCGCAGTTCCCAGCCGCGCACATTCCGTACTCGATCATCCCGCAGCCGCGCTCGACTGATCTGGTGGAGCAGGCACGCGAATCGCAGCGGTTCATGGTGGCTGCCTACGCCGACGGTACGGTCGCGGAGGACGCCAACTTCATCGGTGACGGCGCGAGCCGCGAGACGGAGGACGAGTACATGACCCCGGCGCAGTTGTCCGAGACCGAGGTTGCCGCTGCCAACGCCCAACTCCGCGACCTGGGACCGGGGGTGCTCTGATGCCCCGGCTATCGCTAGACCTCGGAGCAGCCTCAAAGCGGTACAGCGGTCCTCCGGCGGACCGCATGGCTGGTCGTCCGAGCAGAACCGCCAAGGCATCAGCGCCGAAGATCAGCGACGCGACGGCCGCCAAGGCGCAGGGCTTCCTCGACCGCGAAGCGCTGCTCGACAACGCGGTACATGCCGGCGTCATCAGCGAGGGCATGCGTAAGCACTACGCCACCGCCTACGACGCCGACCCGGCGGGCTGCCGCGCGTTCTTGGGCAAGCTCGGGCTGCGCACAGAGACAACCGCCAGCACGGCCGAGCCCGAGGACGCCTACCCCGACTCGCTGCTCAGTCCGCAGGAGCGCCAGCGGGTAGCCGCTGCGCGCGAAGGCAGGCAGCACAGCCGCATCGTCAGCTAACCAACGGAAGGACTGCAATGGGCCTCAAGATCAACACCCCGAGCGGTACGAAATCGCCGGGCAAAGGGAAAGTCTGGCCGCCAAAGCCGAAGGGCAAATAGGCTGATGGGCCAGGCCACGGTCGCGACGCTGGCGAGCCGGTACTGGCGGCTTGCTGCCGAACCTGCGCTCGCCGACGTGCCAGAACTGCTCGACACGCTGATCGACCGAACGTGGCCTTATCAGCACATCAACAAGGCTCAGCTCGACGAAATCGGAGAGGTGGTAGACGCTCTCCCGGCGGCACTCGCGAATGAGGCGCTGGCGAGCGGGGTTCCGCTGAGGGACATAGTGGCCGCGTTCGCCGACGCCCTGGACCCGCCGTGAGTACCGAGCAGGCAGAGCTACGCGCAGAGCGGCTACGCGTCGCGATCAAGGCGCTCGACGTCGCCCCAGACTTCGCGGCCGGCATGTACCCCGAGACGGCACGGCTGATGCGGCACCACGACATGGCGCTGTTGCGCACCATCTCCCCGGAGGACGAGCAGCTTGCGCTTGCCTGCCTCGACGCTCAACGAGAGGCACGCCGCCGGGAATGGGGTGGCCTGGAAGAACTCCTGGCAGCCATCCCGCCCGGCGGCGACCTCGACAGCATCTTCGACCTAGAGCCGGACCAGGCCATCTCGGCACTCAGGGCGGCGAAACGCTGCCGCTGGTTCGGACCGGGCGCGTAGTCGTGGGCAGGCGGGACCTTTCTGGGCGGCTAGTCACCGCTTCTTTTTGCCCGCCTGCCCACGAGTGCGCTCCTACTCCGCTCGAGATATTCCGCGAGGCACTAGAGCTGTTCCGGCGCGCAGGGCTCGCGTGGTTCTACGCCTACACGCCCGCGTACGAGGCGGCGCTGTCGGTTGCTGACGAGCGTGAGTACGACGAATGGGTCATGGTCCTACAGGACACCCAGACGGTCTGGATGCGTGCGTTCGAGAATCGGGACACCGGCGTCAAGCTGTGAGGGCTAACCCTAGCTCGCGGCCTCGCGACGGGCCAGCAATCGCTCCACGTGTTCGACCCCCAAGGGCGAGATTGTGACCGTCCTGGCTGATTGGTCGTACTCGATTAGCTTGGCTTTGTGGGCGGGCCGGAGTACGTCCCTACGGAAGACGCTCGGGTTGCTGTGCTCGACGAAGTCGACGAGGTCGCGCTCATCCATCTGGCCTGCTGTGGCATGTAGTAGTACGAGCGCCTTGTCTTTGGAACTGAGCGCGGGATCTAGCACGCGGCGTTTGTCGCCGATCTGCCAAATCAGAGGCGTCTCGCGCTCTACCAGCGCGTCAACCACCGCGGCGGCATCATCGACTGGGAGGTCGTGCAGGATGCGTACCAGCTCGGCCACCATCCACTTCGACATCTGCAGGACGCAAACCGCGTCCATGTGGTTCGGATCAACGTCGCCGCCGACGTGACCGACGCCTCGGTTATTGCGGACCTCGTAAAGTGCGACGATCATTCTTGGGATTTGGATGCATGTGGAACGCAAACCCCCAGGCGTTCGTTCAAGCGCCCTACACGCATCCACCATGTTCTTCGGCTTCGACGCACGCGGTGGATACGAGCCGTCGGCCATGCCCTTGACGATCGAGTAGGCGACCTCGCACAGCTTTCCGCCGTTGAGCTCGCTCGGCTCCCATCGGCGCTCCGCGTAGTTCTTGACGATCTTGCCGAACGCGTCCAGCAGTTCCCTCTTGAGACGCTTTGGAAGATCCTTAAACGCGTCCTCAGGGACGAGGGACGGGAGGTCCGCCATGAGCTACTTCTTCTGCTTGGGAGTGGGCGGCAGGCCGTGTACGACCTCGTCCTCGCCGCGCGTCGTCAGCCTGATGTTGGTCTTGTCGGACGAGTCAATCCAGCCCTTTTGCTTAGCGGTGACGGAGATCGCGTTCTCAAGGTTCGCTGGCCGAGGCCAATGTGCCTCGATGTAGCAAGTGTTGACGTGATCGAGCGTGATGCCCTCAGACACGCCGCCGTACTCACGTAGCCAGTAGAGGATTGCGGCCTGCTTCTGCTGATGTGTCTTCGGCTGCTTTTCGGAGACGAAGTCGGCGTAGCTCTTCTTGCCTTTCGGTCGCATACTGAGATCCTTGACGACGCCAGGGAGCCCAGCTTTGCGTTTGACCTTGGGCGCGCCGGAAGAGGATCGTTTGGACTGCCGCGCGCTGGCCGTCCGTTTTCGTCTAGCACCTGCCGTTGCGGTCGACGCGGGGGAGCCACCGCCCATAAGCAGGGCAATGATCTCCTTGGCCGTCTCGGCATCGACCTGTTTAGCGACATCGACCCCGTCGCCCTTGATCGTGACCTTGAACTCGGGCGCGCTTGCGCCATTTGCGACAGACATTTCTGCTCACCGTACAGGGGATGCCGGTCGAAAAAGGGCGTACGCAGCGCATCTGCTGGGCCGCGCCCTTGCTTTGCCCTTGCCAGGGGCAGCGCGCCTCGATCTTGCGTAGAGCGCGCGTAGAACGAAAGTCCTGCTAACCGGCGCTTTTAGAGCGCGTATAGAGCTTGTGTGGAAACGCACTAAGCGCTCTACGGAACCGAAGGTCAGAGGTTCGAATCCTCTCGGGCGCGCTGCTGCAAAGCCCTACCAACCGATGACTACGGTCCAGTAGACATCGGTGCATCGGCGGCGCGCACCTTCCACAACCCAAGCCGCCCAACGCCGTCAAGCTTCGGGACGGCGAACACCCGAACTTCGCCATCGGCCTGCCAGCGCGGCGTACCGCCGCGGGCGCTCGATCGGCACCCGTGGCGAGATCCGGCTGAAAGGCGCGACCGTGCTCGCATGGGAGCAGGGCGTGACGCGGCGGGTCACGTTCTATCGAGACCTCGACGAGGGCCGGGCGGGCGGGGAGCGACTCGCTAGAAGAAGGTGAACCGGTCCTGCGGTCCCGTCAGGCTGGCGATCTTGTTCACGGTCGCCGTCACGTTCGGCTTCCCGGCCGCGTGCGGCGGCGTGACGGCCGTGCAGAACGTGCTCGAGGTGCATTCGACCGAGGCCGCGAGCGTCGACCCGAACTTGATCGTCGTCGCGCCGGGCGCGAAACCCACCCCGGTGATGCTGACGCTCGTCCCGCCCGTCGCGGGCCCGGAGTTGGGGCTCACCGAATTGATGACGGGGGCGAATTTGTAGCGATGGGAGCCGCCGCTCGTGCCACCCGGGTTCGTCACGGTCACGTTCACGTTGCCCACCGGCTCTTCGGGCGAGGTGGCCGTGATCGACGTGGTCGAGTTGACCGTGAAGCTGGTTGCGGCGACGGCGCCGAAGTGGACGGCCGCGACTTCCGTGTAGTTCGTGCCGGTGATCGTCACGGTGGTGCCGCCGCCGGCCCCGCCCTTGACTGGTGCGAGTTTCGCGATGGTGGGTCGCGCGATGCGGCCCCAGATGAAGCGACCGCCAGTGTTTTCCCCTGTCCATGTTCCCTGGAAGCCGAACGGCGTGGTGACGGAGACTTCGGCGGGGCATTCGGGAGACAGGACCGTGGCCGGTTCCATCCTCTGGTTTTCGAATTCGATGTTCAGCTGCCTGTAGCCGTCTTCTTCGATTGCCGAGTTGCCACCCGTCGGTTCGAGCTTGAGGGCTCCGGCGAACTTCTGCGCGGCGTAGAAACAGTTGACGCCCCCGGAGTAGGCGACTTCGAGCAGGATCGGTTCTTCGGGCGATGCGGCTTCGAGTTCCGCCTTCCCTTCGACGCCGCTCAAGCTCAGGATCGCTTTGCGGGGCTGCAGGTGCACGACCGCCTTGCTTCCGAGCGCGGAGGTATTGGAGCAGTTTTCCGTGCCGTCGAGGATGCCGAACGGCGTGTTCATCTCGACACTGTCGGTCGGGAGATTGTTGGTCTCGAGCGTCCCCGTCAGGCCGGCATAACTGCCAACGCCCGAACAGGTGATCGTCCCCGGATGCGTTTCGACGGTCATCGGGCCACCGAAGAGTTTTCCGCCGACCGACAGGAAGGATGAGAACACTTCGCCTGGCACCATCGGGTGGAACTGCCCGGCCGGGGACAGTTCGAACGGTGTCGTCGCAGCCGCGGCGCAGCTGGGCGCCAGACACAACACGGTCACCGCGATGACAGCCACCTTCGATCCCCGCATCCACGCCGCTCCCCGCTCGGAATCCCCGCTCACGGCCGACGTATCGTACCCAACCCTGGCGGACGGCGATGTGACGCCCTAAACCGGCGGCTGAGGCCGGGCCACGCGCGCGTTTGGTTCGACGGACTCTCACGGGGTACTGGATGGCGACTCACTCGCGCGTGGCGAGTGCTATTCCGGAGGTTTTGCATGGCTTACGAGTTCGTCGATCGCTTGATGGAGCAGACGAGGGCAGGCGAGCTGCGCTCGCCGGTCTCCCAGACGCTGGATATGCACCTCGTCGACTTTGCCCGCGGTGAGGCCGTCTACGAGATGCCCGCGCGCGAGGATCTCGGCAATCCGCTCGGCGTCATCCAGGGTGGAGTCGCCACAGCGCTCGCCGACGCCGCGATGGCGGCCGCGACGACCACGATCCTGAGCGACGAGGAGATGCAGAAGAGCGCGATCACCACGATCGACATCTTCGCGCGCTTCATCCGCCCGGTGAACGCGAAGAAGATCGAGCGACTTCGTGCCGAGGCGAAGGTCGTCCGCGCCGGTGGCCGTCTGGTGTGGACCGAGGCTGACGTGCTCGCCGACGGTGAGGTCGTCGGGAAGTTCGCATCGACGGGGATACGCGTCGCGTTCGACCCGCAGGCATACATCTCCGGCCAGCGCGGCTCAGATGAGTGAGCCCGGGCCGGACGTGATGGCACGTTTCGTCGGCGCGGAGAACCTCGAGCGCGGACGCGAGTACCTCGAGCAGCTCGACCCGGAGCTGCACAGGTACATCGTCGAGTTCGTCTACGGCGAGGTCTACGCAGGCGACGGTCTGGACCCGAAGACAAGGGCGCTGTGCACGGTCGCGATGCTCGCAACGCTCGGACAGCAACTGCAGCTCGGTGTCTACGTGCAGGCCGCGCGCCGGCAGGGCGCGACCGAGGCGGAGATCCGCGAAGTGGTTCGCCAGGTGGCCGTCTATGCCGGGTTCCCGACCGCGTGGAACGCGCTCGCGACGATGAAGGCAGCCCTCGAGCGCTACGCCGCAGAAGAGGAGACCGGCCGATCGTCGGGGGGCTGAGGCATCCGCCCCCGCCCCGTGTCCGTCGATCTCGAGTTGGGTCTCCGTCAGCCGCTTCGGCCGAGCCGAGCTAGGCCTGGGTGACTCCCGCGAGCCCACGCAGCTGCTCGAGTGAGCGCTGGAGCACACGCGAGATCTGCATCTGGGAGACGCCGACCCGCGCGGCGATCTCGCTCTGCGTCAATTCCTCGAGGAAACGCATCCGCAGGATGTCCCGTTCGCGCTCCGGCAGCGAGCTCAGCGCCTCGGCCACGGCGGTGCGATCGTCGACCAGGGCGTACGCGTCATCCTCGGCGCCGAGCGTGTCACCGAGCGTGCAGTCCCCGTCCTCCGAGGTCGATGCCGCCGGTGCGTCGAGCGACTGCGCGGAGTAGGCCCTTCTCGCGAACAGCCCATCTAGGACTTCCTCGAAGCTGAGCTCGAGATACGTCGCAAGCTCCGGGACGGTCGGCGGCCGGCCGTGAACGTCGGTGAGGTGCTCCGTCGCGTCAGCGACGGCGAGGCCGCGTTCTTTGGCTGTCCGCGAAACGCGCACCGACCAGGTGCTGTCGCGGAAGTAGCGCCGGAGCTCACCGAGGATCGTCGGGATGGCGAACGCCGGGAAGCTCGCGCCCCGGTCAGGCTCGAACCGGTCGATCGCTTTCAGCAGGCCGAGGCTCGCCACCTGCACAAGGTCTTCGTAGGGCTCTGAGGTCTGTGCGTACCGGCGCGCCAGCTTGCGAGCCAGCGGCAGGAACTGCTTCACGAGCGCTTCGCGAGCGGCGAGGTCGCCGTCGTGCTGCGCCCGGCGGAACAGCGGCGCGAGCCGCTGCGATTCAGCATCGCTCCCGACCTGTGTGGCGGGGGGCCGGACTGCTTCCATGGATTTCACGGTTCGCTCCGATCCGTCGGGTACGCGGGCTGTCTCCCGGCCGTTGCGGCGGAGAGAATGCTCTTTCTATCAGAAAGCGAGGATTTTCTCTACTGCTAGTAGTCTCCTACTCATGCCTGACAACCGCCTGCGGGCGGCCGGGACCGGGGCCAGCGCTCGGGAGCGGATCCTCGATGCGTCCTACGAGCTGTTCTCGCAGCGCGGGATCAGAGCGGTCGGTGTCAATGAGCTGATCGAGCGTGCAGACGTCGCCACGGCGACGCTCTACCGGCATTTCTCCTCGAAGGACGAGCTGGCGCTCGCGTTCCTGGACCTGCGCGAACAGCGCTGGACGAAGGAGTTCGTCGAAGCCGGCGCCCTCGCTCGCGCCCCTGATCCGGAGGGGCAACTGCTCGCTATCTTCGACGTCTTCGGGGGCTGGTTCCGCCGGGACGACTTCGAGGCCTGCTCGTTCATCAACGTCCTGCTCGAGATGGGCCCGTCGCACCCGGCCGGGGAAGCCAGCGTGTGGCATCTCGAGCAGATCCGTGCGATGGTGCGACGCCTCGCCGATCGGGCCGGTCTGCGCGAGACGGAGTCGTTCGCTCGCTCCTGGCACATCCTCATGAAGGGCTCGATCGTGGCCGCAGCCGAGGGCGACGCACAGGCCGCCGAGCGAGGCAAGCAGATGGCACGGCTGCTCATCGAGCGGCATCGCTGAGCCCGCCAGTCGTCCCGCCATGAGCCACGCCCCGGTCGCAGGCGCCGGAGGTTTGACGGGGGCGCAACGTGGTAACTCTTCTTGAGAGGAGGCAACTTTCTCGTCGCGGATGAGTGCGCCACTGGAGTGCACCGAATGCGGCGCCTCCCCACCACGATCTTCTGCTCGGCCTCCTCGATCGGGCCACCAGCTCACATCAGAGGATGGGTCGCACAACTGACACGCGTTTGAAAGGAGCGGTGGATGGCCACGACAGACCGTCACACGGACATCGGGCGAGCACCGAGAAAGGACCTCGCTCCCGCAGGCAGCGACCGCGGCACGTCCCTGTTTCACACACTCAAGCGCACCTTCACCGAGTTCAGCGAGGACAACCTCAGCGACTCGGCTGCGGCACTCACGTACTACGGGTTGCTCGCCATCTTTCCCTCGCTTATCGCGTTGATCGCGATTGTCGGGCTGGTCGGAAACCCGGGGACGATCACCAGGGAGCTCACCGAAATCGTCGCGAAGATCGGCTCGCCCTCCTCGGCACAGAACCTCGCCGGGCCGATCAAGTCGCTCACGGCCCACAAGAGCGCGTCGGGGATTCTGCTCGTCGTGGGAATCGTCGGCGCGTTGTACTCGGCGTCGAGCTACGTCGCCGCGTTCGCGCGCGCGTCCAACGTCATCTTCGAGACGCCCGAGGGGCGACCGGTCTGGAAGCTGCGTCCGCTGCAGATGTTCGTCACGCTTCTGATGCTGATCCTGCTCGTCGTGATCGCGCTGGCGCTGATCCTCACCGGCCCTGTTGTCAGCGCGGTAGCCAGTCCACTGGGAGTCGGCAGCACTGCGATCTCGATCTGGAACATCGCGAAGTGGCCCGTCCTGATCCTCTTCATGATTCTGATGTTCACGATCCTCTACTACGCCTCGCCGAACGTCCGCCTGCGGGGCGTGCGCTCGGTCATCCCGGGAGCCGCGTTCGCGGTCGCCGTCTGGCTCCTCGCCTCGGCCGCCTTCGCGTTGTATGTCGCCAATTTCGGCTCGTACGACAAGACATACGGCACGCTCGGGGGCATCATCGCGTTCCTCGTTTGGATGTGGATCACGAATTCGGCGCTCTTGCTGGGCTCTGAGCTCAACGCCGAGAGGGAGCGCACCCGAGAGCTCAAGGCCGGCATTCCGGACGCGGCGCGCGAGCTCCAGCTCGACGCTCGCGCCGACCCGAAGCAACCGACCACCGCATGAGTGACAGCGCGCGGGGACAGATTGAGCACCCCCCACGCGGGGTAGCGCTTAAAGTGCAAGCAACCTCGAGGGAGGTCGTTGACAGTGGCAAACCTGGATAGGAAGTTCGCAAAGAGTCTGCGAGCTCGTGGACTGCGCAAGAAGACTGCGGACGCCGTGGCGAGAGCGACGAACGGCGCAGGCAAGCCGAAGCCAGCTCGCCGTGCGATGGCGGATCTTTCATCCGCGGTCGACGAGATCCGGGATCGGCTGCGCGATGGTCCTGAGAAGCGGCGGTCCGCTGCGCTGAAGGCAGCGAAGACGCGGAAGCGACGAGCACGGCAGCGCAGCGAAGCCGCGAAGCGTGGTGCTCGGACTCGTGCTCGAGCCTAGCCCTCACAGGCCGGCCGAAGCCTCGCCGCGGGCGCGCCCTCGACACCCGGCAGGAGGCGTCCCAACATCATGCGACCGCCGACCAGCTCGACCGGGAGGCCGACCTTCACGACGAACGCGCGCGCGAGGCCGAGGCTGAGCTCGCCAAGCGCGGACGCTGAATCGGCGCGCGCCGGCGATGCATGTGCAACCGCAGCCGCCGCCGCGGTCTCACCGTCGCGGCGAGCCGCTCGTCGGCTGCGATGCGGTGGAGGTCGTCGACTTGCGCGCGCGCTGCGGTGTATGCGAGGTAGCCGGTCATCGGTCCCATCCCCTTCGATCGTTGCCACTCTCGGCACACCGTCCCACGCGGCGACGAGTGCGTCTGTGACCCTGCGCACGCTCGACGGGTGAGGGTGCTCACACCCGAGTGGCTCAGCGGGACGCTCAGTCCTCGTCGAGATGTTTTGATCCTGAACTCGGGCGTGCACAGCTCGACGGGCGGTGCGGCCCGGACCCCGCCCACCTCTGACACGCGTATCGTTCCGCCCAGCGATGGCGGCACGCTACGAGAGGGGGCTTCATGAGGTGGGCGACGGCCTGTTCGCCTACCTGCAGCCCGACGGGGGCTGGGGTTGGAGCAATGCAGGCCTCGTGGCCGATGGCGGCCAGACGCTTCTGATCGACACGCTGTTCGACCTCGCGCTGACGGAGCAGATGCTCACCGACATGCGCCGGGCCGTGCCGTCCGCAGCGCGCATCGACACGCTCGTCAACACGCACGCCAACGGCGATCACTGCTACGGCAACCAGCTCGTCCGCGACGCCCGGATCGTCGCCTCCGAGCGCACCGCCGGCGAGATGGTCGAGCTCCCCGCGGCGGCGATGGCCGCGCTCGTGCAGCAGGCCCCGAAGATGGGCCGGCTGGGCGAGTTCTTTCTGCGCTGCTTCGGCGCTTTCGAGTTCGATGGCATCGAGATGGTTCTCCCCGACGAGCGCTTCAGCGGCGAGCTCGCGCTGCGCGTCGGTTCGCGCGAGGTGCGCCTGATCGAGGTGGGACCCGCGCACACGCGCGGCGACACGCTCGCCTTCGTTCCCGCCGACCGCGTGCTCTTCTCGGGAGACATCCTTTTCAACGGTGCTCATCCGATCGCCTGGGCGGGACCGGTCTCGAACTGGATCGCCGCGTGCGACCGGATCCTTGCGATGGACATCGCTGTGATCGTGCCCGGCCACGGGCCGCTCGCCGACCGGGGGTCGGTGCGCGAGCTGAAGGCCTACTTCGGGTATCTCTACGAGCAGGCCCGCGTCTGTCACGACGCGGGGATGACATCGCTCCAGGCCGCGCAGTCGATCTCGCTCGACCGCTGGGGCGAGTGGGGCGAGCGCGAGCGCCTCGCCGTCAACCTCGCGACGATCTACAGCGAGATCTCCGAGGAGCGCGAGCCGCTCGACCCGCTCGCCGCCTTCGAGCAGATGTCCCGCATGGCAGGCCCGGCTCCGACGCCCTGAGCTCCGGTCACGGCCTCGCGGCGTTGACCTCGGCGGCGACGCGCTGCTCGAGCTTCGCGACCAGCAGCTTCTGCCTGGCGGCCGTCAGCCCCCCGCTCGCGACCTGCGCCGCGATGCGCGCCTTCCTATCGGCGACGATCGAGGCGATCAGGCCGCTCGCGGACTTCCCCGGCGTCGCATTGGCAACCTGTGCGAGCGACTGCCCGGCCCGCAGCTCGGCTCGCAGCTTCGCGGGGGAGACGCCCAGGTACGCCGCCGCTGCCGCCTGCGTCCGCAACGGGAGGCGACCCACCGCGCCGGGATAGCCGCCGGCGCGCCGCACGCGGGTGCCGACCCGGCTGCGCAGGCTCGCGAGCGCCGTGCGCTCCTGAGCCGCCGTGAGGCCGCCCGCCGCGACAGCGCTTCTGAGTGCGGCCTTTCGCGCGGCGACGATGCTGTCGATCAGCCCGGTGGCCGACCTTCCCGGCGTCGCGTCGGCGACCTGCGCGAGCGTCCGACCGGAGCGCAGCGCTTCGAGCAGCCCGCTCCCGGACACGCCGAGATACGTGACGGCGAGCTTCAGATCGCCGCTGAGCACCGGCGCAGTCGCCTGGTTGTTGCCGGGGGCGGTGCTCGGGGAGGAGCCGCCGTCGGTCGCCGCGACCACCGCGACGGTCGCGCCGGCAACGAGCGCGGCGAGCGCCGCCGCGACGAGCGCCTTCTGCCTGCGGCTTCGGTCGGCGAACTTCATCAGCTCGGCGCATTCTCCGGCATCGCCGCCCCGTGGTGATCAGCTGTAGGTGAAGCTGTCGCCCGGGGGCTGCTTGGCGCTGGAGACTTTGTTGACGGTCGCCGTGACGTCGACGGTGCCGGCGACGTGGGCCGGCGCCGTCATCGTGCATTCGGTGCTCGACGCGCAGCTCACGCCCGTGACCCTCGTGGTGCCGAATTTGAATTTCGTGGCGGTCGTGCCCGGGGCGAAGCCTACTCCGGTCACCGTGACGCTCGTGCCGCCGACGACCGGCCCGGAGTTCGGGCTGACGGCGGTGACGGCCGGGGCGAACTTGTAGACCGCGGCCGAGCTCACGGGGGTCGTCCCGAATTCGGTGGTTACGCTCACCTGCACGGATCCCGCCGGCTCTTCCGGCGCGACCGCCTTGATCGTCGTGGCCGAGTTGACCGTGAAGCTGCTCGCCGCGACGCTGCCGAACTTGACAGCGGTGACGGCGGTGAAGTTCGTGCCGGTGATCGTGACCGACGTGCCGCCCGCCACCGAGCCGCTCTTCGGCAGCAGTTTCGTGATCGTCGGCGACCCGATGTAGCTGAAGCGGTCGCCGGTGCTGGCCGGGCTCGTGCCCGCCGGCGTGGTCACGCGTACGTCGACCGTGCCGGTTCCCGCCGGGGCTGTCACCGTGATCGAGCTGCTCGAGTTGACCGTGACGCCGCTCGCTTCGACGGTGCCGAACTTGACTGCGGTCGCGCCGGCGAGGTCCGCGCCGCTGATCGTCACCGACGTACCGCCGGCCAGTGGCCCGCGGTTGGGGCTGACGCCGGTCACGACGGGTATCGGTTCGCCGTAGGCGACCATGTGGAAGCCGCCGGCAGAGACGCTCGCGACCTTCGTCACGCCTTCCACGAGCACCGGGACCGCGCTCGGACTGCCGGTCGTGCCGTTGCCGAGCGTCCCCGATTTGTCGACCCCCCAGGCCATCACGCTTCCGCTGGCGAGCAACGCGGCACTGTCCTGGCCACCCGCCGTGATCGTCGTCGCGCCGGATAGGCCGCTCACGGCCACGGCTGCGTCCTGGCGCGCTTTGAAGCTTCCGTTACCGAGCTCGCCGTAGGTGTCTTCGCCCCATGCCATGAGCGTGCCGCCGCTCCCGAGCGCCAGCGCATGCTGGGCGCCGGCGGCGATCGCGGTCACGCCCGACAGGCCGCTCACCTGGACCGGGACCGCGCTCAGCGATTCTTCGAAGCCGACGTTGCCGAGCTGCCCGGATTCGTCGCTGCCCCATGCCTCCACCGTTCCGGCTTTGGTCAGCGCAAGGCTGAACTCGCCGCCCGCCGAGATCGCGGTCACGCCCGTGAGTCCTTTGACGGCGATCGGCACGAGGCTCGACGGTTTGACCACCCCGTTGCCGAGCTGTCCGCTTTCGTCGTCTCCCCACGCCATCACGGTCCCGTTCGACATCAGCGCGAGGCTGTGTTCGCCGCCGGCCGCGATCGCCCGCACGCCCGAGAGCCCTTTGACGGGCACCGGGACTTCGCTTTCGATCGTGTTACCTGTGCCGAGCTGGCCGCTTTCGTTGTCCCCCCAGGCCATCACGCTGCCGTCGGCCATCAGCGCGAGGCTGTGATGTCCCCCCGCTGCGATCGCGCGGACGCCGTTGAGACCGCTGACCGTCACGGGAACTTCCCGCGTCACCGTCGTGCCATCGCCGAGCTGTCCGAAGCTGTTGCTCCCCCAGGCCTTGACCGTGGCGTCGGCCATCAATGCGAGGCTGTGGTAGCCGCCGGCCGCGACCGAGGTGACGAATCTCAACGTGCTGACCGGCACGGGCACGTCGCTCAGCGCCTGCGCCGTTCCGTCGCCCAGCTGCCTGAACAGGTTCGATCCCCACGCAACGGCGGTGTAGTGGTTGGTCGCAACCGTCAGCCTCGCGAAGTTGGTCGTGGCTTTCCCGGCTGTGTTCGTGAAGGCCGCGCGGAACTCGCGTCCGTTTTCGGCGAGCACCGTTTGTTCGATCGTCAGTTTCGTCGCCGTCGCGCCTTCGATCGCGCTCCAACTGCCGCCGCCGTTGGTCGAGGTTTCCCACTGCACCGTCGGAGCGGGGAATCCCGTGGCGGTCGCTTCGAAGACGGCTGGTTCGCCGGCTTCGACGGTGGTGCTGGTCGGGTCCCGCGTCACGACGGGGGGCGCCTGGACCGTGAGCGTCGCCGCCTGACTCGTCGCGGAGCCCGCTGCGTTCGTGAACACCGCGCGATACTGGCTTCCGTCCTCGGAGGTCGTCGTGTTCGGCACGGTGAGCTGGTTGGAGGTCGCACCGGAGATCGGGCTCCAGGAGCCGCCGCCGTCGCTCGACAGTTCCCACTGCACGGTCGGCGCTGGGAACCCGGACGCGGTCGCTTCGAACACGGCGTTCTGGCCTTCGTCGACGGTCTGGCCGGCCGGCTGTTCGGTCACGGCGGGAGCCTTCTGCACCGTCAGGGTGGCGGCTTCGCTCGTCGCGCTGCCGGCGATGTTTTTGAAGATCGCCCGGTACTGGTGTCCGCTGCTCGACGTTTTCGCGCTCGCCAGCGTGAGCTGTTCCGCGGTCGCGCCGAGGACGTTGGCCCACGACGCGCCGTTGTTGGCGGACGTCTGCCACTGGACGGTGGGCGCCGGGAAGCCGACGGCGGTCGCTTCGAAGACCGCGTTCTGGCCTTCTTCGACGGTCACGCTGGCCGGCTGCTTCGTGACGGCTGGAGGCTTGCGCACCGTGAGCGTCGCCGCTTTGCTGGTCGCTTCGCCGGCGCTGTTCTTGAACACGGCGCGGAACTGGTAGCCGTTTTCGGATGTGCTCGCGCTCGCGATCGTGAGCGGGCTCGCCGTCGCGCCTTCGATCGCACTCCAGGTGCCGCCGCCGTTGGTCGAGACTTCCCACTGGATCGTCGGTGTCGGCGTGCCCGAGGCGGCGGCCGAGAAGCTCGCGCTCTGCCCTTCTTCGACGGTCTGGCTGACCGGCTGTTTGCTGACGGTCGGCGCTTTCGTCGTCGCCACCACCGCGCCGACCCGATTGGGCCTGGCGGCGGCGCCCGCGCTCAGCAGGGCGCAGATGAGCGCGAGCATCGCCGAGACGGCGAGCAGCTTGCGGCCGATCGATCCGCTCACTTCGCCAGCCTTGAAAGACATCCAGTCCCCCGCGCTCGTCCGTCGTCCGCGGCCGGCTGAATGCCGGCGCCTTCCCCGTCGACTCCCCGCGCTTGCAGGGACGCGAAAGGTACCGGCAGACGCGGGACCGGTCAAGCGGGCGAGCGGCGACGCGCTGCTAACGCCCTGTAAACAAAGGGTTTACGGCGCGTCGGGGCCGGGAGGAGATCGTCGATAGCCGCGGAAATAGCGCCCCTATCCATGCTATGGTCCGCGCCTACGTCCTGTACGTTTGGACGGGGGAAAGCAGGCCCGAAGCCGCCACAGCGGTCCGGGATGGGACGGTGGCAGGACACAAGCGCCCGAGATAAGGCGAAAGGTAACTAGGGAGAGACCATGAGAAACGTCAGGATGGTTGCGGGCCTCGCCGTTGCGGTGTGTGTACTCGCTGTCAGTGCGGCGCCCGTGATGGCGCACCAGTTTGTGGCGAGCAAGACGGGGAAAACTGTAGGCAAAGGCTACGAAGAAATCATCGTCGAAAAAGGCGAAGCGCCCGAATTCGAACCGGCGCGCATGCAGGAATGGAAGTTCGGCGCCTTCAGGATCCTTTGCTACCGAGCCGTTGGCGCGGGCGAAGTGACCGAAACGACGTCTGAAACGTTCACGACGACGACGCATTACGGCAAATGTGGCTGGTACCCGCAGAAAAACACGCTCCACGTCGCTGCTTCGTTCAGCAAATCGGGGATCACCGTGATCTACCACGCGAACGGCTACACCGAAGCGGTGGGCAACGGCGAAGGCGAAGAATACGAATTCAAAAAAGCGGAAGTACTTGAAACCGCGGCCTACATCAAAGTCTCATCGACGAAACTCTGCAAGATCATTATTCCGGCGCAGACGATCCCGGTGCGCGCGGTCAAATTCCCCAACGAAGAATTCTCCTCGGCGGTGTTCTCGAACATCGAAACGCCCGCTTCGAACCTGAAACTGTTCCCGAGCGGGTTCCAGAAACGAATGGTCATCTCCAACGAATTCAAAAAAATGCTGTTCAAATACGGCGGCGAAGAAAATCAGTGCACGACCGCCCCTGAATTCGAAAAACTGTCTGAAGAAGAAGGCGGATCAACGGTCGGCAGCTACAAGGGCCAGCTGGAAGAGCGCCTGGCGGCAGGGGACCTCAGCTGGGAATAGACCAGATCTGAAGTAACTCTCGTGGTTTGAGGGAGCGGGCGCCACCGGCGCCCGCTCCTTTTTCGTACTGCGGCTCAGCCGTCGCCGAAGGGCGCGATCGGGACGCCATGATCGCGCTCTCGCATCCCGAGCTCGTAGGCGGCGCCGTGCGTCGAGCGAAGCCTGCGGCCCTCCCGGCCCGGCAGCGCGACGTCGAGCTCGAGGGCCGACACCGAGCAGTTGACGACGTCGTGATCGCCGCCTCGCGGATCGCTGTAGCGCCAGCCGGCGGCGGCGTGCGGCGGTACCTGCACGTATATCTCGACTCGGGCACCCGACTCGCCGGCGAGGCTCACCGCGGATCCGCTCGCGTCGGCCTCGACCGAGATTCCGCGCGCCCTCAGCCCGCCGAGCCGGTAGCGGCGATCCTCGAGCGCGAGCGCGCCGCTCGCCAGCCACCCGGTCATGCGACCTGCGATCGCGACGCGGGCGAGCACCAGGTCGAGCCATGCGGCGGGCGCCCCGTCGAACCCGAGGCCGTGGAGCCAGATCCAGCGCTCCGCGTGCTCGGAGCCCCAGTTGTGGCCGACCATGCCCGGCCACGAGTGCAGCGCGATCTCCCGCCCGCCGAGCTCGAGCGTGCCGTCCAGCAGAGCCGCAGGATGTGGACTCGTCGACTTGGTGCGCGGCAGGGGCGTGCGGTAGAGCAGGTGCGACGGCAGGTGCTCAAGCGCCGGCTCGCCCGAGTGAAAGCGCAGCGACCAGCGCGCATCGCCGCAGCGACCCACGGCTTCACGCGGGCCCATGACGCCTCCGCCGCTGGCCTGCGGGCCGACCTCGATCCAGCCGCCTTCGGGGACGCCCAGCCGGTCGCTCGTCAGCTTGTGCGTGTAGGGAGCGCCGCTGCGTGCGTCGAACACGGTGCACCACACCGAGCCGCGAGGCGCGTGTCCGGGAGCCTTGCGGACCGTATGGCGTATCCATACGCCGACGGGCTCCGACGGGGAGACGGCACGCAGGTAGAACGACTCGTACAGGGCCGCTCGGCGACTCGCCGCCGGGAAGACCGCCCGCGTGTCCACCCGAGCGATCCTAGTCGCTGAGCGGTTTCCTGAGAGGATGCCCGGATGCGACGAGACCCGCTCGTGCGGCTGCCGCAGGCCATCACCCATCCCAAGCGGGCGCGCGACGCCCGCTACGTGCTCGGCGTCGACGGCGGCGCGACGAAGACGCTCGCGGCCGTCTTGGACATCCAGGAGCGCACGCTGCACGTCGGGCACGGAGGGCCGAGCAACCAGGACGCCGTCGGCGCCGACGCTGCTGTTCACGCGCTGCTCGAGGCGGCGGACGTCGCGATCGGACAGGCGGGGATCCCGGCCGAGCGTCTCGCCGCCGCGGTGCTCGCCATCGCCGGAACCGACACCGAGGCGATCGCGCGCAACGTGCGGGCGGCGCGGACCGAGGACTGGCTCGTCGTCAACGACGTCGTCGCAGCCTGGGCGAGCGCGACCGGAACGGGTCCGGGCCTCGCCGTGATCGCGGGCACCGGCTCGAACGTCTTCGGCGTGGGACCCGACGGCGCTCCGTGGCGGGCCGGCGGCTGGGGCCATCTGCTCGGCGACGAGGGCTCCGGCTACTGGCTGGGGGTGCACTCGATCAAAGCGGCGCTCAGCGACCGCGAGGCGTCGGGCCCCGAAACGGCCCTCACCAAGTGCGCGCCCGCGTTCTTCGGCGTGGAGACCGTCGAGCAGCTCGTGCAACTCGTCTACTCGAAGCCGCTCACCAAGGGCGAAATCGCGGCACTCGCCGAGGAGACCGGCAAGCTCGCGAACGCCGGCGACGCGGTCGCGCGTGAGCTCTACGCCAGGGGTGCGCGCATTCTGGGGCGGCCGGTCCGCGCCGTGGTGGAGCAGACGGGCCTTGAGGGCGCCTTCCCGGTCGGCCTGATCGGCGGCGTGTGGGAGACGGGAGCGGTCTACGTGCAGGCGATGGCAGCCGAGATCCACAGCTTCGCCCCCGACGCGCGGGTCGAGCGGGTCGAGCTCGCGCCCGTCGGCGGCAGCCTGTTGCTCGCGGCGCGAGCCTGCGGCCTCGCGAACGGGATCGCGTCCGCTGAGCTCAGGCCCCTGATCGAAGACGCTCTCGCCGGCAGCTCGCGGCAGCTCGGCTAGCCGGGAAGCTCCCGCATGTGCGCGCGGGCGCGCGCCTCGATCTCGCCCCTCCCGGCGATGCCGCTCGTGGCGGCGGCGCCGATCCTCAGCGCGGCCGCCGCCGCCGCGAACGCCGCTGCGTCGCTTGGCCGGCGGCCCTCGTGGAGGGCGATGAAGAGCGCGGCGGCGAACACGTCACCGGCCCCGATGTCCTCGCCGCCCATCTCCCGGGCGGGCGTCGGCGCGAGCAGCGTCTCGCCGCCGGGCATCAGGATCGTGGTCGGTCGATGCCCGGCCGTCACCGCCACGAGCGCGCCCGCGGCGTGTGCACACTCGAGCAGCTCGGCGCCGGCGGCCCGCTCGACCTCGCTGATGACGATCGCGTCGCAGCGCTCCGGAAGCGCGCCCGCCTCGATCGGCGCGAGCGACATCCTCCCGCCGGCGCCTGGCCAGCGGCGGGCGAGGCCCTGCGGAGTCAGCCCGACGAAGCCGGCTCTCCCGGTCCACCGCCGCGGCGTCTCGCGCGCGACCGGAGCCAGATGCAGGATCGAGCTGTCGAGCTCGGGCTCCCCCTCGATCGGGCCGGCCCATGCGAGCAGACGCTGGGAGCGCGCGGCGCCCGAGCCGGAGGTCAGCAGCGTCGTCGTGTGCTCGGCAGGCTGGATCTCGAGCTCGAGCTCGGAGCGAAACGGATCGAGCAGCTGCTCGATCTCGCCCGGCTCGCCACGCGTGAGGATCAGCGTGCGCATCCCGAGCCGGCTCGCCTGGAGTGCGCTGTAGAAGGCGGTTCCGCCCGGCCGTCGCGAGCCGTCGGCCATCACGTCGACGGTCACATGCCCGACCGTCGTGTAGTCGAACCGTCCGCCCGGATTCCTCCTCTGCACCGGCCCTGTGGCACGATGACGCGGGTTCTCCCCGGCCGGCGCGCGGCGGTGATTCGCGTGCACCGGCTATGCGTATACCAAATCGAATCCCCTCCCCGACTGTTCTCGTTGCCGCAACCGCGATGACCCTCCACACCCTGAACAGGCCTGTCACGGTCACCTGCCTCGCGCTGGCGCTGCTCGCGGCGGGCGGCCCGGGCGCGAGCGCCGCCGGCGCGGCGTCTCACGCGCGCTCGCCCTACCCCGCCGGCGCGACGCGCCCGTCGATCCTCGCGCGTCCCTTCGACTTCGCACGCCCGGGCACCGGCGCCGCCGGCCGCTCCGCAGCCGCACGGTCATCCGCGAGCCACCCCTCCCGCCGCCGGCGCAAGCCGCGCCCGCCCGTCCTGCGGGGCAACGCCGGACGCGCGCTCGTCGCCTACCAGGCGATGCAGAAGAGCTACTACCTGCAGGGCTCAGGCCTCTACAGCGGCGAACCGTTCGCCTACCTGTGGCCGTTCTCGCAGGCCTTCGCCGCCACGATCAGCCTTGCCCACGTCCCGCGCGTGCCGGCTTCCGTCGGGCGCGAACTGAGGGCTCGCCTCGTGGGGCTCGACGCGTATCTCGACCGCGACAACTCGGGTGCGCCGGAAGGCGTGTACACGAGCACGCTCGCTGCCTTCGACGGCACCGTCGCGCCGCCGGCGGGCCCGGGCGGGACCAAGTACTACGACGACAACGACTGGATCGGGATCGAGCTGCTGCGCGCCTACCGGTTGACGCACGACCCGAGCGTGCTCGCGAGCGCCGAAGGAGTGATGGCCTTCGAGATCGCCGGCTGGGACGCGAATCCCGAACACGCCTGCCCGGGCGGCATCCCGTTCTCGAACTCGGCCGAAAACACCGATCGCAACACCGTGACCACGGCGCCGGCAGCGGAGCTCGGCGCGCAGCTCTACCGCATCACCCGCAACATCCAGTACCTCCAGTTCGCGGTCAAAGCGTATGAATGGGTGCGCCACTGCCTGCTCACGCCGAGCGGCCTGTACGCCGATCACATCAGCCCCAAGGGCGTCGTCGAACCGATGCTGTGGAGCTACAACCAGGGGACGATGATCGGCGCCGGGACGCTTCTCTTCCAGGCGACCGGCAACAGCGCCTACCTCTACGACGCACGCCAGACCGCCCGCGCGGCGTTCGCGTGGTTCACCCCCGAACGGCTCGGCTCGGAGATCCCGTTCTTCCCGGCTGTCTACTTCCGCAACGTCCTGTATCTCGACTCGGTCACGCACGATCCGCCGGGCAAGCGGCTCGCGCAGGCCTACGTCGATTACGCCTGGCAGCACCTGCGCCTCGCGAACAACCTGTTCGTCTCCGGCTCGCCTCCGTCGGCGCAGCTGCTGGTGCAGGCGGCGATCGCGCAGATCTACGCGCTACTCGCCTCGCCGCCGAGCAGCTACTTCTGAGCAGCGGCCGGCGCTGCAGGCCCGACTCGATAGGCTCGCGTGGTGAGCGAAGGCGCGAATCTCACGACCGCCGAAGGGCTGAAGGCTCTGCAAGAAGAGCTCGCCGCGCTCGAGGGCGACGGGCGCAGGGAGATCGCCGAGCGGATCAAAACGGCCCGCGACTGGGGCGATCTGAAGGAGAACAGCGAGTACCACGACGCGAAGAACGACCAGGCGCACCTCGAGACGAAGATCGCGAGGCTTCGCGAGAAGATTGCCGATGCTGTGGTCGTCGAGGCGCAGGCGGCCGCCGGCGCCGGAGTCGTCAGCTTCGGCTCGACCGTCGTCGTGCGCGACCCCGAGGGCGGCGAGCAGACGTGGAGGATCGTCAGCTCGCACGAAGCGAACGCGAAGGAGGGGCTCCTGTCGGCCGAATCGCCGGTCGCGGTCGCGATGCTGGGCCGGCCACCGGGCGAGCAGGTCTCCGTCGCGCTTCCGCGGGGCACGCGCAGCTTCACGATCCTCAGCGTCGCCTGAGCCGCGCCTTCACGATCCCGAGCGTCGCCTCAACGCCCGACGCGCGCGCCCGCGACGCTAGACGCGCGCCCCGCGCGCGTAGGCGGCCTGGACACGGGCGACGAAGGCCTTCGGCCGCCGGCGGTACAGGCGCGCGCCATCGCGCAGCGCGCGACGGCGAAGCCGCCGCCGCCGCCGCGCGCATGCCCGCAGCAGCGTCCTGCGGCTGCGACGGCCGAGCTGGATGGCGGGATCGCTGCGCAGCCGCTCGGCGAAGACGGCGAGGTCGTGGTCCTCTCCCAGCAGTTCGCCCAGCGCGTCGGCGCGCTTTGCGAGCCGGCGGATGCGGGCGGCCTCGCGGAGCTTGCGCCGCCGGCCGCCACCGCGCCGCCGCCGGCCGCCGTGGCCGCCCCGATCGGCGAGCGGGTCGCGGTGATCGAGCATCTCGGCCACGTAGCGAAGGTCCTTGACGCGTTTGCGCCACTCGTGCATGGCGCGAGTCCGCGGGTCCTTGCCCCGTGCCGCCCGGCGGTAACGCCGGCGGCCCTGGCGGTAGATGCGCCGCAGGCCGGGCGCCGCGAGCGCCATGCCGGGCCGCTCGGGGAGCCTCCACTGGAGCACCCGCGAGCGCAGCGCGCGCAGCTCCGCGATCAACTCGCGCCGCATCGCCGCGTCGCCGAGCAGCACACCCGACGCTGCACGGTCGCGCTCGACCTCGAGCTGCCGGCGCAGCCTTGCGACGCTTCGCCGGCGGCCGAGCTTGCGAGGGTGGCGATGCAGCAGGCGTTCGAGTGTGGCGAGCATCACCTCCGCGTCGCGCGCCCCGGCGAGCCGGCGGCCCATGTCGCGCAGGCACGCGTTCTCGACGGCGAAGGACCGTTCCGGGATCTCGTGCGCGAGCACCCGCACCAGCGCGCGCAGCCGCTTCAGTGCCTTGCGCGTCTCGTGCACGGCGAGCGCGGCGTTTCTGTCGTCCATCTCGCCTTCGAGCAGCTCGAGGGCGATGTCGAGCTGTCCGAGCGCGATCCGCCTCAGCCCCTCGGCCGGGCCCTCGCGGGGGAGCAGCGCAAACTGGCGCAGGCGCTTGCGCTGTGCCCGGGAGCGCCGGTCGCGCTCCGCGCGCGCGAGCGCCGTGCCCGCACGCACGAGCGCACCCGCCGCGAGCGTCGCCGCGACAGTTGCCGCCAGCGGCGCGACAATGGAGCCGTGCTGCGCCTTCCGCCCTCGCCCTGGTGGACGGTACGGCGGGCGGCGAACCGCAAGCCCGCGACGTATAGCTGTCCTATATGTGGTCATCCGCTTCCCGCTCTGAGCGAGCATATGCTGATCGCGCCGGAAGGGGACGCGCGCCGCAGGCGCCACGCTCACACGCAATGCGTGCTCGCGGCGCGCTCGCGCGGCGAACTCGTGCTTCGAGACGAGTGGCTGCGCACTCAGCCCCGTAGGCCGTCTCTGTGGAGTCGCCTGCTGCGCCGCTGAAGCCGGCGCTCAGCCGCCCATCACCTTCACGTATTCCGGTTCGACGGTGATGATCAGCCGCTGTTCGCCCGGCTGGCGCATCGGGTACTCGTCGACGCCCAGGTACTTCTTGGCGAGCTGGTCGATGTGCTCGTCGGCACCGTCATGGGTGCGCTCGGCGACACGTCCCCGTATCTCGACGTACTCGTAGGGGTTCTCCATGTTCTGCACCTCGAGCGTGATCCGCGGGTCGCGCGCGAGGTTCCGTGGCCACGCGCGCCCCTCCGCCGTGTTGAGAACGGGCCGGCCGTCCTGCACGTCGACCCACGTCGGCGAGATCTGCGCCGAGCCGTCGGGGCGCAGCGTCCCGACGTGCGCGAAGTTCTTGCCTTTCAGCACCTCATCGGCACGGCCTTCGATCCTGGTACTCATCGGAGGGAACCCCTTTGCTCGCGGATGGTCATGTCCGTATCACCTTAGGACTTCCCGGGCTGCGTGCGACGCGCGCCGCGCCGGCCGCGATGAGGCGTACGGCGGGGCCGCCGGCCGCTGCCGGCTACTCCCGGCTGAGGCCGCTCGAGCGTTCGACGGGCGGGATCGGGTCCAGCGCGGACAGCCTGCCGTTGTTGAGCTGGAAGCGAACCTTCGCCTGACCTCCACCTGGGCAGCAGAGGGGATCGTTCTTGCGATAGAGGGGGTAGGCGAGCGTCACTTCGGTGTCGCTCTGGGAGAGCAGGCGAAGCGTGGCGCTCGGCGCCTTCGCGTCGGTGCCGATGTAGCGGCCGTTGACGAAGAAGAACGCCTGCTGGCCGTAGCCGTCGCCCGAGCCGGTGCGCGTCGCGAGCAGCACCCGGAGGGCCTGGTTGGAGTGGTACTGGGAGCTGTCGTTGGGCGTGAAGCCCTTCGAGCGCACCACCGCGGCCGCGGCGGCCTCGCCTTCGGACGCGGGCTTTTCCTGCGTGAACGCGGGCTCGGGAGCGCTGCGCGTCGTCCCCGTCGTGGCGCCCTGGCCGCCCGCCGGGGGCTTCGCGGTGGTCGTCGTCGGCACGGTCGTCGTCGACGACGAGCTGGTGGTCGGCTGCGTGGCGGGTGGGTTGCCCGACACGGTGACGGTCTTCGTACCAGAGCCGCAGCCGGCCAGCGCCGCCGCGACGCAGGCGGTCACGAGGAGCGCGAGCGCGCTCGATCTGGTCCGTGGCATCACGCCATCGTATTCGCCGGAGCGGTCCGTCCTCCTCGGTTCCCGGCGTGCACCCGGGCCGCCGGCACCGAGCCCGGTCCTCAGCGGGGCCCGCTCCCTGCGAGCAGTCCGCCAGCGGCTAACATCCGCGAAGGCGATGTCCGCAGCCACCGAAGATCCGGGCAGCGGCCGGCCGGCGACGGAGCCGACCGGGCGGGTGGCGCCCCGCAGGCGCGAGCGCGCTCGTACGCTCGCGCTCGTCGCACTCGCGGTGATCATCACGCTGTTCGCGGTGCTCAACACCGCTGACGTCGAGGTCAACTGGATCGTCGGCTCGAGCCGCGCGCCGCTGATCATCGTGATCGTGGTCTCGCTGCTCGTCGGCATCGTCCTCACCCACTTCGTCGATCGGCGCGCGGCCAAACGCCGCTAGCGCGCCCGGTCAGCGCTCCCCGCTGACGACCTCGACGGCTGCCTCGGCGCCGATGAAGGGCGCGAGCACGACGTAGGCGAGGTAGTCGGAGAGTGCCGGCAGCATCTGCAGCCGGCCGGCGGCGAGCTGGCAGCGGACCGTGTTCCAGATCGCGCCGCCCACGCCGGCGACCGTCAGCGCGCCGGGTGGCTCGCCCGGGGCGCCGTCGGTCAGGAGCGTCGCGAGCGACATCGCCAGCCGCTCGTTGCGACGCACCGCCTCGGGGCCCGCGGCGAAGGCCTCGGCGGCGATCGTGCGCGCGTAGTGCGGCCGGCCGGCGAGAAGGCGCATCAGCTCGCCGAGCGCACGGCGCACGGCCCGCGGCCAGTCGGCCGAGGGGAGTCCCTCGTCGTTGGTGACCCGCAGCAGCTCCGTGGCGAGCATGTCGAGAGCGGCGAGGTAGCAGTCGTCCTTGCTCGAGAAGTGCTCGAAGAAGGCGTCGAGGGAGGTGTTCGCCGCCTCGGCGATCTGCGGCGCGCTGAGCTCGTGTATGTCCTCGACGGTGGAGAGTCGCAGCGCGCCCTCCATCAACCTCTCGCGCTCATCCGGGCGCGCGGCACTCGCGAGCTCTGCACGGCGCCCGATATGACCGTTTCGCATGCTCCTCGCCGCGCGGTCGGCGATCAGCTCCGACATGCGTGCGCATCGCGGCGTCTGGAACCGGAGCGTCCAGCCGACCATCTCCTCGGTCAGCTCGGAAGGCGCGATGCGGCCCTGCTCGCGGACGCACATCGACATCGCCGCGTGTAGGCCGCCCGCGATGCCGCGCACGACGGGAAGCGGCAGCGCGCTCGCGTCGCGGGCGCCGTCGAAGCTCTCGGACAGCATCCGCTCGCATCTGCCCGTGGCGCGCCGCAGCCGCAGCAGCCCGGGGACGCCCACGGTCCGTGTCTCCACGATCACGAGCTGTGCCGCCTTGCGGTTGTTGGCGATCGCGAGGGCGAACTCGGCGAGCGCCGCGCGCAGGCGCCGCTCGAGCGCGCCGTCGCTGGCGAGATAGGCCTCGCCCGCGCGCCGCATCGCGCTCCACGCGATCGCGTCGAAGGTCGCCAGCAGGCACTCCTGCTTGTTGGCGAAGTGCTCGTAGAAGGAGCGCCGCGAGACGCCCGCCAGGGCGATGATCTGCCGCACGCTCGTGCCCTCGTAGCCATTCGCCGCGACGGCCTCGACCATCGCACCGTGCATGCGGATGCGCTGATGTCGCAGCACCTCCGCGCGCTCGAGCCGGTGCGGCCCGGGGGGCAGGCGCTTGTAGAGCGGCGTCAGCCGGTCAGGCGGCCTCCGCCGGTCCGCGGGCGCCGCGTCCCCGTGGCTCTGGGCCGTCAGCAGCGTCTTGTCTGCATTCATCGAGCGTCAATATACAGTCCAATCTCCGGGATTCGCCCACTTTACGGACATCTTGGCACGAGAACGTCAGTGGAGGACGATCTGGAGGACGAGCACCCCGAGGCCCATCGTCACGCCGACGCCGACCTCGACCAGGAGCTCGGTCCGTGTGGCGCGCGTCAGCAATCCCGCGATCACCTCGAAGGCGATCAGGCTCGCGACGACGGTGTAGAGGGCGACGTCGACGGCGGTCTGCTGGGAGGAGCCGGTGACCCACGCCACGAGCAGCGCGAGCAGCGGGATCGATGCGCCGCGGACCAGCGCCCAGTCGTGCAGCAGCCCGAGTGTCAGGCCCCTGATGGTGAGCGGCTCGCGCGTGGTCACGCGCCGGCCGAGGACGGTCGCGTACGAGTGTGCGAGCCAGTAGAGGCACGCCGCGATCACCGCCGAGGCGAAGGTCTCGGCCCAGGTCTCCCTGCGCCCGCTCTCGGCAGCGAGCAACGCGCCCATCATCACCGTCCCGTAGACGACCCCAGAGGGATTCGCCGTCGGCAGCAGCCATTCCGCGCCGCGCCTCGCCCGGCTCGGCGGCCCGGAGCCCACCGGCTCGGAGCCCGCGGGACCGGAGCTCGGCGGCCCGGAACCCGCCGGCCCGGAGCTCGCCGGGCGCGGCGGCGAAGATGAAGATGGCGATGCGTCGATCAGGCGATTATCGCGCCCCGCGCGCCCGGCGCCCGGACGGCGCGGCCGCTCGGAGTCGCGGCCGGGCCATCGCGGTCGACGGTCTCAGCTCATGCGGTGACACCCGTCTCGAACGTCGGATCGGCCGCGTCGTGGCGCAGGGAATGCATCACCCAGCCGAGCACGAACGTGGCGACGCCATTGGCGATGAACGAGATGCCGACGAGCAGCGCGAGCGTCGCGAATCCGATCGGCGGACTCGAGACGATCACTATCCCCGCGACGAGCTCGATCAGCGCGACGATGATGTTCCAGACGCGGTGCTCGCGTTCGAACGCGGCGACCATCCGTACGACGCCCATCGCGATCAGCCAGATGCCGATCAGCAGGGCGATCGCAAGCACGCCGCCGATCGGGTGACGGATCAACAGGACGCCGACGACGATGTCGACGACGCCGATGATCGCGGCGAGTCCGCGGTTCGCGGTTCGCCGGCTGAAGGATGCGGCGAGGTCGAAGACCCCGTCGACCAGCACGAATATTCCCGCGATCACAGCGAGCGTCGTGAGGCTGTCGCCCGGCTTGGCGAGCACGACGACACCCGCGGCGATGCTCAGCAGCCCCACCACGATGAATAGCCACCACGCCAACGTGGACTCGTGCAGGTCATCGTTGGTGAGAGTCCGGCTGGACATTTTTGCCCTCCTCGGCTTGCAGAGTGTCAGTCTGCCCGACCGGACCGATCGTGCGCACCCGGTCGCGCAACGGACAGAGTCTCCAGAAATTGTCCCACCAAACCGGTCGAGCGCAATGGTGCAGGCACGAGTGCGCGGGGAGGGGCGGGCTATCGTCCCGGAGCCCCGCCGATTCTGTCGAGCGCGCGCCTGCGGCGCCGGTGTATGCGCTCGTAGCGAGCACGTGAGCGGGCGAGCTTCTTCCCGTCCTCGGCGTAGCGCAGTCGCGCCCACGGCGAGGTCGGGGACGCGAGCCGCAGAGAGCCGACCAGCGACACCGGCGGGATGAAGATGCCCGTGAGACCGAGGATCGGCTTCCCCTTGAGGATCGTCACGACGCACAGCAGCAGGGTGATCACGACTGCGACCGCGAGCGTGGCCACGGCTGAGGTCATGTGGGCGAGTTCGAACGGCGAGAGGCCCAGCACGATCAGCGCGCCCAGCACGGTGGCGACGACTACCGCGTCGAGGGACGACCGCCCTTCCTCCTCCCAGTAGACATCCTCGAGCCGCACCCACAGGGCGAACTCGTCGAGCGTGAGGCCGGCGCCGATGCCGAACAGCGCAGCGAGGATCTCGAGCGTCGGGCTGTCGGGTGCGAGCGCGAACTCGAGGAAGCCGGAGATCAACAGCAGCAGGATTCCCCACACGAGGTGGTGGATGTGGAGGCCTCCCTTGGTTTCCACATTGCCCGGCCACCACGTGACCTTCGGGTTTCGGATCAGACGCGCGCTCGTGCGGATGAACAGAAACGACGCGAGGAACGCGCCGAGCAGGATGAACCCGGCGCGCGGACCCGGTTCCCCGAGGAAGGTCCGCGCGATCTGGAAATGCACTCCCGAGTCCGCCGTTTGACGCTGCTCCCGCTCGCGCTTTGGATGACGCGCCGGCGCTGCGCGCTTCGCGCGAGCCGCGCGGGGTCACCGGATGAAGGCGAGTATATGCCGCCCCCCAGCCCCCCGGCGAACGCCCCCCGACGTCCAGCGCCCGGCGCCCCGCGTTCGCCGCCCGCCGAGGGACGCGCGGCGCAGGTAGTCTGCGCGCCGTGGTCCCGACTCGACCGAGGGTTCGACTGCGTCAGGCCGTGATCGCCGCCGCGGAGCTCGCCCCGGTGGCGGGAACGCTGCGGGGCGCGCTCGGCCTCGGCGAGCCGTTTCGCGACCCGGGCGTCGGCCAGTTCGGCCTCGAGAACGTCGTGTTCGCCGTGGGCGACTGCTTCATCGAGGTGATCTCTCCCGTGGTTCCGGAGACGGCGGCCGGGCGCTGGCTCGGGCGCCACGGAGGAGACGGCGGCTACATGGTGCTGTTCGACATCGAGGATCTCGACGGCGCGCGCGAGCGCGCAGAGCGGCTCGGGGTGCGGGTCGTGTGGCGCATCGACCTGCCCGACATCTCGGGCACGCATCTGCATCCGGCGGACATGCGCGGCGCGATCGTCTCGCTGGATCGCTCCGATCCGTACGGCAGCTGGCGCTGGGGCGGCCCGAGCTGGACGGGGCAGAGGGGACACGGCGCACCGGGCCGTCTGAGGGGGATCACCGTCGCGGTCGGCGATCCGCAGGCGGTCGCGGCGAGGTGGGGCGAGGTTCTCGGAGTCCCGGTCTCGGAGGGGGAGCGCCCCGTGCTCGCGCTCGACGGCGGCGAGGTCGTCTTCGAGCGTGAGGCGGGCGAGGGGGGTGAGCGGATCGTCGAGTTCGGCGTCGAGCTCGACGCGGGTTCGCGCGGCGATCGCGAAGCGGTCGAGGTCGGCGGCGTGCGCCTGCGGCTCCTCGATGGCGCGGCGAGCTAGCTCGAGATCGCCGCGAAGCGCGGATCGCGGCGGTCGATGAAGCTGGCGACGCCCTCGGCGAAGTCGGAGGCGGCGAAGGACGCGAGCATCAGCCCGTCGGCCTCCTCGAGCGCATCCGGGAGATGCTGGTCGAGCGCCGCGTAGACCTGGCGCTTGATCGTCGCCATGCTCGCGGGCGAGCAGCTGTCGGCGAGCTCGTGCGCGTAGGCGAGGGTCTCCTCGAGCAGCAGCTCGGGTGCGAGCACGCGGTTGACGAGACCCAGCTCCCGCGCCTCCTCCGCGAGCAGCACGCGCGCCGAGAGCAGGAGGTCGAGCGCGGCGGCGGTTCCGACGAGTCGCGGGAGGACCCACGAGATGCCGTGCTCGGCGATCAGGCCACGGCGCGCGAACGCGGTCGTGAGCTTCGCCCCGGCGGCGGCGAAGCGAATGTCGCACATCAGCGCCTGCACGAGGCCGATGCCTGCACACGGTCCGTTGATCGCCGCGATGATCGGCTTGGGGATCGACAGCGGGAGCGTCTGCGGACGGCGCTCGTGAGCGCGCGCGCCGGGGTCAAGGCTTCCGTCGCCGAGCGCCTGCAGCTGCTGCATGTCGGCGCCGGCGCAGAAGCCGCGCCCCGCTCCCGTGACGACGATCGCGCGCACCTCCGCCGAGGCGCCGCAGGACTCGAGCGCGTCGAAGTAGGCGTTCTCCATCTCATCGGTCCACGCGTTCAGCCGGTCGGGCCTGTCGAGCGTCACGACCGCCACGCCGTCCCGCACCTGGAGCTGCACCACGTCGCTCACCATTTCCTCCCTCGAGAGCTTGCGCAGCGAGCGTACCCCTCGCCGGCGATCGGCGCATCTCCGGACCGCCCCGCTATCGTCGCGGCGTGCGGTCGGCTTCGAACGACGCTGAATCGAAGAGAGGATCGGGGTCGCGTGCCGGCGTGCGCAGCGCGGTGCAGCGGCTCGGGCGTCTGACGGCGCTCGACGCGCTCGCTGCGGTCGCGGGGCAGGCGCATCGCTACGTGCGGCTCGACGTCTTCACCGAGGTGCCGCTCCAGGGGAACGCGCTGGCGGTGTTCCCCGGCGCCGCCGGCCTGTCCGGCGCGAACATGCAGAGGATCGCGCGCGAGCTCAACCTGTCGGAGAGCGTCTTCGTGCTCGCGGCGCGCGAGGCGGGCGACTTCCGCCTGAGGATCTTCACCCCCACGCGCGAGCTCGCGTTCGCCGGGCACCCCGTGCTCGGCGCGGCGTTCCTCGCGGCGACCGCGCTCGGTAGCGACGCCGTCGCGCTCGAGACGGGGGCGGGCCTCGTGGAGATCGAGCTGCGCCGCGACGCGGCTCGTGTGAGCTTCGGGTGGATGGCGCAGCCGATCCCCACATGGCACGCGTACGAGCGCGCGGACGAGCTGCTGCGCGCACTCGGCGTCTCGCGCTCGGGCCTCCCGATCGAGGCCTACACGAACGGCCCGGTGCACGTGTACGTCGAGCTCGACAGCGAGGCCGCGGTCGCGGGCCTGCGGCCCGATTTCGGGGCGCTCGGCGGGCTCGGTGAGGTGGGCGTCAGCTGCTTCGCCGGCGCGGGGCGGGCTTGGAAGACGCGCATGTTCGCGCCCGCGCTCGGCGTCGCCGAGGATCCCGCGACCGGCTCCGCCGCGGGGCCCCTGGCGGTGCATCTCGCACGGCACGCGCGGATCGGCTTCGGCGAGGAGATCGAGATCAGCCAGGGCGTCGAGATCGGCCGCCCGTCGGTGTTGCACGGGCGGGCCGACGGCGCGCGCGAGCACATCGAGCGTGTCGCCGTCGGAGGCGCCGCGGTGATCACCGGCTGCGGGGAGCTGCGGCTGCCCGCCGAGTGAGGGGCGTCACGTTCCATGCAGAGGGCCGTACCGTAGACTCGCCGGGTGGCGTCGCCGGAGGTCGAGCATCTCGATGTCGTGATCGTGGGAGCCGGGCTCTCCGGGATCGGCGCGGGCTATCACCTCCAGGCAAACTGCCCGGATCGCAGCTACGCGATCCTCGAGGCGCGCGACTCGATCGGGGGCACCTGGGATCTCTTCCGCTATCCGGGGATCCGCTCGGACTCGGACATGTACACGCTCGGGTACTCCTTCCGGCCGTGGAGCGACGCGAAGTCGATCGCCGACGGGGCCTCGATCCTCGAGTACGTGCGCAGCACCGCAAGCGAGAACGGCATCGACGAGAGGATCCGCTTCGGGCACAGGGTCGTGCGCGCCGAGTGGTCGAGCGTCGACACACGCTGGACCCTGACCGCGCTGCACGGCGAGCATGGTGAGACGGTCGAGCTGAGCTGCAGCTTCCTGCTGATGTGCAGCGGCTACTACCGCTACGACGAGGGCTACACGCCCGAGCTCCCGGGCCACGAGCGCTTCCGCGGACAGATCGTGCACCCGCAGCACTGGAGCACCGACATCGACTACGACGGCAGGCGCGCGATCGTGATCGGCAGCGGCGCGACGGCCGTCACGCTGGTGCCTGCGATGGCGCGCACCGCGGCGCACGTGACGATGCTGCAGCGCTCGCCGAGCTACATCGTCTCGCTTCCCGCCGAAGACCCGATCGCGAAGATCCTGCGGCGCGTGCTGCCGGCCAGGTGGGCGTACGGCGCCGTGCGCTGGAAGAACGTGCTGCTGACGATGCTGAGCTTCCAGCTGAGCCGCCGTCGCCCGGCGCTCGTGAAGGCGATGCTGCGCAAAGGTCTCGAGAAGCGCTTGCCGGACGGCTTCGACATCGACACGCACTTCAAACCGAGGTACGGGCCGTGGGACCAGCGCCTGTGCCTCGTGCCCGACGGCGACCTGTTCGAGGCGATCGCGGATGGCACGGCTTCGATCGTGACCGACGAGATCGAGACGTTCACCGAGCGGGGCATCCTGCTCGCCTCGGGCGAGGAGCTCGAGGCCGACGTGATCGTCACCGCAACGGGGCTCAACCTGCTCGCGCTGGGGGGCATGGAGCTGGCCGTCGACGGGCGCGAGATCGAGATCTCCGAGACGATGAGCTACAAGGGCATGATGCTCAGCGGCGTCCCCAACCTCGCGATCGCGTTCGGATACACGAACGCCTCGTGGACGCTCAAGGCGGACCTCACGTGCGAGTACGTCTGCCGCCTGCTCAACCACATGCGGCGCGAGGGCTACCGCGAGGCCCGGCCTCGAGAGCGCGACCCCGCGATGCCCGAGGAGCCGTTCATCGACTTCTCCTCGAGCTACGTCCTGCGCTCGATCGAGCAGTTCCCGAAACAGGGCTCGCGCGCGCCCTGGCGGCTCTACCAGAACTACGCGCGGGACATCTTCAGCCTGCGCTTCGGCTCGCTCGCCGACGAGGCGATGCAGTTCTCCGCGGGCGCCGCGCCTGCCGCCGCGCCGCCCCAGCAGCTCGTTGCCTGAGCGGATGGAGCACGCCTTCGGGACGGGCAGCCCGTTCTCGCTCGGTGTCGAGGAGGAGCTGTTCCTCGTCGACCCGGTCACCGGCAGGCAGGTGAACTCTTCGGAGGCCGTGCAGGCGAGGCTGGCCGACGTTCGCGGCACGGTCGAGCGCGAGCTCCACGCTTGCCAGGTCGAGCTGATCACGGACGTGTGCCGCAATGCCGCCGAGGCGGTCGCCGTGCTCGGGGCGCTGCGCACGGCGGTCCTCGACACCGGCGCCGGCTTGCTCGGCTCCGGAACGCACCCCTCGGCGCTCGAGGGCGAGGCCGAGATCACCGACAAGGCGCGCTACGAGCGCATCCACGAGTTGCTCGGCGACGCGGTCGCGACGCCCGTGGCCGGGCTGCACATCCACGTCGGGATGCCCGACCCTGAGACCGCGATCCGGGCGTTCAACGGGCTCCGCTGCCATCTGCCGCTGCTTCAGGCGCTGGGCGCGAACTCGCCGTTCCGTCACGGTCGCGACACCGGCCTCGCCTCGGCGCGCGAGGTGACGGTCAAGGGGTGGCCGCGCTCGGGTGTTCCGCGCGCGATGCGCGACTTCGACGACTTCAGCGCCTCAGCCGCGCTGCTGACGCGAGCGGCGGACGTCCCGGACTACACGTGGTTCTGGTGGAAGCTGCGCCCGCACCCCCGGCTCGGCACGGTCGAGGTGCGGGCGCTCGACGTCCAGGCCTCGCTCGCGGACACCTCCGCGATCGTCGCGCTCGCGCACTGCCTCGCGCGGCGCGCCGCCGAGGCCGACCTCGACCCCGAGCCGCCGAGCGAGGTGCTCGACGAGGGCATGTTCCGGGCTGCGCGTTACGGCGTCCGGGCGCGACTCCCCGACGCCGAGGGCCGGCTGTGGCCGGTCGCCGAGCTGCTCGGGCAGAGGCTCGAGCTGCTGGGCGATCACGCGAGCGAGCTCGGCTGCGAGGCTGAGCTCGAGCGGCTCGGCTCGCTTCTCGCGGATGGTGGAGGCGCGGGCCGCCAGCGCACCGCGTTCGAGATCGCCGGGATGGATCGGCTGCTGCGCGAGATGACGGAGCTGACCGGCGGGGCGGGCAGCCCCGGCCCGGCGAGGTCAGCCGGCTGACGGGGCGCCTCGTGCGCCCGTCTGGCCGAGGGGGCGGGCTGTAAGATGCCGCAGGTTCGCAGCGCACGAGGCCGGTCGCACGCGATCCGGCGATGAGGGGGTGGCATGCCGCACGGAGACTTGCGGGCCGCGAGAGCGCACCGGCATCGGGTCATTCCCGTGGCGGTGCTCGCTGCGGCGTTCGCCTGCCTGTGCGCCCCGACCGGCGCCTCCGCGGCCCCGATCGACGGCATCCACAACATCCAGCACGTCGTCATGATCATGCAGGAGAACCGGTCGTTCGACAACTATTTCGGCACGTATCCCGGCGCCAACGGCATCCCCGCGGGCGTGTGCGTGCCCGACCCGGCGCGCAGCACCTGCGTCGCGCCCTTCCACGACTCGCGCTTCAAGAGCTTCGGCGGTCCGCATGGCGCGAGCGCGGCTCGCCGCGACATCGACGGGGGCAGGATGGATGGGTTCCTGGCCCAGATCGGAAAGTGCGGGACCGTCGAACCGGCATGCTGGCCGTGCAACACACCCAAGGGCGAAGCGGCGGAACGGTGCGAGGACGTGATGGGCTACCACGACGCCCGCGAGATCCCCAACTACTGGAACTACGCGCACAACTTCGTGCTCCAGGACAACATGTTCTCCTCGGCCGCCTCGTCGAGCCTGCCCGAGCACCTCGCGACCGTCTCGGGGTGGGCGGCGCGGTGCACGGAAGCCACGACGAACCCGATGGACTGCTGGAGCACGCTCGAACCTCCTCACGAAGGCCTCCAGGCGCCGGCGAAAAAGGCCTGGACCGACGTCACCTACCTCCTCGACAAAGCGGGCGTGAGCTGGCGCTACTACATCTTCGAAGGCCTGGAGCCCGACTGCGAGTCCGACGAAGCGCTGACGTGCAAGCCCAAGGCCCAGGGCCCGACGACTCTCGGGATCTGGAACCCGCTGCGCGAGTTCGTCGACGTCGAACAGGACGGCCAGCTGGGGAACATCCAGTCCGTCAACAAGTTCTACGCGAACGTGCACGAAACGGGAACCTGCGGACTGCCGAACGTCTCGTGGATCGCGCCCGCCGCGGTCGTCTCCGAACACCCCGAACTGGGGAACCTGCCGAAGGGTCAGGCATACGTGACGACGCTGATCAACTCGATCATGCGCAGCCCCTGCTGGGGAAGCACGGCGATCTTCCTCTCCTGGGACGACTGGGGCGGAATGTACGACCACGTGCGACCCCCCAACGTCGACGAAAACGGCTACGGCCTGCGCGTCCCCGGGCTCGTGATCAGCCCCTACGCGAAGCCCGGGTACGTCGACCACCAGCAGCTCAGCCACGACGCCTACCTCAAGTTCATCGAGGACGACTTCCTGTCGAGTGCGCGGCTGAACCCGGCGACCGACGGGCGCCCCGACCGACGGCCGGACGTGCGCGAAGAAGTCCCCGGCCTCGGCAACATCGCGAACGACTTCAACTTCCAGCAGACGCCTCGCCCGGCGGTCCTGCTGCCCAGCTCCCCCGAACCAGGGCCGGCGTCGGGCGCGCCCGGCTCCGGCCCGCCGGTCGTCGAAACGGGGGCCGGCGCCGCGATCAACACCACCTCCGCGACGGTCAACGGCACGGTCAACCCCCGCGGCGTCCCCGTCACCGAATGCAGCTTCGACTACGGCACCTCGAGCTCATACGGGTCGAGCGTGCCCTGCGCGCCGGCGCCGGGCTCCGGCTCCAGCGCGGCCGCGGTCTCGGCGAGCGCGACGGGGCTGGCGGCGAACATGACCTACCACTTCCGGGTGCGCGCGGCCAACTCCGCGGGGACGACGGCGGGCGCCGACCAGTCCTTCACGACGCTTGCGAACTCGCCGACCGCCGAAACCGGCGGGGCATCCTCGGTGACGAGGACCTCGGCGACGATCAGCGCGACGGTGAACCCGAACGGCGTTGAAGTGACCGGCTGCCACTTCGAATACGGCCCCTCCGCGTCCTACGGGTCCACCGCGCCCTGCTCCGCGCAGCCCGGGTCGGGCTCGAGCCCGGTCGGCGTCACGGCGCAGCTCGCGGGACTCAGCGTCGCGAGCACCTACCACTTCCGGATCGTCGCGGCGAGCGCCTCCGGGACAGGCGTCGGGAGCGACCAGGCGTTCTCGACGGCGCCGGAAGCTCCTGTCGTGGAAGCGGGATCCGCCTCGGCGGTCAGCCAGACCTCGGCGACGCTGAACGCGACGGTCGACCCCAACGGCGGCGCGGTCACCGACTGCCACTTCGACTACGGGACGAGCGAAGCCTACGGCTCGAGCGCACCCTGCAGCTCGCTTCCCGGCACGGGCAGCGGTCCGGTGGCGGTTTCCGCGGGCGTAAGCGGGCTGAGCCCCAACACGAGCTACTGGGTTCGGATCGTCGCGACGAACGGCGGCGGCTCGAGCACCGGCGCCGGGAGCGGGCCCTTCACGACGCTGCCGAGCCCGCCGAGCACCGAAACCGGGGTGGCCTCCTCCGCGAGCCAGACCTCGGCGACGCTGAACGGAACGGTGAACGCCAACGGCGGCAAGCTGAGCGACTGCCACTTCGACTACGGGACGAGCGAAGCGTACGGCTCGAGCGTGCCCTGCGCCTCGACACCGGGCGCCGGCGAAGGCACGGTTGCGGTGTCAGCCTCGGTCAGCGGGCTCAGCGCCGCGAGGAGCTACCACTTCAGGCTCGTGGCGGTGAACAGCGGCGGCACCGGCAGCGGCCACGACGCGACGCTGAAGACGCTCCCGAACCCGCCGCTCGTGGCGGCGGCGGAAGCGAGCTCGATCACCAATGCGGGAGCGACGCTCAACGCAACGGTCAACCCGAACGGCGGCGAACTCGGCGATTGCCACTTCGACTACGGCACATCGACGGCTTATGGCTCGAGCGTCGCCTGCAGCTCGACGCCGGGCGCCGGCAGCAGCGCCGTCGCGGTGTCGGCGGCGGTCTCAGGGCTGAACGCCAACACCTCCTACCACTTCCGTCTCGTCGCAGCCAACGCGGGCGGCACGCGCACGGGTGCCGACCAGACGCTCACGACGCTGCCCAACGCTCCGAGCGTCGAAACCGGCGCCGCGTCGGCGGTCAAGCAGACCACGGCGGCGCTCAACGCGAGCGTCGATCCCAACGGCGGCGAAATCGGCGAATGCCGGTTCGAATATGGCAGCTCGAGCGCCTACGGCTCGAGCGCTCAGTGCACGCCGGCACCGGGAGGGGGCACGTCGGCCGTCGCGGTCTCCGCGCAGCTCGCCGGGCTGAGCTCCAACACGAGCTACCACTTCCGCATCATCGCGACGAACGCGGGCGGTCAGAGCGCCGGGGCCGATCACACGTTCACGACCGAAGGCGCCCCCGAATACGGACGCTGCGTGCGGGTGCCGGGCGGCGTCAAGGGCAGGTTCGCGACGAACAGCTGCGGCTCGCCGGCGACGGCCGAAAGCTCGGCCTTCGAATGGCAGCCGGGGCCGGGGCCCAACCGCGCGTTCACGTCGCTCTACCGCGGCGAAACCGTGCCGACGCTCGACACCGTGGGGAAACTGAAACTGAGGTGCGCGGCGGAGGCGAGCTCGGGTGAATACACCGGACTGCGCACAACCGGGAACGTCGTCGCGCGCTTCACCGGGTGCAAGGCGATGTCGGCGCCCTGCACGAGCCTCGGGGCCGCCGAAGGCGAAATCGTCACGCACACGCTGAGGGGGGTGCTCGGCTGGGTCAACCGGGCCGAACTCACGGTCGCCGAAGAACTGTCGGCGGCCGAAAGCGGCGGCCCGCTGGCGGAAGCCACGTGCGGCGTGGCGACGCTCACGGTCAGGGGCTCGGTGCTCGCTCCCGTGACGGCGGGGCGCATGTCGATGACGACGATCGTCAGGTGCGTGGAGTTCGGCGGCAGGCAGCGCCCGGAACATCTCGAAGGAGAACCGAGCAGCGTGCTCGAAGCGTCGCTCGCGGGCGGCCCGTTCGAACAGGCCGGGCTCAGCCTGTCGGTGACGCGCACCAACGCCGAAGCGATCGAGATCAACCCGTTCGTCTAGCGCCGCCGCCCGACCCCTTACTCCGCAGGTAATCGCGCCGTCGATCGGGCCGCGCTAGCTTTGGCTGACGATGGCGGCGGCAGCGGCGCAGGTTCCAGTGGGGGAGATCCTTCGCTCGTGGCGCCGGCGGCGCAGCCTCAGCCAGCTCGAGCTGTCGCTCAACGCGGGCGTGTCCTCGCGCCACCTCAGCTTCCTGGAGACCGGCCGCGCCCGGCCGAGCCGTGAGATGGTGCTGCATCTCGCCGAGCAGCTCGAGGTCCCGCCGCGCGAGCGCAACACGCTGCTGCTCGCGGCCGGCTTCGCGCCGCTCTACACCGAACGCTCGCTGGCGGAGCCCGAGATGGAGCTCGTGCGCGGGGCGATCGATCGCTTCCTGCGGGCGCACGAGCCCTATCCCGCGCTGGTCATCGACCGCTACCACGACCTGCTGGCGTCCAACGACGCGCTCGCAGCGCTGCTCGAGGGCGTATCTCCCGAGCTGCTGCGCGCGCCGGCCAACGCGCTTCGCATCGCGCTTCACCCGGAGGGATTGGCGCCCCGCACGGTGAACTTCGGAGAGTGGAGTGCGCACCTGATGGGCCGGCTCCAGCGCGAGATGCACGTCACCGCCGACCCCCGCCTCGAGCGCCTCCACGAGGAGCTCGCCGCCTATCCCGGCGTCGAGCTGGGCGCCCCGCAGGGAGGCTCCCAGGCGTATGACATCGTGCTGCCGCTGCGCCTGCGGGACGGCGATCGGGAGCTCGCGTTCTTCTCCACGCTCTCGACCTTCGGCACGGCGGTCGACATCACGCTCGCCGAGCTGTCGATCGAGGCCTTCTACCCCGCCAACGCGCAGACGGCCAACCGCTTGCTCGGGGATCTCGCAGCCGGGCCACCGGCGGGGGCCTGACCGGCCGCTCGCGTCAGGTCGTGTACTGGCCGCGTTCGGGGATCGTGCCGGTCGGCAGCCCGTCGTCGAGCAGGCGCTCGACGACCGCCTCGGCCGGGACGGGCTCGCCGAGGAACGGCCCCTGCGCGAGCGTGCATCCCATCGTCTGCAGCCTGAGCAGCTCCTCCTGCGAGCCGACGCCCTTCGCGATCACCGTCAGCGAGAGGTCGCGGCCGAGGACGAGGATCGCCTGAAGCAGCCAGCTGCGGTAGTCCTCGTCGTCCGATGCCGCGAGCGAGCCGCGGTCGACGATCAGGAAGTCGAGCGGCAGCCGCTGGAGGTCGGAGTGGTGCGCGTAGCCGCTGCCGAAGTCGTCGATCGCGATTCGCACGCCGAGCTGCTTCATCTCCTGCAGGCGCGCGGCGACAACCTCGATGTCGCGCATCACCGAGCTCTCCGAGATCTCGAGCGTGAGCAGCGAGGGCTCGATGCCCGACTGCAGGAGCGCGCGCCGCACATCGGTCGCAAGCCCGTCGCGTCCGAGCTGGTTGGCGGTGACCGGCACCGAGACGCTGACGCGGTGCCCCGCGACGTTCCATGCGGCGGCCATCGTCGCCGCCTCCTCGAGCATCCAGCGGCCGATCGGCACGCTGAGGCCCGTTTCCTCGGCGAGCGCCATGAAGCTCTCGGGACCGAGCACGCCCTGCGTGGGGTGGCGCCAGCGCAGCAGGGCCTCGAGGCCGGCGACTTTGTGGTGGGCGAGGTCCTGGACGGCCTCGTACAGGAGGAAGAGCTGTTTGGACTCCAGCGCCGCGTTGAGCTCGACCTCGAGCACGCCGCGACCCTCGATCACCGATCGCATGTTCGCGTTGAACAGCGTGTAGCGGTCCTTGCCGGCGGCCTTGGAGGCCTCGAGCGCGAGCCGCGCGTCGTGCAGCAGCTCGTCGGGAGTCGCGTAGCGTCCGAACGCGACGCCGATGCTCGCTGTCAGGAAGATGCTGGGGCCGAAGCCCTCGATCGTGACGGGCTTGTGCAGCGCCTCGATCACGCGGCGGGCGAGCGAGTCCAGCCGCGCGCCGCGCGCTGCCGACTCGACGAGGATCACGAACTCGTCTCCGCCGAGGCGCCCGACGGTGTCGCCCGCGCGGATCACCGTCTCGAGCCGTTCGGCGACGGTCGTCAGGAGTTCGTCTCCCGCGGCCTGGCCGAGCTTGTCGTTGACGTTCTCGAACCAGTCGATGTCGATGAACAGCGCCCCCGCGAGCAGTCCCGACTCGCGACTCGCCCGTGCGAGGGTGCGCTGCGCGCGGTCCATCATCAGGGCGCGGTTGGGCAGCCCGGTGAGCGGGTCGTAGAGGTCCTCGTGCGGCACCTCCCGCGCCCTCGGCGCAGGCGCCGCGGCGCGCGGGCGCCCGGCGCCGAGCACGACGACGAGCAGCGCGAGCATCAGGCTCAGCAGGATCCCGGCGATCAGCAGCACCACCGCGTGCCAGTCGGCGAGCACGCCGGCGTCGACGGGCCCTCCGTAGGTGCGGGCGCTCCAGCCGCCGTGAAGGTTCGCGATCGTGCTTTCGGCGCCCGGCCGCGGAGCTCCGCCCGCGAACACGGCGCTCGAGGAGCCGGTCCGGTGTCGCAGTCGCACCGCGCCTTCGGGGTGCCCCTGCAGCGCCTGCTTGAGGACGACCGTCGGCAGCAGGACCTCGCGCAGCCAGCCGACGAACGCGTCGCGGCGAGCGGAGAAGCCCGTCGGAGGGACTCCGCCTTTGTAGACGGGCCTTGCGATCCCGACCGCGGGCGTCCGGTTCGCGACGATCGAGCTGTAGAGGTCCTTCGCGGAGTCGCGCGAGGCGAGCAGCCCCGGCGTCACGGCGCACAGGTCGAGGCCGGCCGGCGTGTAACGGGCCGAGCTCCTGGGAAGCGAGGCGAGCGCGAAGCAGTAAACGGGGCGCTTGCCGGCGGGCACGACGTGCAGCGTCGGCGCGGCAGGGGTCGAGACGAGCACGCGCACACCTTTGACCGTGCGGCGCGTGAGCGTCGGCGCTTTCGGCGGGTGCCCGCTGAGCTTCGCTTCGAAGGCGGCGAGACCCGAAGCGGGCACGAGCGTGACGAGGCTGAGCTTCGCGAGTTCGGGGTAGCGATGGAAGCCGTCGCCGTAGCGGGCCCAGGCTTCGAATTCGGCGGGCTTGGCTTTGGGGTTTCCGGAGAAGAAGGTGCTGGCGCCGATCGCGAAGTCCTCCTCGTGCTGGATCGCGAGTTTCAGCGTCGAGGCGATGTCGGCGGAGGTCTGCCTGGATGCCTGACGGGCTTTGTTCGCGTCGCTGTGCGCCACCGAGCGGGCGCCGAGCACAGAGGCGACCGTGCCCGCGGCGATGCAGGCGAGCGCGACCGCGCCCCACGCGAGCGCGCGGCTGTGCGCGAGGTTCGCGAAGCGCGCCCGCGGGTCCCGCCCCGAGCTCCCCGTCGCGGAGCCGTCCGGCGCCGAGTCCGGCGCACCGGCGCTCTGCGCCGCATCGGCGTCTGACTGCGGCTCGGCGGCGGGCGCAGCGGGGCTCTCGGCGGGCTTGGGCGAGAAGCTGCCGGGGCCCCCCTCGGGCGGGCCGGCGGCGGGGTCTCCCGCGGGGTTGTCGGGTTGGGGCGTTTCGCTATCGGGCATGGCGATCTTGGCTGCTCCCAACTTGCGCGCACGCGCGTCTGTTGCCTGATCGAGCGTGAATCTCGGTGCCTATCCGCATCGGCCCTGATCTCGACAAATGGCGGAACTTCCTTTACGCCTGCAAAATCGCGTGCCGCAGCAGCCGGGAGGACGTTCCCGTGCCCGGGGCCGGGCGCGCACTCAGAGCACGAGCTGGGTGCAGAGGAAGTTCGCCGCGAGGCGCTCACCGCGGAACACGCGCACCTGCCACACGTGCGTTCGCGAGCCGACGTGCAGCGGCTCGCCGAGCGCGGTCAGCTCGTCGCCCGCGCCCGCCGAGGCCAGGACGTTGACCTTCAGCTCGACGGTCGTGAAACCACGGCCCTCGGGGAGGTGGCGGAGCGCCCCCCAGGCGGCGACCGTGTCGGCGAAGGTCGTCCACGCGCCCGCATGGACGTAGCCCATCGGGTGCAGGTGGCGCCGGTCGACGAGCATCCGCCCGCGGACGTGCTCGTCTGTGATCTCCGTGAGCTCGATTCCGAGATCGCCGGGCAGCGTTCCGGCAAGGCGCTCCGCGCTCAGGGCGGGCGTGATCTCGGGATTCGTGGACGCCATCCGGCGCGCGCTACGAGATGCCGCGGCTGCGGCGGGCGGCGATGCCTTTGCGGCGCGAGGCGGGCGTGATCTCGCCGCTGCCCCGCTCGACGAGCCGGCCGCCGACGATCTCGATCGGCGCCCGCTCGGGGTCCAGCACGAGGGAGCGCGCGCGCTCCCAGAGCTCGTCCCAGCGAACGTCACCGTCGTCACCGCAGCCCGCGTCCGCGTGGTCGAGGACCGCGATCAGGCGGTCGCCGAAGCGCCGGCGCTCCTGCGGGGATCCCTCGCGCTCCAGCCGCCCCGCCATCCTCTGCACGGCGCCCATCCAGCGCGGGTCCTCGACGTCCTCGAGGTGCAGCGGCCGCGGCCGCGCGCGCCAGATGCTGCTCGGCGCCACGCCGAGCGCACGTGCGATTCGCAGCTTGGTCGTGGGATGCGGGTTGGCGGTGAAGCCCGACTCGACCATGCTCCAGGTCGCGGGCGGCAGCTCGCCGCGCGTGCACGCCTGGGCCTGTGTGAGGCCGCGCTCGAGGCGCAGTTGCTCGATGAGTTCGGCGGGGCGCTCCATGCCTTTCGCTCGGGATCATGGCGGGCGCTCCGGACGTCACGCGAGGCTCCCACGCGCGGACGAGATCAGGTACGGTGACGGCGAGGGATCTGGCCGGTGGGCCGTCTGCAGCGAGCCCGCCTCGGCAGGAAGGCATCGTAAAAGGACTTGGAAGGGTGGTGCGGGATGCCGAGCAGGGGGGCGCGCAGCACGGCGATGGGGTGGAAGGGCCCGAGCGCCTCGGGGGGCGGCGCGAGCATCGGCCTGGCGCCGCGCCAACTGCCCGCGGCAGCGCTCGTGTGCCTGCTCGTGCTCGCTGTCGGGCTCGCCGCATGGACCGCACCGCGCGTGAGCTCGCTCGTGGCCGGCTCGGACGGACGTGGCCAGGCGGCCGGCGTTCCGGCCGGCCTGCTCCCGGCGGCCTCGGCAACGCTCGGCCGCTCGGGCCGCAGCTACTGGGCCTCCCGTCTGGGCGACTCGCTGCAGACGGCGGGAGGCGGGATCCGCGCGAGCTTCGACGCTTCGGGGGCGCGCGTCAGCGTGCCGGCGGGCACGCTCGACCTCGCGCTCGTCTCGGCCGGGCATGCCGGAGGCATGCATCGCGTGGATGCAGCATCGCCGTCCGCGCTCGCCAGCGAGATCCGCTACCGGCACGGATCACTTGAAGCTCTCTACCGGAACGGACCGTACGGCCTCGAGCAGGCCTTCAACGTTCGCACGCGCCCGGCCGGCGGCGGCGGTGCGCTCGTGCTCGAGCTCGGCCTCGGCGGGACACTCGTACCCCAGCGGGTGGGCTCTGAGATCCTCTTCCGCGATCGCTCCGGAAGGACGGCGCTCAGCTACGGCCAGCTCAGCGCGTTCGACGCGACGGGCCGCCGGCTGCCGGCGACGATGGGTCTCGCTCACGGCGCGCTGGGGCTGAGGATCGACGACCGCGGCGCGCGCTACCCGCTGCGCATCGACCCGTTCCTCCAGCAGGGCCCGAAGCTCACCGGCAGCGAAGAGCTCGGGCCCGGGAAACTCGGCGGCAGCGTCGCGCTCTCGGCCGATGGCAACACGGCGCTGATCGGCGGCAGCGAAGACAACGGGGGAGCGGGCGCCGCCTGGGTCTTCACGCGCTCGGGGACCACCTGGACCCAGCAGGGCCCGAAGCTGACGGGCGGCGAAGCGGTGGGCAAAGCGCACTTCGGCTTCGGCGTCGCGCTCGCGGCCGACGGCAACACGGCGCTCATCGGCGGCGGCGGCGACAACCTCGAAAAGGGCGCCGTATGGGTGTTCACGCGCTCCGAAGGGGCGTGGACGCAGCAGGGCCCGAAGCTCGTGGGCGGAAGCGAAGAGAAAGGCAAGGGACACCTCGGCTTCCGTGTCGCGCTGTCGGCGGACGGCAACACGGCGCTCGCCGGTGCCCCCGGTGACAACGCCAACGCAGGCGCGGCTTGGGTGTTCGTCCAGACGGGGGGCACCTGGGAACAGCAGGGGCCGAAGCTGACCGGCGCGGGCGAGTCGGGCAACGGCGAATTCGGGATCGGCGTGGCGCTCGCGGCCGACGGCAACACGGCGCTGATCGGCGGCGCCGGCGACAACGAAGAAGTCGGCGCGGCGTGGGCATACGTGCGGTCGGGGACGACGTGGGAAGCGCAGGGCTCGAAGCTCACAGGCGGCGGCGAGTCGGGCAAAGGCCACTTCGGCTTCAACGTGACGCTCTCCGAAGACGGCAACACGGCGCTGATCGGCGGCGGCAGCGACAACGAAGAATTCGGCGCCGCGTGGGCGTTCGTCCGCACCGGCACGACGTGGGAACAGCAGGGGGCGAAGCTCACGGGGGGTGGTGAGACGGGCAAAGGGCACTTCGGCGTCAGCGTCCGGCTGTCCGCCGATGGAAACACCGCGCTGATCGGCGGGGTGACGGACAGCAACGAAGTCGGCGCCGCGTGGGTGTTCACGCGCGCGGGGACGTCGTGGACGCAGCAGGGCACGAAGCTCACCGGCTCGGGCGAGAGCGGTAAAGCCCTGTTCGGCAACAGCGTCGCGCTGTCCGCCGACGCCTCGACCGCGGTCATCGGAGGTCCCAAAGACAACCTCGAAATGGGGGCTGCCTGGGTCTTCTCGAGCCCGCCGCCGACGGCGCCGACGGCGGTCACGGGCGCGGCGTCGCCGGTCAGGCAGACCTCGGCAACGCTCAACGCGACCGTGAACCCGAACGGCGCAGTCGTCACCGACTGCCACTTCGACTACGGCACGACCGTCTCCTACGGGTCGAGCGTGCCCTGCACGACGCTGCCCGGCTCGGGCGTCAACCCGGTGGCGGTGTCGGCGAGCGCCGGAGGGCTCTCGGGCGGGACCCTGTATCACTTCCGTATCGTCGCGACGAACGGGCTCGGGACGAGCGAAGGCGCCGATCAGACGTTCACGACGCTCCAGGCGCCCGAGGTCGGCCATTGCGTGAAACTGGCCAAAGGCGTCAAAGGCGGATACGCGACGGCCTCGTGCACGACCGTCGCGACGGTCGAAAAATTCGGCTTCGAATGGGTATCGGGGCCGGGGCCGAAAGCGAAGTTCACGACAAAATTCAAAGAAGCGACGACGATCACCCTCGAAACCGTCAAAAAAACCCTCGTCACGTGCAAAGGCGAGACCGGCAAAGGCGAATTCACAGGGCCGAAAACGCTGGCGGGCGTCGTGATCACGCTGACGGGCTGTGAATCGCAGGCGAGCAAATGCACGGCGGCGGGAGCGACGAACGAAGGGGAAGTCGTGACGAGCACTCTCGAAGGCGTGCTCGGATGGGAAAGCAAACCGCTCAAACACGTCGCGACCTCGCTGTTCCCGCCTGGGCACAGCGGGCCGTTCGCCGAATTCACGTGTGGGACCGTCGCGGTCCAGCTGCTCGGGGCGGTGCTCGTGAAAGACGTGGCGGGCAAAACGGCGAGCTCGGAAATCCTGAAATACACACAGAAAGCCGGCAAGGAGAAACCCGAACGCTTCGAAGGGGGCCCGCTCGAAGTGCTCGAAGCCAAATTCGGCGAAGGGGCGCTCGAACAGACGGGGCTCAACCTGACTGTCACGCAGACCTACGAAGAACCGCTCGAGATCAACTGGTTCGCCTGACGGGCGGACCCGCCGGCCGCCGGCGGCCGGCGGGGGGCCGCCTGCGGGTCTGTGACCCACGTGTGAAAGGGGTTGCCGCGCAGGCGTCGTCGCGGTTATGATCGTGTCGTCGTTTCTGGGGCGTGCGTGCCCCGGGAGGGCGCGAAGGAGGGCTTCGGATGCTTGACCGGTTCGTTGGCGGAGGGGCACGGAGGCGGATGGCGGGGTCGCTGTGCGTCGTGGCGGGGGCCGCTGTGCTGGCGTCGGTGGGCGCCTCGCAGGCGAGCGCGAGCGAAGTCGCGACGCGTTCGTACCTCTCGAAAGAAGGGACCTTCGTCGTCCCCGCGAACGTGTCGAGCATCGAAGTCGTGGCGGTCGGGGGAGCCGGCGGCTTCAATGCGCGGTCGGTCAGCGGCGGACGCGGCGCCCGCGTCACGGCGACGCTGGCGGTGACATCCGGCGAAACGCTCTACGTCCACGTCGGCGGTGAAGGCGCGAGCGCGACTGTGGCCGGCCACGCAGGCGCCGGTGGCGGCGCCTCCGACGTGCGCACGCTACCGGTGTCCGAAGGCCTCGTGCCCGACCCGCGCCTGATCGTCGCCGGCGGCGGCGGGGGCGCCGGCGGACAGGGCCCGAACGGCACCTTCGGACCGGGCTCCGGAGGCGGCAACGCCGGTGAATCGGGCGAATCGACGGTCGCCGGGTTCGGAGGCGAACCGGGCACCCAGACCGAAGGCGGCGAAGGCGGCCAGGGCGAATGCGGCGGCGGGTCGGCGAACCCGAGCGGCGAAAACGGCGCGCTCGAAATCGGCGGTATCGGGGGTCACTGCACCCGCGGCGAAATCTACGGCGGCAACGGCGGCGCGGGCTACTACGGCGGCGGCGGCGGCGGCGCGGGCGGCCCGACGTCGGTGACGAAAGAAGGCGCGGCCGGCGGCGGCGGGGGATCCTCGCTCGTGCCGGCGGGCGGGACGTTGACCGGGGCCGGCTCGACCCCGCCACAGGTCACGATCAGCTACGTGCAGCCGCCGAACGCTCCCGCCGTCATCACCGGGACGGCGTCGAACGTGATCCGCGACTCGGCGACAGTCGCCGGCAGCGTGAATCCCGAAGACTCCGAAGTCACGAGCTGCGTCTTCGAATACGGCGAAACCGAAGCCTACGGGCAGACCGCGGCGTGCACCCCGTCGCCGGGATCGGGTATCGCGCCCGTCTCGGTGTCGGCTTCGCTGGCCGGCCTGACGCCCGCCACGCCCTACCACTACCGCGTCGCGGCCACGAACGCCAACGGCACCAGCTTCGGCGCCGACAGGACCTTTACGACGACTCCGCACGATCCGCCGACGGTCATCTCGCTGAGCCCGACCGCGGGGATCACGTCGGGCGGCACGTCGGTGACGATCACGGGCAGCGAATTCTATGAAGTCGCCTCGGTCAGGTTCGGGTCCGCGAACGCGGCGAGTTACACCGTGAACTCGCCCGAATCGATCACGGCGGTCTCGCCTCCGGGGAGCGGCATCGTCGACGTGACGGTCGCCACCGCCAGCGGCACGTCCGCGCTCAACACGGGCGACAAATTCACCTACGTCGCGCCGCCGGTCATCACCCACGTGAGCCCAGCGGCCGGCCCCGAAGGCGGCGGCACGAAAGTGACGATAAACGGCAGCGGCCTCAGCGGCGCCACAGCCGTGACGTTCGGCGGCAACGCGGCGAGCTTCGTCGTCAACTCCGACAGCACGATCGTTGCCACCTCGCCTGCCGGCGTCGGAGCCGTCGACATCGCGGTCAGCAAGCCGGTGGGCGGCACGACGTCGCCGACGAGCGCGGACCGCTTCACCTACGAAGTCGCCGCGCCGCCGGAATACGGCAGGTGCATAAAAGTCCCCATCGGCGCGGGCCGCTTCTCGAGCGCGACGTGCACGACGCTCGGTGGCGAAAAGAAGTACGAATGGTATCCCGCGTTCGGGTCCAATCCGCTGCTCAAAAAGCACTTCACGATCAAGATCAAGGTCGGAACCGAAGCGGTCCTGCAGACGGTCGGTGGTCATATCGTGACCTGCAAAGGCGAGTCCGGGACGGGCGAATACACCGGAAACAGGACGGTGGGCGACGTCAAGCTCACGTTCACGGGATGCCATCTGGGCACGCTCGGCAACTGTCAGAGCAGCGGCGCGGGCGAAGGGGAAGTCGTGACGGCCACGCTGAGCGGCGAACTGGGCGTGATCAAGGCGAGCACCGAAGGGACCGCCAAAAACCTCGTCGGGACCGATCTGAAGCCGGCGGGCGCCGAAGCGTTCGCGGCGTTCGTCTGCGCAGGCAGCACTACCGTGAGCGTCACCGGCTCGGTGATCGGCGAAGTCAAGCGCAACGCGATGACCACGCTCGGCACGCTGAAATACCTCCAGGCGAAAGGCGTGCAGAAGCCGACCCGCTTCGTCGGCGGCGAAGAGGACGACCTGCTGAGCTCGTTCGCAGAAGCGACGCCGGAACACTCAGGGCTCAACCTCAGCGCCGTCGTCGGCACAGAAGAAAAGGTCGAGGTCAGCAGCATCTACTGACCTGGATACGAGCGAGCGTCGGCGCCCGGCACGCATTCCATCGGCTGCCGGCGATCGCGCGGCGCCCGCTCTCAGACGCGGCCCATCCGCCAGCTGCGCGAGTCCGTGAACTTGAGGAGCTGGGCGATTGCACCGAGCTGCAGAGCGATGGCCTCGAGCGAGACCATCAGCTCGGCGTTCGGCGCGGTCGCGGTCTGAGACAGCAGCTCGAGCATCGCGATCGTCTCGTCGCCGTCGCGGATCGGGACCAGTAGCGCCGAGCCCATGCCCTCCGCCGTGGCGGCCCTGAGCAGCGGGTCCTCAGCGGACTGGAGCTCGAGCAGGCAGGTCGCCGCCATGCGGTTGCGAGCACGACCGAACTCCGCGGTCGACGCATCACGCCGGTGCTTCAAGGTCCGGGTCTCGAGCGTTGCCAGGGCCGCGGGCTCGCTCATCCAGATCGCGCCGCAGATCATCGATCCGGGCGGATCGTCGCGACACCATGCGAACGTCGCATCCCATCCTCCCTCCGAGCCGAGCGCGCCGACCGCTCGGTGGAGCACCGATCGCCACTCGGTCACGCCCACGAGCGCGGCCGAGAGGGCGCGCTGGGCGCTTGCCGTCCACTCGAGCCCGTCGATTTCCGGCTCGGAAGCGCCGGCCTCGATCGCCTCGGCGCGTTCGAGGTTCTCCTCGAGCTCCGCTCGGACGGCGGCCAGCTCGGCTTCGAGCTCACTCACGCGGGTCGCCGCGCGCGCGAGCGAATGCTCGAGCTCGTCGGACCGCTCCTGCTCGCCCGCCACGACGCCATCGAGCTCGTCGGCACGGCGGGCAGCGCGCTCTGACTCGACGCGTAGGCTGTCGAGCTGCTCGCGCTCGCTCGACAGCTCCTCCTCCAGCCGCGCGGCCGTCGCGAGCGCCTCGTCTCGCTCGACGAGCACCGCCGCGACGCGCTCGTCGCGGTCGAGAGGTGGACCGGCGCTCCCATCGGCGAGCGTCAGTCCCCACTGGTCGAGCAGCTCCTGGCGGATCGCGAACGCGTCTAGCCGGCCCCAGCGGTCGATCCTCATCAGGCGCTCGCACTCCGAACGTGCCAGCCACTCTTCTGCGACCGGTGCCGCGACGCTGCACGTGGCCGTCGGCTGCCCCTCGCCGTCGCGCAGCGCAAACCGCAGCACGGCGAACGCCGGGCGCTCTTGGAACGCGCCGATCCTGTACTCGAGCTCCAGCAGCTCCCTCCCGGCGGCGTTGTCCGATTCCTCGAGTCGCAGCCCCTCGATCGAGCCGGCCGCGCCGAGTTCGGCATCCGTCCGGCCGCGCACGCTCTCGGCATCGGTTTTGAGCTGCTCGGCGTAGCGGCTGTTCATGCGCAGGTAGCGGCCGTCGAGATCCTTCAGCCAGACGATCGCGGGGCTCTCCTCCAGTGGCTCCTCGAGCACCGGGCTCAGCGGCTCGAGATCCGCCGCCTCGTTGGGGATCGTCAGTACTGCCAAACGCCGGCCGTCTCTGTCGACCACCGCGACGACGTCCGCCTCGAGGCCGTCCAGCCGCGCCGCCAGGCGATCAGCCGACCCCGCGGTGATGCGCTCGACCGCGTCTGGACACGAGGCCAGTGAACCGTCGCGCAGGTCGAACCGGTCGACGAAGGCCCTTGTTGCACGCTCGACCGTTCCGTCTTCGCCCAGCACGGCGATCGCTGCGGGCACCCCGTCGCAGATTGCGACGTCACTCCTTGCTTCGGTCTGGCCAGGCGCACCCACATTTGACAGATCGGCGTCCGGCATCGGGGAGTCCGCTCGCGGACCCCGATTTGGACGAACGGGCAAGCGCGCCGGCTCGTGGACCGAGGCACAGGAGGCATTGAATCGCCACGTCGCCAGCGCCCACGAGGAACTCGCCGCGAAAAAGGCGGGATCGACGCGGGCAAAGCCCTGCGGCCCCGGCGACTCTCATCGGCGCTCTGCCCCCCTTGAGAGATACTCTGCGCGACGTGCATACCCGGGCAGACGTGGACGCCTGGCTGGCAGCGTACGAGCGGGCCTGGCGGACGGCGGGCACCGCAGCACTCGGCGAGCTGTTCACTGTCGACGCGACCTACCGGTTATCGCCCTATGAGACGCCACTCTGCGGTCTGGCGGAGATCGCCGAGATGTGGGACCGCGAGCGCGAAGGTCCTGACGAGCGGTTCACACTCGAAGCCAGCGTCGTTGCGCTCGAGGACGACGTCGCGGTGGTGCGCGTGGGCGTTGAGTACGAGGACTCGCCGCCGAGCGAATATCGGGACCTCTGGGTGATCCAATTCAGTGCGGAGGGACGCTGCGCGGCTTTCGAGGAGTGGCCCTTCTGGCCAGGCCAACCGCGCACAGCCGTGCTCGCCGAGTAGCGCGATGCGTCGGCCGGCTGCCTCCGGCGATCACCCCTCCTCTGCTGCGAGCGGACCCGTCGCCGGCGAGGAGCCCGCGGGTTCTCCGAAGCTGCTGGAACCCCAAGCGCCGGATTCATCGGTCACGCGTGAGCCTCTGCCACCGAAGTGAAGCCCACCGCTGAACCATAGTTTGTCTTCGTTCGCTCCCGCCAGGGCCCGTTCCACGCCGATTGCCTCGAAGTGCTAACGGCCGTGTGGCGAGCCTTCGGCGGCTCGGCCCTCGCGGTCGGGTCGCCACGGGTCGGGGTGATCGCCCCTTGGCTATCCGGGTGAGGTCAGACTAGAAGTTGAAGATGTTGTCCGGCTCGTTGCGGCTAACGGACCCGGTCCATCCAATCCCGAAGGTGATTGTCGCGCCTTCGGTTAGGACGTTGTAGATCCCGCCCCCGTGTTCAGCCGCTGTGTTGCGCATGACCGAGGATGAGTCGTCCAACATGAGCGAGCCTCGGTTGTCGATCCCGCCGCCGAGTTCCGCTTTGTTGCGGGTGACGGTCGAGTTATTGAGCGTGAGCGAGCTTTCTCGTGCGCCCAATGTCTTCGGGCCTTCGTTGGAGATGCCTCCTCCGCTGAATTTCGCTGTGTTGCGGACCACTTCAGAGTTGTTTAGCGTGAGCGAACCTTGCTCATTGTCGATCCCGCCGCCGAATTCCGCTGTATTGCGGGTGACGACCGAGTTGTTGAGGGTGGCCGGACCTTTCTGTTCGACCGCGCCGCCCTCGTGGACGATCAAAGTTTTGGTGATCCCGCTGCCCGTATTGCCGGCGACGGTCGAGTTGTTGAGCGTGAGCGGACCAGTGGCGTTGTAGATGCCGCCGCCTATGTTGTTGGCGACGGTCGAGTTGTTGAGCGTGAGCGAACCTTCCTCATTGTCGATCCCGCCGACGCCTCCTGCTTTGTTGCCCGTTACGGTCGAATTCTTGAGCGTGAGCGAACCTTCCCGGTTGAAGATGCCGCCACCTTCGCAAAACGCTGTGTTGCGCGCTACGGTCGAGTTGTCGAGCGTGACCGAACCACTGTTCTCGATCCCGCCGCCCTTTCCTTCGCATGGTCCCGCGTAAACAGGCGCTGCGTTGTCGCTTACGGTCGAGTTGATCAGCGTGAGAGAACCTCCGTTCGAGATCCCGCCGCCGCCGCCGCCGTCTTCCTTCGTTGTGTTGCCCGTTACGGTCGAGTTGATGAGCGTGAGGGAACCTCCGTTGAGGATCCCACCGCCGTAGAACGCCACGCCACCGGTGATGGTGAGCCCGGTGATCGCGACCGTGCCGCCGACGCTGACGACGTGGCCGAGGCTTTGCGCATTGTTGCCGCCGTTGAGAGTGGACGCGCCCTGCCCCACGATGGCCAGGCTCTTGCTGATCATCGTGTCGCCGTAACAGGTGCCCTTCACCCTCAGCGTGTCTCCCGTGCCTGCGGCGGCGTCGACGGCTTCCTGGAGCGTCCCATAGCTCTGGCCCGTGCGGGCGTTCGCGACCAGACAGGGGTGCTTCGACGGCGACGCGACCGAAACGGACGAGCCGGTGCCTAGCGCGGCGAGTACGCCCAGCGTGAGCGCCAGCAACAGCGATCTGCGATCCATGACCTTCCTCCTTGCCGTGGGCCTGAAGTCGCTCCGCCGGAGCGCATAGAACGTCGATCGCGTCCCCTCTCGACCGCCCCAGTATGGCGATCATCCTACGCCACCCGTAGCGGCACTCCGGGTAGCCTGCGGGGGAATGTCGGATCGCATCGAGCCCATCACCCCGACGTATCGCGGTGTGCTGATCGCCTCCGCTCCTGGTGTTGTTTGGTGGGGCCGCTTGCAAGTGACCGGCCTCGAGCTGCTGCCGCTGGAGGGGCCGCTGCTGCTCGT
>DATAYP010000008.1:0-16300 GCA_036272475.1 Solirubrobacteraceae bacterium | reverse complement strand
CCAGGTGAGGGTCGACAAGGAGGAGATCTACGACATCCTCGATCAGATGCGGGCCACGATCCCCGAGGAGATCAAGCAGGCGCGGTGGATCGTCAAGGAGCGCCAGGAGATGCTCGCCGAGGCCAAGAAGGAGGCCGAGCGCATCATCAAAGATGCGCGCGAGCGCCAGGAGCGGCTCGTCGGCGAGGAGGAGGTCACCAAGCAGGCCGAGCGCGCCGCCGAGGACATCGTCGAGGACGCCCGGGCGCGCGAGCGCGAGATCCGGCTCGGAGCGGAGGACTACGCCGACGAGATCCTCAACACGCTCGAGGTCAACCTCTCGAAGTTCATCGCCGCGGTCCAGCGCGGCCGCGAGCGGCTTCAGGGCAAGGACGAACCCGCGGAAGTCAGCTAGACGCCGCGGGGCGGGCCGGCAGTGATCGACGGACCGATCGGAGCTCGGCGAGCGTGAGACCCCAGCTGCTCGGACAGCAGGCCCTCTACAAGGCGCACGTGGCGAGGACGCTGCTCGCCACCGGCATGCTCAGGCCGACGCGACCCGACCGTGCGGTGCGCTCGGCGGCGGCGCTGCGGCGCTGGGGGCCGACACCGGCCGCGGCGTACGCAGGCGCGGCGATCCGCTTCCCCGGCCGCGCGGCGCTGATCGACGACCGCGGCACGCTCACGTTCGCCGAGGTGCAGCAGCGCACGAACGCGCTCGCCTCAGGGCTCGCGAAGGCCGGCATCGGTGAAGGCGACGGCGTCGCGATCATGTGCCGCAACCACAGGGGCTTCATCGAGGCGACCGTCGCGTGCTCGAAGCTCGGCGCGAGCGCGCTGTACCTGAACACCGCCTTCGCCGCGCCGCAGCTCGCCGACGTGCTCGCACGCGAGCAGCCCTCGGCGGTCGTCTACGACGAGGAGTTCGCCGGGCTGGTCGCGGACGGCGCCGAGGGCCGCTCGCGGTTCGTCGCCTGGCACGAGCCGGGGCAGCCCGCCGCGGACCCGCTGCTCGAGGACCTGATCGCGCACGGCGACCCCGGCGAGCGCGCGGCGCCGGCCGAGCGCGGTCGTGTCGTGATCCTCACGTCCGGCACGACCGGTGCGCCGAAGGGAGCCGCGCGCAAGGAGCCCGACTCGCTCGAGCCGATGGCGGCGATGCTCTCGAAGATCCCGCTGCGGGCGCAGGGCGCGACGATGATCGCGGCGCCGATGTTCCACTCGTGGGGGTTCGCGCACTTCACCCTGTCGCTGCCGCTCGCCTCGACGCTCGTGCTGCGGCGCCGGTTCGACCCCGAGGACACGCTGCGGGCGGTCGCGCACCACCGCGCGAGCGCGCTGGCGCTCGTTCCGGTGATGCTCCAGCGGATCCTCGACCTCGGCCCCGAGAGGATCGCGCGCTACGACACGCACGCGCTGAAGGTGATCGCGCTCAGCGGCTCGGCGCTCCCCGGCGAGCTCGCGACGCGCACGATGGACCTGTTCGGCGACATCCTCTACAACCTCTACGGCTCCACCGAGGTGGCGTGGGCGACGATCGCGACACCCGCCGACCTGCGCGCTGCGCCCGGCACCGCGGGGCGCCCGCCGCTGGGAACCGTCGTGAAGTTGCTCGACGCCGACGGCAGAGAGGCGGCCCCGGGCGACCCCGGGCGCATCTTCGTCGCCAACGAGATGATGTTCGACGGCTACACCGGCGGGGGCGGCAAGGAGATCATCGGCGGCCTGATGAGCACCGGCGACGTCGGTCACTTCGACGAGGACGGGCGCCTGTTCGTCGACGGACGCGACGACGAGATGATCGTCAGCGGCGGCGAGAACGTGTTCCCGCGCGAGGTCGAGGACCTGCTCGCCGATCACGCGGCGATCGAAGAGGCCGCCGTCGTGGGCGTGCCCGACGACGAGTTCGGCCAGCGCCTGAAGGCGTTCGTGGTGACGCGCGACGGTGAGAGGCTCGACGAGCAGGGTGTCCAGCAGTACGTCAAGCAGAACCTCGCCCGCTTCAAGGTCCCGCGCGAGGTCGTCTTCATGTCCGAGCTGCCGCGCAACGCGACCGGCAAGGTGCTCAAGCGGGTGCTCGCCGAAGACCAGTGAAGCGTCCTCGACGCGCCGCTAGCCTGGGGGTATGGCTGCGCTGACGCACGATTTCGACCTCGCGGGCCTGCGACTGAGCGCCGGCGAGGGCCGCCGGCTGGAGCTCGATGTCCCGATCGAGCCGCTGGTGCTCGGCGCCGAGACCTACACCGTCGGACCCGCCGAGGGCGCGTCCGGGAGCGTTCCGGTCGCGCTCGAGCTCTCGCGCATGACGGGCGGCGGTTACGCGCTGCGGCTGCGCTTCGCCGCGCGGCTGCACGGTCCGTGCATGCGCTGCCTGGACCTCGCCGCGCCGACGATCGAGGTCGAGGCGCGCGAGGTCGACAGGCCCGGCGGAGGCGAGGAGCTCGACAGCCCGTACGTCGAGGATCAGACGCTCGATCTCGCGGGCTGGGCGCGCGATGCGTTCGTGCTGGCGCTGCCGGCGAAGGTGCTCTGCCGGGAGGACTGCGCGGGCCTCTGCACCGTCTGCGCGGCGAACCTCAACGAGGCGGGTCCCGAGCATCACCACGAGCAGGCGCCGGACCCGCGGTGGGCGAAGCTGCGGGAGCTGAAGCTCGAGTAGGCCCGAGATCGGCCCACCCGCCCTGGTAGCCTTGTCGCCTTCCGATGGCCGTCCCAAAGAAAAAGCAGTCGCACAGCCGGACCGCGAAGCGGCGCGCCCAACACAAGATCGGGACGCCCGCGCTGAACGTGTGTCCGCAGTGCCACAGCCCGCGCCGGCCGCACCGCGTGTGCCCGACCTGCGGCACCTACGCCGGTCGCGAGGTCGCCGTGCCCGGAGCGCACGATCACGACCACGAGCACGATCACGAGTAGCGGCGGGCCGGCTCGTCAGGCCTCGCCCGCAACGCCACCGTCTCCGAACCAGGCGGCGATCCCGGTGACGGTCGCGGTCGACTGCAACGGCGCCGACCTGGGACCGGCCGAGGTCGCTGCAGGCGCCGCGCTCGCCGTCGAGCGGGGAGCTCGCGTGATCCTGTTCGGCCCCGCCGCCGAGCTGGGCGAGGTGCCGCGCGGCGTCGAGGTCGTCGACGCGCCGCTCTCGGTCGCCAAGAGCGCCGACCCCGCGAGCGCCGTCCGTGCGACGCCCGAGGCGTCGATCGTGCAGGCCGCTCGCGCCGTGGCGCAGGGCACCGCCCAGGCGCTCGTCTGCGCGGGCGGCACCGGCGCGGCGCTCGCCGCCGGGACCTTCAACATCAAGCGCGCGCCCGGGATCTACCGCCCGGCGCTCGCGATCCCGCTGCCGGTCCCGGACCGCCCGGTGACGCTGCTCGACGTCGGCGCGAACGCCGAATGCCGCCGCGAGCACCTCGTCCAGTTCGCCTTCATGGGCGCAGCGCTCGCGCAGAGCGTGCTCGCGGTCGAGCGTCCGCGCGTCGCCCTGCTGTCGAACGGCCAGGAGCCCGAGCGCGGAAGCGCCCTGCTGCGCGAGACCCACGCCGAGCTGCTCGAGCGCACGAGCGGGGGCGCGGGGCCGTTCACGTTCGTCGGCAACGTCGAGGGCGGCGATCTGGTGGGCGGGACGGCCGACGTGATCGTGACCGACGGCCTGACCGGCAACATCGCGCTGAAGCTCACCGAGGGGGTGTCCACGCTGATGCTCGGGGCGGTGCGCGCGGCGGCGATGTCCTCGACGCGCGGGAGGCTCGGCGGGCTGCTGCTGCGCGGTGCGCTCGGCGGCTTTCGCGAGGAGATCGATCCGGAGGGTCAGGGCGGCGCGTACCTGCTCGGGCTTCGCCGCCTCGGCGTCGTCCCTCACGGGGGCTTCACGCGCAGGGGTTTCGCCCAGGCGATCCTGCGCGCCGAGCGCGGAGCACGCGAGGATCTCGTCGGACGCACGCACCGGGCGCTCGAGCAGGCGGGTGCCCTCAGACAGGCGCCGGTGTCCGCGGAGGCCGCTAGCCTGCCGCACACAGGATGAGGGTCCAGCCCGCGCCACCACCGATGCTGCGATGAGCGACCGCGAGCAGATCTTCGCGCTGATCCGGTCGCATCTCGCCGACGAGCTCGACGTCGATCCGGCGGCGATCGGCGAGGGCACGCGCTTCAAGGAGGACCTCGAGGCCGACTCGCTCGACCTGTACACGCTCGTGCAGGAGCTCGAGGACACCTACGGCGTGCGCATGTCCGACGAGCAGGCCGCGCAGATCCTGACCGTCGGGGCGGCCGTCGACTTCGTGCTCGCCCATCGCGGCAGGGCCGACGACAAAGAGCATGTCTAGCGCCCGCGCGGACGACGGGGAGGACCCCGATGAAGCTGCTCGCGGAGCTGCTCGACGAGCTCCCGGACGAGCTCGCGCGGCAGGTCTTCACGCACGCCTCGTGGAGCGAGCGCCGCAGCGACTCCTACGCGCGCCTCGCGTTCCTCGGCGACAGCGTGCTCGGGCTCGCGGTCACGGCGTACCTGTATCCGCGCCTGGAGGCCGAGCGCTTCGGCGCGGGCCGGCTCACGAAGATCCGCGCGCAGGCGGTCTCGGGGGTCTCGTGCAGGGCCGTCGCCGAGCGGCTCGCGCTTCCCGAGCGGCTGCGCGCCGCGGCGCCGCCCGGCGTGCGCGAGAGCGCCGCGGCGCTCGTCGAGACCGAGCGCGTGCTCGCGTCGGTGATCGAGGCGGTGATCGGCGCCTGCTACCTGCATGCCGGCTACGGGCGAACGGCCGAGGCCGTCGTCGAGGCCTTCGCACCGGAGATCGAGGGCGCGCTCGAGCATCCCGTGGACTTCAAGTCCGCGCTTCAGGAGCTGCTCGCCCGCCGCGGCGCCGAGGTCAGCTACGAGGTCACCGGCGAGCAGGGTCCGCCGCACGAGCGCACCTACGAGGTGACTGCGCTCGTCGACGGGCGCGAGCTCGGGAGCGGCAGCGGCAGGAGCAAGAAGCACGCCGAGCAGGAGGCCGCCCGCGAGGCGTTCGACGCGCTCGAGAGCGGGACCCGCTCGTGAGGAGCAGCCCGTGCGGCTGAAGTCGGTCACGCTGAAGGGCTTCAAGTCCTTCCCCGGACGCACGCGGCTCGACTTCGGTCCGGGCGTCAGCGTCGTCGTCGGCCCCAACGGCTCCGGCAAGTCGAACGTCACCGACGCGGTGCTCTGGGCGATGGGCGAGCAGTCGCCGCTGGCCGTCAGGGGCCAATCGATGCAGGACGTGATCTTCGGTGGAGGCAAGGGGGTGCAGGCGCGCAGCTCGGCCGAGGTCGAGATCGTGCTCGACAACTCCGACGGCACCGTCGAGCTGCCGCTCGGCGAGATCTCGATCGCGCGGCGCCTCGATCGCAGCGGCGAGGGCAGCTATCGCCTGAACGGCGCGCGCTGCCGCCTGAGCGACGTCATCGAGGTGCTCTCGGACACGGGGCTCGGGAAGGAGCAGCACTCGGTCATCTCGCAGGGTCGCGTCGACGCGATCGTGACCTCGAGGCCACGCGACCGGCGCCTGCTGATCGAGGAGGCGGCGGGTCTCGGCAAGCACCGCAAGCGCCGCCGGCGCGCGCAGCTGAAGCTCGAGCGCACGCAGGAGAACCTCGACCGCGCGCTCGACGTCGAGCGCGAGGCCCGCACGCGCCTGCGGCCGCTCAAGCGCCAGGCCGAAGCCGCCGAGCTGCACGAGCGCCTCGAGCGCCAGATCCTCGAGGCGCGCTTGGAGCTGGCCCGCGACGCGTGGCGAGGGCGAAGCGCCGAGCTCGCCGCCGCGGAGGAGCGCGCCGGCGAGGCCAGGCACGCGCGCGCGGAGCTCGAGGCGAAGCTGACGGCGACGGTCGAGCGAAGGGGCATCGCCGAGCGCGCCCTCGCCGAGCGCACCGAGCGCCACGACGCGCTCGCGCGCAGCGCCTACGACGCGCGCTCGGCGCGCGAGCGCCTGCAGCTCCGCGCGGAGCAGGTCGCCGGCAGCGCCGCGGCGCTCGTCCGGCGCGTCGAGCGGGTCGAGCGCGAGCTGGCAGCGCTCGCGGGCGGGGCCGGGGGGCCCGGCGAGGCCCCGGCCTCCGGCGCGATCGAGGATCGCATCGGCGAGCTGCGCGCGAAGCTCGCCGAGATCGAGAGCCATCGCGAGCAGGAGACGAGGCGCGAGGTCGCCGAGCTCGACGGTGACCGCGAGCAGCAGCTCGCGCGCGTCGAGGAGCTCGAGCGAGGGCTCACGGACGCGCGTGCGGCACGCGAGCGGGCCGAGGCGGGCGCCGAGGCGGCACGCGAGCGGCTTGCCGCGGCGGACCGCGAGCTTCAGGATGCGCGGCGCGAGAGCGCGCGTGTCGGCGCCGAGCTCGCGGCCGCGAACCAGTTCCTGCGCGGCCACGTGAGCCCCGAGCTGAGCGAGGGCGCTCGCAGCAGCCGCGCGGCTGCCCTCAGCGAGCAGCTCCGCGTGAGAGACGGCTACGAGCTCGCGCTGGCGGCAGCGCTCGGCGGACGCCTGGACGCGGCGGTCGTCGAGGACGTCGCAGGCGCGCAGGCGCTGCTCGACACGGCGGGTCCGGACGGTGGCATGGCGCTTCTCGCCGACCTCGGCGGCGGCGCAGGCGCGGAGCCTTCTCGTGCGAGAGGGGCCGAGCCGGTCGCCGGCGCGCAGCCGCTGCTCGATCTGCTCAGCGGGCCGGCGGACGTGCTGGCGCTCGCGGAGCGGCTGCTGGGCGACGCATGGGTCGTCGAGCGCCTCGAGGACCTTCCCCGGGACTTCTCCGGCGTCGCAGCCACGCGCGGCGGCCGGGTCTGGTTCGCGGCCTGGGGCGAGGTGCGCCAGCTGACCGAGGGCGGGACCGAGCGCGTGCTCGCGCGCCGCAACGAGCGCGACCGGCTGATCGAGCAGACCGAGCGCTGCGCCCAGGCCGAGCGCGAGGCGAGCGCGTCCTCGGAGCATGCCCTCGAGCAGCTCCGAGCCGCCGAGGAGGCGCGCAGCGGCGCCGAAGCGGCGCTGCGCGAAGCCGAACGCGTCCAGGCCGACGCCGCCGAGCAGCGGCGGCGCATCGAGCGGCTCATCGAGCAGCGCCGCAGCGCTCCCGCGGAGGGACCGCTCGCCGTGCGCAAAGCAGAGCTCGAGGGCGAGCTCGGGGCCGAGCTGCGCCAGTCCGAGCGTCTCTCGCGCGAGCGCGCCGAGCGCGAGGCCCGGGGAGAGCGGCTGCGCGCACAGCACGCGGCCGATCGCGCCACGATACCGCTCGCCGAGCGGCTCGGCGCGATCCTCACGAGTGCCGGCGAGGCGGTCTCCCAGCGCGTCGCCGCGGTCGAGGAGCAGCTCCGTCGCGATCGCGCCGCGGGCGAGGAGGTCGCGGGCGAGCTGCGCGCGTGCGCCGAACGCGAGGCCGAGATCCAGTCGGCGCTGCGCCAGGCCGGCGAGCGCGTGACCGACGAGGAGGTCGCCGCGCAGCGCCTGCGCGACCAGGCCGAGGAGGCGCAGCTCGAGCTCCGCGGCATCGCCGAGCGGCTCGGCATGCCCGCGCCCGCGGGCCCGCACGACGCCATGGCCGACGAGGACCCCGTCGCGCCCCAGCGCGAGCACGCCGAGGCGGTCGAGGGCGAGCACGCCGAGGTGGTCGACGGCGAGCACGCCGAGGCGCCCGAGCCCGAGCAGGCGCTCGATCAGGAGCAGGTGGAGGCGCTGCTGGCGCGGGTCGAGCGGCTGCGTCGCCGCCGCGAGCAGCTCGGGCCGGTGAACCCGCTCGCGCAGGAGGAGTACCGCGAGGCGCTCGCCCACGTCGAGGAGCTCGAGAGCCGGCGGACCGACCTCGAGACCGCCCTGCGCGAGCTGAACGGCGTGATCCGCGAGACCGACCGCCAGATCCAGGCGACCTTCGAGGAGACCTTCGGCGCGGCGGCGCGGAACTTCGAGGAGCTCGTGGGCGACGTCTTCCCCGGTGGCTCGGGACGGCTGCGCCTCGTGGCCGAGGAGCGCGCCCCCCGCCCGGTGCTCGGCGGCCAGCCGCTGCCGGACGGCGATTCGGCGGACGCGGAGTCCGAGGAGGCGGCCGATGCGGAGCTCCAGCGTGAGGAGGAGGAAGAGCTGCTCGGCGTCGAGATCGAGATCACGCCCGCCGGCAAGGAGACCAAGCGCCTGTCGCTGCTGTCCGGCGGCGAGAAGTCGATGACCGCGCTCGCGTTCCTGTTCGCGGTGTTTCTCGCGCGGCCGTGCCCTTTCTACATCCTCGACGAGGTCGAGGCCGCGCTCGACGACATCAACCTCGATCGCTTCCTCGCGCTGCTGCGCCGCTACTCCGACCGTGCGCAGTTCATCGTCATCACCCACCAGAAGCGGACGATGGAGGCCGCCGACTGGCTGTACGGCGTCTCGATGGGCGGAGACGGCGTCTCGAAGGTGCTCTCGCGGCGCCTGCCGGGTGAGGAAGCAGCGCCCGAGGTGGCCGAGGTCGCCTGATATCGTCGCGCTCCCCCGTGGCGCGCGAATGGAGCGAACTGTTCATCACCGGCGAGGGCGGGGCCGAGGCCGCCGCCGGCGCGCAGGATCCGGGCGGCGAGCCGCACGAGGGGGGGCGGCGACCAGGGCTCTTCCGGCGGCTGCGCGAGAGCATGGCCAAGACGCGCCAGGCGCTCGGGTCGGAGATCCAGGCGACGCTCTTCGGGGTGCTCGACGAGCACACCTGGGAACGGCTCGAGGAGGCGCTGATCATGGCCGACGTCGGGGCGAGCACGACGGCCTTGGTCGTCGGCACGCTCGAAGCCGAGGTCGCCTCGGGCAAGCTCGAGGGGGGTGAGGCCCTCAGCGAGCGCCTGATCGGCCTGCTCGCCGAGACGGCGAGCGTCGGCGACGCCCGCATCGACATCCGGCCCGAGCCGACGGTGATTGTCGCGGTCGGCGTCAACGGGACGGGCAAGACGACGACGATCGGCAAGCTCGCCTGGCACCTGCAGCGCGAGCTCGGCGCGAGCGTGCTGCTCGGCGCGGCCGACACGTTCAGGGCCGCCGCAGGCGAGCAGCTCGAGGGCTGGGCGCAGCGTGCCGGGTGTCAGGTGGTGCGCGGCGCCGAGGGCGCCGACCCCGGCGCCGTCGCGTTCGACGCGATCAGCCAGGCTCGCGCCGGCGGCGTCGACGTGGTGATCATCGATACGGCGGGGCGGCTGCACACGCAGGACGACCTGATGGGCGAGCTCGCGAAGATCCGCAGGGTGATCGCGCGCCAGCTCGAGGGCGCGCCCCACGAGACGCTGCTCACGATCGACGCGACGACGGGCCAGAACGGGTTGCGCCAGGCGAAGCTGTTCGCGGAGGCCGCCGAGGTGAGCGGCGTCGTGCTGACCAAGCTCGACGGCACCGCGCGCGGCGGCATCGCGCTCGCGATCGCAAGCGAGCTCGAGCTGCCGGTGAAGCTGATCGGCGTCGGGGAGTCGCTCGAGGACCTCCGGCCGTTCGACGCGGACGAGTTCGCGCGCGCGTTGATCGCCGAGTGACCGGAGCCGCACCCACGCCGGAGGGATAGGCTGAGAGCATGGACGCGTGGATCATCTGGTTGGTCGCCGCGGCCCTGCTCGGAGTCGGGGAGATGCATCAGGGCGGCTTCTACCTCGCTCCCTTCGCGCTCGGTGCGGCGATGGCGGCGATCGTCAGCCTGCTCGGCGTCGGGACGGCGCTCTCGGCGATCGTCTTCCTGCTCGCCTCGGTGATCGTGTTCGCGACGCTCCGCCCCGTCGCGCGCCGCCACCGCCGGCTGCCGCCGTCGATTCGCACCGGCGCGGCCGCGTTGATCGGGCGTCCGGCGATCGTGCTCGAGCGGATCGCGAACAACGAGGGTGTCGGCTGCGTGAAGATCGACGGCGGCGAGGTGTGGACCGCGCGCAGCTACTCCGACGACGAGGTGTTCGATGTCGGCGAGCGCGTCGAGGTCGTCGAGATCAGGGGCGCGACCGCGCTCGTGATGACGTGATGATCCGTATCCTCCCGATCGCCTGAGGCGAGCGGTGCAAAAGAAAGAGAGAATCTGAAGTGGTTGCCCTGATCGTCATTGCAGTCGTCGTGGTCTTCGCACTGATCGTCGCCGCGCGCACGATCCGCGTGATTCCGCAGGCGCGCGCCGGCGTTGTCGAGCGCCTCGGCCGCTACAGCCGCACGCTGGAGCCGGGGCTCACGATCGTCACCCCGTTCATCGACCGTGTGAAGCCGCTCGTGGACCTGCGCGAGCAGGTCGTCAACTTCGCGCCGCAGTCTGTGATCACCGAAGACAACGTCGTCGTCGGCATCGAAACGGTGCTCTACTTCACGATCACCGACCCGCGCTCAGCGACCTATGAAATCGCCAACCCACTGCAGGCGATCGAGCAGCTCACGGTGACGACGCTCCGCAACGTGATCGGCGGCCTGACCCTGGAGAAGACGCTTACTGCGCGCGAGAACGTGAACGCGGAGCTGCGCACCGTGCTCGACGAGGCGACCGGCAAATGGGGCATCCGCATCAACCGCGTCGAGATCAAGTCGGTCGACCCGCCCCCGGATATCAAGACGGCGATGGAGAAGCAGATGCGAGCCGAGCGTGACCGCCGCGCCGCGATCCTGACGGCCGAAGGCGAGAAGCAGTCGCAGATCCTCACGGCCGAGGGCGCCAAGCAGGCCGCCGTGCTGACCGCCGAAGGCGAGCGCCAGGCCGCGATCCTCCGCTCGGAGGGCGAAGCCAAGGCGATCGACACCGTCTTCACGGCGATCCACGAGGGCAGGCCGGACCGGGAGCTGCTGAGCTACGAATATCTAAAGATGCTGCCGGCGCTCGCCGAAGGCGACGCCAACAAGGTCTTCGTCGTGCCGTCCGAGTTCGCCGCGGCCTTCGGCGGCATCGGCGAGGCGCTCGCCAGACGCACCGGGGGCGAGGCTCCCCCGCCGGCCCCCCGGCGCGGGCCGCCGGCGCACGACGGCTCCTGACGCGCGGCCGGCATCCTGAGGGCCGGCGCCGGGCTGCGAGAATCAAGCGGTCATGTTCGATTCGCTCGCCGAGAAGCTCCAGGGGACGCTGGGCGACGTGCGCCAGCGCGGCTCGCTCAGCGAGGACGACGTCAACGCCGCGATGCGCGAGATCCGCTTGGCGCTGCTCGAGGCGGACGTCAACTTCAAGGTCGTGCGCGAGTTCACCGCACACTTGAAGGAGCGCTGCCTCGGCGCCGAGGTGATCGGCAAGCTGAACCCGGGCCAGCAGGTCGTGAAGATCGTCGGCGAGGAGCTCACGGCGCTGATGGGCGGCGCCTCGGGGGATCTCAGCTTCTCGCCGCGGCCTCCCACGGTCGTCCTGATGGCCGGCCTCCAGGGCTCCGGCAAGACGACCGCGACGGCGAAGCTCGCGCGCTACCTGCGCGAGGAGCACTCCTCCTCGGTCGCGCTCGCCGCGTGCGACGTCTACCGTCCCGCGGCCGTCGAGCAGCTCGTGAAGGTGGGCACCCAGGCGGGCGCGACGGTGTACGAGCAGGGCACCGACTCAGACCCGGTCGAGATCGCCTCGTGGGCGCTCGAGCGTGCACGCGAGGAGGGCAAGGACGTCCTGATCGTGGACACCAGCGGCCGCCTGCACATAGACGAGCAGCTGATGGCCGAGCTCGTGCGGATGCGAGCGGCGGTGAAACCCCACGACGTGCTGCTCGTCGTCGACGCGATGACCGGCCAGGACGCCGTCAACGTCGCCGAGAGCTTCGCCGAGGCCGTGCAGTTCGACGGGGTCGTGATGACGAAGCTCGACGGCGACGCGCGCGGTGGCGCGGCGCTTTCGGTGAAGGCGGTGACCGGCAAGCCGATCATGTTCGCCTCGACCGGCGAGAAGCTCGAGCAGTTCGAGCGCTTCCACCCCGACCGCATGGCGCAGCGGATCCTCGGCATGGGCGATGTGATGACGCTGATCGAGAAGGCCGAGCGCCAGTTCGAGGAGGACGACGCACTCGCGCTGGAACGCAAGCTGCGCCGCAACCAGTTCGGCCTCGACGACTTCCTCGCGCAGCTGAAGACGATCCGCAAGATGGGGCCGCTGACGAGCCTCCTCGGCATGATCCCCGGGCTCGCCGGCCATCAGCTCCAGAACATGAAGGTCGACGAGCGCGAGCTCGACCGGATCCAGGCGATCATCCTCTCGATGACCCCCGAGGAGCGCAAGCGCCCCGAGCTGATCAACGGCTCGCGGCGGCTGCGGATCGCGAAGGGCTCCGGCACGACCGTGCAGCACGTCAACCGGCTCGTGAAGCAGTTCGGGCAGATGCGCAAGGTGATGCGCCGGGTCGGGCGCGGCAAGATGCCGGACATGGGCGCGTTGATGCGCGAAGCCCGCTGAGGCGGGCGCGGGGCCGCCTCGCCGGAGCTCACCGTCTAAGCTCTCTGCGATCCGTTTCGAGTCCGTGCAGGCAGCAGAGAGGAAAAAGTGGCAGTCAGACTGAGGCTCACGCGTGTGGGCGCCAAGAAGGACCCGATCTGGAGGGTCGTCGTCGCCGACCAGCGCTCGCCGCGCGACGGGCGGGTGATCGAGACGATCGGCCACTACAACGCGCAGACTGACCCATCGACGATCGTGATCGACGCCGATCGCGCGCGCAGCTGGCTCGCTCGGGGCGCGCAGCCCTCGAACACCGTCCGCAAGCTGCTGCGCATCCAGGGCATCGACAGCCCCGCCGGCTAGGACCGCGAGGGCGGGCGGCGGCGATCGGCTCGAGCAGCACGCGGATGCCCAGCGAGATCCCCAGACAGCTCTTGGAGTACCTCGCGGAGGGACTGGTAGAGGACCCCGACGCGGTGTCGGTCGAGCAGTTCGAGGAGCACGACGGCACGATCGTGCTCGAGCTGTGCGTGGCCGCGGGCGACTACGGCAGGGTGATCGGCCGCGGCGGTCGCACCGCGCACGCGCTGCGCACCGTCGTGAAAGCGGCGGCGGCCGGCGAGGGCAGCCACGTGCTCGTCGACATCGTCGACTGACGAGCCGCGGGCGAGCAGAGGAGGAACGGCGATGCCCGATACGCCCGTGGCGGTCCCGGCCGGCCGCGTCGGCCGCCCGCACGGGCTCGACGGGAGCTTCTACGTCACCGGTGCCACGCCGCGCCTGCTGAGCGTGGGGACGGTCGTCGCGTTCGGCGCGCGCGACGCGGCGATCACGCGCCGCTCGGGCACCGATCAGCGCCCGATCCTGCGGCTGGAGGGGGTCGAGGACCGCGATGCCGCACAGGCGCTGCGCGGCATGGAGCTGACGGTGCAGGCTCCGCACGCGCCGGCGCTCGCGGAGGGCGAATGGTGGGCGCACGAGCTCGAGGGCTGCGAGGTGTTCGGTGGCGAGCGGCTGCTGGGAAGCGTCGCGCGGATGATCGAGCTGCCGTCGTGTGAGGCGCTCGAGGTGAAGCCGCGCGAGGGCGGCGAGGCGCTGCTCGTGCCGATGGTCAAAGACGCGATCCGCGCAATCGAGGTCGAGCGGCGGCGCATCGACGTGAACCTCGCCTTCCTCGGCCTCGACGACGCCCCCGACGCGCCCGGAGGCGCGCGGTGAAGGTCGACGTCTTCACGCTGTTCCCCGAGTGGTTCGAGTGGTTTCGCTCGCAGCGGCACGTCGCCAACGTGCTCGCCGCCGGTTCGAGCCTCGAGTGCGTCAACTACCGCGACCACACGCCGCTGAGCGCCGGCCAGGTCGATGACACGCCGTTCGGGGGCGGCGCCGGCATGGTGCTGCGCGTCGACGTCGTCGACAGCGCGCTGCGGGCGCGCTACGGCGTCGACCCGGTGCGGCTGCGCGAGCGCCGCCGCGTCGTCGCGCTGACGGCCGGCGGGCGGCTGCTGGACGACGCGCTCGTCGACGAGCTCGCCGCCGAGCCCGAGCTGACGCTGCTGTGCGGGCGCTACGAGGGATTCGACGAGCGCATCATCGAGCACCTCGCGAGCGATGCGATCTCGATCGGCCGCTACGTGCTCGCCGGCGGCGAGCTCGCTGCGATGGTGCTCTGCGACGCGGTCCTCCGCAAGCTCCCCGGCGCGCTCGGCCACGAGCACTCGGCCGCCGAGGAGTCCTTCAGCGCGGCGCTCGGCGGGCACCCCGAGTACCCCCACTACACGCGGCCCGCCGAGTACCGCGGCTGGGGCGTGCCCGAGGTGCTGTTGTCGGGCCATCACGAGCGCATCGAGCGGTGGCGGCGCGAGCGCAGCCGGGAACGCGGCGAGGGCGGCTCGAGCGAGGCTCGCGGGGCGCGCGGGTGAGGCGGGGCCCAGCAGGCGTTCGCTACCATTGCTGATCGCGCCGGCTCGAGGCTCCACGACCTGGAGGATCGATCTGCCGCCGCGGCCTCCTTCACCGTCACTCATGAGCAGCGTCATCGAAACCATCGAGCGCGCGCAGCTGCGCCGCGTTCCCAACTTCGGGCCGGGCGACCGCGTCAAGGTCCACTTCCAGGTGGTCGAGGGCAGCCGCAGCCGCGTGCAGGTCTTCGAGGGCGTCGTCATCAAGCGCCAGGGCCACGGCGCGCGCGAGACCTTCACCGTGCGCAAGCAGTCCTTCGGCGTCGGCGTCGAGCGGACCTTCCCGGTGCACTCCCCGAAGATCGAGCGCATCGAGCTGGCCGCCCGCGGCGATGTGCGGCGCGCCAAGCTCTACTACCTGCGCGACCGGGTCGGCAAGCGCGCGCGTGTGCGCGAGCGTCGCTACGCGGGACCCGAAGAAGCCGTCCAGCCGGGTCTCCTCTACGCACCCACAGAGGCCACGGACGCAGACGGTCTGACCGCCGAGGAAGCGGTCATGGACGGCACCGAGGAGCATCCAGTCGAGGCGGCGGGAACAGAGGGGGACGGCCTGCAGGGGGACCAGGCAGGCGACGGCGAGCGCCAGGATCCGGATGGATCCGCCGGCGAGAGCGAGCCCGCGGCCGCGGGCGAGCCCGAGACGCCACCCGACCGACCTACGGCCGACGCGGTCCAGGAGGACCCCGCCGCCGAGACAGACTCCTCCCCTGATGCCGGCGTCGTCCAGGACGCGTAGCGGCCGGGGCGTTGGCGGGATCGGCCGGTCTTCGACCGGCCGCGGCACCGACGCGGGCAGGAAGCGCTCGAAATCGACGCTCAGCTCGATCCTCGAGCTCGTCCTGATCATCGCCGTCGCGCTCGGTCTGGCGCTCGGCATCCAGCAGTGGATCGTCAAGCCCTATCGAATCCCCAGCGGCTCGATGGAACCGACGCTCGCGGTCGGGCAGCGGGTGCTCGTGAACCGCCTGGGGATGGACTTCGGGAAACCGCACGTCGGCGAGATCGCCGTCTTTCACCCGCCGGTGGGCGCCCAGGAAAGCGCAGGCGAACCGAAGTGCGGCCCGACGCCGCACGTCGTCGTCGACGGGGGTGCCGCCTGCGCGCAGCCGGTGCCCGCGAAGTCCAACGTCAACTTCATCAAGCGGATCGTCGCCGGCCCCGGCGATGTGATCACGATCAGAGAAGGCCACGTGATCCGCAACGGGGTGCCCGAGAAGGACTCCTACACGCGACCCTGCCCCGAACACGAATCGAAATGCAACTTCCCGACGCCGATCAGGGTTCCCGCCGGTCACTGGTTCATGATGGGCGACAATCGTGGCGACTCCGACGACAGCAGGTTCTGGGGACCTGTACCCACGAGCTGGATCATCGGCCGAGCCTTCGCCACCTATTGGCCCATCAACCGGATCGGCTTCCTCTAGGCCGCAGGAGGAGGGTCCCGCCATGGCATCGGGGGCTTCCACGCAGCGGGCACGCCCATCGGCGCGCTCGCGGCGACGGGCGAGGAGGGCCGGCAGCGGCCGGCGGCTGTTCGCCTTCGACCGCCGCCTCGGGGTCCGGTACGTCGCGGGGGCGGACGAGGCCGGCCGCGGCTCGCTCGCCGGGCCGCTCGTCGCAGCCGGCGTGCTCTTCGACTACGACTCGCTGACGATCGGCGATCTGCGCGCGCTGAAGGCGCTCAACGACTCCAAGCAGCACACGCACGTCGCCCGCGAGGAGCTCTACCCGCTCGTGCTGCGCAGCGCCGCGCGCGTCGTGGTCGTCTCACGCTGCGTTCGCGGGATCGACGCACGCGGCCTGCACAAGACGAACCTCGCGGCCCTCCGCGATGCCGCCCGCGGCGTCACGCGCGACGTTCGCGGAGACGTCATCTGCCTGCTCGACGGCTTCTCGGTGCCCGGCTTCGAGCGCCCCCAGCGCGCGATCGTCGACGGTGACGCGACGAGTGCGGCAATCGCGGCGGCTTCGATTGTCGCGAAGGTCACGCGCGACCGCTACATGCGCCACGCCGACGCGCTCCACCCGGGATGGAGCTTCGCCGAGCACGTCGGCTACTCGACGCC
>DATAYP010000007.1:0-2278 GCA_036272475.1 Solirubrobacteraceae bacterium | reverse complement strand
CCGAACCCCTTGTCGTCGCTGAACCACTTGACTGTGCCAGTTGGCATGTGGTGTTTCCTCCACGGTTTGTGCGTGCTGCTCCGCGGAGGATGCCACTCAGAGCTTCGACCTGCGAGCGCGTGCACTGCTTTTGCCGGTCTTATCCGCCGGCCAGACAGACACGACGGTAGCAGGTCCCCAGGACCGCGTGTTATCGAGTTGTTGATGCCCCGGAGACGGCCGTGAGCGAGCCTGGTCGGTGGGTGTACGGCTAGGGTGAGCGCGTGGCGAGCGCAGCCGATCCCCCGTCCGGCGGGGTCCCCGGACGGCGACCGGAGATCCGCCCGCTGCTGCCCGGGGGCGAGCCCGCGCCCGCCGCGGAGCTCGTCCAGGCGCTCGGCCTGTGGGACCGCCCGCTCGCCGGAGAGCGGCCGTACGTGCTGCTCAACATGGTCAGCACGATCGATGGACGGGCGTCGCTCGAGGGCCGTTCGGGGCCGATCGCCGGCGCCGCCGACCGGGAGCTCTTCCGCGCGCTGCGCGCGGCGGCCGACGCCGTGCTGGCGGGTGCCGGCACGATGCGCGTCGAGCGCTACGGGCGCTTGATCCGTGAGGAGTCCCGGCGGCGCCTGCGGACCGAGCGCGGGCTGAGCCCGGAACCGATTGCATGCATCGCAACGGGCAGCCTCGCGCTTCCGCCCGATATGCCGCTGCTCGCCGAGCCCGAGGCCCACGTCGTCGTGCTGACGGCTTCCGAGGCGGAGCTCGCGCCCACCGCGGCGCGCGTTGACTACGTGCGCGCGTCGCGGGAGGGTCAACTCGACCTCCCGCGCGCGCTGGCGCGGCTCCGCGAGGGGTTCGGCGTCGAACTGCTGCTGTGCGAGGGCGGCCCCCACCTGAACGGATCGATGCTCGCCGAGGGCCTCGTGGACGAGCTCTGGCTCTCGCTCGCCTCCAAGCTCGCGGGCGACCCCGCCGACGGGGAGGCGCTGCGGATCGTCGCGGGCGAGGAGCTCCAGCCGCCGCTCGAGCTGGCTCTGCTCGGCGTGCTCGAGCACGACTCGCAGCTCTTCCTGCGCTATGGCGTCTCCGCGCGCGCGCGGGTCTCGCGCGAGACGATCGACAGAAGTTCGCTCGCGAGCTGACGGCCTTCGGCGGCGCGTCGCGGCGTGGCGGCGATGTTCACGACGACCTCGTCGCCGTCGAGCTCCTCGAGGGTGATGCGCGGGCTGCCGCGCAGCGGCGTTTCGAGGGCGTGTTCGAGCGCCTCCTGCATGTCTCCCGGCGTCATCCCGGCGCGCAGGCGCGCGCGCAGGCTGACCGCGTCGGGCTCGCGCAGCGGAAGCACAGCGACGTTCAGCACGACGCTGTTGGGAACCATGATCGAGTCGTCGCCGCGCGCAAACGTCGTGTAGAGCAGCCCGAGCGAGCTGACGGTCCCTTCCACCTGCCCGGCGAGCCCGCCCCCCTGCAGGCGCACCCGCTCGCCCACCCGAAACGGGCGCGCGCTCAGCAGGACGGTGCCGGCGATCACGTTGCCGAGCGTCTGCTGGGCCGCGAGTCCGAAGATCACGGCCGTGAACGCACCGCCGAGGGCGAGCGTCTGCGCGTGCACACCGGCGACGTCGAGCGCCACGATCAGCGCGACCACGATGGTCGTCAGCCGGATCAGGAACCCGACGGTGCCGGCGGTGGCCGGATCCAGGCGCCGGAACAGCGGTGGCCCGAGCGCCCGCCCGACGTCGCGCGCGATCGCCCATCCGAGGGTCACGAGCACCAGCACCGTCCCGACCTGCACCGGTGCTTCGAGCGAGCCGAGCGATGGCGGATGTTCGTGCGGAGACGCGGCGCCGATCAGGCTGACGCGGTTTTCGAAGAGCACCACGACGGCCACGAACAGGGGAACCAGGAGCAGCGCCTCGAGGCGCGCCCGCTTCACCACACGTGGGCTAATCTGGCGCAGCAGCCCGACCTCCTTCCAGGCCTGGCTGCGCGTCTCGAACATCTTCGACGGGTTTCGGGGGGCGGGCATCGACCCCTATGATGGCGATCGGCGCGGGCGAGCTGGACCCTGGGCGCTTTCGTGCTCTACGATGCTGCCCGATGAATTCCGGCCTGCGCAAACTCGTGATCCCCGCCGTGGTCCTCGGCGTGATCCTGATCGTCATCGCGATCGTCTACTTCGTCACGCCCGAGCACTCGCTGCCGTCGTTCTTCCCGGGCCACAGCTCAGCGACTGACCCCGAAGCCAACCACCACCACACCAAACACGGCATTGCGGCGCTCGTGGCCGGATTGG
>DATAYP010000006.1:0-34539 GCA_036272475.1 Solirubrobacteraceae bacterium | reverse complement strand
GGGCGGGCAGCTCGACGTCGACCTTGTCGGTCGAGATCTCGACGATCGTCTGATCGACCGCGATCGGGTCACCGACCTTGAAGTGCCATTCGAGGACGGTGCCCTCGGTCACGGACTCGCCGGCGGAGGGGGTGACGACGTCTACTGTCTGGTGTCCATCCTCATCCTGAGCGCGCGTCGTCGTGGCCGTTGCCATCGAAACCTCACTCTATCGCTCTCGCATGCGCGCTTCACGGATGAACTGATAGCTGCCGAAGAAGGGCGCGATCCCTCCGAGCACGGCCACGGCGACGGCCAGCTTCAGCGAGACGATCCGCAGCCGCGCCGCCGTGATGCATGCGATCGACATGAAGATCCACATCATCCCGTGGGTCAGGCCGAGCACGAACGTCAGCGGCTCGGGTTTGCCGGCGACGAAGGCGCTGAGCAGCAGCGCGAGGTACACGCAGGAATGTGTGAACGACGCCCACTTCAGCCGTGTGAAGCTCAGCGGCCCCGCCGCCGGGCGTGCGGGCGTGCTCATTCAGTCAGCCAGCGTGCCATCCGCGGCAGCGTCTCACCGGCCTCCGCCGGCCACTCGTCGATGTCGCGCGGCCACCACGCGTAGGCGTCGTGCTCGTGGTCGGGCGTCACGGCGTCCTCGGCGCCCTCGGGCAGCCATGCCTGGCCGACGAACATGACGAGCTTGTGCGGGAGCCGCAGCAGCGCCTCGCCCCGGACTCGCTCCGGGGAGACGGCCCACTCCTCGCGCAGCTCGCGCACGAGCGTCTCGGCGGGGTTCTCGCCGAGGTCGACCGCTCCCCCGGCGCCGAGCGCCCAGCGCCCCGCCCAGGAGGAGACCCATGCCGCGCGCCGTCCCGCCAGCCAGCGTCCGTCGGCCGAGCGCGTGACGCACAGCGCGGCCATGCTGAGCGAGGCGTCGCCGGCCACCAGGCGCAGCGCCCAGCGCAGCGGCTGGAGCTCGATCGTGATGCCGTCGCCGCGCAGCTCGTAGTCGACGAGTCGCGCGGCGACGCCGTCGTGGCTCGGCGAGCCACGTCGCTGGAGGTCCTCGATTGCCGCATCCGCGGCCTCCGTGTGCTCGCTCGAGGCCTCGAACTCGTCCTCGCGCCAGTGAGCGCTGACGCGCTCGATCTCCCAGGGCCCGCGGGCGAGGACGACGGGGGGCTCGGTGACTGGCTCGGACGCGGTCGACATCTCGCAACAAGGCTAGTGGTATCGCGCGCGCCGCCGTTGCACGCCGGTGAAGGAGAGACGATGGCCCGGGCGCGCCCGTGGACGGCCAATAGACTCGCCGCCTTGGACGACCGCAGGCACAAGCATTGGGGCTGGGGATACGAGGATCAGCAGCTCGCGCCCGCCGGCGCGCGCGCGCTCGCGGGCACGCTCGCCGAGCATCTCGGGTTCGGCGATCCGGAGAGCCTCGAGGCCGCGACGCCGCTCGCGGACGTGAGGCTCGCCGCGCCGCGCGTCTCCCCACCCTCGTCGCTCGGCGAGATCTGCGCGTGGGACGTGCACGCGCGTGCGTCGCACGCGCTGGGCAAGTCCTACTCGGACGTCGTGCGCGGCTTTCGGGGCCGCTTCGAGCATCCGCCCGACTTCGTGGCCACGCCCCGCGACGAGCGCGATATCGAGGCGTTGCTCGAGTGGTGCGGTTCCGAGCGCGTCGCGGCGATCCCGTACGGCGGTGGCACGTCGGTCGTGGGCGGCGTGACGCCGCTCGTCGGCGACGGCTACAACGGCGCCGTGTCGATCGACCTGCGCGCGCTCGATCGCGTGCTCGAGGTGGACCCCGTGTCTCGCTCGGCGCGGATCCAGGCGGGCGCCTCGGGACCCGTGCTCGAGCGCCAGCTCGGCGAGCACCGGCTGACGCTGCGGCACTTCCCGCAGTCCTTCGAGTTCTCGACGCTCGGCGGCTGGATCGCGACACGCGCCGCCGGGCACTTCGCGACGGTCTGGACCCACATCGAGGACTTCCTAGAGTCGGTGCGCGCGCTCACGCCGGCCGGCGCGTGGGCCTCGCGCAGGCTTCCCGGCTCGGGCGCCGGAGTCAGCCCCGACCGGATGCTCGCCGGCTCGGAGGGCGCCCTCGGGGTGATCACCGAGGCGTGGGTCCGCGTCCAGCCACGGCCCTCGCACCGCCGCTCGGCGGCCGTGCGCTTCGCGAGCTTCGATCGCGGCGCCGAGTGTGTTCGCGAGATCGCCCAGTCGGGGCTTCACCCGTCCAACTGCCGCCTGCTCGATGCCGGCGAGGCGCGGCTGACCTCGGCGGGCGACGGCAGCCATGCGGTGCTGGTGCTCGGCTTCGAGTCCACCGACCATCCCGTCGACGCCGCGCTCGAGCGCGCGCTCGCGATCTGCGCGGGCCACGGCGGCGAGGCCGCACCGAGCGGAGCGCAGCCCGGCGCGGGCGGAGACGCCGTCAGCTCGTGGCGCGAGGCGTTTCTCGGCGCCCCCTACCTCCGCGACACGCTCGTCGCGATGGGCGTGCTCAGCGAGACCTTCGAGACGGCGATCACGTGGGAGCGCTTCCCCGCCTTCCACGCCCGCGTCGGCGCCGCGGCACGGCAGGCGGTCTCGGCGGTGTGCGGCGACGCCGGACACGTGTTCTGCCGCTTCACGCACGTCTACCCGGACGGGCCGGCTCCGTACTTCACCGTGCTGGCGCCCGCCATGCGCGGCGAGGAGGTTGAGCAGTGGAGTGCGATCAAGCGGGCCGTCTCCGACGCGATCGAGGAGGAGGGCGGCACGATCACCCACCACCACGCCGTCGGTCGCGATCACCGCCCCTGGTACGACGCTCAGCGCCCGGAGCCGTTCGCCGCCGCGCTGGGCGGCGCGAAGGGGGCCGTCGACCCCGCCGGCGTGATGAACCCGGGCGTGCTGCTCGACCCGCCGGCATGAGGGTCGCGGTCCTCGGTCCCGGCGGCGTCGGCGGCCTGCTCGCGGGCGCGCTCGATCGCGCCGGCACGGAGGTGATCGTCGTCGCGCGCGAGCAGACCGCCGAGCTGATCGCGGCGCAGGGCCTGCGCGTGAGCAGCGTGACGCTCGGCGAGCTCGTCGCGCATCCGGCGGCGGTCGAGCGGCTCGAGCGGCCCGTCGAGGCGCTGATCGTCGCGACCAAGGCGGCCGGGCTCGAGCCCGCGCTCGAGCGGATCGCCGTCGAGCCGCCCCTGGTCCTGCCCCTGCTCAACGGACTCGACCACCTTCAGCCGCTGCGCGCGCGCTTCGGTAGCGGAGCTGTCGCCGCCGGCTCGATCCGCGTCGAGGCCGACCGGCCTCAGCCGGGCGTGATCGTTCACACGAGCCGCTTCCTGCTCGTGCAGATGGCGAGCGCCGACCCCGCATTGCGCGGGGCGATGGAGCAGCTCGCCGCGGCGCTGGCCGATGCCGGCGTCAGGGCGCAGGTGCTCGACTCCGAGGCGCAGGTGATGTGGTCGAAGCTCGTGCGCCTCAACGCGCTCGCATGCACGACGAGCGCCTACGACAAGCTGCTCGGCGAGATCCGCTCGACGCCGGCGCTGCGCGCGGAGCTCGAGGGTGCGATCGAGGAGGCGAGCGCCGTCGCCAGGGCGGAGGGCGCCGACGTGGTCGCCGCCACGGCGATCGCGGAGCTCGACCGGGCACACGACAGCCTGGGCAGCTCGATGCAGCGCGACATCGCCGCAGGCCGGACGCCCGAGCTCGACGCGATCCCGGGATCGGTCCTGCGCGCGGCCGCCCGTCACGGGCTCGAGTGCCCGACGATCGAGCGGCTCGTGGGTCTGATCGCCGTGCGGGCCAGCGTTCCCTCGCCGGCTGCCGGCGCGGGGATCTAGCGCTCGTAGGGGCTCGCGCCGGGGCCGATCGCGGGGAGCGCCTGCGTGGAGACCGCCTCGACGACCTCCTCCTCGGCCTCGACCTCTCCCTCGTCGTGCTGGCCGTCGCACAGCACGCGGAAGTTGCCCGTCACGCCGCCGTCGGCCTGGATCGTGATGCCGGGGAGGATCTCCTCGCCCTCCTCCAGCCCGAGGCGCTCCATGTCGAAGTGCGCGAGCCCGACGCCGTACGCCGTGTGCGTCGGGTTCTCGCGGTCGTGCGCCGCCACTGCCTGCGCGAAGCGCTCGAGGTTCTTCGCGATCTTGCCCGTGTCCGCCATCGCTCGCCGCCCAGGGTACCGCGACGCGCCGGTGCGGGCCAGGCCGCCCCGGTCCGCCGATGCCCGGCCGGCGGGGCCTCGGCGCAGCGCAGCTGCGAGTGCTAGGCGACCACCGAGACGTCGCTGGGTACGACCTCGCCGAACATCCCCGTGTCCGCGAACTGCCGAAATCGAGCGACCTTCCCGTCGCTGACGTCCCAGACGTGCACCACCTGGGGGTCCAACGTCTTGCCGGTCGCCTTGCCGGTGCCGGTGTAGCGGCAGACCGACGCGACGGTGTCGCCCGACACGATGAACTCCTCGGGTGTGACCGCGAAGCCCTCGACGTCTTCTACGAGCGGGCCGAACACGTTCTGCGCAACCGCCTCCGGTCCTCGGTGCAGGCCGCCGTATGGCATCCCCTCGGCCTCGTACCACTCGATGTCCGGTGCGAAGGCGCCGAGCACACCTGGCACATCGCCCCGGCCAAACGCCTCGTAAACGCCCTTCACCACGTCAACGCCCTGCTCGGCCATGAGACCTCCCCAAGTCGAAACGGCTTTCGAGGAGCACGCTACTCGACATCGACTCGACTCAGCGTTGAATCGTCCAGAACTCCTTGAATGGCGTCGTCAGGTGCCACGTGGTTTGGGCGCCGGCAGGCAGCGACGCGATATCACCAGCGCGGAGCTCGAGCGTCGCGCCTCCGGCGATCTCGATCCTCGCCTCGCCTTCGAGCACCAACGTGCCTAAGCGCTCATCTCGAGCAGCTCGATTCTGTAGCCATCGGGGTCTCGCACGAAGCAAAGCCGCGAGCCGCCCTCCCTCACCGAGTAAGGGGGCTTCTCCGGCTCGATGCCCTGCTCGGCGAGCCGCGCGAGGGTCGCGTCGAGGTCCGCGGCGGTGATCGCGATGTGGCCGTAGCCGCTGCCGATGTCGTAGCTGTCGACGCCGAAGTTGTAGGTCAGCTCCAGCCGCGGCATGTCGCCGTCGCCGGGCTGGTTCATGAAGACGTTCACCGCCTCGTCGCGAATCGGAAGGCGTCCGGACTCCTCGAACCCCAGCGCTTCGTAGAACGCGACCGAGCGGTCGACGTCCGTGATGCGGTAGCACGTGTGGATGAGCGCCATGCGGCGGAGTCTACGCGCCGGGTTACGCTGCGGCCATGCCGTTCACGCTCAGGAACCTCAGAGAGGATCTGCCCGACGTCGGCTCCAACTTCGACGGCGCGCCCGATCTGGAGTTCCGTCTCGCGAGCGATGCGCTCGGGCTCGAGCGGTCCGGCCTGAGCTATCAGCGCATCCCACCCGACTACCGGTTCCCCTACGGCCACACGCACAAGCAGCAGGAGGAGGTGTTCGTCGTCGTCGGTGGGAGCGGGCGGATGAAGCTCGACGAGGAGATCGTGGAGGTGGAGAAGTGGGACGCCGTGCGGGTTCCGCCCGGTACGTGGCGAGGGTACGAGGCCGGGCCGGAGGGCCTCGAGATCCTCGTCTTCGGTGCGCCGAGCCTCGGCGAGAACCCGCGGGAGGACGTGGAGGGTCAGCGAGACTGGTGGGCCGACTGAGCGCCGCTCGCGTACGCGGGCCCGGCGCGATCTAGACTGGCCGCGTGCGGACATTGATCGTCGGTCACGGCGGACGCGAGAGCGCGCTTGCCATGCGGATGGCGGAGCACAGCGAGCTGCACGCCTTCATGGGTCACGAGAACCCCTCGATCGTGCGTTACGCGGCCGGTTCGGGCGGCGGTTACGCGACGGGCGACGTGTGCGACCCGCGAGCTGTCGCCGCGTTTGCCCGCGACCACGAGATCGACATCGCGATGGTCAGCGCGGATGAGCCGCTCCAGGCGGGCGTCGTCGACGCGCTCCTCGAGCAGGGGACACGCGCGGTGGGCCCGACGCGCGCTGGGGCGGAGATCGAGTGGAACAAGGCCTTTGCGCGCTCGCTGCTGCGCGAGGTGGCGCCTGAGGCGCTGCCGATGATACGCGTTGCGCGCGAGCCCGCAGAGGTGCGCGAGGCGATCGCCGCCTTCGGCTCGGCGCCGGTCGTGGTGAAGCCCTCGGGGTTGACCGGCGGAAAGGGCGTGAAGGTGATGGGCCCGCATCTCGCTACGCACGCCGAGGCAGAGGCGTACGCAGGCACCCTGCTCGCGTCCCGATCCGGCGAGACGGTGCTCGTCGAGGAGAAGGTGCTCGGCGCCGAGTTCACGATCCAGGCGATCAGCGACGGCCGGACCGTCGTGTTCCCGCCGGCGACCTACGACTACCCGTACCGCTACGACGGCGACGACGGCCCCGGTACCGGAGGCATGGGTTCGCTGTCGATGCCGGGCCCGACGCTGCCGTTCATGGAGCCGAGCCACTACGAGCAGGCGTGCTCGATCACCGAGCGGATCATCGAGCGGCTCGGCGATGAAGGCCGTCACTTCAGCGGCGTCATGAACAGCGGCTTCTTCGCCACCGCCGACGGCGTCAAGGTGATCGAGTTCAACGCCCGCTTCGGCGATCCCGAGTGCATGAACATCATGTCCCTCTTCGAGGGGAGCTGGCCCGAGGCGATGCAGAGCATCGCCGCCGGCACGCTCGCAACCGCGGATGTGCCGCTGCGCGCCGGCGCGTCGCTCGTGCTGTATCTGGTCTCGCCCGACTACGCCGTGCGACCGGGGCCAACTCTCGAGTTCACTCTCGATGAGTCGAGCATCGAGCGGGAGGGTGCGCATGTGTTCTTCTCCTCGGCCGTGCGCAGCGGAGAGCGCAGCTTCCGCACCGTTGGAACCTCGAGGGCGCTCGCGCTCGCGACCACCGCGCCGACGCTCGAGCAGGCGCGCGTGCGCGTCGTACGCTGTGCGAGCAGCGTCCCGGAGCTCGAGTGGCGCGCGGACGTGGGCGCCGAGGGCTACCTCGAGGGGCTGCGCGGGCTCGTGCTGGGGCCGGACGCCGGCGAGCGGCCACTTCTGTCCAGGGCGCTCTAGGCTTCGAGGTCGAGGATGGCGTCACGATGATCGTCGAGTACTCGACCCACCCGCAGTTCCTCTCCAACACCTATCTGGTCGCCGACGGGCAGGGCGGACCCGCCTTCTTCATCGACGCGGGCGGACCCGTCGAGCCGCTGATCGAGGCGGGAGAGCGCGCCGGCCTCGAGCCGACCCACGTGCTGCTGACCCACCACCACTTCGACCACGTCTCGGAGGTCGGAGCGCTGCGGGAGCGCTGGCCGCAGCTCGAGGTCCTGATCAGCCCGATCGAGCGCGATCTGCTCGGCGGCGTGACCGGCGCCGGGGCAGACGGCGCCGGCGCCGAGCTCGGCACGCTCGAGGCGGGCGATACGCTGCGCTTCGGCGCGCTCGAGGTCAGGCCGCTGCACACGCCGGGACATACAGCCGGCATGCTCTCCTTCCTCGTCGGCGAGCGGCGCGACGCCGACCGGCCGCGAGCAGACGGGGCGCGCGCCGGCTCGGGCTCCAGGAGCTCGGCGCCCGGCGGTTTCACCGGGGGCGAGGCCGTGGTCTTCACCGGAGACACGCTCTTCCGGAACTCCGTCGGCGGCGTCAAAGCGCCGGGCCACACCACCTACACCGATCTGCGGGACTCGATCATGGGGACACTGATGGAGCTTCCGCCGGAGACGATCATCTACCCCGGCCACGCCGAGCCGACCTCGGTGGAGCGCGAGTGGGAGTCCAACGGATTCATTCGAGTCTGGCGCGGCCTGGACCCGCAGGGCTCCGAGCCCTGCACTGCCCTCGGCCAGCCGGCGCGCCTGGTGTTCCTCGGCGAGGACTACGACGGCGGCACGAAGGCATGGGTGCGCTGGGAGGACGGCTCGGACGACATCGTCCCGGGCTCGCGAGTCGAGCGCGGCTGATGAGCCACGCGGACGGTTCCTAGCATTCACGTCATGGCTCGCGAGAACGACAAGATCCCCACCTCACGGGCACGGCGCACCGCGACGGTGGCGACGCTCGCCGCCACGGAGGCCGTCAAGCAGTTCGGCACGCGCGCCGCCAACGTGACCCGCGGCGAGCAGGCCTCGGAGGAGGCGATGGCCAGGCGCCAGCTCGAGACGGCCAAGCAGATCGTCGCCGTCCTGGGGACGATGAAGGGCGCGGCGATGAAGCTCGGGCAGGTGATGTCCTTCCTCGACGTCGGCCTCGTGTCCGAGGAGCACCGCGACGAGTTCCAGCGCGAGCTCGCGAAGCTCCGCGACGCCGCGCCGACGGTGTCCTTCAAGCAGATGCGGCGCGTGATCGAGGAGGACCTCGAAGAACCGATCTCGAAGGTCTTCTCCTCCTTCGAGGAGGAGCCGATCGCGGCGGCGTCGATCGGCCAGGTGTACCGAGCGACGCTCGCGGACGACGGCCGCGAGGTCGCGGTGAAGGTCCAGTACCCGGGCGTCGCCGGGGCGGTCCGCGCGGATCTGCAGAACCTCGAGATGCTGATGCGCCTGCTCAAGCGCATGACCCCCGGGATGGACGTCAAGGCGATCGCCGAAGAGATCAAGGAGCGCATCGCCGAGGAGCTCGACTACGAGCTCGAGGCGCAGAACCAGCGCGCGCTCGCGCGGATCTTCGCCGGGCATCCGTTCATCGTGGTGCCCGACGTCGTGAGCGAGCTCTCGCGCGAGCGGGTGCTCGTCAGCGAGTTCGTCACCGGCTTCGGCTTCGAGGAGCTGAAGGGCCGCTCCCAGGCCGAGCGCGACCGGCTCGGAGAGATCATCTTTCGCTTCTTCCTCGGCTGCCTCTACCGCCACCGCCAGTTCTCCGGCGACCCGCACCCCGGCAACTTCCTGCTCCAGGAGGACGGCCGCGTCGCGTTCCTGGACTTCGGCCTGTTCAAGCGCATGGCGCCCGAGGCCGTCGAGCTCGAGCTCGCCTGCCAGCGCGCGGTGGTCGAGGGTGATGCGCAGACGTTGCACGAGCTGCTGGCGAGCTCGGGGTTCCTGCCCGAGCCCGAGCGCGTCGACCCCGATCATCTGCTGGCCTTCATCCGCGATGCGATCTGGTGGTACACGACGGCGGACGAAACCGTCGAGCTGACCCCCGAGATCGCGACGCAGGTGATGATCGAGAGCTCCGATCCGCGCTCCAGCCATTTCCGCGAGATGCGCCACCAGGACATGCGCCCCGAGCACCTCTTCGGACGGCGTATGGAGATGCTCACGCTCGCCGTCCTCTCCCAGCTCCGTGCAGCGGCCAACTGGCACCGGATCGCACGCGAGTGGATGTACGGGGATGAGCCCGTGACCGAGCTCGGGCGAGCCGAGGCGGAGTTCTACGGTCACAGCGGCGTGGGCACTCCCCGCTGAGGCCGGCTTCCGCGCCCGACTCCCCGCCGAGGCGCCCGCGGCGATGCCGGGCGAGCTAGACGTTCAGCGCACCCCGATTGTCGTCGAAGCCGGTCTTCGTGATAATCCGCGCAAATGGACCTCCGACAGGCACGCGCGATCCTCGACGTCGCCCACAGCGCGTTCGTATCGATGGACGAAGACGGCCGGATCGTCTACTGGAACATCCGCGCCGAAGAGATCTTCGGCTACACGCGCGCGGAGGCGGTGGGGCGGGTGCTCGCCGACACGGTGATACCCGAGCGGCTGCGCGCGAGCCACTGGGAGGGCCTGCGCCGCTTCCTCGACAGCGGCGAGGGCCCCGCGTTGAACAAGCGCCTCGAGATGTCGGCGCTCCGCGCCGATGGGAGCGAGTTCCCGGTGGAAATCACGATCTCGGCGCTCTCGGAGCCCGACGGATGGTCCTTCCACGCGTTCATCGCCGACATCTCCGAGAGAACGCGGCTCGAGGGCGAGCGCCAGGACCTGCTGGACGAGCTCCAGCTCGCCCTGCGGGGCACCGAGCAGCGGCTCGCGGTGATCGTCGACGCGCTCGGGGAGGCCGTCACGATCCGCGGCGCCGACGACCACCTGATCCACGCCAACCGCGCGGCGCTCGACCGCATGGGCCTCGCGAGCGTCGAGGAGCTGCGCCGCGCCGACCCGAGGAAGCTGATGGCCGGGTGGGAGACGGTCGCCGAGGACGGACGCGAGATCAGCATGGACGATCTGCCGTCGGTACGCGCGCTGCGCGGCGAGGAGCCGCAGCCACTGACGATGCGCTCGGTCCACCGCGCGACCGGCGAGGAGCAGTGGGTCGTGCTCAAGGCCACCGCCGTGCGCGACGCCAGCGGGGCGCCCGAGGCGGCGGTGACGATCATCGAGGACGTGACCGCTGCAAAGCGGTCATCCCTGCGGATGGAGTTCCTCGCTCGCGCGAGCCAGGTTCTGGCCTCGTCGCTGGACTACCAGCAGACGCTTCGCAACGTCGCCGGTCTCGCGGTGCCGCAGATCGCCGATTGGTGCGGCGTCGACCTGTTCACCCAGGAGGGTGCGCGCGAGCCCGTCGCGGTCGCCCACGTCGACCCCCGCAAGCTCCGAATGGCCGAGCGCCTGCGCGCTTTCGATGCCGACGAGCTCGACCCCGAGCAGGGTCTCGGGCTCGTCAGGCGCACGGGCGAGCCGGTGCTCTACAACGACATTCCCGATGAGCTGCTCGTCGAGGCGGCGGTTGACGAGGAGCATCTGGGGCTGCTGCGGGAGGTCGGCATGCGCGCAGTGCTGATCGTCCCGATGGTCGGCCGGGGACAGACGATCGGCGCGCTCACGCTCGTCAGCGCCGAATCGGGCCGCACCTTCGACCAGGGTGACGTCGAGTTCGCCGGGCAGATCACCGAACGCGCGGCTCTGGCCGTCGAGAACGCGCGGCTCTACAGCGAACTCTCGGAGATCGCCCGCACCTTGCAGAGCAGCCTGCTGCCGGAGGCGCTCCCCGCACTTCCCGGTTGGGAAGTGGCGGCGCTCTACCGGCCGGTCGGCCACGAGAGCGAGGTCGGCGGCGACTTCTACGACTTCTGGCAGGTCGGCGGCGACTGGCTGATGATGGTCGGCGACGTCACCGGCAAGGGCGTAGGTGCGGCGACCGTCACCTCGCTGGTGCGCCACACCGCCTGGGCCGCCTCCGACTTCGACCATCACCCGGCGGCGGTGCTCGAGCGGATCGACGCCGCGCTCAAGCGCAGGCCCTCGCTGTCGGTGTGCACCGCGCTCTGCCTGCGGCTGTCCGGCGGTCGCGGGACGCTCGCCTCGGGCGGCCATCCGCTGCCACTGCTGATCGGCGATCACGGCGTCCGCGAAGTGGGGCGCCACGGGACGCTGCTGGGGGCCTTCTCGTCGGTCGAGTGGCCGGAAGCGAGCTTCGAGATGCATCCGGGCGAGACGCTCGTCGCCTTCACCGACGGCGTCACCGACGCGGTCGGCCGCGACGACGAGCGCTTCGGGCTGGAGCGCTTGAAGGAGATCCTCGCCCACATGCAGAACGATTCACCGATGGCGATCCGCGAACGACTCGTCGCGGCGCTCGAGGACTTCCAGGTCGGCGCGCAGGCCGACGACACGGCGATCGTGATCATGCGCTTCACCGGCGCCGAGGTCGCTTCCGAGGGTCCTGCGAAGATCTCGGGCACAACGGGGGTGCAGAGCTAGTGATCCGGTCCTCACCATTCGAAATCAACAGCGAGCTGAACGGCGATGAGGCCCGGCTGGCGCTCGCGGGCGAGCTCGACATCGCGACGGTCCAGCGGCTGGAGGAGGCCGTCGAGAACGTGCTCCGACGGGGGGCCCGCACGGTGATCGTCGATCTTTCCGGCCTCGCCTTCATGGACTCCTCGGGCCTGCGCCTGATCATCACGCTCAACGAGCGTGCCGGCGCCGACGGCTGGACGCTCGCCCTGATCAAGCCACCCAGGTCCTCCTTCTCGGTGTTCGAGATCACCGGCGCCGACGCGAACCTGCCGTTCATCGAGGATTCGTCGCCTTGACCATGCCCAGCGCGAAGGACTACGAGGAGGGCACCGGGCTGCCGGCCCCCCTCGAGCTGGCGGTCGACCGCAACGTCCAGGCCCCGGCGATCGCACGCGCGGCGCTCTCGGGCATGTGTCAGGACCTGCGGCTCGACGGCTCGCTGCGCCAGACGCTCGTGCTGTTGATCTCCGAGGTCGTCAGCAACGCGGTCCTGCACTCGAGCGGGCCCGCCGAGGCGCCGATCACGATCGTCGCGAACGTCACGCAGGAGGTCTTCCGCGTGTCCGTCACCGACGCCGGCCACGGCTTCGTCCCGTCCGGGCGCGATCCCGCGCGCGTGGAAGGTGGATACGGGCTGTACCTGCTCGAGAAGGCCGCGAGTCGCTGGGGCGTGGAGGAGAGCAGCCCCACGACCGTCTGGTTCGAGCTGCCGCTCCGCGCCTGATCGGGCGCGCGCCGGGCGCGACTGTGGTGCCCGCACCCCCCGGACGTGCGGGCGTGCAGTCTGGTATGGCCTCGGCGCAGGTGAGATCGTTGTGGATGAACGGGGCTCGTGCCGGCTGCTCGGGGGTGGGGCGGCGTGGCATGGCAGGGCGACCTCTGAGAGACGAGGAGGAGATCACATGAGCGACGGGCCGGTCTTCATCTACGCAGCTACCTACGCCGAGCGCGAGCAGGCGATCGCGGATTACGGCGGCTTGCTCGAGCTGCACCACGCGAAGCTCGTCGGCAGCTACGACGTGGCGCTGATCACGAAGGACGCCGACGGCAAGGTCCACGTTGAGAAGCACGAGAAGCCGACGCAGCACGGTGCCTGGGGCGGGCTCGCGGTGGGAGCCGTGGTCGGCATCCTGTTCCCTCCCTCCGTCCTCGGCGCGGCGGTCGCCGGGGGCCTGATCGGCGGAGTGGCGGGACACCTGCGCCGCGGCATGTCGCGCGGCGACGCGCGCGAGCTCGGCGAGCTGCTCGACGAGGGTCAGGCGGCGCTGATTGTGATCGGCCAGTCGCGGGTTCAGGAGCAGCTCGACAAGGCCCTCGCGCGCGCCGAGAAGTCGATCGAGAAGGAGATCGACGCCGACGGCGAGGAGTTCAGGCGCGAGCTCGAGGAGGCCGACCGCCAGGCGGCCGTCGGGTAGCGCCCCGGGGGGCTCGCGATCGGAGCGGGCAAGCGGCCGACGGGCCGCGGCGGCCACTCAGACCCCTGTCTCGGCGACGATCCTTCCCGATTTGACGGCCGCCACCAGCGCCTGGTAGTCACGCTCGTTCTGCTCCGCGTAGGCGTGCGAGAACTCGACGATCGCGCGATCGAAGGTGTTGCCCTTGCCGAGGTAGGCGGCGATCGCGATGCGGTCGCCGCTGCGGGCATGGGCGCGTGCGAGCGTCCATCCGCACAGTCGCCCGTACTGCGCCATGCCCCTGGGGACCATACGATCGATTTCCGCCGATCCCTTCCAATCCTTGAGCTGCCGACCATAGAAATCACGGGCCTGCCCGTCGAGCCCGGCGGCGACGTGCACCCAGCCGAGGAAGATGTCGCTGGTGGCCTGCATCAGCCGCTGGCCTGCAACGACGCGCTCGCCGTGACGCTCGAACTCGCTCGGGCCGGCGAACTTCTCGAGCACCGAGGCCTGCGCCTCCTTGAGCTGCAGGAACAAGGGATCGCCGCCGTCCCTACCCATCAGCAGCGCGATCCACGCGCGCGTGCCGACGCTCCCCACGCCCACCACCTTGCGCGCGAAGTCGGTCATGTGAAATTGCCGGAGCAGCACGCCGCGATCGTGCTCGAGGGTCCCGCAGTAGCTGTCCACGAGGCCGCTCAGCCACCCGAGCAGCTCCTCCCGTCCGTTGCCCTCGGCGAGTTCCTCGAGCGGCACGATCAGCGGCGGTTCTGCGACGATGCGCGCCTCTCCGTCGACGACGCGCGTCAGTTTGGAGAACGCCGACATGCTGTCCTTGGTGCGGGCCTTGGCCAGCGCCCTGTCGGTGCGCTTGGCGATCTTCGGGGTCAGCTGGGGCCCGAGTTCTCGCTGCGCGGTCTCGACGTCGAGGTGCGCGTACCAGACCTCCAGGTTCCTCATCCCGGCGAAGCTCGACATCGCGTTTCGGTATCCCTCGACGGTGTCGAGCACGATCTGGTCCTGGTCCTTGACGGAATAGCCGTTGTCGCGCGCGGCGATCAGCATGCTCGCCGCCAGCCGCTTGACGTCCCACTCCCACGGACCGGGGAGCGTCTCGTCGAAGTCGTTGAGGTCGAACACCAGTCGCCGCTCGGGTGAGGCGAAGACTCCGAAGTTCGACAGGTGCGCGTCGCCGCAGCACTGGACCGTGAGGCCCGAGTGTGGCGTGTTCGCGAGATCGCTCGCCATGATCAACGCGGCACCCCGGTAGAAGGTGAACGGCGAGACGAGCATCCTCTCGTAGCGGACCGGCACGAGCTCGGGGACACGGCTCTTCGCCTGGCGCTCGAGCAGTTTGACGGGGTCGGGGCGCCGCGGCGCCCGGCGCAGCTCGGCGTGGCTCGAGCGGGGCACCTCTGACCGCGCCGCCTTCCCGCGGGCGACGCGTTCGGCCACGGTCGGATGAGCGGCGGCGCTGCTGACGTCGCTCGCCGCGGCGCTCGCCTCGGTCGCACTCGCCATGGGGCGAAGATAGTCCTGAGCGGATCGCGACGCCAGCGTGCACGCACGATCATCGCGCCGCCTGCCTGCATCCCCCGGAGCGCCGTCCCGCTCGGCGGACGGGTGCGGGGACGATCGCCTCAGGCTTCTGAGGCCGCCGCGGAGGCGCACGGCGAGGAGCGTGACTCCTCCAGCCAGCCGGCAAGCACCTCGTGCATCGCCTCGACTCCCACGATCTGTCCGTCTGTCTCGCTCCACTCGACCGGGACGACGGCGAACGGCTTGGTCTGCGCTCCACCGAGGCCCCCGTGTGATCCCATGAACTCCTCGAAGGGCGCCACCTCTCTCGCGTCCGGGTCGTACATGCTGTTCACGAGGATGTCCGGGCAGTGGGGAAAGCGGTCGTGGCGGCGCAGATGCTCGGCCGCCGTCGCGTCGAAGTGCGCCAGTGGGTCCTCGCCCTCGACGCTGTCGTCGCTCAGACGCCTGCGTCCCGAGGGGCCGATCGCGAGCGCCCCGTCCTCCCGCGAGCGCGCCATCACGAAGCCGATGCCCGGATGGGCGCAGAGGCGTGGCAGCAGCTGCGGGTGTGCGCGGTCGATCTCCTCGAGCGTGAGGCGCTCGCTGCTGCCCTGGAGGTAGATCAGCCCGAGGTTGCCCGAGACGAGTACCACCGCCTCCGCGTCGCCGGCTCCCTTCCCGGCGCCGCGTTCCTCGAGAGCCTCGCGATTGGGTCCGAGGGCGACGGTGCCCTCGACCGATCTGCTGCGCGTCGCGCGTGCCAGCGTGCGCCCGCCGACGCCGGGCTCCTGGCGGGCGTCGGCGAGCACCGCGCCGACGTCGCCCCAGCCCTCGTCCAGCGCGGCCGGCGCGTGCACCTCGCCCCGCGTGAGCGCCCCGCGAACGACCTCCTCCAGCGTCTCGCCGTAGCGTTGGCGGAACGGCGCTCCCTGGGTCTGACCGTGGTCGGAGAGCACCACGAGCCGGTACGGGCGCGGCGCCTGCGCCGTGGCGTGCTCCAGGCGCGCAAGCTGGCGGTCGTGGCGCTTCAGCACCGCGAGCGCGTCCGGCTCCCTGATCCCGGAGTGGTGCGCGACCTCGTCGTATCCGACGAAGGTCGCATAGCTCACGGGCACTCCCTCGACGACGTCCGCCATCAGCGTCGCCGTGTTGAGGTCGCGCATCACCACCGTGATCGACGCGCGGATCAGCGGGTAGAGGCCGCCCCGGTCGATGTGCGGAGCGCCGCTGCGTCGCTGACGGCGCGCCGCCCACCGCTCGCCGAGCACGTCCGCGAGCGCGAGCCACACCGTCCGCATGAAGCCGTACGGGTCGGAGAAGTACGCGAAGAAGTCCGAGGCCCTCGAGCGCGTGCGGTCGCGGATCATGCTCATCGTCGCGGTGCAGCGCGGAGCGTCGCCGGAGAACATGTTCCCGCGGCTCGTCCCCCCGTGTGCAAGCAGGCCCTTGCCGGTGGATCGGCGCTGCTCGATCTCGGCGGCGTCGGCCGGATGGTTGGACACCAGGGTGCGGCCCGACTCCTTCTCGTACCAGCGAAACGCCGGCATGTCCCAGTTGCTCCCCAGCAGCAGGCCCGCCTGGCTCGCGCCGGTCTGGCAGGAGAGGTCGCACTCCCAGCCGACTATCCGGTGACTGCCCTGCTCGAGCCAGCGCGCGATCGTCGGCACGTGGCCGTCGCGCACGGCCTCGCGCAGCACCTCCTCGCCGAGGCCGTCGATCTCGAAGAGGATCACGCCGGGCACCTGCGTCCGGTTGCGCCCGCGCGCGCTCCGTGCCCTGCGGCGCACGACGCGCAGGTGGCGTGCGTCGCCGTCGACGTCGAGCAGCGACACGACGATCGTGGAGGCCAGCGCGAGCACCAGCGCGATCACGAGGTCGGTCCCGAACGGAGGAACGTCTCCTTCGACGGCGTAGAAGGCGAGCGCCACTCCGCCCGCGCTGAGCGCAAGCGAGGCGAGTCCGAAAGTCAGGACCGTGAGCGGCAGCGCGACGCGTATGACCGCGGGCCACAGCAGCGAGTTGATCACGCCCAGCGCGAGCGCGATCAGCACGGCCGAGCCGAACGAGAGCTGTTCGACGCCGCCGAGGATCGCCGAGAGGCCCACCAGCAGCAGCGCCTCGAGGCACAGCAGCACGAGCGCCCGGAGCGCAAAGCCGAGGAGCCGTCGCGCGGTGGCGCGCCGCCTGCTACGGCTGTCCAAGTCGCGCTTCTCCGGTTGCTAACTTCACCGCGATGCTCCAGGATGGGGGCCCGTCAGCGGACCGTATCGTCTTCGTTGGTCACTCGACGGTCCTGATCGAGCTGGACGGGGCGCGGCTGCTGACCGACCCGGTGCTGCGCGCGCGTGTCGCTCACTTGCGCCGCGGGACGGAGCCCGTCGAGGTCGAGCCGCCGGCCATCGACGCCGTGCTGATCTCACACCTGCACCACGATCACCTCGACACCCCGTCGCTCAGGCTGCTCGGCACCGGGACGCGGATGGTGCTCCCGGCCGGCGCCGGAGCCTGGCTGCGCCGCCGCCGGTTCGAGGCCGTCACCGAGCTCGGGACCGGCGACGCGACCGGCGTGGGCGCGCTGACCGTGACCGCCGTGGCGGCCCGGCACGACGGGCGCCGCCATCCCGGCGGCCGTCGCGCCGCCGCGCTCGGCTACCTCGTGCGCGGGAGTCGCTCTATCTACTTCGCCGGCGACACCGAGCTCTTCGGCGAGATGGAGCAGCTGGCCGGCGGCCTCGACGTCGCGCTCGTGCCGGTGGCGGGATGGGGCTCAAAGCTCGGACCCGGCCACATGGATCCACTGGACGCGGCGCGTGCCGTTCGCCTGCTGCGGCCTCGAGTGGCGATCCCGATCCACTGGGGAACGCTGTTTCCGCGCGTGGGGGGGCGCCGGCTTCGCGAGCGCGCCGAGGAGCCTCCCCGGCTGTTTGCCGAGCACGTCGCACGCCTCGCTCCGGGCACCGAGGTGCGGATCCTCTCGCCGGGACAGCAGACGACGCTCTGAGGCTCCGCGCCGGTTTCATCCGGTGCGGGTGATGCGAGCGTCGCCCCCGCGTGGTGCGATTGCGGTGAACATCGGCGAACGTCAGCGAAAGGACGAGCAAATGCCGGGACTACTTCGAGGGATGGCCCGAACAGCGGTGATCGCGGGGACCGCGACGTCGGTCTCCAACCGCGTCAGCCGCCGCCAGGGGAACCGCTGGGCGCAGCAGGAACAGCCGGCGCCAGAACAGGCGCCGGCGGCCGCCGGCGGCGAGGACCGCATGCAGCAGCTGAAGGAGCTCGGCGGTCTCAAGGAACAGGGAGTTCTCACCGACGCCGAGTTCCAGGCCGAGAAGGCGCGGATCCTCGCGAGCTGATGCTCGGCTGGGTGCGGCGGGGTCAGGGGCGCTCGAGATCAATCATCCGATCCGGGTGATGACCGACGGGAGGAGCCGCGCGACGCTGGCGAGTGACTTGGACCCGGAGAAGGACCCGCGTGGACGCGAGGGTCCGACCCCGTCGGGAAACGACACGAAAGGATCTTCATGGCAACGCTCGTTGCGATTGGCTATCCGGATGAGGTGACCGCCGAGAAGGCGAGGCAGACGGTCGGAGGCCTGGAATCGGATCTCGTGATCCAGGCCGACCAGGTCGCCGCGATCTCCCGCGACGCTCGCGGCAAGTACCACGTCACGACGACGCACGGTGCGGCGTCGACCGCCGGCGGCGCGGTGTGGGGCGGCTTCTGGGGACTTCTCTTCGGCCTGCTGTTCTTCATCCCGTTCGCCGGATGGGCGATCGGCGCCGGCTTCGGCGCGCTGTTCGGACATCTCGGCAAGAACGCGATCGACCAGACCTTCCAGAAAGAAGTGCGCGACTACGTCCAGCCGGGAACGTCGGCGCTCTTCATGATCATCGAGAAGGCGACCCCGGACAAGGCGATCGCCGCCCTGGAGCAGTACGGCGGCAAGGTCATCAGGACCTCGCTGTCCGACGAGGACACGGCAAAGCTGCAGGAGGCGCTCGAGGCGAAGGAGCCCGCCGAGGCGACCGCGTAGAGGCTTGGCGCGACCAGGCAGACGCGCGACCACGTCAGATCGGGGGGCGGCCCGCGAGGGCCGCCCCAGAGGGAAAGAACGGGAGGTAGCGATGCAGGCGTACGAGGAGGAGCTGGGCCCGATCGACATCATCGTGATCGCCTACCCAGCCGACGCGCCGATGACCGGCGAGGCGGTGCCGCTGTTCATGGATCTGGTCGAGCGCGGCATCGTCCGCGTCCTCGACGTGATGTTCGTCATGAAGAACGCCGACGGGACGTTCTCCGGATTCGACGCGACCGATCTCGACCAGCAGAGCGTCGGGGATTTCGCCGAGTTCACCGGAGCTTCCTCGGGACTCCTGGGCGACTCGGACCTCGAGACGGCGGCCGACGCGATCGAGCCAGGATCCGCGGCCGTGATGATCGTCTACGAGAACCGCTGGGCGGCGCCGTTCGCCGCGGCCGTCCGCCGCAACGGCGGCGTGCTCGTGGCCAGCGAGCGCATCCCCGCGCAGGATCTGCTCGACGCCCTCGATGCCGCCGAGGCGGCGGCGTGAGGAGAGGCCGGGCGAGCGGGACATACCGGAACGAGACGACGGCGGCGGGGCACGCGACGGCCCGGCGTGCCGCAGGCGCGGTGGGACGGCGGAGCTGACTGACACGTGGCCGAGGGCCTGTCGGCGTCCGAGGTGGGAAAGGAGATCGGCGAGCACCGCCGGCACGGCGCCCGCACCGCTGTGGATCGCCATGATCGGCTGCTGTCGATCGCCGAGGCCCTGCTTCTGTCCGTCGTGGCGGTGCTGGCCGCCTACTCGGGATATGCCGCCGCCAAGTGGAGCACGGAGTCCTCCGTCACCCTCGCCAAAGCGTCGGCGCTTCGCACCAAGGCCAACCGGGCCGATCTCGAAGCTCTTCAGATCGGCACGCTCGACTCGGTGTCGTTCAACGCATGGTTCTCGGCCTTCTCGGCGGGCAACCAGAACGCGGAGCGCCTGGCAGAAAGGCGCCTTCGCCCGGGTTACCGCCCTGCCTTCCAGGCGTGGCTCGCCACCGATCCGGCCCACAACTCGGCGGCACCGCCGGGGCCGTCCTACATGCCCCAGTACGTGATCCCGCAGGAGACCTACGCTCCGGTCTACGACGCGCAGGCGGATGCGGCGGTGACGAGAGGCTCTGAAGCCGGGGCCACGGCGGACAAGTACGTGCGCGGCACCGTGTTCCTCGCGACGGTCCTGTTCCTGGTGGGCATCAGCAGCCACTTCGCCCTGCGCCAGGCGCGGTACGCGCTCGTCGGCGTGGGCAGCCTGATCCTCGTCTTCTCGGTGATCCAGCTGCTGGGACTTCCCGGTCCACCGGCGTAGGCGCTGGCCGCTCCGTGCCGGTCCGCTTCGCGCGGCGTCATCCGATTCGGGTGACGATCACGCGCGAGCGGGCCTTTAGCGTTGTGTTGCCGCGATGAGCCGACGAGGGGACGCTGATGGCTGACGCAGGGGAGATCTCCGGGCCTCGGTCGCCGGCGCCCCGGGCCGGGGCAGCGGACCAAGGGGCCGACTCGCTGGGCGGGCCCGCGCGTGGGGGCTTGGTGCTGCTCACGTTGATCCTCGTGGCCGCCGTCGCGAACCTCAACCTCGCGGTGGCGAACGTCGCGCTGCCGGACATCGGCAAGGCGTTCGACTCGTCGCAGACGGCGCTCGATCTCGTCGCCATCGGCTACTCGCTCGGCCTGGCCGGGTCGGTGCTCTACCTCGGCGCGCTGGGCGACCGTTACGGGCGCAAGCTGATGCTCGTGCTCGGCACGCTGATCGCGATCCCCGCCTCGCTGATCGCGGCCACCGCCTCGAGCGTCGGCATCCTGATCGGCGCGCGCATCCTTGGCGGGCTCGCCGCCGGGATGGCGTTCCCGACGACCCTCGCGCTGATAACGGCCCTGTGGTCCGGCCGGGCGCGCACACGGTCGATCGCCCTATGGTCGGGCCTCGGTGGTGCGATCTCGGCGCTGGGTCCGCTGCTCTCGGGAGCGGTCCTCGAGCATCACGCCTGGGGATCGGTGTTCCTGTTGACGCTGCCGCTCGCCGTGGTCGCCGTCGTGATGGCGATCGTGTTCGTGCCGAGCCACGTGAACGAGACATCCGACCCGGTCGACAACCTCGGCGGGATCCTTTCGGTGGTGATGGTCGCGGCTGTGGTCCTCGCGATCAACTTCGCGCCGGTTCCCCACAAGGGGTTGTTGGCGTTGGGGCTCGGGGCCGTCGCGGCCGCGGCGCTCGTCGCGTTCTTCCTGCGCCAGCGTCACGCACGGTTTCCGCTGTATGACCTCCGAATCGCCTCGCGGCGCATCTTCTGGGTTGCCGCGCTCGCCGGGATCGTCGTCTTCGGGAGCCTGATGGGCGCGATGTTCGTGGGCCAGCAGTTCCTCCAGAACGTGCTCGCCTACTCGACCCTCGACGCGGGTCTGTCGATCCTGCCCGCGGCGCTCCTCATGGTGGCGATCGCACCCCGCTCGGCGAAGCTCGTGGACGCGCGCGGCGCGAGGTTCACCCTGCTCGTCGGGTATTTCTTCTGCTTCCTCGGCTTCCTCACGATGCTCGTCCTCTGGAAGGAGGGGGTCCCCTACTGGAAGGTCGGGCTCGCGTATGCGTTCATCGGAGCCGGAGTCGGGTTCGCCGGTACGCCGGCCTCGCATTCGCTGACCAGCTCGGTGCCGGTCAGGCGCGCCGGCATGGCCTCCGGCACCGCGGACCTCCAGCGCGACCTCGGCGGCGCGATCATGCAATCGATCCTGGGCGCGCTGCTGACGGCGGGTTTCGCGACGGCCATCGGCAAGGCCATCGCGTCGTCGCCGAACAACTCGCTGGTCACGACCAACATCGAAGCAGAGCTGACGAAGTCCTTCTCGAGCGCCTCGGCTGCGGCCCAGCAGTACCCCCATTACGCAAGCGCGATCACGAGCGCCGCGAAGTCGTCGTTCGTCTCGGGCGCGAACTGGTCTTACGCAGCGGGCATCATCGCGATCGGCCTCGGCGCCGCGTTGATCTACCTGCTGTTCCCGGGCAAGGAGGAGGAGCGCAGGCTGCTCGCCGAGTACCAGGCGCAAGACGCCCCCGACGCGGGCATCCCGACGGACGGCGAAGCTCGGCCGGCCGGCGCGGGACTCGAGGCGGGCGCCGGCGTCGGACCGGTCGCGCGGGCGATGAGCCCCGGGCAGCCCTCGGAGGCAAGATCGCGATGAGTCTCGCCGGCTCACTGGTCGGCCTCGGTGCGCGGGGCGCCACGTTGCCCCTGAGGGCCACCGTGGTGGCGCTCGACGCAGGACTCGCGGTCGAGCGGCGAACGCGCGCCGCGCTGACCGCGACGGCCGGACGCCTGTCGCTCGACGCGCTCGACGCCCTGTTCGCGAGCGACGCGATCGACCGCGTGCTCGAGCGCGTCGAGACAGCAGGCGTCGCTCAGCACGTTGCGCAGAGGATGCTCGAAGGCGGGATCGCCGAGCAGATCGTCACGGGCGTGCTCCAGGGCCCGGAGCTGGAGGAGATCATCACCAGCGCGCTGGACAGCGAGCAGGCACGCGACGGGGTCGCGCGCATGCTGGAAAGCGAGGCGAGCGAGCGCCTGCTCGACCGGCTGATCAGCAGCCCGGCCGGCGAGCGGCTCGTCGCGCAGGTGCTCGCCAGCCCGCTGATGGAGGAGACTGTCACCGGCCTGCTCGAGAGCGAGGAGCTGTGGGTGCTCGTGGACGAGATCGCGCGCAGTCCCGCGGTGACCGAGGCGATCACGACCCAGAGCGCCAGCTTCGCGGGCCAGGTGACCGACCGGGTGCGCGGGAGCTCGCGCGACGCCGACGCCTGGGTTGAGCGCGCGGCGCGGCGCATGCTACGGCGGCGCAAAGCCGACGCCGGGCCGAGCGCGGCCGGTCGCGACGGCCGGCCAACCGGCGGCGGCGGGACCGCGCCGCCGCCCCTCGACCCCGGCTCACTCGATCGATGAGCGCGACCCCGCCAGATGTCCGCACGGCGCAGGCACGGGCGCAGCAGGCCCGCTTCGGCCAACCCGGTGTCGCGACGCCGCCGCGGGCATCGGAGCGCCGCTACGCCGGACTAGTGACGCGTGCGCTCGCGTTCGCGATCGACGGCGCGATCGTGAACGCCGCCGCGCTGGCTGTCGGCGTTGTCGTGGGCCTCGGGCTATCGATCCTGCACCTCCCCGAAACCGCCGATGTGGTGATCGCCGCGATCCTCGGCGGGCTGTGGGTGCTGTGGACGGTCTCCTACTTCGCGTTCTTCTGGTCGACGACCGGACAGACGCCCGGTGCTCGCGTGATGCAGATCCGCGTGCTCGACGCCGGCGAGCGTGGACCCCTGAAGGTGCGGCGCGCGATCCTCCGGTTCGCCGGCGTGATCCTCGCGGCCATCCCGCTGCTCGCCGGCTTCGTGATGATGCTCTGGGACGATCGGGGGCGCTGCCTGCAGGATCGACTGGCCCGCACCGTGGTCGTCGAGGCTGCCGTCGAAACCGCCGGTGCGGCTCCGGATCGGCGAGCGCTCTAGGTCCCTTCCTCGGCGAGGTAGGCCAGAGCCTGCTCGACGCGCCGATTGGGATCCCCGGACTCGGGCAGCCCGAGCTTCGCGAAGATCTGCCTGCCCTGCGCGGCGACGGTCCGTTCCGGAACCCCGAGCGAGCTCGCGATCGCGACGTCGCGCTTGCCCTCGACGATCAGGGCCAGAAGGTCGCGCTCCTCGCGGTCCAGCCGCGGCAGCGGCGATCTGGCGACTCGCGCACGGGCTTCGATCAGGGACTCGGCGATCCTGCGATCGACGACGAGGTCACCCGCTGCGACGCTCTCGATCGCATCGATCAGCTTTCGCTTTTCTGCGAGCCGCTCGATCAGCAGGTATGCCCGGGCCGGGGCTGACTCGAGCACCGACACCACGTATGCGGGCTCCGCGTAGTGGCCGAGCAGCACGACTCCGACGCTTGGATCTGTCGCGTGAAGGCGCCTCGCGATGCGGATCCCCTCATCGCCCTGGGCGGGCGGCAGGCGCACGTCGGTGATCAGCACGTCGGTCTGCTCGGCGGCCAGCGCGGCCGCGAGCTCGGCACAATCCGAGCAGGCGCTGATCAGCTGGATCGTCAGCTCGTCGTGGAGCGTCGCTTCGATGTACTCGCGGATCGCGCGCGAGCTCTCGGCCACGATCACGCGGATCGGCGCTCTCGCCGGTGCCGACGGCGCCGCGCCGGCAGCGCGTCCTCCTGCCGTCTGGCTCTCTCTGCTGCGGGCGGTCATGCCCCTCTCCGGGTGGGCTCCCCAGGGTGCCCACCACGGTAGGCGCCTGCCGGCAGGCTGTCATCACCCGAACGGGGTGAACGAACGGCGCCGGGCGGGGTGGTGCGAGCTCGCAGGCGAGAGGCAGGTCTACCCCCTTGCGGGCGCGACGGCGACGCTGAAGGATTTGCGGCACCTCGAGCTGGGAGAGCGATACATGCAGACGGCCGAACGACGGGCAGCGGGCGCAGTTGGGACTCCGGCGGCGCTGGGCGCTCGGGCCGGCGCGGCGATCCCTCTGCACAGCGAGTTCTCGTGCCCCCCCCTGGCGCACGAACTCGTCCCTCGCAGGCGCCTGGTCAGGCGCCTGCTCGCGAGCCGCCGAGCCAGGCTGGTGCTGCTCGCCGCCCCAACGGGCTATGGCAAGACGTGTCTGCTGTCGGAGTGGTCGCAGGTGGACGAGCGTCCGTTCGCGTGGGTGACGCTCGAAGCGGCCGACAACGAGCTCGAGCACCTCGTGTCGAGGATCAGCCGCGCGATCGCGGGGACCGAAACGACGCATTCGCGGGCAGCGCGTCCGGCGAGACGTCGATCGCGAGCGGACGAGGGCGATCTCGCCGCGTTGACGGCCTTGCTCACGGTGCGCCAGAAACCGTTCGTTCTGGTGCTCGACGACGCGCATCTACTCCGCCGGTCCGCCGTCGTCGGCGCGATCCGTGCGCTCGCCGGTGGCCTCCCGATGGGAGCGCAGCTCGCGCTCGCGTCGCGCACCCAGCCCGTAATGCGACTCGGCCGTCTGCGCGCGCGACACGAGCTGCTCGAGCTCGACGCGCGCGACCTGGTGATGACGGACTCCGAGGCGACGATGCTGCTCGCCGCAGCGGGGCTCTCGCTCGATCCCGAGCACGTGGCGACGCTCGTGCGGCGGACGGAGGGGTGGCCGGCGGCGCTCTACCTCTCGGCCCTATCGTTGAGGGACGAGGCCGATGCGGCTACGGCGGTCGAGGGGTTCGCAGGCGACGACGGGGTGCTCTCCGATTATCTGCGCGAGGAGCTGATCGACGGGATCTCGCCGGAGACGGAGCTGCTCCTGCGGCGCACGTCGATCGTCGATCGTCTCTCGGGCTCGCTGTGCGACGCGCTGCTCGGCTCCGGCGACTCTGCCGTGCTGCTTGAGAGGCTCGCGCGCCGCGACCTGCTGCTCGAGCCGCTCGAGCGCACCGAGGAGTCCTACCGGTGCCACGGGCTCCTGCGCGAGATGCTGGCACGCGAACTGCGCAGACGCGATCCCGACGGCGCGCGCGAGCTGCATCGTCGCGCGAGCAGCTGGCATGCGGCGCGCGGCGAGACGGACCGAGCGATCGCCCACGCCGTCGAGGCTCATGACGCGGCGCAGGCCGGCCTGCTGCTGTGGACGAACCTGCCGAGGTACGCCGATCGCGCGCGCAGAGAGCTCGTCGACGACTGGCTTTCGAGCTTCACTGAAGAGGAGCTCGGCCGCAGCGCGGCGCTGTCGCTCGTCGCGGCGCAGCATCATCTCAGCGGCGGAGACTCGGCGCGAGCCGAGCACTGGGCCGCGGCGGCCGCGGCGGCCCTGGCGGAGTCGGATCTGCCGGAGGCAGGCTCGCTGCGCGCCGGTGTGCTCCTGATCGAATCGGTTGTGGCTCGCCACGGGATCGCGCGAATGGGAGAAGACGCGGCCCGAGCATTCGAGCTGGAGGCGGCGAGCAGCCCGTGGCGGGCGGTCAGCAGGCTGTACGAGGGTGTTGCGGCGCAGCTGACCGGAGACCGGCTGCGCGCGGCCGCGCTGCTGGACGATGGGCTGCACCGGAGCGCTCAGCTGCCGGCCGTCGAGTCGCTCTGTCAGGCGCAGCTCGCGATGATGGCGCTGGCCGAGGAGGATTGGGACCTCGCCCTCGACCGATCCGTGAGCGCGACCGTGCTCGTCGAAAGGCACGATCTCGCCGAGGCCCCCAGTGCGGCGCTCGTGTTCGCGGTCGCAGCGCTCGTACGCGCCCACGTCGCTGAGGCAGACCTCGCCGAGGAGCTCGTGCGCCGCGCCACCCGGCTGCTGCGCCGCTCGGATCGCTACGCGCCGTGGTATGGGGCGGAGACGCGCATCATGCTGGCGCGAGCCGCCCTGCGATTGACCGACGTGCGCCGCGCCCGGACGTTGCTCGCCGAGGCCTCGAGCGCCGTCCGGCGGGTGCCGGACGCGCCGGTCCTGAGCGGCTGGCTCGACGTTGCGCTCGGAGAGCTCGACTCGGGCGCGGTGGCTGAGCTCGATGGCAGCTCGCTGCTCACGCTCGCCGAGCTGCGAATCCTGCGGTTCCTGCCGACGCACCTCTCGTTTCGGGAGATCGGCGATCGCCTGCACGTGTCGACGAACACGGTCAAGAGCCAGGCGCACGCGGTCTACCGGAAGCTCGACGCCTCCTCGCGTTCGGAGGCGGTCGCGCGTGCGTCTCGCGTCGGGCTGATCTGGGGGACGATCTCCACGGACGTGTAGCCGCCCGACGGAAGGTGTGACACCCGTGTGATCGCGCGTGGGGAGGCGCCGATCGACGCTAGACTCGTGCTGAAGCCGATTCGCCACACGCCGGATGCGTCGCGCCGGCGTGAAGTTCGCAAGAGGGGAGTGACAGGTGAGACGGTCAAGCCCGGCACGCGGGGCCGTGGCGCCTGGCACAGGGGCCGCCTACACCGCGGAAGCGCAACCAGCGACGACAGCCGCCGCCGAGTCGGCGACCGGTTGGAGGTCGTTGACGGCGCCCGGAGTGCTCGCCGGCACGCGCTCGCTCCCGGCGTTCGCTCGGGGGATGCGGATGCGGACGGGCTCGCGCGAGTCGCGGCTAGTCGCCCTGCGGGTTCTCGGAGCGCTGGCGGTGGGGATCGGCGCCTACAGTGCCTACACCGAGCCGCGCACGTCGCCCGGCGGCGAAGCGGGGTTGATCCTGGGCACCGCGACGATCGTCGCGTTCGTCACGGTCGGCGTGAACATGCAGGCAGCCGAGCTGCGGGCCCGGATGGGCAGGCAGCTCGTATACGCGGGTGCGATCTTCAGCGTGGTGCTGCTCGCGAGCTCCAACGGCCGGCTCGAGTTCAGCGTCGGATGGCTCGGGCTCGCGCTGCTGCCCCCGCTGATCGCCTATCTGCTGCTCGCCTACCCTTCGGGCAGGCTGCACTCCGCGGTTGAGCAGCGGCTGCTGCTCGCGGCCGGCATCCCGCTTGTGCTGTCCTGGCTGGCCGTCGTGCTGAGCTCCCGCCAGCCCGCGTTCGCCACGCCACTGCTCCGTTGCCGTGCACAATGTCCGCCCAACGCGCTGGACCTGTTCCCCGGTGAAGGGGACACCGCCCTGTGGGACCTCGTGCGGGCGTCCTGGCTGGTGCTCGCATGGGGGGTGGTCGCCTGCCTCTGGAGACGGACCCGAAGCGCAAGCGCTCCCGTCGGGTTGAGCCTCGCGCCGCTGACGCTGTTGAGCTTGATCTACGCGCTGGCGACGACGGGCGCGCTGCTCGAGGGGAGCACGACATCGTCGCTGGCCGAGAGCTTCAGCTCGGCGTCGCTGGCAGTCGGGCCGGCGATACCCCTCGTGATGCTTCTCGGGATCACGAGGGAGAGCCTCTTCATGGGCAGCTCGCTCTCGGCGTTCGTCAAGCGCCTGGGCGAGGACCCGGCTCCCGACCTCCAGCTGCTGATGGCCGAGACGCTGCACGATCCATCGTTGCGGATCCTCTATCGCCGGCCAGGTCTCGAGGCGTACGTCGACTCCTCCGGCAGAGCTTCAGAGCCGCCCGAACCGACCGAGACGGTCGGTCTCACCCCGATCGAACGGGACAGCACCCAGGTGGCCGTTGTCGCGCACGACGTCGAACTGTCCGACCAGAAGCGCTTCATCGAGGCCGCCGGCGCGGCGGGGGCGATCCGCTTTCGCAACGCGCAGCTCGCCGCCGACCTGAGAGCGTCGGTGGCCGACCTCGCCGAGTCTAGAGCGAGGATCGTCGAGACCGCCGACGCCGAGCGCCAGCGCATCGAGCACAGCCTGCACGACGGCGCTCAGCAGCATCTCGTCGGCATGCGGCTGCGCCTCGAGCAGGCCGCAGAGCTGGTGAGGCAGGACCCGGAGTCGGGGATGCGGCTGCTGTCGGATATCGGGCGCCAGATGGACGAGGCGCTCGAGGACGTTCGCAACCTCGCGAAGGGCGTCTACCCGCCGCTGCTGCCCGAGCATGGCCTCGCTGAGGCGATCAGCTCGGTCAACCGGCGCTCGCCCTGGCCCGCATCGCTCGATGCCGGCGGGATCGGGCGCTACCCCGCGGACACGGAGGCTGCGGTGTACTTCTGCTGTCTCGAGGCGATTCAGAACATCACCAAGCACGCCGGGCCCGCCGTCGGCGGAGCGATCCGCCTGTGGGATGACGGCGACCGTCTGCACTTCGAGGTCAGCGACGAAGGCCTCGGCTTCTCGCAGGACGCCTTCGTCCCCGGGCAGGGCCTGATGAACATGCGCGATCGCATGGAGGCGGCAGGGGGGATCCTCGGCGTCAACTCCAGGCCCGGTCGCGGCACGGTGGTGCGTGGCTCGGTCCCGATCGCCGGGCGAGGGCAGGCGCCGCGGGTCACGCGATGAGCGACGCCGAGCGGTCGAGCGCCACGGTCGAGCACCCGATCCGCGTCGTGATCGCCGAGGACTCTTACCTGATCAGGGAGAGCCTCAGCGGGATGCTCGAGAACGAGCCCGGCATCGAGCTGCTCGCCGCCTGCGTCGACGCGGACGAGTTGCAGGCGAAGATCGAGACGCTCGATCCCGAGGTCGTGATCACCGATATCCGAATGCCGCCCTCGGGCGGCGATGAGGGGATCCGGATCGCACAGCAGCTGCGCCGGACGCACCCTCGGACAGGCGTCGTCGTCCTCAGCCAGTACGCCGAGCCCGCGTACGCGCTCGCGCTCCTCGACGAGGGTACCGGCGGACGCTCCTACCTGCTCAAGCAGAACCTGCACAACCGCCGGGAGCTGCTGGACACGATCACCGAGGTCGCCGGCGGCGGCTCGCGGATCGACGCGTTGGTCGTAGAGGCGCTCGTCAGGGCCCAGTCACGGCGGGCGCGCTCGCCGATCGCGGAGCTCACGCCGCGCGAGCGCGAGCTGCTCGCCGAGATCGCTCAGGGCAAGAGCAACGCCGCGATCGCGCAGTCGCTCGTGATCACGAAGCGAGCGGTCGAGAAGCACGTCAACTCGATCTTCCTGAAGCTCGGGCTGGCGCAGTCCGAGGAGGGGAGCAGCCGGCGGGTGAAGGCGGCGCTCATGTTTCTCGCGGACAGCGCGCCGGAAGTGATCGACGCCTGAGCAGCCCGTCTGCCTGACCAGGCGAGCGCGGGTCCGCTGCTGCCGGTCGCGGCTCGACCAGGTGTTCTAGCGCCTCGGGGAGCGTCGCTTGATGAGCTCGCGGGCGGTGATGTCGCCGAGCGACGTGGTCGCCCAGATGATCAGCGTCGCGAACACGTAGGTCTGCAGACCACGGATCGTGAGGCCGCTGACGATCGCGTTGACGATGATCAGCGAGACGATCGTCGAAGCCAGAGCCAGCAGCCCTGCAAGCGCGATCGAGGGCTGGCGCACGAGCACGCGCAGAGCAAGCAGCTGTACGCCGATGTGGATCACCCAGAAGAGAACCGTCGACTCGAGGACCGCGGTGGCGTTCACCGAGAATTTGTCGAGCACGGCACTCGAGACCAGGACCCCGACCGCGATCGCCGCGAGCGACGTGCCGATCCGTATCCCCCAGCGCGCGAGCATTCGGCCAACGATGTGCGCCGATCGGGCTCCTCGCATCACCCGCTTTGGATGAACGCCCGCTCCTCACTCGTTCGAGACCTCGACGGCGGCCAACGGCTCGGCCGGGCCGACGCGTGGCCCTCGGGGCCTGTGAGCGGCCGCCGGCGCGCTCTCCATCTTCGGGCGACGCTCGCTGGGATGGGACTCGTACCAGCGCGCGTATCGCGCGGCCAGGGGCGCGGCGCTGACCCCGTGGGCGAAGACGGACAGGCCCACGGCGAGGTATGTGACCGTCAGGACCACGTCCACGTGAGGCAGATGCGTGTGCTCGACGGCGATCACCGCAAAGACGATCGAGGCGAGACCCCTCGGCCCGAACCACCCGAGGAAGCCGACGGTCGGTGCACGGGCACCGCTGCCGAGCATCGCGATCGCCACCGGGGCGATGCGTACAAGGGTGAGGCTGAGGACGCTGTAGAGCAAAATCGTCCCGCCGACGTGCGCCAGCGCCGGTCCCAGGAGCACGGCGCCGAACACGACGAACGTCACCCCATTCAGGAGCTGGCCGAGCTCGTCCGTCAGTCGGGTGGCGGTCTCGGACTCGCGCTCGAGCAGCGCTCCGAACAGAGCTCCCGCGACGAACGCGGCGATGAAGCCCGATCCCCCGAGCGCGGCGGCGAGCCCGTACGCGAGTCCCGCGCCCCCCACCGGCACCACCTGCATCCACGGCGGGGTGATCAGCTGCCTCGGGCCCGAGACCCGCACGACGAGGACGACCGCCAGCCCGGCGGCGACACCTCCGAGCAACCCGTAGCCGAGCGCTTCGGCGAGGATCGCGATCGCGTGGTGGCCGCTCGTCAGGTGCGCGTCGACGTCGGCCGCCGCGAGCGCGATCAGCAGCAGCGGCACGCAGATCCCGTCGTTCAGCCCGCTCTCGACGTTGAGCCCCTGCCGGATGCGGGAGGGGAGACGCGGCTCGGTGACGACGGCCTGGCCGAGCGCGGCGTCGGTGGGCGCGAGCAGCACGGCGAGCACCGTCGCCTCCGCCAGCGTCAGCTGGCCGAGAACAGCGACGGCGAACGCGGCCCCGGCGGCGATCGTCAGCGGCAGGCCCACGCCGAGCAGGCGGAGCGGCACCTCGTACTCGCGGCGCAGCGCCGACAGCCGGATGCGGGAGGCGTCCGAGAACAGGACGAGCGCCAGCGTCGCCTCCGCCAGGGTCCGAACAGTCGCACCGGTGGGGGCGAGGTCCACCTCGCCGCCGACCTCGGGACCGACGAGCACGCCGATCGTCACGAACACCATCGCGGGCGTCACGGGCGTCCCGGTCAGGCGCCCGGAGACCGCCGCCACGGCGAGCACTGACAACGCCAGGATGGGCAGGACCCAGTTCATCGCGCGGGGCACAGCGGTCCGGCTGCAGGCAGCAAGCTAGTCGAATGGGCATTCGCGGCCATCACCCCATCGGGGTGATGCGTGAGCGTCGCGTGTGGGCGAGGATCGGACTGCGATGAGATCGACGGGGAGCCCTTTCGCCGATGACCCGGACTGCCATGAGATCGACGGGGAGCCCTTTCGCCGATGACCGTTGAGCCCGATTCCCCTGGCAGCGTGAGCTCCGATGGGGGCGCGAGCGCGGGCGGGGGCGCGGGCTCGGCCGGGGGCGCGGGCTCGGCCGGGGGTGCGGGCTCGGCCGGGGGTGCAAGCGGGGCCGGGGATGCGAGCTCGGCAGGGGGCGCGGGCTCGGGCGGGCGTGCAGGCTCGGGCGCCGGTGCAAGCGGGGCCGGGGGTGCGAGGTCGGGCGGGAACGGCACGGCGACCGGTCGGGTCGCGTGGGACGGCCGCGCCCGTCGTATCTGGGTCCGCTCGATCCTGATCCTTGCGACGGTGCTCACCGTCTTCGCGATTTTCGCGATCTGGGCAAACCGGCAGTTGATGAACCCGAGCAACTGGGCGAAAACGAGCACGGCGCTGCTCCAGAAGCACACGATCCGAACAGCCGTGTCGAGCTATCTCGTCGACCAGCTCTATGCCAACGTCGACGTGGAGGGGCAGCTGAAGTCCGGCCTGCCGTCGCAGTTGAAGCCGCTTGCCGGTCCGGCCGCCGGAGCACTCCACGGCGTCGCCGAAGAAGCTGCCGAGAAAGCGCTGGCGACGCCGCAGGTTCAGGCGGCGTGGGAGAACGCAAACCGCGCCGCCGACCAGACGCTGGTCGCGATCGTCAAAGGCGGAGGGTCGCGCGTTCAGATCAACGGCGGGACGGTGTCGCTGAACCTTCACCAGATCGTCGCGGACGTGGCCCAACGTCTCGGTCTCCCCGCCTCGGTCGCCGACAGGCTGCCGCCGTCGGTGGCCAACCTGAAGGTCGTCACGTCGAGTCAGCTGGGCGTGGTCCGCAATCTCGCAAAAGCGCTGCACGCCCTGGCGCTCGCGCTGACGATCCTCGTCGTGCTCCTCTACGCGCTCGCGGTTGCGCTGGCCGGCGGGCACCGGCGACGGACGCTCATGTGGGCCGGCTGGGGACTCGTGTTCGCCGGACTGCTCGTGCTCGTCGGCCTGAGGATCGGCCAGGGGCAGCTCGTCTCGGCGATCACCAGCGACGCGTCGATCGAACCGGCGGCCAACGACGCCTACTCGGTGGCCACGTCGCTGCTCGTACAGGTGGCGAGCGCTTCGATCATCATCGGCGTGCCGCTGATCCTCGCCGGCTGGTTCGCGGGACCGGCGCGCTGGGCGGTCGCAGGCCGGCGCTTCCTCGCGCCGCACTTCCGCGAACACCCGGCGCTCGTCTACGGGATCACCGCGGCGCTGCTCTTGCTGATCTTCATCTGGGGCCCGATCCCGGCCACGCGCAACCTGCTGGCGATGCTGGTGTTCACCGTGCTCGCGCTGTTCGGCGCCCACGTGCTGCGCGAGCAGATCGCAACCGAGTTCCCGGACGCTCAACCGATCTCGCTGCGCGCCGCGATGGGGGAGAAACTCGGGCGGGCAAGGGGAGGTATGAGATCGGCGCCCGCCGAGCCCTCCAAGACCACGGACCTCGAACGGCTCGTGGCCCTGCACGACAAGGGCGCGATCACCGACGACGAGTACGCGGCGGCGAAGCGCGAGCTGCTCGCCGTCCCGTGACGCGGAGGCTGCTTCGAGCGGTGTTCGACGCTTTCACACGGCCGCCCTCCCGGCGTCCGGCTACCGAAGGGAAGTGATCACGTGAGAGGAGTGGGCAGGGCGATGTTCGCGGCCATATTGCTGATGGTCGCGGGCACGCTCGACATCATCTACGGCATCGCTGCCGTCAGCGACTCGAAATTCTTCGTCAACGACACGCAGTTCGTATTCTCGAGCCTGCACACGTGGGGCTGGATCACGATCATCCTCGGTGTGATCGAGCTCACGGCGGCGTTCTCTCTCTTCGCCGGCGGAGCCTACGGTCGCGTGATCGGCATCATCGCGGCCAGCATCGGCGCGATCGGCGCGCTGCTGAACGTGGGCGGAGCGCACCCGTTGTGGGCGCTCGGCATCTTCGCCCTCTGCCTGTACGTGATCCACGGACTCGCGGTCCTGGGCGAGCCCGAGTTGTGAACAGTGGGAGTCGCGGGAGCCTGGAGTCACGGGCTCCCGCGAGACTCCCGCGTGCGAACCTCCGGCGAACGATCTAGCCGGCGCCTCTTCGCCGGCGCAGCCGCCACCCGCACGGCTGGCGCGCCGAGCGCCTGCACTCGCCGGCGCGACACCAGCGTGGCCGCTGTTCCGTTCCCGGCATGCGGCCTCGTACGCGTCGCGCGCGCGATCCGAGGCCTCTCGGCGCCCCGCGAAGCCGGCGCGCGTTGCAAGTCGGTGACCCGCCCCGGCGGTTGGGGCGGGTCACCGTGCGACTGCCCGACCGCGAACCACCCCTCTGCGGCCGGCGGTCGGACAACGCAGCAGCGAGGCGAGTACGAGCCCGCGCTGCGACCCCTCGGCTGCGACCTCGGCGTCGACCCTGGCGTCGGCGCTTGCGTCGACCCCGAGCCAATCCTTCGGCTCCTTCGACGCCGCAGGCCGATCCCATGTCCGCCAGCCGAGGAAGCGGGAGCCTGGCCACCGATGCTCCACCGCGAGCATCGCCCTCTCCCACGGCTGCAGGACATCCAGCGCGAGCGGCATTTTCGGTGTCGTGAGCGTCACCATCCAATCCGGCCGGCCGGCACGCCGTGGCGGCGCGGCGGATATCCGCACGCTGCCCGCGGCCGTCGCTCGCAGTTCGGCGGACATGCCTACCGCCTGACGGAGGCCCGACGCCTGGAAGCAGCAAAACAGACGCGCGGCGTCCTGATCCGCGAGCGATTGGCCGGAGTGAACGCATGGTGCCCTCACCCCAGAGATGTTCGCCGCAGAGTGCTCTCGCGTCGATACCGCAGTTGCGTGAGATTCGCAACCTCGGCCCTCGAACCCGAGAAGTGAAATTTGCTACTCAGCGCCGGAGCCGGAGTGGTTCGCCGAGTCACTTCGCGGCGAGACGTGCTCGGGATCGCAGCCCCCACCCTAACCCATCGGTCGCGTGAGTGCGTCCTCGTGACGAGCCGCGGGCGAGCATTCGCTGCGCGCCGATCAGCGGGCGCAAGCGAGGCGATCGCGTTCCTCGGCGACGGGAGCAGGCGGACGCCGACGGCTTGACCTAGGCTTGGCGGCGGGCCCCGGTCCCCGGTCGCCAGAGAGCGAGGACCCATACCCGGGCACTCCGCTTCCAACGAACGGTCGGCCGGCTGACCTGGTCCGATCGAAAGGAGGACACGCCGATGGCCACGCAGGACACAGCTCCCCCGCCGGCTCCCTATCCCCGTGCCGTCCGGCTCCTGCTCGGCAAGGAGCTGACGGCTCGGCGCGCGGCTCGGATCAT
>DATAYP010000005.1:0-197660 GCA_036272475.1 Solirubrobacteraceae bacterium | reverse complement strand
CTTGAGGCCCGCGCGCGAGCGGCGGATGGCCTTCGAGATGACCTCGATCGCCGGGTGCTGGCCGATCACCCGCTTGTGCAGTTCGTCCTCCATCCGCATCAGCTTCTGGGTCTCGGCCTCGGTCAGCTTGAACACCGGGATGCCGGTCCACATCGAGACGATGTCGGCGATCTCCTCCTCGCCGATCGACGGCCGCTCGCCGGACTCGCCCGATTCCCAGGCCTGCTCGAGATCGCGTTTCTTGTTGGTCAGCTTGCGCTCCTTGTCGCGCAGCGCGGCCGCCTTCTCGAACTCCTGGGCCTCGATCGCGGCCTCCTTCTCGCGCCGCGTGCCCTCGACTTCGCCCTCCAGCTCGCGGTTGGCGGGCGGCGAGGTCATGGACTTGATCCGCATCCGCGACGCGGCCTCGTCGATCAGGTCGATCGCCTTGTCGGGCAGGAAGCGGTCGGAGATGTAGCGGCTGGCGAGTTCGCCGGCGGCGCGCAGCGCCTCGTCGGTGATCTGCACCTTGTGGTGCTGCTCGTAGCGGTCGCGCAGCCCGCGCAGGATCTCGACGGTCTGGTCGATCGTCGGCTCCTCGACACGGATCTGCTGGAAGCGGCGCTCGAGCGCCGAGTCGCGCTCGAGGTACTTGCGGTACTCGTCGAGCGTCGTCGCGCCGATCGTCTGCAGTTCGCCTCTGGCGAGCGCCGGCTTGAGGATCGAGGCCGCGTCGATCGCGCCCTCGGCGGCGCCGGCGCCGACGAGGTTGTGGAGCTCGTCGATGAACAGGATGATGTCGCCGCGCTGGGTGATCTCCTTCATCACCTTCTTGAGGCGCTCCTCGAACTCGCCGCGGTACTTCGAGCCGGCGACGAGCGCGGCGAGGTCGAGCGTGTAGATCTGCTTGTTCTTGAGCAGCTCGGGCACGTCGGAGCTCGTGATCCGCTGAGCGAGCCCCTCGACCACGGCTGTCTTGCCGACGCCCGGCTCGCCCACGAGCACTGGGTTGTTCTTCGTGCGGCGCGAGAGGATCTGCATGATCCGCTCGATCTCGGTCTCGCGACCGACGCACGGGTCGAGCTTGCCGTCGGCGGCGAGCTTCGTCAGGTTGCGCCCGAACTGGTCGAGCAGCTTGGAGGACTTCTTGCCCTCTCCGGGCGCCGCGCTCGCGCCGGATCCCGAGCCGCCGCCGGACTGACCCTGGCGCCGGCCGCCGGGGCCGGAGAGCATGCGGATGACCTCGTTGCGGATCTTCTCGGAGTCGGCGTCGAAGTCGAGCAGGATGCGGGCCGCGACGCCCTCGTTCTCGCGCACGAGTCCGAGCAGGATGTGCTCGGTGCCGATGTAGTTGTGGCCGAGGCTCAGCGCCTCGCGCAGGGCGAGCTCGAGCACCTTCTTGGCGCGCGGCGTGAACGGGATCTGGCCGGAGGTGACCTCCTCACCGGAGCCGACGATGCGCACGACCTGCGCGCGCACACGCTCGACGGTGATGTCAAGGCTCTCGAGCACGCGTGCGGCGAGACCCTCCTCCTCGCGCAGCAGCCCGAGAAGGATGTGCTCGGTGCCTATGTAGTTGTGCTTGAGCGTTCGCGCCTCCTCCTGCGCGAGAACGACCACTTGCCGGGCCCGTTCTGTGAATCGCTCGAACATGATGTGATTCCTTCCTGCGAGTACGGCGCCTGAGCAACACTGTGGTCGGTTGGGGGATACCGCTTTAGAGGCCAGTCTACCAACCGGCTCCCCGGCCCTATCGGGGTCATCGGCAGGGCGGCCGCGTCGCTTGATCGGCGGGTGCGCCGTTGGCGCCAGGTGCAGGGAAAAACCACCGTCGCGACCCTCGGCGGAGTCGCCGCGACGTCAATCGCGCATCGCCGGGAAGAGCACGACCTCGCGGATCGAGGAGCGCCCGGTGAGGATCATGACGAGCCTGTCGATGCCGAGCCCGACGCCGCCGGCCGGCGGCATGCCCTGCTCGAGCGCCTGCACGAACAGCTCGTCGTAGGGCTGGAACTGCTCCTCGCCGAGCGCCTGGAGGCGCTGCTGTGCCTCGAAGCGCGCGCGCTGCACGTCGGGGTCGGTCAGCTCGCTGAAGGCGTTGGCGATCTCGAGGCCGCCGGCGAAGGCCTCCCAGCGCTCGACCAGACCGGGCTCGGAGCGGTGCTCGCGGGCAAGCGGCGAGATCTCGCTCGGGTAGTCGAAGACGAACGTCGGCTGCTGGAGGTCCGGCTCGACGAACTTCGAGAGCAGGTCGTCGGCGAGCTCCGACCACGTGCGCCCCTCCGTCTGCACCTCGAGGCCGCGCTCGCCGATCGCTGCCGCGAGCGATTCGGCGTCGGCGTGCTCGCGCAGGTCGATCCCGGCGCGGTCGGCGATCGCCCCGTGGAAGGAGAGCCGCCGCCAGGGCGAGTCGAAGTTCAGCTCACCCGCATAGCCGACTGCCGCCGCGGCGCGGGAGACGACCTCCTCGAGCCGCCGCGCCTCGTCCTCGTAGTCGGCATACGCCTCGTACCACTCGACCATCGTGAACTCGGGGTTGTGCTTCTGGGAGACGCCCTCGTTGCGGAAGTCCTTCCCCAGCTCGTACACGCGCTCGAGCCCCCCGACGATCAGCCGCTTGAGGTAGAGCTCGGTGGCGATCCGCAGGTAGAGGTCGCGGTCGAGCGCGTTGTGGTGCGTCGTGAAGGGCCGCGCGAGCGCGCCACCGTAGAGCGGTTGCAGCACCGGCGTCTCGACCTCGACGAACGCGTTCGAGTCGAGGTAGCTGCGTACCGCCGCGACGATCCGCGCGCGATCGAGGAACAGCGTGCGCGCCTCCGCGCTCGAGATCAGGTCGAGCTCGCGCCGGCGATGGCGCGTCTCGACGTCGGTCAGGCCGTGGTGCTTGTCCGGGGGCGGACGCAGCGCCTTGCCGAGCACCTCGAAGCGATCGACACGCAGCGTCAGCTCGCCGTGGCGGCTGCGCAGGACGGCGCCGTCGACGCCGATCAGATCGCCGAGGTCGAGCGACAGAAGGCGCTCGAAGAGCTCTGGGCCGAGCACGTCGATGCGCCCGTGCAGCTGGATCTTGCCGCTGCGGTCGACGAGGTCGAGGAACGCCGCCCTGCCCGCGCCGCGGCGCGCGCTGATCCTGCCGGCGACGCGGTGTGAGTCCTCGGTCTCCTCGCCGTCGGCGAGCTCACCGTAGGAGCCGAGTATCTCGGCGATCGGCTCGACGCCGTGGAACGAGTAGGGAAAGGCGCTCGGGTCGCTGGCGCGCAGGTGCTCGGCCTTCGCGCGGCGCTCGGCGATGAGCTCGGGCAGGCCGTGCCGGCCGGGCTCGGCCGAGTCCGGATGCTGCTCACTTCCGCTCATCGCGGCGACCCTACTCGAGGCCGACGTCGATCTTCGTGATCTTGAGCTTGCGGGCGGGGCCGCGGGGCACCTTCACCGCCACGGTCTCGTTGCGCTTGTGACCGATCAGCGCGCGCCCCACCGGCGACTCGTTGGAGAGCCTGTGCTCGTCGGGCTTGGCCTCCGCCGAGCCGACGATCGTGTACTTGACCGACTTGCCGGTCTTTTCGTCTTTGACGTGGACCACGGAGCCGACCTGGACGACGTCGGTGGAAAGCTCCTTGGAGTCGATCACGGTCGCCAGCCGCAGCTTCTCCTGAAGCTGCGCGATGCGGCTCTCGAGCATCGCCTGCTCGTTCTTCGCGTCGTCGTACTCCGAGTTCTCGGAGATGTCGCCGAACTCGCGAGCCTCCTTGATCCGCTCGGCGACCTCGCGGCGCTTCTCCGTGGAGAGCAGCTCGAGCTCGTCTTTGAGCTTCTTCAGGCCTTCTGGGGTGAGGATGACGTCCTTCGGCATGTGGGTGGGTGGCCTTCGAACCAGGGTTTGACGGTATGGGCGCCGGCGATGCGACCCGCTTGCGAGCGGGACAGGGCGCGGCCCCCCGGGCTTCAGCGGCGCAGCAGTATAGCGGGGAGCACCTCGCTCGCCTGCCTCAGCCGATGGGCGCGAGCGGAGCCGGCGCAGACGCCAGCAAGGCGCGCGCGTCGGCGAGCGTCTGCGCCTGCTGTAGCGACTCCTGGAGCCGTTTGCGCGTCGCCGGCTCGAGCTCCAGGCGCGCGAGATACCAGGGGTAGAACTTGCGCAGGTAGCGCGTCGCGCGCTCCTCGCCGAGATGCTCGACCGCGCGGTCGATCGTCCAGTGAAGCTCCGCGATCACCTCCTCGCGCGCCGGCTCGCCCTCGCGTCCGCGAACGAGCTGCGCGAACAGCCACGGGTTGCCCAGCGCGCCTCTCGCGAGCATCACCGCATCGGCACCCGTCAGGCGAAACGCCTCGCGGACCTGCGCGGCGTCGCTGAGGCCTCCCGTGAGGATCACCGGGACCGGGAGCGATCGCACGAGCCTCGCGGTGAGCTCGTAGTCCGGCACGCCCCTGTGCTGCACCGCCGCGGCACGCGGGTGGAAGGCGATCGCCGCGACGCCCGCCTGCTCGACGAGGCGGTGCGCGAGCTCGACGCCGCTCTGCTCGCCCGTCCTCAGCCCCGAGCGCAGCTTGACCGTCACCGGGCAGCGACCCGCTGCGCCCTCGACGGCGGCGCGGGCGACGGCGACCGCGAGGTCGGGGTCGTCGAGGAGCGCGGCCCCGGCGCCCGTCTTCTGCACCTTCGCGACGGGGCAGCCCATGTTGATGTCGATCGCGTCGGCGCCGACGCTCGTGACTTGCGCCGCGGCGAGGCGCATGGTCGCCGGATCTTCGCCGAACAGCTGGATCCCGACGGGGCCGTCGCGCTGCTCGCGCGGGTCGATCCTCAGCATCTCCGTGCAGGTCTTGGCGTTGCCGTGGCGGATCGCGTGCGAGGAGACCATCTCCGAGACCGCCATCCCCGCGCCGTAGCGCTTTGCCTGCAGGCGCACGAACCAGTTGCCGATCCCCGCGAGCGGGGCGAGCATCACGCGGTTGGGCACCCGCAGGGAGCCGAGCGTCCACGGTTCGGTGAGCGAGCGCGCCGGGGCCACCCGTGCATTGTGGCGCGCTTCAGGCGTTGCGTTCGTGCAGCAGCCGCAGCCCCGTGAGCGTGAGCAGGTCGTCGACCTCCTCGATCTCCTCGGTGTACGGGACGACGAGCCGCGACAGCCCGCCGGTCGCGACGACCGCGGTGCGTTCCGCGAGCTCGTCGTAGAGGCGGCGCAGGATCGCGTCGATCGCACCCGCGTAGCCGTAGACGACCCCCGAGCGGATCGCGTCGATCGTGTTCTTGCCGATCACGCTGCGCGGCGGCGCGAGCTCGACCTTCGGCAGGCGCGCGCCGCGCTCGGACAGCGCTTCGAGCGAGATCTCGATGCCGGTCATCAGCGCGCCGCCGAGGTACTCGCCGTCGCGCGAGACGACGTCGAAGGTCGTCGCCGTGCCGAAGTCGACGCACACGGCCGCGCCGTCGTAGCGATCGCGGATCGCGACCGCGTTGACGAGCCGGTCGGCGCCGATCTCGCGGGGGTTGTCGTAGCGGATCGCCATGCCCGTCTTGGTGCCCGGTCCGACCGTCAGCATCTCGTGGCCGAGGTAGCGGCTCGCCATCGCCGTCCACTCGGGCTCCAGCTGCGGGACGGTCGAGGAGACGATCGAGGCGCTCAGGTCCTCGAACGAGCTGCCCCGCAGCTCGAGCAGGTTGCGAAGTGCGGCACCGAGCTGGTCGGCGGTCGAATCCCTGACGGTCGCGAAGCGCCAGTGCTCGACGAGTTCCTCCCCGCGGAAGGTCCCGAAGTGCGTCTGGGTGTTCCCGACGTCGACGACGAGCAGCATCGCCGAGCATTATGCTCGGAGCCGCGATGGCGGGGACGCGACCAAAGCTGTACGTGCTGCCGGGCTCGCACCCGTGCGACGCCGTCGAGGCGGCGCTCCGGCTGAAGTCGATCGCATACGACCGCGTCGACCTGCTCCCGATGACCCAGATGCTCGTCGGGCCGCTGCGCTACGGGGGAGCCACCGTGCCCGGCCTGCGCATCGACGGCGAGCGGCTCGTCGGCTCGCGCGCGATCATGCGCCGGCTGGACGAGCTCGAGCCCGAGCCCGCGCTGCTGCCCGCGCCCGGCGACCCCGACTACGCGCGCGTGCTCGAGGCCGAGCGCTGGGGGGACGAGGTGCTTCAGAGCGTGCCGCGGCGGATCCTCGACGTCGGCTTCCTGCGAAGCCCGGCGGCGATGGAGAGCTACGCCGGCGACGCGAAGCTGCCGCTGCCGCGCGCGCTGCTGCGGCCAGCCCTACCGCTCACCGCTCGCCTGATGGCGCTCAAGAACCATGCCAACGACGGCGCCGCGAAGGCCGACCTGGCGGCGCTGCCGGGACAGCTCGACAGGATCGACGGATGGATCGCCGAGGGGCTGCTCGGGGGCGAGCGCCCGAACGCGGCCGACCTGCAGATCGGCAGCACGATCCGCCTGCTGTTGAGCATCGCCGACGTGCGCCCGCTGATCGCAAGCCGCCCCAGCGCCCGCCTCGCGGGCTACTTCCCGCCGCTGAGCGGCGAGATACCCGCCGGGGTGCTGCCGCCCGCGTGGCTGCCCGCTGCGGCGGCCGTCGACGGCGCGGCCTGAGACCCACGACGAGCGCCGCAGCGCCCAGCAGCGCGGCAACCAGGCCGCCGGCGGCGCTCACGCGTGGAGCACGACGGTCCGGCTCAGCTGGAGCGAGACCCCGTGCGGAGCCGACAGCAGGATCCGGACGCTCAGCGCGAGGCGACGGCGAACGCGCAGCGCGTGTGCCGCCCTGGCGCTGACGGTCACGGCGAAGGCGACCCTACCCGCGCTCAGCGGGGAGCGCACGAGCCGCCCGACGCGGATCTGGCCCGCGTGGCCGGCTGCGGCGAGCGACGCCGCCCGGGCGAGCAGGTCGACCTCGAGTCGCCCGCCGGAGGCGGCGGCTGAGGCCTCGAGCGTGCCGCGGATCGACCTGCCGCGCTGGTTACCGGCGAGCCGCAGTGCCCGCGACGCGGGTCCGGCCAGCACCGACGGCGGCACGCCCTGCGCGAGCCCTTCGGGGGTCGTCTGGGTGCTCGTCTGGGTCGACCCGCCGCCGCTCGCGGGGGTGCTCGTCGTGGTGGTCGTCGTGGTCCCGGTCGAGCTGACCGTCACGCTGCCGGTCATTTCCGCGGGGTGCACCGTGCAGCGGAAGTAGTAGGTGCCGGGTTGCGCGAACACGCATTCACCGCGCCAGCTGACCGCGCCGGTGGCACCCGGGACGCCGCTGCAGCTCGGCGTCGCGGGACCTACGGTCCATTCCAGCCCGTGCGGCACGGAAGCGCTCGGGTTGCTGAACGTCACGACGGTTCCGGATCCGACCGAGACGGTCGCGGGGGACCAGTAGTGGTGCTGTTCTTTGTAGATGCCTTCGGTGTTGATCGCGGTGATCGTCGCGGGCGCGGTTTCCGAGCCCGCAACGGCCGGCAGCACCGCGACGGCGCCCCCGAGCAGCGCGCAGAGGAGAAGGAACGCGTACCTGCGGAGTCCCATCACAAGAGATGACGCGAGCGGACCCCGAATCCTTCCCGGCGCTACAGTCGCAGGGCGGAGATGATCGCGCCGCGGTCCGGGCGCGGGCACCGACGCGTTCCATGCGCACTCTCGACCCGCAGTCGCTGACCCAGCACATCGACCGCCTCTACCGTGCGGCCTGGGCGCTGTGCGGCTCGCGCGAGGACGCCGAGGATCTGGTCCAGGAGACGTTCGCGCGCGTGCTCTCGCGCCCGCGCGTGCTGCACGGCGACGAGGACCTCTACTACCTGATGCGAGTGCTGCGCAACACGTTCCTGACGAGCCGGCGCACCGCCGGACGGCGACCCGTCACGGTGGCCACGCTCGAGGATGTCTCCGCCGCGGACCCGAAGCCGATGGGCCAGCCCCAGCAGGCGCTCGAGATGCAGGAGGTCTACGCGACGATCGCAGACCTCCCCGAGGACTTTCGCCTGGCGCTCGTCGCGGTCGACGTCCTCGGGCTGTCCTACCGCGAGGCCGCGCGGGCGCTGCACGTGCGCGAGGCCACGATCACGACGAGGCTGTTCCGGGCCCGAAAGCAGGTGAGCGGGCGGCTCGTCGAGGAGGATGCCACGCAAGCCGGCACGGCCCCGAAGGGACCGGCGGCGGCGGCCGGCGGCGAGGACGATCGGGGCGCCGGCGAGCAGAGGAGTGCCCGGGAAGAGAAGCGCGCCGGCGGAGTCTTGCAGGGTAGGGGAACCCCATGAACGACCCGCGTCCACAGACAGAAGCTGAGCTGATCGAGCTCGTCCGCTCGAGCGACGTCAGAGCGCCCGAGGCGCTGCACAGGCGCATCGAGCAGATGGTCGCCGAGAAGTCGGCCCCCCAGGCCCGCCGGCGCGCGCCGTGGGGCGCCTTCGGCGCAGGCCGCTCGGCGCTCGTGCCGAGGCTCGCCGCCGTCGGGGCGCTCGCCGCGGCGCTCGTCGCCGTGCTCGTGGTCGCGCTCGGCGGCGGTGGCCGTTCGCTCAGCGTGCCGCAGACGACCGCGCTCACGCTGAGCCACCCGACTGCGGCCGCCCCGGCGGAGGCGAGCCCGAGCAGCGGCAAGCTCGTCGCAGCCGTTCAGGGAGTGCACTTCCCCTATTGGGAAGAGCGCTTCGGCTGGCGATCCACCGGGCAGCGCACCGACACGCTCCAGGGGCGCACCGTGATGACCGTCTTCTACGCCAATCGCAGCGGCCAGCGGATCGGCTACGCGATCGTCGCCGGCGGCGCGCCGAGCGTGAGCGGCGGGTCGGTGAGCTGGCTGCACGGCCACCCCTACCGGCTGCTCGGCGGCGGCGGCACCCACACCGTCGTGTGGCTTCGCAACGGGCGCCTCTGCGTGCTCTCCGGACGCGGCGTGTCGGCCGGCACGCTCCTGCGCCTCGCGAGCTGGGGCGAGCGGGCGGCCTAGCGAGATGCGCCCGGACGGGAAGCCGGCGCGTCCTTGCGAAGTCCTTGCCGGCAGGCGCACGTACAAACCACCACCGACGGACCAGAGAGGGAGGTTGAGATGAGGCGACGAGCACTGTTCCTGCTGGCGAGCCTCACGGCGGCGCTGGCCGTCGTGCTCGCGCCGAGCGGCGCGTTCGGAGGCGCCCACGCGGCGAGGACCCATACCGTGACGCTCCAGGAATTCCGCTTCCACCCCGCGACGCTCAACATCAACCACGGCGACACCGTCAAATGGGTCTGGCGCGACCAGGTCGAACACAACGTCACCTTCCGCACGCAGCACTCGCGCACGCAGGTGTCCGGCACCTACACCGTGCGCTTCGCTCGCAGGGGCACGTTCAACTACCACTGCACGATCCACGTCGAAGAAGGCATGCGCGGCAAGATCGTCGTGCACTGACGCGCGACGCCGCGCTGGCGCGACGCCGGGCTGGCGCGCGACTCCGAGGCCGGGCCTGGCGCGACGCCGGCGAGGCTATGCCTGACTGCCCGCGACCCGCAACGGGGGCCCTGCCCAGCGAACGCCTTCGTCGACCGGCAGCGCGGCGAGCGCGTCGGCGAGCCTGCGGCCACTCGGCGCGCGAAGCTCGAAGTCGAGCTCGAGCGCGGGGATCAGGACGAAGCGGCGGTTGAGCAGCTGGGCGTGCGGGAGCGACATGCGCTCGTGCTCGAGCTGCTGTGCGCCGATCAGCAGGATGTCGACGTCGATGGTTCTCGGGCCGTGCCGCGGCGCCGGCTGCTCGCGTCCGAGCTCGCGCTCGATGCGCTTGACGGCGGCGAGCAGCTCGAGCGGGTCGAGCTCGGTGCGGACGAGCAGGCAGGCATTCAGGAAGGTCGGCTGGTGGGGCAGCTCGCCCACCGGATCGGTGTCGTAGACGGAGGAGCTCGCGAGCAGCTCCACGCCGGCGAGCGTGAGCGCGTCGGCGGCCGCCTGGAGGTTGGCACGGCGCTCGCCGACGTTCGAGCCGAGCCCCAGCAGGCCCTTCTCCCGGTGAGGCTCAGCCATCGAGCCGCGGAGCGCTCACACGCGGGTGGTCTGCAGACCCGCCTGTGTGACCTTCTCGCCCATCGCTTGCGCGAACGGCACGAGCCCCGAGAGCGGGCGCAGCATCACGGTGAAGTCGGCGATCAGGCCGTCGTCGTCGAAGCGGATCAGGTCGAGTCCCTCGATCTCCCTGCCGCCGATCGCGGCGCGGAAGATCAGGGCCTGGGCGCCGTCGACTTCGAGCTCGTCGGTGTAGCGGAAGTCCTCGAAGGTCTCCGCGACGATCCGCAGGAGCGCGATCACGGTCTCGCGGCCGACGAACGGGTGGAAGGTGGCGGGGCTGTGGAAGACGATGTCCTGCGCGAACAGCGCCTCGGCGGCGTCGATGTCGCCGCCTTCGACCGCTGCGCGGAAGCTGCTCGCTGAGCTCACCGGCCCACCCTACCCTTCCGCTTCGCGCCACACCTCGACGGACACCTCGTCCACAGACAGCGCGATCGGCGGCTCTGGCTTGGCGGCCTTGACCCAGACGCCCTCGAGCTCGTAGTCGGCGAGCAGCCGGTCGGCGATCGTGCTGCAGAGTCGCTCGAGCGTCTTGTGCGAGCGCTGCTGGGCGATCAGCGCGACGAGCTGGCAGACCTCGGCGTAGTCGACGGTGTCTTCGATCGAGTCCGTCACCGTCGCATCGGTCTCGCCGATGTCGAGGCGTAGGTCGAGCACGAGCCGCTGTCCCACCTCGCGCTCGGCCTCGCTGACACCGTGGTGCGTGTAGAGCGAGAGGCCGGTTATCTCGACGGTGACCGACTCCGCGGTGCTCTCGCCGTCCTCGCCGAGATCGCGGCCGTCCTCGTCGTCCAGCTCGTCCGAGTCGTCCCCCTGCTCTCCGCCGTTCATCGCAGGCCCAAAGTAGCAGCCGCAACCGCCAGGGCGTCGCGAACGGGGGCGACCTCGTGGACCCGGAAGACGCTCGCGCCGCGCTCGAAGGCGAGCACGTTGGAGGCGAGCGTCCCGGCGAGCCGCTCGTCGGGGCCGGTGGGCTCCGCGGCGCCCGCGGCGCGCGCCTGGAGGCGCCCGAGGAACTGCTTGCGCGAGGTCCCGATCACGATCGGGCGCCCGAGCTCCGCCAGCTCGCCGAGGCGCCGCAGGAGCTCGAGGTTGTGCTGCTCGGTCTTGCCGAAGCCGATGCCGGGATCGAGCAGGATGCGCCCCTCGGCAACTCCCTCCGAGACGGCGAAGCGCAGCCGCTCCTCGAGGAACGCCTTGACGTCGTCGACGACGTCGCCGTAGCGCGGGTCGAGCTGCATCGTCCGCGGCTCGCCGAGCATGTGCATGAGGCAGCACGACGCGCCGCTGCGGGCGACGAGGCCGGCCATCCGCGGGTCCGCGCGGAAGGCGCTGACATCGTTGACGAACGAGGCGCCGGCCGCGAGCGCCGCCTCGGCGACGCTCGCCTTCGAGGTGTCGATCGAGAGCTGCGGAGTCGCGGGCGCGGGCCCGATCGCCGCGGCCAGGCCCTCGATCACCCCGAGCACGCGCTCGAGCTCCTCCTCGGCGGTGACCGGCTCGGCCCCCGGCCGGGTGGACTCGCCACCCACGTCGAGGATCGCGGCGCCCTCGCCGGCGAGTCTCAGCCCGTGCCCGATCGCGTCCTCTGCTCGCAAGAAGAGGCCGCCGTCGGAGAAGGAGTCCGGCGTGACGTTGACGATACCCATCAGGCGGAACGCGCCCGGGGCGGGTGTGCGCTGGACGCTCAGCTGAGCTCGGGGAGCTCGGGGTCGCTACCCCGCAGCTCGGCGGTGCCGCCCGCGAGGCCGGGCCGCGGAATCGTGCGCGGCGGTTCGCGCTCGGCACGGTCCGCCGGTGTCGCGGGCGGCGCAGGCAGCTCCGGCTTGGCGTCCTCTTCGGCGCCGAAGACCTCATCCTCGCTCTTGCCAGCGAGCAGCGCGAGGAACTCCTCCTTCTCGATCGTCTCGCGCTTGACGAGGATCTCCGAGATCTTCGAGAGATCCTTCTCGTGCTCGGTGAGGATGTCGCGCGCGCGCTGATGGGCGGCCTCGATGATGCGGCGCACCTCGTCATCGATCTCGCGCGCGATCTCGTCGGAGTAGTCGGGCTCGGTCGAGAACTCGCGGCCGAGGAACGGCTGGCCGTGGTCGTGGCCGAAGACGCGCGGGCCGAGCTTTTCGCTCATGCCGAAGCGCATCACCATCTGCTTCGCGGTCGCGGTCACCTTCTCGATGTCGTTCGACGCGCCGGTCGTGATCTCGCCGAAGACGAGCTCCTCGGCCGCGCGGCCGCCGAGCGTCATCGCCATCGAGTCCTTCAGCTCGGCGCGCGTCGTCAGGAAGCGGTCCTCCTGCGGCATCGAGATCGTGTAGCCGAGCGCCTGTCCCCTCGAGATCACCGAGATCTTGTGGACGGGGTCGGAGTGCTCGAGGAAGTGCCCGACGAGCGCGTGGCCCATCTCGTGATAGGCCGTGATCAGCCGCTCTTTTTCGCTCATCACGCGCGTCTTCTTCTCGGGGCCGGCGATCACGCGCATGATCCCCTCCTCGAGCTCTTCCTGGCCGATTTCGCGCTTGCCGGTGCGCGCCGACAGCAGCGCCGCCTCGTTGATCAGGTTCGAGAGGTCCGCGCCGGTGAAGCCAGGCGTCTGGCCGGCGAGCGCGTCGATGTCGATGATCTTGGCGAGCGGCTTGCCGCGCGTGTGCACCTCGAGGATCTTCGCGCGGCCCTTGCGATCGGGCCGGTCCACGGCGATCTGACGGTCGAAGCGCCCGGGGCGCAGCAGCGCGGGGTCGAGGATGTCGGGGCGGTTGGTGGCGGCGATCATGATGATGTTGTCCTTCGCCTCGAAGCCGTCCATCTCGACGAGCAGCTGGTTGAGCGTCTGCTCGCGCTCGTCGTGGCCACCACCGAGCCCGGCGCCGCGGTGGCGCCCGACGGCGTCGATCTCGTCCATGAAGATGATGCACGGGCTGTTCTGCTTCGCCTGCTCGAACAGGTCGCGGACGCGCGAGGCGCCGACGCCGACGAACATCTCGACGAAGTCCGAGCCCGAGATCGAGAAGAACGGCACGCCCGCCTCGCCGGCGACGGCGCGCGCGAGCAGCGTCTTGCCGGTGCCCGGCGGCCCGTAGAGCAGCACGCCCGTGGGTATTCGCGCGCCCAGCGCCTGGAACTTCTTCGGGTTCTCGAGGAACTCCTTGATCTCGTGCAGCTCCTCGACCGCCTCGTCGACTCCGGCCACGTCGCGGAAGGTGATCTTCGGCGAGTCGGCGGAGAGCCGCTTGGCGCGCGACTTGCCGAAGGACATCACTTTCGAGCCGCCGCCCTGGACCTGGTTCATGATGAAGATCCAGAAGCCGAAGAACAGGACGAAGGGGATGATGTACGTCAGCAGCCCGAGCAGGGCGCTGCTCTTTTCCGATTCGACGTTGTATTTGACCCCCGCTACGCGCAGTTCCTTGATCAGTTCGGGCGCCGAGGTTTCGATGAAGCCGGTTTCGTATTTTTCTTTGTTGAAGAGTTCGACTTCGAGCGCTTTGCCTTTGTTTTTCAACTCGGCCGACTTGACTTCGTGTTTGGGGATCTCGCTGGCGACGAGCGTCTGGTAGCTGTGCGGGCGGTGGTTGCTCGACCCGGGGTTGACGAGTTTGACCGCCAGGAAGGCGAGCACGACCACGATGAGGATCGGGAACGCGGCGCTCTTGAAGAAACGGCTCATGGCGAGATCCAGAAGGTCGCGGTGCGGCTCTAGTTCGCCGACACCAGTGACCTAGCCTACCATGGGCAACCTGCCCGCCCTGCCGTTGGAGAGCCCGCGGTGGCGGGCCGCTCAGGCCTCGAGGGCGGCCACGAAGGGAAGGTTGCGGTGGCGCTCGGCGTAGTCGAGGCCATAGCCGACGACGAAGCGGTCGGCGATCTCGAACCCGACGTAGCGCGTGGGCAGGTCGACCTTGCGCCGCTCGGGCTTGGTGAGGAGCGCGCAGACCTCGAGCGAGCGCGGGTTGCGCGACCCCAGGTTGCGCAGCAGGTACTGGAGCGTGAGCCCCGAGTCGACGATGTCCTCGACGATCAGCACGTCGCGGTCTTCGATCGCCGCGTCGAGGTCCTTGAGGATCCGCACGACCCCCGAGGAGTCGGTCGCCGAGCCGTAGGAGGCGACGGCCATGAAGTCGACCTCGACGGGGATCTCGATGAAGCGCATCAGGTCGCTCAGGAAGAACACGGCGCCCTTGAGCACGCCGACCAAGAGCAGCGAGCGTCCTGCGTAGTCCCGCGAGATCTCCTCGCCCAGCTCGGCGACCCGCCGCTGCAGCTCCGCGGCGGTGACGAGCACCTCGCCGACTGCGGCCTCGCCTGCGACGCTCGCGGGTGTGGACACGCCCGGGAGTCTAGTCGCCGCGCGGCGGCAGCTTCACGATGCTCAGCACGCCGCCCTCGATGACCGCGCCGGCGTTGCCACCGACGTGCAGCTCCGCGCGCCGGCCGTGCGCGCCGAGCTCGATGAGCTCCTGCACGCGGTCCCCAGCCTGCGGCACGTAGCCGCCCACGGCCTGCTCGGCGAGGCGCACGACGACGAGCCGTGCGAGCGCGCCGGGCAGCTCGCGCAGCCGCGCGAGCTCGATGCTCGAGCCCCCGGCGAGCTCCTCGGCGACGAGGCGGTCGAGCAGCTCCGTCTCCTCGCGCAGCAGCGCCGCGGTGCGCAGGACGTTGGCATCCGCCGCCGGGTGCACGGCGCGCAGCGACTCGAGCAGGCCGTGGCGCACGCGCGCCCGCGCGAAGCGCGCGTCGTCGTTGCTCGCGTCCTCACGCCAGTGCAGCGAGCGCGCTTCGCAGTAGGCGGCGGTCTGCTCGCGCGTGAGCGCGAGCAGCGGGCGGATCATGCGTCCCTCGCGCTCGACCATCCCGAGCAGCGCGCGCCTGCCGGGCGAGGCGGCGAGGCGGTAGAGGATCGTCTCGACCTGATCGCTGCCCGTGTGGCCCGTGGCGTACAGCCCGTCGAGCTCCTCGGCGATGCGCGCGGCCGCGCTGTAGCGGGCCTGCCTCGCCCACGCCTGGAGGTTCCCCGCGGCGCCGGCGGCCGGATCGCCGGCGGGGCGGCGCTCGTGCACCACCGTCAACTCGACGCCGAGCGACTCGCACAGCGCCAGACAGTGCTGCTCGTCGGCGCCGGCCTCCTCGCGAAGCCCGTAGTTGACGTGTAGCGCGCCGAGCTGCCGTGGGCCGCACAGCGCGAGCGCGACGTCGAGCAGGCACACCGAGTCGCGCCCTCCCGAGAGCATCACGAGCAGCGGCCTGCCGGCTGCGGACGCGAGCGGCCCGGCCGCGACCTCGCGAGCGAGCGCGACGACGTCCACGGCCTACTCCCCGGAGGTCGAGGCGATGAACAGCTCGGTCGGCTCGGAGAAGCCCTTCAGGCGGACCTCGCCGATCCGGTCGAACTCGAGCCCGTCGCGCCCGGCGGCGGTATCGACGACGGCGCGCGTCACGAGCACCTCGCCGCCGCCGGCGCGCGCGACGACGCGCGCGGCCTGGTTGATGTCGCGCCCGAAGTAGTCGCCGTCGCGGTAGAGCGCCTCGCCGTAGTGGATGCCGATCCGCACGGCGGCCTCCTCGACGAAGACGGTCCCCTGAAGGCCGACCGCCCACTGCGTGAGCGCGGCGGGGTCGGGGCCGACAACCATCACCTCGTCGCCCAGCGTCTTCGTCACGCGGGCGTCGACGGGAAGCGACTGTTCGACCGCCTCGACGAAGCGCTCGACCGTGTCGAGCGCCGCCTCGTCACCGCGCTCGACCGTCATCCGGGCATACCCGGCGAGGTCCGCGAAGGCGATCGCGACGCGCAGGCGCCCCTCCTCGTTGCCGCTGTCGGAGATGTCCGACTCCATGTGGCCGATCACGTCCTGCTCGACGAAGTGCGCGAGGAAGCGGCCGTGGACGAAGCCCATGAGCGGAGCGATGAAGGGCAGCACCTCGCCGACGAGGCCCTCCATCTGCTCGGCGATCTCGAGGCCGGGGATGCCCTCGCGCATCAGCGGCTCGTGGACGTAGAGGTGAAACAGCCGCACCTCGGCGTCCGCGATCTGGCCGAGCGCCTGGCCGTAGACGCGCGCGAGCTGCAGGAACGCCTCGAGCGGGATGCCGGCGTCGAGCATCGCCGCGACGTACCTGAGCATCTCGAGGTCCTCGTCGGTGAGCGCCTGCGCCGAGGCGGAGCCGAGGCCCATCGTTGTGAAGATGCGCTCGATGAGCGCGGTCTTCAGCCCGGTCTCGCGCGAGGCCTCGCGCAGCGTGTAGCGCTCCTCGGAGCTGCTCAGGAGGTTCTCGATCGGCCCGACCGCGAGCTGGCCGCGGTCGCTCGCGCGCTTGATCTGCGCGAGCGTGTGGCCCCGCGCGCGCAACCTCGCGACGACCCGCACGTAGGCGACGGAGGCGGGCGTCCAATGCCCCTCGTAGCTCGGCACGAGGCCCTTCTTGACCCAACGCGTCACAGTCGCGGGCGATACGCCGGCGCGCGCGGCGACCTGCGCGAGCGTCAGCTCACCCGGCGCGCTCGTGGGAGCGGCGTCCGGCTCAGACACAGACGAACGCCAAGGACGGTCCCATTGCCAGGCAGTCTAAAGTCGCCGCCCGTGTCCGGAGGCGCCCCCATCCATTTGCGACCGACGGCTGAGCTGGCCGAGCGGGTGCTGCTGCCGGGCGATCCCGGCAGGGCGCTCGCGCTCGCGCAGGTGCTGCTCGAGCGGCCGCTGATGTTCAACCACCACCGTGGGCTGTGGGGCTACACAGGCGCCGCGGCCGACGGCGAGCCGCTCACGATCCAGGCGACCGGCATGGGCGGCCCCTCGGCGGCGATCGTGCTCTCGGAGCTGATCGCGCTCGGCGCCAGGCGCGCGATCCGCGTCGGCAGCTGCGGAGCGCTCGCACCCGAGCTCGAGCTCGGCGAGCTGCTCATCGCCCGCGAGGCGATCGGCGACGACGGCACCTCGCGGGCGCTCGGCGCCGGCGAGCGCATCGCCGCCGACGCGGCGCTCACGGGGTCGCTCGTCGAGCAGGCCCCCACGGCTCGCTGCGGTGCGGTCGTGAGCGTCGACCTGTTCTACGACGAGGGCCGCCGGCCGCAGTCCCGGGATGCGCTCGCGATCGAGATGGAGGCCGCGACGCTGTTCGCGCTGGGCGCCGCGGCCGGGGTGCCGGTCGCCTGCGTGCTCGTCGTCTCGGACACCTTCGCCGGCGACGGCGCGCGCCGGCGCATCGGCGACGCGGCTCTCGAGGCCGCCGCCGAGCGGATGGGCGCGGTCGCCGCCGCGGCCCTCACGAGCTGAACGCCCAGCCGCCCCGGCCGGCTCAGACCGGCCCGGCTCAGGAGCGCTCGGACTTGGCTCAGGCGCGCTTGGACTTGGCTTTGGCGCGCTTCGGCTTGGCCTTGGCCGAGGGCGCGGCGCTGCTCGAGCCTCCCGCCGGGCGAGCTGCGGCGGCTCTGGGTGCGTGCTGCTCCTCCGGCGCGGGCCGCACAGCGGCGTGCTCGCCGGCCGAGGCAGCCGCCTCTGTGGCGCGGGATTCGGGCTTTGCCTCGAGCTTCTCGGCGAGCGTCTCGAGCCGCTGCTCGATCGCGGAGAGCCGCGCGTCGACGCCGCCGGCGGCGAGCCCGCGGTCAAGGCGCCCGAGGCCGTCCTCGATGCCCTCGAGGCGATAGGAGACCGAGCGAAGGCGCCGCGTGAGCCGCTCGATGTCCGCGGCCGAGGGGAGGTTGAGCGCTCCCATCGCGACCTCCTGGGCCTGGGCGGCCTTCTCGCGCGCGTCGAATGCGCGGCCGAGGGCGCCGGTCAGCAGCGGGTTTTCGAGCAGCTCCGAGAGCGCACGGCCGAGACGGTCCTCGGTGCCGCCCCCGAGGCGCTCTCGCAGACTCCTGGTCACGCTGTTCGCATCGGACATGCTTCTGCTCCCGGTGATTGGGCTCGAGCCCGTTGCGCCGGCGAGGATCACGCCGGCCGGAGAATCAGAAGGATACGGTGAAGCGGTGGCCGAGCCGCTGTTCATCTTCATCCAGATGGAGTTCGCCTGGGCGCTCGGGCCGCCCGACGGGCGCTACCTGCTGCGCGACGGAGCGGGCAGCGAGCCCGAGCGGGTGGTCGTGCTCGCGACGATCGGCGCCGAGCGCTCGATGCCGGGCGGCGCTGCTCCATCGGCGCGGCGGCACGGGTTGAGGATGCTGAGGCGCTCGCGCAGGCGGGGCCTCGGTGCGAGGGCGACGGCCGAACCGGCCCCGGTCCCGACGGCGCGCGCGACGATCGTCGACCCGATCTCGCTGTCGGCCGAGCACCAGGCGCGCGCATGGCTGGCGGATCTCGACGGAGAGCGCGAGGTGAGCGCCGCGACCGCGGTGCTGAACCGCGTGTTGCACGCGCACCGGATCGCCTCGGCGGACGCCTACGCGCACGAGGTCTCTCCGGAGCAGGCGCTCGTGATCAGAGCGGGTTGGGGGGAGGGCGAGCGGGTCGCCTACGGCCAGTGGCTGCACGCGCAGGAGCTGATCTGGTCGACGCTCGAACGGCGCGCACCGGCGCGGCGCCGGCGCCCGCGCGGGCGCTCGGCCGCGCTGCGCCCGCAGGAGCGCCTGGCGATCCTGCTCGGAGCACGCGGCGCGGCGCTGCTCTGCGAGGAGCTCGTGCTGCGCGCGCGCCTCGACCTCGACCACGGGCGCGTGGAGCTCGCGGCGATCGAGCTCGATCGCGCGTTCGCGACGGCGATCACCGAGCTCCGTGCCGAGCGCCGCCAGGACCTCGCGATCCGCATCGCGGAGCTCGAGCAGCTCGGGGAGGGCGTCGCCGAGCAGGGGCGTCGGGCGCTGCCCGGCGCCGACGGCGCGCCCGAGGAGGACGTCGTGCGCCACGCGCTCGAGCGCCTCGAAGCGGCCCTTCGTGCGCGCACGGCGACGGGGTTTAACCTGGGATGAGCATGGACCCGACGACGACCGCGATCGGCACCTGGAGCGGAGGGCGTTTCATGCACTTCGGCGAGCCGCTCGAGGAGGAGCGCTTCACTGCGATGCTGCGGCCGAGCGGCGGGATCGACACGGTGATCACCGCCGACGCGTACGGGGCGGGCGAGGCGGACGCGGCGCTCGGGCGGGCGCTGCTCGGCGTGCCGCGCGAGGGTTACTGCCTGGTGGGCGCGATCGGCCACGACTTCTACGAGGGCGAGCGCGAGGGCGCGAAGGGCTACCCGCGCTTCACCGACGCGCGGCTGCGCGGGCCCGACGGGTACGCCGCGTACATCCGGATGGCGACCGAGCGCAGCCTCGAGCGTTGCGGCGTCGAGCACTTCGACCTGCTGCTGCTGCACAACCCCGACCGCGTCGGCTACTCGAGCCCGGCCGTCTGGGAGGGCATGCAGGCGGTCCGGGACGCGGGCCTCACGCGCCTGCTCGGGGTCGCTCCGGGTCCGGCCAACGGCTTCACGCTCGACCTGATCGCCTGCCTCGAGCGGTTCGCGACGGAGATCGACTGGGCGATGGTGATCCTCAACCCGCTCGAGCCGTGGCCCGGCGAGCTCGTGCTCGAAGCCGCCGCGGCGCACGAGGTGCAGCTGATCACGCGCGTGGTCGACTACGGAGGGCTGTTCCACGACGACGTCCTTCCCGGCCACGAGTTCGCCGAGCACGACCACCGCCGCTTCCGTCCCGAGGGCTGGGAGCGCGAGGGGCGCGAGCGGCTCGAGCGGATGCGCCCCTACGCCGAGCGCCACGGCTTGACGATGCTCCAGCTCGCGTGCGCGTGGAACCTCGCGCAGCCGGCGGTGCGCTGCGTCGCGCCGACGCTGATCCAGGAGAGCGGCGCAGGCGCGCGCCCGATCGAGGACAAGCGCGCGGAGCTCGCGGCGGTCACGGCCGCGCCGGTCCTCGACGCCGCCGAGCTGGCGGCGATCCGTGAGATCGGCGAGAACATCGGCTGCATGGCGCTGAAGGGAGCGAGCCTCGAATACGAAGGCCCCCCCCGCGCCGATCGCTGGGGGCTCGACGACGAGCTCGAGGCGGTCGCGGGGCGCTGGCGGATCGACCCGCGGCGCGACCTCGCGGCCGCCGCAGCCCTCGGCACACGCGATCGGTGACGGGAGGCCGGCCGATGAACATCGACGTCGCGGCGATCAAGCAAGGACAGCGGGCGATGTGGGCCAGCGGCGACTATCCGCAGGTCGCGCGCAGGATCGAGGGCGTCGCCGAGCTGCTCGCCGATCGGGCAGGGGCCCAATCGGGTATCCGCATGCTCGACGTGGCGACGGGAAGCGGCAACGTCGCGCTCGCCGGCGCCCGCGCGGGAGCCGAGGTCACGGGCCTCGACCTCACGCCCGAGCTGCTCGAGGCGGCACGCGGGCGCGCGGCCGACGCCGGGCTCGACGTGCGCTTCGTCGAGGGAGATGCCGAGGAGCTGCCCTTCGAGACCGACTCCTTCGACGTCGTGACCTCCTGCTTCGGCGTGATGTTCGCACCGCGCCACGAGCAGGCAGCGGCTGAGCTCGCGCGGGTGGCGCGCCCGGGCGGCACAGTCGCCGTCACGGCGTGGACCCCCGATGGGTTGGTCGGCAGGACCTTCGAGATCGTCTCCTCGTTCATGCCGCCGCCGCCCGGACTGCACGCGCCGGTGAGCTGGGGAACGGAGGAGCACGTTCGAGAGCTGTTCGCCGCGAGCGGCGCCGACGTCTCCTTCGAGCGGCGCACCGTCACGTTCTCGCACGAGTCGGCTGAGGGGTGGCTCGACTACGACGAGCGGATCCTCGGGCCGGCGATCATGACGAAGGCCGCGCTCGAGCCACAGGGACGCTACGGCGAGTTGCGCGAGGCGATGCTCGACCTCTACCGCGGAGCCAACGAGGCCGAAGACGGGACCTTCAGCATCCAGGCCGAATACCTGCTGAGCGTCGCCCGCCTGCCGGGCTGAGCGCGCCCGCGAGCGCCTCGAGCTCCTCGACGACGTCGCCCGAGAGGCGCACGGCGGCGAGCTCGTCGAGGGGCGTGGGCCCCTGGGTGAGGATCGCCACGGCGCCGCCGGCTGCGGCGGTCAGCGCGGGGAGCCCCGCGACGGGGTGGACCTCCAGGGAGGAGCCGATGCAGATCAGCAGGTCGGCCCGCTCGCAGAGCATGCGCGCGCGCTCCAGCGCCTCGGGCGCGAGCAGCTCGCCGAACAGCACGACGTCGGGCTTCAGGGCGCCGCGGCAGTGGGCACACCGGGGAACGCCGTCGGCGGCGCCTCGCAGGAGCTCGCGCGCTGCGTCGAGCGTCACCCGGGACGCGCACGCGGGACAGCTGCAGGTCGCGATGCTCCCGTGCACCTCGACGAGCTCACGCGTGCCGGCGCGCGCGTGCAGCATGTCGACGTTCTGCGTGATCACCGCATCGAGCAGACCCCGCTGCTCGAGCTCGACCAGCGCGCGGTGCGCCCCGTTGGGCTGCTTGCCGCCGAGCGTGGCGAAGCGCAGGCCGTAGAAGCTCCAGAAGCGCGCGGGGTCCTCGCGGAAGGCGTCGATGTGGGCGACCTCCATCGGGTCGACGCGCTCCCAGAGGCCCGCTCCCGGCGTTCGGAAGTCGGGGATGCCCGACGGCACCGAGATGCCCGCCCCGGTGAGCGCGACCGCGGACTCGGCCTCGCGCATCAGCTGCACGAGGCGGGCGCGCCCGTGACGTGCGGAGCTCGTGGTCGCCTCCCGCGCGGGCGATGGCCCTGTGGCGGTCACTGCGCCCGTGTCGGTCGCCGCCCCGGTCGCGGTCGCCGTTGCTGCCGGGCCGTCCACGTGCGCTCAGCGCCCCTGGAAGCGGGGGGCGCGTTTGCCGAGGAAGGCCGAGATCCCCTCCTTCGCGTCCTCGCTCGAGAAGGCCTCGGCGAAGGCGCGCTTCTCGGACTCGATGCCCTCGTCGAGCTCGCCGGCGGCTGAGACGCGCTTGATCTGCTCGACCGCGAGCGGCGCCTGGCCGGCGAGCTTGTGGGCCCACATGAGGGCGATGTCGAGCAGTTCGTGGTCGTCGACCATGCGGTTGCAGAGGCCGAGCTCGAAGGCTTCGTCGGAGAGAACGGGGTCGCCGACGAGGTTCATCTCGAGTGCCTTGCTGACGCCGACGAGCCGCGGCAGGCGCTGGGTGCCTCCGAAGCCGGGGATGATGCCGAGCTTGATCTCGGGCTGGCCGAAGATCGCCGAGCGCGCGGCGATGCGGAAGTCGCAGGCCATCGCGAGCTCGCAGCCGCCCCCGAAGGCGAGTCCGTTGACCGCGGCGATCGTCGCGACGCCGTCCTCGCCGAGTTCTTTGAAGAGCGCGTGCGCGGCGTTGATCAGCTGCTCGCCCGAGGACTCGTCCATCGTCGTGAAGGCCTTGATGTCGGCGCCGGCGGAGAACAGGAAGGGGTTCGAGGAGGCGATCACGAGCGCGCGCACGGGCGAGTCGGATGCGGCCTTGACCTTCGCCCAGACCTTCTCGAGGTCCTGGATGACCTGCGGGGAGATCGAGTTCATCTGCCCGTTGGCGAGCCACGCGATCGCGACGCCGTCATCGCGCGTCTCGAGCTTGACCACCTCGGCGGGCTGCTCGGCGTCGGGCTGCGGGTACGCGTAGAAGCCCTGACCGCTCTTCTGGCCGAGGCGACCCTGCGCGACGAGGCGTCGGAGGATCGTCGGCGGGGTGAAGCGCTCGCCGTGTCGCTCCTGTGCGTTCTCCATGCGCTCTAGGATCGAGTCGAGGCCTTCGACGTCGGCCTTCATGAACGGCGGCAGCAGTCCGCGGCGCGGGTCGAGGCCGGCGCCGGCCATCATCCCGAAGTCGATGTCGCGGTGGGTGGCGACGCCCTCCTCGAGCACGAGGCACGCCTCGAGGAAGGTCTTCAGCGAGAGCAGCTCGACGAGCTCCTCGACGTCGGGATCGGCGTCGCCCGGGATGTTGGGCTCGCCGCTCGGGTCATAGAAGCCGTCGCCGCCGGTCTTCGCGCCGAGCTTGCCTTCGGCGACGAGCTTCTGCATGCCCTTGGGGACGTAGAAGCGTTCCTCGCCGTAGGACTCGACGAGGTGCTCGGCGACGTGCAGGACGGTGTCGAGGCCGAGGAGGTTGACGAGGTAATAGGGCCCGACGGGGATCAGGCCGGCAGCGCCTACGCCGTCGTCGATCTTCTTGATGGAGAGGCCCTTCTCCTCCTGCTCGCGCCAGATCTCCGAGGTCGCCGAGTTGAGGATGCGGTTGACGACGAAGCCGGGGACCTCGGCGCAGGTGATCGGCTGCTTGCGGATCGCCTGCGCGAAGGTGATCGCCGCGGCGACGGTCTCCGCGGCGGTGTCCTCGCCCTCGACGATCTCGATCAGCGGCATGATCGAGGCGGGGTAGAAGTAGTGGAAGCCGATCACCTTCTCGGGCCGCAGCGTGGCTTCGCCCATCTCGGTGATCGACAGCGAGGAGGTGTTCGACGCGAGGATCGCGTGGCCCGGCGTCGCGGCGTCGAGCTCGGCGAGCACCGCCTGCTTGATCTCGATCTTCTCGGGCACCGCCTCGACGACGAAGTCGACGTCGCCGAAGCCCTCGTAGGAGGTCGTGCCGTGGATCCGCCCGACGATCTCCGCGAGCTGCTGCTCGGCCTGCTGCTCGGTGATCTTGCCCTTCTCGGCGAGCTTGCCGACCTGCCCGCGCGTGACGTTGCGGGCCTCCTCGAGGCCGGCCTCCACGAGCGCGTCGTCGATGTCCTTGAGCACTACGGGGATGCCGGCCGCGGCGATCGTCTGGGCGATCTGGCCGCCCATCGTCCCGGCCCCGACGACGGCTGCTTTGAACACGAACATGCTTGCGGTCTCCTCCGATGAGTAGGGTCGCGGGAGCCTAGCGACACGCGGGCGCGGCCGCACCTCTCGGCTGCCGCGGGGGTTTGTGTGTGAGATACCTGTCAGCAATGGAGTCGTAGGAGGCAAAATGCGGGTTTTTGGGGCGAAGGGTCGGTCCGTGTCCGGGATCGTGTCGAGGGCCGCGGCGCTGCTCGCGGCCGTGGCGGCGATCACGCCGGCGGCGGTGGCCGGCGCGGCGACGGGGGCGCCGACGGTCTCGACGGGCGGAGCCCGCGAAGTCGGCTACGCGACGGCCGTGCTCACGGGTTCGGTGAACCCGAACGGCAAGGACGCGTCCTACTACTTCCAGTACGGCCCCACGCGGGCCTACGGCGGGCAGACGGCGATCGCCGATGCCGGCGCGGGCGTCCACGGGGTCCCCGTGCGGCTGCCCGTGAGCGGGCTTCAGCCGCTGACCCTCTACCACTTCCGGCTCGTCGCGGTCAACGGCGCCGGACCGTCGATCGGCTCGGACTCGACGTTCCTGACGACGAAGGTGCCGCTGTCGCTTCAGATCCTCTCCTCGCCCAACCCGGTCATCTTCGGCGGCGCGATCACCGTTCAGGGAACGCTCTCGGGCACCGGCAACGCCAGCCGCGCGGTCGTGCTCCAGGGCAACTCGTTCCCGTTCACGGCGGGGTTCCAGAACGTCGGCAACCCGCTGCTGACGAACGCGAGCGGCGGCTTCTCCTTCCCGGTGCTCGGGATGGCCCTCACGACGCAGTTCCGCGTCGTCACGACGACGAACCCGCCCGTCGTCAGCCCGACCACCGTGGAGAACGTCGCGGTCAACGTCTCGAGCCACGTCGGCAGCGCGGGCCGCGCCCACTACGCGCGGATCTTCGGGACCGTCACGCCGGCGTTCGACGGGATGCAGGTGGGCATCCTGCGGATCGTCCACGGCCGCGGCGTGCTCGTCGGCGGCACGCTCCTGCATCACCGCGACGCGACCAGCTCGAAGTTCAGCCGGGTCGTGCACGTCACGCACGGCGTCTACCGCGTGCTCGTACGCGTGACGAGCGGCGCGCAGGTCTCGAACTACGGCGGTCCGCTGCTGATCCGTTGAGGGCGATGCTCGGAGGCGAACGGCGCGATACTCCCGATCCGTGTCGGACGCCCGCTTCGAGCTGATCACTGCCGGCATAGCTGCGTTCAACGAGGGCGACCTGGATCGCTTCGCGGACATGTTCGCCGTCGACGCCGAGGTACAGCGCGCCGGCGCCTTCGGCACGCTGCAGGGCCGGGAAGCGATCAGAGCGTGGGTCGAGCCCGATGCGGTCGAATTCCGTGGGATCACGGTGACGGCCCTCGAACGGAGCGGGGACCAGGTCCTTGCGACTTGCGACCTGCGGATCCGCGGAGTGGGCAGTGGCGCCGAGATCGCGAACACCACCTATCTGCTGCTCACGTTCGGAGATGACCTCGTGCGTCGAATGGCGATCTACTTCGAGAAGAGCGAAGCGCTCGCGGCCGCGATGCCGGCGGCCAACTGAACCGCTCGGCCCTGCGGCAGCCCACCGCCTCGGCCGCGCCGCTTGCGGGCCGTCCATCTCCGCGTTGGGGGCGTTGCTCCTAGACCGCGACGGTTTCCACGCCGCCGACCGCTGCGGGCTCCTCGACGCGGCGCGGGAGGAGCGTTTCGCGTGCGATCACGAGGCGCTGGATCTGAGAGGTGCCCTCGTAGAGCTGCATGATCTTCGCGTCGCGGAAGAGCTTCTCGACTGGGTACTCCTTGATGAAGCCGTAGCCGCCGTAGACTTGGACGGCTTCGGTGGCGACCTTCATCGCGGCATCGGCCGCGAAGCGCTTCGCGTGCGAGGAGATCAGGGTGTTGCGTTCGCCGTTGTCGAGCATCACGGCGGACTTCCACGTGAGCAGGCGCGCGGCCTCGATTTCGGTCGCCATGTCGGCGATCATGAACTGGATCGCCTGGTGCATCGCGATCGGCACGCCGAACTGGACGCGTTCGCGTGAGTAGTCGGTCGCGAACTCGAATGCCGCGCGGGCGATGCCGGTCGCCATCGCCGCGACGCCCGGGCGCGTGCGGTCGAGCGTCATCATCGCGAGCTTGAAGCCCTTGTTCTCCTCGCCGAGCAGGTTCTCCGCCGGCACCTCGACGTCGTTGAAGGAGATCGTCGCGGTGTTCGAGGCGCGCTGCCCGAGCTTGTCCTCCTTCTTGTCCACGACCACGCCCCAGTCGCGCTCGACGACGAACGCAGAGATGCCTCGGTGGCCGGCCTCCTTGTCGGTCTTCGCATAAACGGTGTAGTAGTCGGCGTAGCCGCCGTTTGTGATGAAGCACTTCGAGCCGTTGATGACGTACTTGTCGCCCTTCTTCACGGCCGTCGTGCGCATGCCCGAGACGTCGGAGCCGGCGTCGGGCTCGGTCAGGCAGAAGGACGCCAGCTTCGGCGCTTCGGTGAGCATCCCGAGGTACTTCCTCTTGACCTCCTCCGAGCCGCCCAGCGCGATCGGCGCCGTCGCAAGGCCGTTGCAGCCGAGCGAGGTCTGGATCCCCGAGCAGCCCCACGAGAGCTCTTCCTCGATCAGGCAGCCGTCGAGGTAGCCGGCGCCCGCGCCGCCGTACTCCTCCTCGATGTGCGAGTTCATCAGCCCGAGCTCCCACGCCTTCTCGATGATGTCCTGCGGCCACGTGCCGTCCTTGTCGTACTCCCAGGCGACGGGACGGATCTCCTTGACGGCGAAGTCATGCGCCATCTCGCGCAGGGCCTTCTGCTCGTCGGTGAGCGTGAAATCGACCATTCTTGATCTCCTAACGGGCTGGCACGTGAAATAGATTGACTGGTCAGTCAATCCAGTCCGTGAGGGTAGCGGACCGGCTCTCGATCGGCAACAATCGAGACTGTGCAGAGCCTCTTCCCGATCATCGTCTTCGGAGCCGTCGCGTTCTCCGTCGTGATGTCGGTGGTCTTCCTTTTCAGCCGCGGGAGCCTCTATGACCAGATCGGCCAGGGAGGCCTGACGCGCGACGGGGAGCAGCCGGGCGGCGCGGCGACGCCGGCGCCCGAGTCGCCCGCGGGCCGCGCCGAGCGCGAGCAGGAGATCCGCCAGATGCTCGGCGCGCGCAGCGACCGCCTCGTCTCGCGCGGAGAGCCTGCGCTCGACATCGACGCCGAGGTCGCGCGCCTGATGGAGCCGCCGCCCGATCACGAGGGCCACGCCGCGGGCCTCGTCGAGGAGGTTCGCCAGCTCGTCGTCGCGCGCAACGAACGCCGCGAGCGCCAGGGGCTCGAGCCGCTCGACGTCGAGGGCGAGGTCGCTCGCACCCTCCAGGAGTTCGACCCGTGAGCCGCGCCGGATCCGCGCCCGTGGCAGCCGCCGCGCGTGGATCGCTCGCAAATGTCCACATCGCCGCGCCGCGGTCGGGTATAAACGCGCGATGAGCAAGGTTCGCCGCTTCGCGCTCGACGAAGTCACGATCCGTCCGGGCACCTACTTCAACCCGCAGACCGAGGTGATGATCGTCGTCGACGACTCGCCCGAGGTCGATCACGAGATCTTCGAGCGCGAGGAGCTCGAGGCGAACGACTGGGTGCTGATCTCCGAGGACTCGCCGCTCGACGAGAACAAGCGCGACGATCTCGTCGAGCGCTTCCAGCTCGCACATCAGCCCGCCGAAGCGCTCGGAGCCGGGGACGACGAGGTCGAGCACGAGCCCGATCTCGACCCCGACGAGGACGAGGACGATCTCGAGGACCCCGAACACGGGCACGAGGACGACGAGCTCGACGGCGTCGACGACCTCGAGTTCGAGCGCGAGTAGCGCCCCGCGCAACTGCCGCGCCGGTCGGTTGTTCAAGGGGGGTGCCGTCACCACAGCGGCCTCGAGCTGCAACCACCCCTGCATCCGCCGCGGCGGCCCGGCGTAGGATCGCCGGCGTGCGCCCCAGGCAGCTCTCTGCCGTCCTGCTCGGCGCCCTCCTCCTGTGCCTCGCCGCGTCGCCGGCAGGCGCCCGCAGCGGCTCGCCCTCGGCGCGCGCCGCCCGCGCACCGACCGTCTCGGCGGTGCTGCTCCGCCTGCGCACCGCCGGCGCGATCAGCGACGCGGCATACAGCAGGGACCTCGGGGCGCTCGTCGCGGCGAAACGCTCGCTCGGAAGGCTCAGCGGCACGCGGCGTGTCGAGCTCGGCGCGGTGCTCGCCAACCTCCAGGCGATCGCAGCGTCCGGCGGGCTCTACTCCTCGCGCCTCCCTGCCCTCTTCCTGACCCTCGAACGCAACCGCGACTGGTGGACGACGCAGCCGCTGCTCTCGAACGGCGAGCGCGTCAGCTTCCCCTCGAGCAAGCTCGTGTGGGAGTACTACGCGGGTCAGGGCCTCGAGGTCCAGTGGCTCGGGACCTTCGGCAAGGCCAACGGCTACTACCTCTCCGGCCACGAAAACAGCAACCTGCGCCAGCTGCTCTCAGAAGCGATCGCGCTCGCGTCGAGCCGCGCCGGGGGCATCGCCTGGGAGTACCTCTTCCAGTTCGACGGCGGCCTGCCGCCGTGGACGAGCGGCCTCTCGCAGGGAACCGCCATCCAGGTGCTCGCGCGCGCCTGGTCGCGCTTCAAGGACCCCGCCTACCTCGCCGCCGCGCAGCAGGCGCTCGGCATCTTCGGCGCGGGCCCTCCGGCCGGCGTGCGCGTCGCGACGCGGGCCGGCGCGCACTACGCCGAGTACACCTTCGCGCCGTCGGACAGGATCCTCAACGGCTTCATCCAGTCGCTCGTCGGCCTCTACGACTACACCTCGCTGACGGGCGACCCGCGCGGCCTGCGCCTGTTCGAAGCGGGCGACGCCGAGGCGCGGGCCGAGGTGCCGCGCTACGACACCGGCGGCTGGTCGCTCTATGACCAGTTCGGCGAATCGAGCCTCAACTACCACGAACTGCTCACCGAATTCCTCCAGCACCTCTGCCAGCGCACCCGCAAAGGCCTCCCCTCCGTGACGCCGCCGCCGGCTCCAGGCCCGCCGCCGCCGGCTCCAGGACCGCCGCCGCCGGCTCCAGGACCGCCGCCGCCCGCTCCCCGACCGTCGCCGATCGCCGGCGACGCGGTCTACTGCACGACCGCACAGCGCTTCACCGACGACCTCAAGACGCCGCCGGCGATCGCGCTGCTCTCGTCGACGTTCCGCGGCGGCACACGCGCCGGCGTGCAGATCTCGCTCTCGAAGATCTCGACCGTGCAACTCACGATCCGCCGCGCGGGGCGCGTCGTGTGGACCAACAGCGCGACCCTCGAACACGGCCGGCCGCGGCTGCTGTGGATCACGCCGCCCGCCGGCGGCAGCTTCTCGGTGACGCTGAGCGCCACCGACCTGGCCGGCAACTTCTCGACGGCGTCGGGCACGATCGTTGTGACCCACCGCTAGCCCGTGAGCGCGCTCTTAGACTAGGCGGGAGTGAGCCGCATCGAGAGCACCCCGTGCAGGAACCTCCGTCGATGAGCCGGCTGACGCACGCCTGGAGCGCGATGGAGCCAGAGCAGCGGCTCGCGTCGATCTCCTCGGTCGCGCTGCTGGTGACGATGTTCTTCCCCTGGTACTCGCTCCAGAGCGTCAGCAGGGCCGGCATCAGCTCGCATTCGATCAACGCCTTCGGAGACCTCTCGTTCGTCGAGGCCGCCGTGTTCCTCGTGGCGGCCTCGGTCGTCGTGATGATGGTCGCGCGCGTCGAGGATCGCCAGTTCCACCTGCCCGGCGGCGACGGCACGATCGTGATGCTCGCCGGCGGCTGGGCCGCCGTGCTGATCTTCTACCGCGTCTTCAGCCGCCCTTCCGGCCACGGCTACCCCGTCGGCATCGAATGGGGCTTCTTCCTCGCGTTCGTCGCCGCCGGCGCGCTGACCTACGCCGGCTGGCGCATGCGCAGCGTCGAACGGCCCGAACCTCCCGCGAGCGCACGGCGCCGCCCGCGCCGCGCGCCTCCACCGCGCGAGCCCCGCAGCCCCGCGAGCCACTCCGACGCCTCGTCGAGCCCCCCGCGCACCGATGTCACCGAGCTCGTGGGCGCCTCGCCGCGAGCGGCGCCAGGAGCGCAGACAGCGCAGACGGCGCAGACGGGGCAGCCGACGCGCGAGACGCGGGCGCGCAGCGCGCCGGTCGCCGCCGAGCCCAAGGCGCCGCGCACGCGGCCCCGCTACCCGCCCGCTCCGCCGGGCGCGCCCCGCGCTCCGGGCGAAGCCGAGCAGCTCTCCTTCGAGGACTCGCCCCCGAAAGGCGACTGACGGCGAAGACGCCACTCGGGGGGCCTGCGGGCGCCTCGCGTCCCTCCCGGGCGCGCCGCCGGCGCCGGCGGCCGAGTCACGCCGGGGCCTATCATTGAAGCGGCGATGACCGCCCCGCGATCCCCGGCGCCAGCCTCCGCCTCCTCTCCGGACTCCGTCGGCGCGGTGGCGCAGGGACTGCGCGAGGTCGGCTACCTGCCGGGCGAGTCCACCGCACTCGTCTCCTACCTCGCGACGAAGCTCGGCAAGCCCGTTCTCGTCGAGGGGCCGGCGGGCGTCGGCAAGACCGAGCTCGCGAAGGCGCTCGCCACGTATCTGGGACGCGAGCTCGTGCGGCTCCAGTGCTACGAGGGCCTCGACGAGGCGAAGGCGCTGTACGAGTGGAACTACCGCAAGCAGCTCCTGCGGATCCAGGCCGAGGCGTCGGGCACCGGCTGGGACGCCGTCCAGGAGGACATCTTCGGCGAGGAGTTCCTGCTCGCGCGGCCGCTGATGACGGCGATCGCATCCGAGCAGCCGGTCGTGCTGCTGATCGACGAGATCGACAAGACCGACCAGGAGTTCGAGGCGATGCTGCTCGAGGTGCTCTCCGACTTCCAGATCTCGATTCCCGAGCTCGGGCGCGTCGAGTCGCGCACGCATCCCGTCGTGCTGCTCACGTCGAACAACTCGCGCGAGCTGACCGAGGCGCTCAAGCGCCGCTGCCTGTATCTGTGGCTCGACTACCCCGAGCTCGAGCACGAGCTCGAGATCGTGCGGCTGCATGCGCCCGAGCTCTCGGAGACCGTCGCGCGACGGCTCGTCGAGATCGTCGGGATGGTCCGCTCGCTCGACCTCAAGAAGCCGCCGTCGATCGCCGAGTCGATCGACTGGGCGCGCGCGCTGCTGCTGCTCGGCGTCGAGGACATCGACGCGGAGACCTTCACGGAGACGATGTCGGTGATCGTCAAGCACCGCACCGACATGGACGTCGTCGCCGACCGCGTCGGGCTGAAGCTCTCCTCGCCCGCCGATGTCGCCTGAGAGCCGCGCCGGCGCTCGCGCGATCGCGGCCGAGGGGCTGCCCGCGCGGATCCTCGAGCTAGGCGAGGAGCTGCGACGCGAAGGTCTCAAGATCGGAACCTCGGAGATGCTCGATGCGTTCGAGGTGCTCGCCGAGATCAGCTGGACCTCGCAGGAGGACTTCCGCGAGGCGCTCGCGGCGACGCTCGCCAAGAGCCAGGAGGACCGCCGCGTGTTCGAGCTCGTCTTCGACCGCTTCTTCTTCCGCGCGACCGAGATCGCAGCGGCGCGCGAGGGGATCCGCGAGGAGGACCGGGCGAGCCTCGAGGAGCTCTCAGAGGAGGAGCTCGACGAGCTCCGCGCGCAGATCGCCGCGGCGCTGCGCGACGGCTCGGAGGGCGCGATGCGCGACCTCGCCCGCATGGCGATCGCCGCGTTCGCCCGCCGCCAGGAGGGCTCGGGCGTGATCGGCGTCGACGTGCAGCGCATCCGCCGCGCGCTGGGACTGAGGGCCGAGCCGCAGCCGGAGATGCCCGAGGGCGATCCGCGCCGCGAGGGGCTCCCTCGCGACGCCCTGCGCCGCTTCGAGGCGCTGCTGCGCCGCGAGCTCGAGCGCTCGCAGATCGAGCGCACCGGCAACCTGCCGCCCGCGCGCCCCCTCGGCGAGCTCGACCGCGCGCTGCCCTCGGGTCCGCTGGCCGACCTCGCCGCCGTGCACCGCGTCGTCGCGCAGCTGCGCCGCCGGCTCGCGACGCAGGGGCTCCAGGCGCGCGGCCATCGCCGCCACGCGCACGTCGACGTGCGGCGCACGATGCGCGCCTCGCTGCAGACCGGCGGCGTGCCTGTGGTGCTCAAGTTCCGCCCGCGCCGCCCGCGCCGCCCTGAGATCTACGTGCTCTGCGACGTCTCCACGAGCGTCACCTCGGCGTCGGTCTTCTTCCTCTCGGTCCTGCACGCGCTGCACGACACGTTCCGCAAGATGCGCTCGTTCGTGTTCATCGAGCGCATCTCCGAGGTGACCGACATCTTCGAACACGAGCGCAACTTCAAGACCGTCAGCGAACGCATCGCCTCAGACGCGGGCGTCGCCGATATCTCCGGCTACACCGACTACGGACGCGTGTGGTCCGAGTTCCTCGAGCAGGTCGAGGACGACCTCCACCCCCGCGCGACCGTGATCGTGCTCGGCGACGCGCGCACCAACGGCCGCGACCCGCGCGCCGATATCTTCGCCCAGATCGCAGCGCGCGCCGGGCGGACCTTCTGGCTGAACCCCGAGCCCCGCCTCTACTGGAACTACGGCGACTCGGTGATCGCCGCCTACGAGCAGTACTGCACCGCCTTCGAGTGCTGGACGACGGGCCAGCTCGAGGACTTCGTACGCGCGCTGACGCGGCCGGTGGTCGCGGCGGGTTAGCGCCAGGCCCCGCGTCCCGCACGCGCTCGGCGCCGTCGCGCTAGCATCGCCGGGCAACCTGACATCAGGGGGGCTGGCGGAAGGCCGGCTGAGATGGCGCACTGGACACGCAAGTCCGCCGGCGTCGACCCTTAGAACCTGTGGGGTAATGCCCGCGAAGGGAGCGAAGTGCACAGCGCAGCAGTCCGCCTCCGCGCAGAGTCGCCACAGAGAGAGCCGAGCAGCCACCGCGAGGTGCTGCTCGAGCACCTCACGCGCGTCTACCGCGACAAGCGCGGCGCCGCCGTGCCGGCGCTGGGCGGCATCTCGCTCGCGGCGCAGCGCGGCGAGGTGCTCGCCGTCGTCGGGCCGAGCGGCTGCGGCAAGACGACGCTGCTCGAGCTGATCTGCGGCCTGCAGGCGCCCGACGGCGGCACGCTCGCGTGCGCGCCGGCCGTGCTGATGCCCCAGCGCGACCTGCTGCTCCCGTGGCTCACCGCGGCCGAGAACGCCGCGCTGGCGCTCCGCGTCGCGGGCCACTCGCGCGCCGAGGCGCGCGACCGCGCAGCGGCGCTCTTCGGCGAGCTCGGCCTCGAGGGCTTCGAGGCAGCGCGGCCGGGGGAGCTCTCGGGCGGCATGCGCCAGCGGGTGGCGTTCCTGCGCACGCTGCTCGCCGGCAAGCCGGTCCTCTGCCTCGACGAGCCCTTCGGAGCGCTCGACGCGATCACGCGCGGCGAGATGCAGGCGTGGCTGGCCCAGGCGCTCGCACGCGAGCCGCGCACGGTCGTGCTCGTCACGCACGATGTCGAGGAGGCGATCGTGCTCGCCGACCGCGTCGCCGTCCTCTCCCCGCGGCCCGGGCGCGTGATCGAGGAGCTCGAGCTGCAGCTTCCCCGCCCGCGCTGGCGCACCGATCCCGCTGTCGCCGCGCTGCGCGAGCGCGCGCTGGCGGCGCTGGGGGCCGGATCGCGCGCGTGAGGCGATGGGCGCTCAGGGCGCTGCCGCCCGTGCTGCTCGCCGTGCTGCTGCTCGGCGGCTGGGAGCTCTATGTCGAGCTCGCCGGCGTCGAACCCGCGCTCGTGCCCGCGCCCCACGAAGTCGCCTCGGCGCTGTGGAACAGCGCCGATCTGCTGGCGCGCAACTTCCGCGTGACGGCCGAGGAGGTCGTGCTCGGGCTCGGCGTCGCGCTGCTCCTCGGGTTCGCGCTCGCCGTCGCGATCCACCTCTCGCCGGTCGTGCGGCGCGCGGTGTACCCGCTGGCCGTGGGCTCCCAGGCGCTGCCGATCCCCGTGATCGGCGTTCTGCTCGTCTTCTGGTGGGGCTTCGGCCTCGCGCCGAAGCTCGCGGTGATCGCGCTGATCTGCTTCTTCCCGGTCGTCGTGACTACCGTTGACGGCCTGGCCGCCGTCGACCCCGATCAGCTGAAGCTGCTGCGCACGCTCGACGCCTCGCGCTGGCAGGCCTTCCGCCTCGCCGAGCTGCCGGCGGCGCTGCCCGCCGCGCTCAGCGGCGCGCGCATCGCGATCGCCGTCGGCGTCATCGGCGCGTTCATCGCGGAGACGACCACGCCGACCTCGGGCGCCTATCCGGGGCTCGGACGCGAGATCATCACCGACGTCAACTTCCAGATGCCGCGCGCGTACGCGGGGACGCTCCTGCTGTTCGTGTTCGCGATCGCGTGCTTCCATGCCCTGTCGCTCGCAGAGCGCAAGCTCGCGCCCTGGAGCGTCCGACCCCGAGGAGAGCTGCATTGACCAAGCGACCGTCGCTCCGCCCCGCCCCCGCGCTGCTCGGCGCCTGCGCGATCCTCTGCGCGCTCGCGATCGCCGCCTGCGGCACCAAGCAGGACGCGATCTCGGCGCCCGGGGTGAAGCGCTTCGGAGTGATGCTCGACTTCTTCCCGAACGCCGACCATGCGGCGCTCTACTCGGCGATCGCCCATGGAGACTTCCGCGCCGTGGGCCTCGACGTGCAGCCGCAGGCCCCGGCCGACCCCTCGGAACCGCTGAAGCTGCTCGCCGCCGGCCGCGTCGACGCGGCGATCTCCTATGAGCCCGAGCTGCTGCTCGCCCGCGACGCCGGGCTGAAGCTCGTCTCGATCGGCGCGCTCGTGCAGCGCCCGCTGACGTCGATCATCGCGCTCCCCGCCAAGCACGTCTCCAAGGTCTCCGACCTCAGGGGCAAGCGTGTCGGCACCGCCGGCATCGCCTACCAGCGGGCCGAGCTCCAGACCGCGCTGCAGGCCGCCGGCGTCACCCCGAGCACGGTGCACGAAATCAACGTCGGCTTCGACCTGGTCCCGGCGATGCTCTCGGGCCGCGTCGATGCGACGCTCGGCGGCTTCTGGAACTACGAGGCGATCCAGCTCGAAGAGAAACGTCGCCATCCCCTCGTGATCCCCGTCGATCGCGCCGGCGTGCCGACCTACGATGAGCTGATCGTGGTCGTGCGCGAAGACGAGGCTCGCAGGCGCGGGCAGGACCTGCGCGGCTTCCTCCAGGCTCTGACCCACGGCGAGCGCGAAGTCAAGGCGGACCCGGCCGCGGCGGCCGCGGTCGTGCTGAAGGCCAACCCGTCGCTCGAAGCGAAACTCCAGCTCGAATCGATCCGCAGGACGCTTCCGGTCATGCAGCCGGCCGACCAGGCCAAGCCGTTCGGCTACCAGGACCCGTCCGCCTGGGCGGCCTTCGGGACGTGGATGCTCTCCCACAAGCTGCTCACTCACGACCCCAACGCGGCGCTGCCGCCGTTCACCAACGAGTTCCTCCCGGGGCAGGGGATCTGATGGCCCGCGTCGGCCTGCTCACGGGCGGCGGGGACTGTCCCGGGCTGAACGCCGTGATCCGCGCGGTCGTGCGCCGTGGGCTCGCCGACGGCGAGCACGACTTCGTCGGCTTCCGCCACGGCTGGGCCGGCGTGCTCGCCGACGACGCGGTGCAGCTGACCCGCGAGAGCACCGCCGGCATCCTTCCCCGCGGCGGCACGATCCTCGGGACCTCGCGCACGAACCCGTTCGCCGGCGGCCGCGACGGTACGCAGCTGATCTCGAGCACGCTCGAGGCGCGCGGCGTCGACGTGCTGATCCCGATCGGCGGCGAGGACACGCTCGGCGTGGCGCTGCGCCTGCATCACGAGGGGATCCCCGTCGTCGGCGTGCCGAAGACGATCGACAACGACCTGGGCGGCACCGACGTCACCTTCGGCTTCCAGACGGCGGTGCAGATCGTGACCGACGCGATCGACCGCCTGCACACGACCGCCGAGTCGCACAACCGCGTGATGGTGGTGGAGGTCATGGGCCGCCACGCCGGCTGGATCGCCACGCACGCGGGCATCGCGGGCGGCGCGGACTCGATCCTCGTGCCCGAGCGGCCGTTCGACATCGACGGGGTGGTCGCCCACCTGCGCCGCCGCCACGAGCGTGGCCCGAACTTCTCGATCGTCGTGGTCGCCGAGGGGGCGACGCCGCGCGAGGGGACGCTGCAGACGCACGAGTCGACCGCGACGGACGCCTTCGGCCACGCCCGCCTGGGCGGCATCGGCGTCACGCTCGAGCGGGAGATCGAGCAGCGCACCGGCTTCGAGAGCCGCGTGACGATCCTCGGCCACGTGCAGCGCGGCGGCACGCCCGTTGCCTACGACCGCGTGCTCGCAACGCGCTTCGGCGTCGCGGCGATGGACGCCGCGGCGAGCGGGAGATTCGGGATGATGGTGGGGCTGCGAGGCACCGAGATCGAGGACGTGCTCCTGGAGGAGGCCCTGCGCGAACCCAAGCTGCTCGACCCTTCGCTGTATGAGACCGCCCAGCTCTTCTTCGGCTGAGACGATGCGCGCGATGGTCTTCGAGGCCGTCGGCGAACCGCTGCGCGAGGTCGAGCGCCCGATCCCGCATGCGGCGCCGGGCCAGCTGCTGATCCGCGTCCACACCTGCGCCGTCTGCCGCACCGACCTGCACCTGATCGACGGGGAGGTCGAGATCCCCGCTCCCCCGCGGATCCTCGGCCACATGATCGTCGGCACCGTCGAGGCCCTCGGCGAGCGCGCGGGCGAGGGCGCCGGCGGCACGGCGCTCGGGGCGCGCGTCGGCGTGCCGTGGCTCGGGTGGACGGACGGGACCTGCGAGTACTGCCGCAGCGGGCGCGAGAACCTCTGCCCCAACGCGCGCTTCACCGGACGCGACATCGACGGCGGCTTCGCCCAGTACACGGTCGCCGACGCGCGCTTCTGCTTCCCGATCCCCGAGGGCTACTCCGACGAACAGGCCTCACCGCTGATGTGCGCCGGGCTGATCGGCTACCGGGCACTGCGGATGTGCGGTGAGGCCCGCCGCATCGGGCTCTACGGATTCGGCGACTCGGCGCACATCCTCACGCAGGTCTGCCGCTGGCAGGGACGCGAGGTCTACGCCTTCACGCGCGCGGGAGACGAGGAGACGCAGGCCTTCGCGCTGGAGCTCGGCGCGGTCTGGGCCGGCGGCTCGGAAGAGGCGCCCCCCGAGCCGCTCGACGCCGCGATCGTCTTCGCACCGGTGGGCGCGCTCGCGACCGCTGCGCTGCGAGCGCTCGCGCCCGGCGGCGTGGTCGTGTGCGCCGGCATCCACATGAGCGACATCCCGAGCTTCCCCTACGAGATCCTCTGGATGGAGCGCAGCCTACGATCGGTCGCCAACCTCACCCGCCTCGACGGTTCCGAGTTCCTCGAGCTGGCGCCCCGCGTGCCGGTCGTCACGAGGGTCACGCCCTACCCGCTCGCAGCCGTCAACGACGCGCTCGCCGACCTGCGGGCCGGACGCTTCACGGGCGCGGCGGTCGTCCTTGTCGACGCCTGAGCGGCGGGTGATCCGGCGACGGCGGCTGCTCGCCATCGCCGTAGTGCTCGCCTTCCTCGCCGGCGTGGCCGTCGCAGCCTCCGATGACGATCCGGGGCGCCGCGGGCGACCCGCCGCCGCCGGCGCCACGCCCGCCGCCGCGCCCGGCGCGGCACACGCGCCGGCGCTCGCCGCGCCCGGCGGCGCCGCGACGGCGAACCTCCGGCCCGGCTCGGACCCGAGCGTGCTCCCCGGACCCGTGCTGATCGCCGACCGCGACAACAACCGGCTGCTCGAGGTGAGCCCCGAGGGCCGCGTCCTGTGGCGCTTCCCCGCCGCCGGCGCCGCGAGCGCGGCATCGGGCGCGGGCTTCAGGGTTCCCGACGACGCCTTCTTCTCCGCCGACGGGCGGCAGCTGGTCGCCACCCAGGAGGACGACCAGGCGATCAGCGTGATCGACCTCGCGAGCTCGCGGATCGTCTATCGCTATGGCCATCCCGGCGAAGCGGGCGTCGAAGCGGGGTACGTGCACAACCCCGACGACGCGCTGCTGATGCCCTCGGGCGAGATCCTGACGGCCGACATCATGAACTGCCGGCTGCTCGTGATCCGCCCGCCACGCCACCGCCCGGTGCGCCAGATCGGGACGACCGGCGTCTGCGAACACCAGCCCGCGGCATTCGGCAGCCCCAACGGCGCCTTCCCGATGTCGGGCGGCAAGACGGTCGTCACCGAGATCAACGGCAACTGGGTCGACGTGCTCGCGCCCGGCGGACGGCGCCTGCTCTCGACCCATCCGCCGGGATTCAGCTACCCGTCGGACACCAACGAGGTCAGCCCCGGCGTGCTGCTCTCGGTGGACTACGCGACCCCGGGCGCGATCGAGACGTTCACCACCGGCGGGCGGCTGCTGTGGCGCTACGCGCCCGGCGGCTCGACCGCGCTTGACCATCCCTCGCTCGCGCTGCCGCTGCCCAACGGCGACGTGCTCGCGAACGACGACCGCAACCACCGCGTGATCGTCGTCGATCCCCGCACCGACCGCGTCGTCTGGCAGTACGGCCACACCGCCGTGCCGGGGTCAGCCGACGGCTACCTCAACAACCCCGACGGTGTCGACCTCGCCCCGCCCCACTCGCTCGCGGCGCGCTTCGCGCCGACGCTGCACGCGCCCTGAGCCTGCGCCTAGCGCGCCGCCGGTTCGATTTCGAGGATCGAGTCGAGCACGCCCGAGGTGCTGCTGCCGCCGGCCACCCACACGCGGCCGGGCGTCACCGCGACCGCCGCGTCGGACAGCGGCTGCGGCAGCTGGCCGGCCGCGACGGTATGGCCGGTCGTGGAGTCGATCGCGACGATGCTCGCCGTCTGCGTGCCCGGCGCCGCCCCGCGGCCGCCGACGACGTAGACCCAGCGGCCGAGCGCGAACGCGGAGGCGTGCGTGATCGCTCCGGGCATCTGGCCGATCTGCTGCACCTGGCGCGTCGTCGGGTCGAAGCGCAGGATCGAGGAGCTCGCGCCTTCGCCGGGCGTGCCGCCGGCGATCACGATGCGCCCGTCAGCCGCCGTCGCAGCCGCGGCGTAGCGCAGGCCGGCGGGCAGGTGCGCGACGACTTCCGCCGTGGCGCCGGGCCGCCAGGCGACGATCGTGTCGAGCGCCTGCGAGCCGGTGTAGCCACCGATCACGTACGCGGTGGCGCCGACCGCGGCGACCGCCGCGTCGGATGTCGGCTGCGGCAGGGTGCCGGCCTGGGCGACTGCCGTGGTGGTCGGGTCGAACGACAGGATGTGGTCGTAGGAGGCTTCCTGCCCTCCGCCGAACACGTAGACGTTGGCGCCGAGCTTCGCCGCCTGCGCGTCGTGCTGCGCTTCGGGAAGGCTCGCGTGCGCGCCGGGGCGCCCGCCTTCGAGCACCGTCACGGCCGCGGTCGAGGTTTCGCCCGCTTCGAGGCCTCCGAGCAGGACGATGCGCTGGCCGTCGAGCGGTGCCGAGGCGGCGTCCTGGAGCGCGACCGGCAGCGTCAGCGCGGACCTGCGGATCGTGAGGCGCGCGGGGGCCGCTTCGGACTGCGTCGCGCGGGCCGAGGTGCGCCTCGAGCTCGCGCCCTTGTGCGAGCTGCCCCCGCTCGAGAGCAGCACGACGATGATCAGCACCAGCACGGCGAGCACGCCCGCCGCGACCGCCCGGCGGCGGCGCACCGTCTCGCGGCTCGGTGGCGGGGGGCGTCCGGGGGCGCCCGGCCCCCCGGTCCCGAGGTCGCGCTCGGCGGTCGTCACGGCGCCTCACCGCCGCCGGCCACCGCGCCCGCGGGCAGATCGCCGCCCCGCCGCCCGGCGAGCGGTCCCGGGGACGGTGTGAAGCCGGGGAGCTCGATCTCCATCCGCGCGCCGCCCTCGGGCGACTGCGAGGCCGAGACGCGGCCGTCGTGGGCCGTGACGATCGCGCTGACGATCGCGAGCCCGAGCCCGGCGCCGCCCGAGGCGCGGTCGCGCGCCGGGTCTGTTCGGTGGAAGCGGTCGAAGACGTGCTCGCGCTCGCCGGGCGGGATCCCCGGGCCGTCGTCCTCGACGAGGAAGCGAACGCGCCCGCGACCGGCCCGCTCGACGCCCATCCGCACGAGCCCGCTGTTCTCGGCCGTGTGCTCGATCGCGTTGCCGAGCAGGTTGCGCAGGGCCTGGGCGAGCCGGTCGGGGTCGGCCCGCAGGGTGCCGTGCGGGATCGGGCCGAGCTCGTAGCGGCGATCTGCGATCAGGCTCACCCCATCCCACAGCTCCGCGACGAAGGCCTCGAGGTCGATCGTCTCGGGGCGCAGGAACTCGGTGCGTTCGGTGTTCGCGAGCAGCAGCAGGTCATCGACCAGACGAGTTATACGCGCGACCTCGGCCTGAACGAGGCGCTGCACGCGGCTCACCTCCGCGCCCGAGGGGTTCTGCTGTGCCGCGAGCACCTCGAGCTGACCGCGGATCACCGTCAGCGGCGTGCGCAGCTCGTGCGAGGCGTCGGCCACGAACGCTCGCTGGGCGGCGAACGCCTCGGTCAGCCTGTCGAGCATGTGGTTGAAGGCGTCGGCCAGCACGCGCACCTCCTCGCTCTGCCCGCTCGGCTGCTCGATCCGCGGCCTCAGGTCGCCGGCGTCCACCTGCGCGGCGACGGCGGCCATCCGGCGCAGCGGACGCGAGACGCGGCTGCCGATCAGGTAAGCGGCGACGAGCGCCCCGGCGAGCGCGAGGATGCCAGCGAGGATGAACGCGCGCGCGACGCCCTCCTGTCCGTGCGCGACGCCCGCGAGCGGCTCTCCGACGCCCACGACCGCATGCAGCCCGAGCGGCGTGCGCACGGAGTTCTTGATCACGCGGAAGCGGCCGATATCGGGAAGGTTGAGCGTCGTGTAGCCCTCGCCGACCGTCGAGAGCTGTGCCGAGAGCCGTCCCTCGCGCGCCTGCTCCGCCGGGGTCTCGCCGTTGTCGGGGGCGGCGCCGGCGAACAGCTCGGAGCGGTTTGAGCTCGTCCCCTCGCCGGGCACCTCGACGAACAGCAGCGTCGACCCCGCGCTGAACGGCTGGTCGAGCACGTAGCGCTTCGCGCCCGCCGCGAGCTGCCTCGGCGTCGCCGCATCCGAGCGGGCAAGGTCGTGCGAGAGCTCGCCCGCATACACCCGCAGCTCGTGATCGACCTGGCTGCGAAGCTGGGTGCCGGTGCCGCGGTAGACGGCGGCGAAGGCGATGCCGGTGCAGAGCAGAGTCACCGCGGCGACCCAGCCCGCGAGCCGCCACCTGAGAGTGGTGGGAGCCAGGCGGCTCATCAGCGCGCGCATCGCCTCAGCTCGCGGTGCCGAGCCTGTAGCCCACGGCCCGGACCGTGAAGATCGGCGCCGGGTCGTCCGGGCTGCCGAGCTTGCGGCGCAGGTAGCCGACGTACACGTCGACCACGTTCGTCGCCGGGTCGTGCTGGTAGCCCCACACCGAGCTGAGGATCTCCTCGCGCGAGATCGCCTGGCCGTGGTGGCGGATCAGGTAGACGAGCAACTCGAACTCGGTCGTCGAGAGCTGCACCGCGCGCTCGCCCCGGCGCACCTTCCGCGTGAGCAGGTTCACCTCGATGTCCTCCGCGCGCAGCGTGCTCGAGCTCGCCTCGGCGAGGATCCGCAGCTGCGCGCGCACGCGTGCTACGAGCTCCGCGAGCGAGAACGGCTTGACGAGATAGTCGACGGCGCCGGCTTCCAGGCCTTGCACCCGGTCCTCGATCTCGCCGCGGGCGGTGAGCACGATCACGGGAACGTTGGGCGTCGCCCGGCGCACCGAGGCGAGGATCTCGAGCCCGCCGCGCCCCGGGAGCATGAGGTCCAGGACGATCGCGTCGAAGCCGCCCCTGAGGGCCAGCCGCTCGCCCTCCTCCCCGTCGCCGGCGGCCTCGACGGCGAAGCCCTCCGCCTCGAGCCCGCGGCTCACGAAGTCGACGATCCCGGGCTCGTCCTCGATCACGAGCACCCTCGCGGCCGTGAGCGCCCGGCGTCGCTCGGCCGGGAGCTCGACCGGACCGGCGTCCGTTGCACCGGCTCCGGCGCCGCTGCGTACGCGCGAAGGCATGCGCGAAGGATAGGACTCCGGCCGGAACGGCCCACCGGGTTCCCAGCGTTTTCGATGAGCTTTCTCATGCCGCTGTTATGCGTTCCTTAGCGAATGTGCCGACACTGATTTCATGGCCACCCCCCGCCAGGCAGGAGCCCGCGAGCTCCCGCTGCGCCCCGAGCGCACGCGCGCCGAGACGATCACCGGCGGCGGGACCACGGGCAACGGGCTGCTCACGACCGCGACCGGCGCCGCGCTCCTGGTGCTGCTGGCCGTCCTCGGCGTGACGATCCTGAGGATCGGGCAGCTGCTGTGGCTGCACCTGTTCCTCGGCATGCTGCTGATCGGCCCGCTCGCGCTCAAGCTCGCGAGCACCGGCTACCGCTTCGTCGGCTACTACTCCGGCGACCCCGCCTACCGTCGCAAGGGCCCTCCCGCGCTGCTGTCGCGGCTGCTCGGACCCGGCGTCGTCCTCTCGACCCTGATCGTCTTCGCCACGGGCGTCGCGCTGCTGTTCGCGGGCCCCTCCACGCGCGACGAACTGCTGCCGATCCACAAGATCACGTTCTTCTTCTGGCTCGCCTTCATCGGGCTGCACGTGCTCCTGCACCTGCCGTCGATCCTGCCCGCGCTCCGCAGCGACTACGGGCGCGACCGCGTCACGAGCGACGTCACCGGGCGATCGGGCCGCATGCTCGCGCTCGGCGGGGCGCTCGTCGGCGGTGCCGTGTTGGCGATCCTCGTGATCCCCGAATTCGCGCCCTGGGTGCACGCCTCGGGCAGCTTCCACCACCATCACCACGGCTGAGCTGTCAATGCCGACCCACACCCCCCAGGCACGCGACTCGGCCCTGCGGCGGCTGCGCAGCGTCAACCGCTGGCTGATCGCGGGAAGCGTCGTGCTGACGGGCGTGCTCTCGGAGGTCGCCGCGAGCGCCTTCGCCGGGAAAACGGCGAAGGCGAGCTCGACCGGCGGCCACGCCGGCTCCAGGAGCTCGTCCACGCACACATCGACGGCGAAGGCGAAAGCGCTCGCCCCGCCGGCGCGGGCGCCGCAGAGCACCACCTCCGAAGCGCCGTCCGCGCACGAATCCCAGCAGGCCGCGCCCTCGCAGGAAACGCAGCAGTCCGCTCCCGAAGCCTCTCCGGAAGCGGCGCCTTCACGCGAAGCCGCACCCTCACAGGAAGTGGCCCCGCCGCGGGAAGCCGCGCCCTCACAGGAACCCGCTCCGTCGCCGGAAGCACCCGCTGTCTCCGGCGGTTCCTGAGATGCGCGCCGGCCCGCCGATCGCCGCGACGGCCGAGTGGGAAGCGCTCGGGACAGGCGTCGTGCTCCGCGTCGCCGAGCCCGCGGGACTCCAGGCGGCGCGCGCCTCGGTCGAGGCGGAGCTCGCGGCGATCGACGTCGCCTGCAGCCGCTTCCGCGGCGACTCCGAGCTCTCGCGGCTCAACTCGCGCGCCGGGCGCCCGACGCGCGTCGGACCGCTGCTGCTGGCCGCGCTCGAGGTCGGGCTGCGAGCGGCGGAGCTCACCGGCGGCGACGTCGACCCGACGCTCGGCCGCGCGCTCGAGCTCGCCGGCTACGACCGCGACTGGCGGCTGCTCTCCCCGCCCGGCGAGCCGGCCGGCACGCAGGTGCGAGCGGTCGCCGTGCGCCTGCGGACCGGTTGGCGAACGATCAGGGTCGACCGCGCCGCCTCCTCCGTGCTGATGCCCGCCGGCGTGCGCATCGACCTCGGCGCGACCGCGAAAGCGTGGGCCGCCGACCGCGCGGCCGAGGCCGGGGCACACGCTGCCGGGTGCGGCGTGCTCGTCGGGGTCGGCGGCGACATCGCGACGCGCGGCCCGGCGCCCGAGGGCGGCTGGCGGATTCACGTGACCGACGACCATCGCAGCCCGCCGTCCGCGCCGGGGCAGACCGTCGCGATCGGCTCGGGCGCGCTCGCCACCTCGAGCACCGCCGTGCGGCGCTGGAGCCACGGCGGTCGCACGATGCACCACATCCTCGATCCTGCCACCGGCATGCCCGTGTCGGACACCTGGCGCACCGTCAGCGTCGCCGCCGCGACGTGCACCGACGCGAACATCGCGAGCACCGCGGCGCTCGTGCGCAAGGGCGCGGCCCCTGCGTGGCTGGCGGGGCTCGGGCTGCCGGCGAGGCTCGTCGAGTGGAACGGCGCGGTCCGGCACGTCGGCGGCTGGCCTCGGGAGCCGGCGGACTCGATGGGCGCCACGCGCCGCCGCCAGGAGGCCGGCGGCCTCGAGGCCGCCGGATGGCCGCGCGACGGAGGGACGGCGCAGGCCTCATGAGCTCCCTGCTGGCAGCGTCCGGCCCGAGCCTCTACTGGTACCTGACGCGCTCCACCGGCGCCGTCGCGCTGCTGCTGCTGACGTTCGCGATCGCGCTCGGGGTGCTCGACGTCGGACGCTGGAGCACGCCGCGCTGGCCGCGCTTCGTCGTCGACTCGCTCCACCGCAACGTGTCGCTGCTGGCGATGGTGTTCCTCGTGCTCCACATCGTCACCTCGGTGCTCGACAGCTTCGCGCCGATCTCGCTGATCGACGCGTTCGTTCCGTTCACGGGCAGCTACCGGCCGTTCTGGCTCGGTCTCGGCGCCGCGTCCTTCGATCTGCTGCTCGCCGTGACGATCACGAGCCTCCTGCGGCGGCGGATGGGATATGGGACCTGGCGCGCCGTCCACTGGCTGACCTACGCGAGCTGGCCGATCGCGGTGCTCCACGGGTTCGGCACCGGCAGCGACGTCAAGAGCGGCTGGCTGCTGGCGCTCAGCATCGGCTGCCTGGCGGTCGTCGTCGCGGCGATCCTCGCGCGCGTCCTGCAGGGCTGGCCCGCGAACCTCGGGCGCCGCGGCGCTGCGATCGGCGGGGCGGCCGCGTTCTCGCTGTTCCTCGCCCTGTGGCTTCCGGGCGGCCCGCTCGGCGCGGAATGGGCTCGCCGCTCCGGCACGCCGAGCTCGCTGCTCGCGCCGGCGCACACGTCCACCGCCTCGAGCGGGAGCCGGTGATGAGCTCGTCCTCCGCCGTCACCGAGGCGCCCGACCCGCGAGGCGGAGCGCTCCCGGGAACGCTGCCGAGGCTGCTCGCCGGGATCCCGCCTGAGGGAGCGATGAGCCTCGAGGAGCACCTCGCCGTGCACGGGCCGCTGCCCGAGCTCGGCGGCGGACGCCGGCGCGACCGCGATGAGGGCGCCCGCCTGGTCGAGGAGATCGAGCGCGCTGGGCTGCTCGGGCACGGCGGCGCCGCCTTCCCGACCGCGCGCAAGATGCGCGCGGTCGCCGCCGCCCGCGGGCGGGCGATCGTCGTCGCCAACGGCGCCGAGGGAGAGCCCGCGAGCCGCAAGGACCGCACGCTGATGGCGTCGCTTCCGCATCTGGTCCTCGACGGCGCCTCGCTCGCCGCGACCGCGGTCGGGGCGAGCGAGGCGATCGTCTGCGTATGCGGGTCGGCGCCGGCGAGCCTGCAGGCCTTGAACGGCGCGCTCGAAGAGCGCGAGCTGCGGCCGGACCCGCGACGCTCGACGAGCATCCGGCTCGCCGAGGTGCCCGGCGACTACGTCGCCGGCGAGGAGTCCGCTCTGCTCAAACACCTCGCGGGCGGCGCCGCGACCCCGACCTTCAGGCCGCCGATGCCCTACGAGCAGGGCCTGCGGCGCCGCCCGACGCTGATCCAGAACGTCGAGACGCTGGCTCACATCGCGCTCATCGCCCGCCACGGCGCGGCGTGGTTCCGCCGCCTCGGAACCGCCTCCGAGCCCGGATCGGCGCTCGTCACGCTGTCCGGGCCGGTCGCGCACCCCGGCGTCTACGAGATCGAGCACGGGGCGTCGCTCAGCTCGCTGATCGAGGCCGGCGGCGGCGCCACGGCGGGCTTCCGCGGCGCGCTCCTGGGCGGCTACGGCGGCTCCTGGATCGCCGCCGAGCGCCTGCACGGGGTCGCACTCTCGAACGAGCACCTCGCCGCCCACGGCGCCTCGCTCGGCGCGGGCGTCGTGCTGCTGCTCTCAGACGAGGCCTGCCCGGTCGCGGAGACCGCGCGCGTCGCCCGCTGGCTCGCGCTGCAGAGCGCCGGCCAGTGCGGCCCGTGCGTCCACGGCCTCGACTCGCTCGCCGCCACGCTCGCCCAGATCGCCACCGGCTCCGCGCCGGCGAAGGCGGGCGCGCGGATCGAGCGCCTCGCGGCGCTCGTCAGCAGGCGCGGCGCCTGCGGACACCCCGACGGCGCCGTGAGCCTCCTGCTCAGCGCGCTCGAGTCCTTCTCCGTCGAGTTCGCCGATCACGCGCGGCACGGCGCCTGCGAGCGATGCGCGAGCCCCTCCGAGCTGCCGCTCCCGCGGCGCAGCCAGGCGAAGGCGGAGCCGAGCACGCGAGGGCCGTTCGCATGAGCGAGCGGCTGCGCGTCAACCCGATCGCGTGCGAGGCGCACGGCATGTGCGCAGAGCTCCTGCCCGAGCGGATCACGCTCGACGAGTGGGGCTACCCGCTGATCGACGGCCGCCCGCTCGAGCCGCGCCTCGTGCAGAACGCGCTGCGGGCGGCGCAGGCGTGCCCCACCTTCGCGCTGCTCGTCGAGCGCGACGGCGACAACCGCCGGCGCTAGAAGCCGAGCATGTGGGCCGCGGCGAGCCCCGACCACTCGCCGTAGGGCGCGAAGAACTCCCGCACCTGACGCTCGCTCGCGATCGCGCGCGGGTCGCCGCCGCTGAGCAGCCTGCCGACGAGCTTCAGCAGGCCGAGGTCGCCGGCCGGTACCTGGTCGTGGCGGCCCTGGCCCCGCAGCGCGAGGATCTCGACGGTCCAGGGACCGATGCCGGGGATCGCGCGGAGCCTGCGCCAGCCGGGCTCGTGGTCGCTCCCGTGCAGATCGATGCGGCCGCGCGCGACCTCGCGGGCGACGCGCACGAGCGTCAGCGCGCGGGCGTGCGCGAGGTCGAAGGACTCGAGCAGCGCGGGCGCCGTGCCGGCGAGGACCGACGGGTCGGGGACGTCTCGAAGCCCGTCCTGCGGCCCGTTCCAGCCGGCGCAGCGGCGCCCGAGCACCGTGAGGATGCGGCGCTGGATCGCGGCGGCACGCTCGTACTCGATCAGCTGCTCGCAGATCGCCCAGAGGAGCGCCTCGAACGGGTCGGGGCGGCGTCCGACCCGCAGCCACGGCCGCTCACGCACCGAGCGCCCGATCCACGGGTCGCGCTCGAAGCGCCGACGGAACGCGCACAGGTCATCGTCGACGCCGAGCGCGAAGCGCATCCTCGCGATCCCGTGGGCGGCGGCCTCGCGACTCGCGGAACGGGCCCCGAACAGCACGCGGTCGGGCGCCGGCTGGGCGACGCGCACGACGACGGGCTCCTCGCCGAGGTGGAGCAGCCGCTCCATCACGGCGCCGCGGCGCCGCAGCATGCCGTCCATGCCGGTCACGCGCGGCAGCCGGAACGCCCACGCCGGAGCGGCCTCCTCGCGGAGCTCGACGAGCCCGTTCGGCGCCGGGCTGCTCAGCGCTGCGGTCCGGCCGGCCCCAGCAGGTGCACATCGACGAGCAGCGAGCGGCTGCTCACGATCTGCATGAGCTCGCCCCCGGCCGCGACCGTGCGGGGCGGCCGCCCACTGGCGCTCCGGCGGCCTCGCTTGGCGACGGAGCCCGCGCGCCGCTGACGGCGCTGCGCGAGGCTCACGATCGCCGCCCCGGCGACGAACCCGCCCGCCGCGACCGCCGCGGCCTGCACGGCCGGGATCACGGCGCCGCCCGATCGCGCCAGCGCGCCGGAGACCGGCCTCGGGCGCAGCGTCTGCGGCTCTTCGGAGAGCACCGGGAGCGCGTCGACGACCTCCGCCTCCGCGGCCGCCCCGGCGTCCTCGTCCTGCTCCTGCTGCGGCGAGAAGCTCACGCGCCGAAGTGTAGAGGCCGCCGCAGACCTCCTAGCGAAGCGGCCGCTCATACACGCGGTAGCGCTTGACGATGCGCCCGCCCATCGCCTCCATACCGCGGTTCATGGCGGTGTTGGTCTCGAGGATCCACCCCATCTCGCCGCCGGTCTGCCGCCGCGTGGCGGCGGCGTTGAAGTGCTCGACGTAGAGCTTCGCCGCGACTCCGGTGTGCTGGTAGTCGGGCTTGACCCCGAGGAAGCCGACGCGCACGCGGTCCATGATCCGGCCCTTGTTCAAGAACCGCCACCAGCCGAGCGGCAGCAGCCGCCCGTGCATCCTCGCGAGCACCTGGTTGACGTCGGGGATCGTGATCGCCATCCCGACCACCTCCCCGGTGTCGATGCGCTCGGCGATCATGAACCAGTGCTTGTCGAAGACGAGCTGCAGCTCCTGGGCGTAGGCGTCGAGATCCTTCTTGGAGAAGGGCACGAAGTCCCAGTTCTCAGACCAGGCCGAGTTGTAGACCTCGGCGAACGCGTCGAGGTCCTTGCGCAGCTGGCGGCGGCGCATCGGCCGTACGCGGATCCCGTGCTCGCTCTCGACCTTCTCGGCCAGCTCGAAGATCACCGGGAGCACCTTCGAGCGGTCTGAGACCTCGAGGTTCCACATCAGCAGGTCCATCGCCTTCTGCATCCCCGCGCCCTCCGTCAGGCGCTGGTAGTAGGGCGGATGCCAGGGCTGGCGGATCATCGGCCGCAGCTCGAAGCCCTCGATCAGCACGCCGCTCTCGTCGTTCATCGAGAAGTCGGCGGGGCCCACCATCCGGTCGCAGCCGCGCGCCGTCAGCCATGCGGCTGCCGCGTCGAGCAGCGCGCCGGCGATCTCGGGGTCGTCCTCCAGCTCGAGGAAGCCGAACCATCCCCAGCGGGTGTCGTGGTGGTCGTTGAAGGCCGTGTTGATCTGGGCGCTGATGCGCCCGACGACACGGCTGTCGCGGCGCGCCAGGAAATAGGTGGCCTCGCCGTGGGTGAAGAACGCGTTCAGCTTGCGGTTCAGGAACAACCGCCGCTCGAGCTTCAGCGGGGGGACCCACAGCGGGTGGTTAGCATGCAGGCGGAACGGGAGGTCGATGAAGCGCTTCAGATCCCGCCCGCCCGCGACTTCAGCAACGTCGACGCTCACAGCCGAGGCACCCTATATGCCCACCTCCACCGACGTATTCGCCAAGGTCCGCGGCCACGAGCGCGAGGAGCTGCTGCGGGCGGCACGCGAGGCCGACCTGCTCCCCTACTTCCGCACGATCGAGTCGCCGGCGATGCCGGTCGTGGAGATGGAAGGCCACCCCCGGATCATGCTCGCCTCGAACAACTACCTCGGCCTGACGGCCGACGAGCGCGTGATCGGCGGCGCCCGCGATGCGCTCGCGCGCTACGGCACCGGCCTGACCGGCTCGCGCCTCCTGAACGGCACGACGCCGCTGCACCTGGACCTCGAGCGCGAGCTCGCGGAGTGGATGGGCACCGAGGACGCGATCGTCTTCACGACCGGCCATCAGGCGAACGTCGGCACGCTTGGCACGCTGCTCGACGCCGGCGACACGGTCGTCGTCGACTCGGGCGATCACGCCTCGATCCTCGACGGCGTGCTGCTCTCGCGGGCGAAGATGCGCCCGTTCCGCCACAACCGGCTCGACAAGCTCGAGCGCGCGCTCGTCCGCGCCGAGGACGACGGCGGCGGGGTGCTGGTGGTCGTCGACGGCGTGTTCTCGATGGAGGGCGACGTCGCCCCGCTCGTGGAGATCTCAGAGCTGTGCGCCCGCCACGGAGCGCGGCTGATGGTCGACGAGGCGCATGGCGCCGGCGTGCTCGGAGCGCGCGGCGCGGGAGCCAGCGAGCTGCTCGGCGTGGAGGATCGCGTCGACCTGCGGATGGGCACCTTCTCGAAGTCGCTCGCGGCGTGCGGGGGCTTCGTCGCCGGCCCTGGGGAGGTGATCGACTACCTGCGCATCTCCTCGCGTGCCTTCCTGTTCACCGCCTCGGCGGTCCCCGCGGCGCTCGGCGCCGCGCTCGCGGCGCTGCGGGTCCTGCGCTCCCCCGAGGGCGCGCGGCTGATGGCCGACGTGCTCGAGCACGCGGCCTACTTCGCCGAGGGGCTCGAGCAACTCGGGTTCCGCGTGCTGGGCGGCGAGGCGGTGCGCCTCGGCCCGGCCGAGCAGGCCCCCGGCGAGCGCGTTCGGACCCCGATCATCCCCGTGCTCGTCGGCGACGACTGGAAGGCGGCACTGCTCTGGCGGGCCCTCTACGACGGCGGCGTCTTCACCAACTGCGCCCTGCATCCCGCCGTTCCGCCCGCGGGCGCACTGCTGCGCACGAGCGTGATGGCGACCCACGACCGCCCGACGCTCGACCGCGCGCTCGACGTGTTCGCCACCGTCAAGGCGGACTTCGAGGCCGAGCACGGCCCGCTCCCGGGGCCGGATGGGGCCTGATCGGCCGGCGCCGGTCCCCTCGCAGGACTTGTCCATTTCTTCACAAATGGGGCAGCCAACAAAAAAGGTCGCTTCTAGCGTAGGAACTGTTGCCATGGTGTTGACCGAGCGCCCCGCGCTGTCGTAGCTTCTCAGAGCGCTCTGCATGGCCGTTCCGGGGTTCGCCCCAAAAACCTAGAGGGGTGGGGGGAAGACAGCCGTGGTCCCTCGCGGCCGGTTCCCAGCGGCATGGCGGGCGTGCACAGCATTTGTCAACACCCGAGCAAGCATGTCGCGCGCCGTGGTCACCCGCACGGCGCCGACGGGGAGATGCCTAAATGAACGCGACAGCGACAGTGACGATGTCCCCTGCCGGCCCCCAGCACATGCGCGCCCTGGAGCGCGCCAACCAGGTTCGACTCGCCCGCGCCGAGCTCAAGCGCCGCGTGGCGACCGGGCAGCTCGATGCGTGGGAGGTCATCCTCGAGTGCCCCTGGGAGGCCGAGAGCATGGCCGTGGCCGACCTGCTGATGAGCCAGCGCCGCTGGGGTCAGACGCGCTGTCGCAAATTCCTCTCGCAGATCCCGATGTCCGAGAAGAAGACGATCGGCTCGATGACCGAACGTCAGCGCCGCACGCTCGCGATGATGCTCAGCTCCACCGATCGGGGCCGCTGGGTAGCGGCCCCCTGGGTAACGGACAGCCTGACGACAGCTTGAGCTGCCACCAGCCCGCGAGCATGCCGATCAGCCCTCGGCGCGGGCGCACGTGCCAGACGCCACAGCCTCCCTGCCCGAGGTCGCGGACGGGGAGGCGCACGTGCCTGTAGCGTCCGGGCTCGAGCTTCATCTGCTCGAGCAGCTCGTGGGCGAGGCGCTCGTGCTCGTCGCGCTCGCCGGCGAGCCGGCGCAGCTCCTGAAGGCGCCCGGCCAGCGTGTCGCGGGTGCGCTCGAGCTGCTCGAGCCCCAGCAGTGACGGCCCTGAGCCGCAGCCCTCGCCGGCGGCCGCGGCCGCGGCGGGGATGAACGGGAAGCGCTCGGCGACGATCGCCGAGAGCTCGCGCTCGAGCCTCGCGACCTGCGCGCGCAGGGCGTGGCGTGCCTCGCGCTCGCCGTCCGAGCGCCCGCCGACGCTGGCGTCCATCGTTCGGCGATCAAGAATCAGCTGACCGGATCGGGTCACGTCACACCCGCTCTCCTCCGTGTTGGCGCAACGCGATTCTAACAGCGCCTCCGCGGCCCGCGCGCAGGCTCGCGCCACCGCCGCCGAGCGCCTCAGCGGTGCTCGAGCGCTGTCCTCGAGATCCACAGCGCCTCCTCGGCGTAGAGCCCGGGCACGCCGGCGACGGCGACGGCGAAGAGCGTCAGCCGGCGGGTGTCCGCGGCGGGCACGTGAAGGGAGGCGAGCTCGCCGAAGAGGACCGCGAGCGGGGTCGAGGCGTCTGCGATCACGAGCCGCCCGCCGGGCAGCGCGGGGTCGCCCGGCGCGCCGCCGAGGCGCTCTCCCTCGGCGCTCACGCGGATGCCGAGCGGCCCTTCGATGCCCTCCGAGGCGAGCGCCCAGACGGGGATCGAGGTGTCGAGCAGCGCGATCAGCAGCGCGTCCTCGAGCAGCGTGCCGGGGAGGAAGCCGCCGCGCAGCATGCGCTCGCGGACCGCCGCCTCGATCGGCGTGTGCTCGATGTCGGGGTCGAGGCCGATCTGGCGGAAGAACACGCGGTACGCGGCGGGTACAGGCTCGCGGCGGATCCCGATCGCGCGCGCGCCGCGGAACTGGTTGGAGAGGCCCCGCAGTCGCTCGCGGAGATCCCCGGGGCAGGCCGCCGTCAGCGCCTCCCCCCTGCCCACGTGCGCCTCGCAGCTGATCAGGCGCAGCTGCGGCAGCTCCTGCTCGACCTCGCGCGCGAGCCAGCCGAGCACCGGCTCGGGCTCGCGCGGCGCCTCGGGCGAGGCGGGCGGGCCGCCGCCGCTCATCGCGCCGGTGGCCTCCATCCGCGCTGCTCTGAGCCGGCGAGCAGCGTTTGGACGCGCGCGCGAAGCGCCGCCTGCGACGGGCGCGTGAGGAGTGCGCGGCTCTGCACGACGCCACCGGGGTAGGCGAAGGTGACCTGCGGGCAGGTCGCATCGCGATAGAGCCCGAGCAGCGCGCCGTCGCCGTCGATGCCGACGGGGAAGCTCACGCCACGTGCACGGATCGCGCCGCGCACCGAACTGCGGTCGCCGCCGAGCGCCACCGCCGCGAAGCGCACCCCCGGAAACGGGCGCACGAGGGCCTGCATGTCGCCGAGGATCGCCGGGCAGGACCCCGAGTCGACGAACAGCGCGAGCACGACCGGCCCGGATTCATAGAGCTGGCAGATGTTGAGGATCTGCGGACCGCGCACCGAGCACGCCGGCTTGCGGCCCGCCGCGCCCTGATCGGCAGTCGTCGCGACGTTCGCCTGCCCGGGCAGGTTCCCAGTCGCGAGCGGCACCGCGAAGGGCGGCAGCCGGCGCCCCGGTTCGAGGCCGCTCGCGCCGTTGTGCTTGGAGAGCGCGGCGTTGAGCAGCGCGAGCACGACGATCAGGACGCCGAGCAGGCCGACGTAACGACCGTAACCCGGCCGCGGGCCGGGGCCGAGTCCTCCCGACGCCGCGCGTGCGCTCTCCGGCCCCTCCCCTTCGTGCTCCTCAGGCCGGCTCATGGCCCGACCCAGCCCTTCGGGTCGTGCGCCCGACGCGCTTGCCAACGCTCGCCGGGCCGAGGCCGGCCAGGGCATCCCCGACGCGCCCGGCGCGAGGGCCCCGAGCGAGCGCAGCCGGCTCGCCGCGTTCGGCGATCACGAGCGCCGCGGGCAGGGCCACGAGCACGCCGACGAGCGAGACGCTGAGGTCGATCAGCGTGACGATCCCGAAGTCGCGGAGCATCCTGATGTCCGACAACGCGAGCACGCCGAACCCCGCGATCGCGGTGACCCCCGAGGCCGCCACCGCGGCGCCGGTGCGGCGGTAGCAGCGCCGCAGCGCCTCGACCGTATCGCGACCGGCGAGCCGCTCCTGGCGAAAGCGCTCGGAGAGCAGCACGCTGAACTCGGTCGAGATCGCGATCACGAGCGCACCGAGCGTCACCGACATCGGGTTCAGCGGCACGCGCACGGCGAACAGGATCAGCGCCGACCAGCCCGTCGCGAGCGCGATCGGCGCGAGCGGCGCAAGCGCGCGGCGGCGATCGCCGCGGAACGCCAGCAGCAGCACGAGCGCGACGGCCGCGAGCCCCGCGAGCAGCGTCTCCAGGCGCCGCCAGGGCGAAGCCACCTGCGCGCCGGACTGCGCGGCGAGCACGGGCAGCCCGACGAGCTGCGCGCTCACGCCGGGCGGAGGGTGAAGGCTCGCGCGCATCTGGTCGATCAGCTGGTGCTGCTGGTCGAGCCCCATCAGGCGGATCCCGAACGCGAGCGTCGCCTGCCGGCGATCGGAGGTGATCACGTCCTGCGAGAAGTACGGCGGGATCGCTTCTAGCAGGCCGTCGACCGAGGCCTGCGAGAGCTTCGGCGAGCCCGTGCCGCCGAGCGCCTGGCCCTGGAAGAGGTCGGGCAGCGAGAAGGCGGGGCACAGGCGCGCCTTGCCGCAGCCGCGCGTCGCGCTGTAGCCGAAGCGCTTCAGCATCGCGCTCTCGTACGCGCTCATCCATTCGATCGTCGAGGCGCGCGCGACATCGTGCCCGGAGAGCATCAGGTCGATGCCCCCGCCGACGCCCGTGGCGCGCTCGAGCGTCGACAGGTTCTGAAGCGAGGAGAGGCTCTGCGGCACGAGCTTGGTGATGTCGGTCTCGACGCGCGTCTGCGTGTCGAGACCCCAGCCGAGCGCGGCGAGCGCGAGGCCCACGAGCAGCACGCGCTGGGGCTGGCGCACGGCCACGACCAGCGCGCCGTGGGAGACGGCGCGGCTCAGGGGGTTCACGCGTGCGAGCTCGCGCGCGCCACGCCAGGCTGCGGCGAGCGGCTCGCCCACGAGCGAGCGGGCGCCCGCCGCAGCCGAGGACACGCGTACGGGCAGGCGTCCCGCACGGCGCCGCCGGGCCGAGCCCGCCCCCGCTGCCCCCGCGGCGAGCGACGGGAGGTGCTCGTCGCGCGTCAGCGCGAGGGCGGCGGCGCCGACCTCGCGCGTCAGCGCGAGGGCGGCGGCGCCGACGGTGAACGCGCACAGCAGCGCGATCGCGACGCCGATCACGAGCAGCACGCCGAAGCCGCGCACCATCGGCACGGGCGAGAGCGCGAGCACGAGGATCGCGGCCGCGCTCGCTGCCGCCGCCGTCGCGATCGTCGGACCGCCCTGGGTGGCCGCCCGCCGCAGAGTGCCCACGCGTCCGCCACCCTCGCCGTCGTCGAGCGCCTCCTCGGCGCGCGTCTGGAACTGGATCGCGTAGTCGACAGAGAGGCCGACGAGCACCGGCAGCACGGCGATCGAGGCCATCGTCAGCGACGCGCCGACGATCGACAGCGCCGCGAACGTGAGCGCGGTCGCGAGCAGCGCCAGCGCCAGTGGCAGCAGCCGCGGGCGGCCGGTGAAGATCAGCGCGAGCGTCCCCGCCATCACGAGCAGCACGGCGATCAGCAGCAGCTCGATCGATCTCGTGATCGAGTGGCTGAGGTCGGCGACGATCACGGGCTCGCCGGTCACGAGGTAGGTGCCCCCGTGCTGAAGCCGCCACTGACTCATCGCGACGGCGCTGCGGATCAGCGCGATCGTGTGCGTGCGCGCCGACTCGGACAGGCCCGACTTCAGGCGCACCGAGACGAGCGCCGCGTTCGGGCTCGGGAACAGGTAAGCGAAGCGCTGCTTGGGCGTACCTGCCGGCTTGCTCGAGTCGAACACGAGCGAGGAGACGAATTTGGCGTTGTCGATGCTCGGCTGCGAGGTGAGGCTGTACTGGAGCGCCGCCCGCAGCAGCCCCTCCTGGAAGCGTTCGATCGTGATCTTGCTCGCCTGGCTTCCGAGGCTCGCGGCTTCGGAGGAGCTCAACCCGCGTGCGAGCGCCTCGCGCGTGACGACCGCCTGTGCCTGCCTGGCCTGCGCTTCCGCCTGTTTGGTCTGCGTCGCGAGCTGTTCGTTGATCTGGCTGGCGGCCTCGTTGACGAACGTGCCGGGGCCGAACACGACCTTCACCGTGTGGGCGCGCGCGAGCTGGCCGCAGGGGCCGTTGGGGCCGCCCTCGGCGGCGAGCGCGGCGGCGGGGACGTTGCCCGAGAGGCAGCCCTCGAGACCGACGAGCCGCTCGATGTCGGTGCTCAGCACGAGCTGCTGGAGGTTGCCCTTGACGAGCACCTCGATCGGCTCTTCACCGAAGCTCCGGTAGAAGCTCTGCGTCGCCTTGTAGGTGGGGCTCGAGCCCGAGACGAAGGTGTCCGTCGCCGCCGTCGGGCGCAGGCGCAGCGCGAGCGCGGCCCCGGCGACGGCCAGCACGACGGCGACCACGACGACGAGCCGGGGCCGGCGAGCCGCGCCACCCACGAGCGCACTGATGATCCGAGCTGCGGTCACGGTAATGAGGCTAATGGTCGGAGGTACGACCGTGATGCATCAGGCCGGCGGCCGCGAGGGGCCGCCGGGCTCACTCCATCCCGAGCGGCCCGGCCGATTCGCCGGAGAGGAACTGCCTGACGAACGGGTTCTCCGAGGCGAACAGCTCTTCTGCCGGCCCCGACTCCACGATCCTTCCCTTCCACAGGACCGAGATGTGCTCGGCTACCCGGCGGGCGCTCATGATGTCGTGCGTGATCACGACGTAGCAGCCGCCGTTCTCGGCGTGGATCTCCTTGATCAGCTCACACAGCAGCGCCGTGCGAACGGGGTCCAGGCCCGAGTCGGGCTCGTCGAAGAGGACGATCTCCGGATCGAGCACGAGCGAGCGCGCGAAGCCCGCGCGCTTGCGCATGCCGCCCGAGAGCTCGTTGGGCATCTTCGCGCCCTCGCCGCCGAGACCCACCTCGCGCATGCGCCGGTCGACGATCTCGGCGATCTCGTCCTCGCCCTTCAGCGTGTGCTGGCGCAGGGGGAAGGCGACGTTGTCCCACAGGTTCATCGACCCGAACAGGGCGCCGTCCTGGAACAGAACGCCGAATTTCTTGCGGGTCTCGAACAGCTCGGCGTCGCGCAGGCTCGGAATCGACTGCCCGTGCACGATCACGTCGCCGGCGTCCGGATAGAGCAGGCCGACGATGTGCTTGATGCAGACCGACTTGCCGGTGCCCGAGGGCCCGAGGATCATCGAGATCTTGTTCTCGGGCAGCGACATGTTGAGCCCGCGCAGCACGTGGTTGCGCCCGAAGGACTTGTGCACGTCGACGAACTCGATCGCGTCCGGCTCGCCCGTGGCGCGGATCTCGCCGGTGTGGTGCTCGAACTCCTGCTCCTCGCCGCCCGGCGAGGCCGGCCGTGGCTCCTGGACCGCCATCTCAGCCTCCGATCGGGGCGCGTGGATTGGCGCCCCAGAAGACCTGTGTGCCCAGCATGCCGATCAGGTTCACGAGAATCAGGTTCAGGACCATGGACTTCGCCGTGGCGGTTCCCACCCCTACGGGGCCGCCGCTGGCGTTGTAGCCGTAATAGCAGGCGACGAGCACGATCGCGGTCGCCATGAACATGCCCTTGATCAGGCTGTATAAGAAGTCGGGGGCGTTCTGGAACTGCCAGAACACGAGTAGGTAGCCGCCGGCTGAGGTGAAGCCGATCTGCTGCACGACCGCGATGTAGGAGGCGATGTAGGCCACGCCGACCGCGCCTATGTACATGAACGGGAGCACGATCCAGGCTGCGAGCAGCCGCGTCGCGCAGAGGAACGTGACGGAGTCGATCCCCATCACCTCGAGCGCGTCGATCTCGTCGGAGATCCTCATCGCGCCGAGCTCCGCGACGATTCCGGTGCCGACCTTCGCCGCCAGCATGTATCCGAACACGTACGGGACGGCCTCGCGCAGGTTGCACCAGGCAGCGAACACGCCCGAGTACGTCGGCGTGCCCGTCGACTGGTTGAAGTACGCGGCCTCGATGCCGCAGGTGCCGAGCCCCGTGACGAACACCAGCGCCCAGATCACGGCGGTCGAGCCGACGATCAGGATGCCGGACTGGCGGAGCGCCTCGCCGAAGAAGCGAAACACGCGGAGGCCGAAGACGTCGCGGACGATGTTGCCCGTGAAGCGACCGATCTCGCCGGTCGAGGAGAGCCATTCACGCGGGAGCGCGAGCAGCTCGTTCACTTGATCACCAGGATGTTCGGGTGGGTGGCGAGCAGCGTCTGCGTGAAGACGTAGTTGAAGGCGCCGATGCCGAGGAACGAGATCACGACGGCCTCGTTCACCGCGCGGCCGACGCCCTCGGCGCCGCCGGATGCGCTCATGCCCTTGTAGCAGCACACGATCGCGACTATCGCCCCGAAGATCGTCGTCTTCAGGACCGAGCCCCACAGGTCGGTGACCGACGCGTTGGCGAACAGCGTCCCCCAGAACGGCCCGAGCGGCTGCCCGAACGCGAGCGCCGCGATAATCCCCCCGAAGATCCCGAACAGCAGCGCGTAGATGTCGAACAGGCCGGTCACGACCATCAGGGCGAGGAAGCGCGGCACGACGAGGTTCTTGACCGGGTCGACGCCGAGCACCTGCAGGGCGTCGAGCTCCTCGCGCACCTTGCGCGCCCCGAGGTCGGCCGTGATCGCGGTGCCGGCGACCCCGGCGACGACGATCGAGGTGATCAGAGGGCCGATTTCGCGGATCGCCGCGAGCACGAAGAAGCCGCCGAGGCGGTCGAGCGCGCCGAATAGGGTCAGAAAGTTGCCCGCCTGCAGCCCCGGTGCTCCGTAGTTGATCGCGACCGTCGAGATGAGCAGCGGGAACCACACGAGCCGCAGCGCGAACAGGAACTGCGAGACGAACTCGCCGCCATAGGGATAGGGCGGCCTCAGCGCCGACCAGATGGTCCTGCCGGTCAGGATCATCATGTCCCCGAATTCTTCGAGCACGTGCCTGACCGACGGGAACGTCCGCTCGGCGACGCTGCGCACCATCTCTCTCTTCGCCCTCCCTCGGGTCGGATTGCTGCCGCCCGTAACTGTACGCGATGGGGGCGTGTGCGCGCCAGTCGCCACCGGCGCCGGCGGCAGCCCGCAGCGGGCGCTCCTCACCGCCGAAGGTGGCGGCCGACGGCCGCCGGTCGCCGGCGCCGGAGGTGGCGGCCGACCGCCGCTCCGCACCTGCGCCCGCTGGTATCGTGGCGCGATCGTGTGGGGGAGGTGCAGAGAGGTTGCAGTGGTGCGCCGTGCCTACCGCACGGGGAGCTCCCGGCTGCCGGCGCTCGCGGCGCTCCGGCTGCCCGCGCTCGCGGGGGCGGGCGTGCTCGCGGTGTTCATCGCGAGCGGCTGCGGCGGCGGCGGCGCACGGCTGGACGCGAGCGAACCGTCGAGGACCTACTCGCTTGAAGTCCTGAACGCCGTGTTCCCCACCAAGCAGTCGATCGCGAAACCGACGGTGTTCGCGCTCAGGGTCCGCAACCCCGGCTCGGCGACGATCCCCAACGTCGCGGTCACGCTCGACTCCTTCTACTACACCGAAAACCATCCCGAACTGGCCTCCGACAAGCGCCCGATCTGGGTGATCGAACGGGGCCCCGGCCCACGCGCACGGCCTCCTGTGTCGACCCAGGAGGTGAGCCAGCCCGGCGGCGCGCAGACGGTCTACGTCAACACCTGGGCGCTCGGAGCGCTCCCCCACAACGCCACGAGGACCTTCATCTGGCACGTCGTCCCCGTCAAGACGGGCGTGTGGACCGTGCACTACAGGCTGGCTCCGAGCCTCGCCGGCAAGGCGCGGGCGACGCTGCCCGGCGGCGGCCCGGTCCAGGGCCAGCTCACCGCGTCGATCGCGAAGGTCCCGCCGAGCACCCACGTCGACCCGAACACGGGGCGCGTGGTGGCGGGCACCTACCCGCTGCTCCCCTGAGCGCGCAAGCGCGGTGCCGCGCCCCGGCACCGTTTGGCCCGTTGTCCAAAGAGGGGCGGCGCGATTTCGCCACAGGGCGTGATGCCCCGATGGCGGCCTGGCACTACGATTGACAGCCGGCGCCGGTTCGCCGCCGCCCGTGCAGCCGAGCCATTCTCCAGGAGGATTCGATCGAGGCCATGCCAAGGACCCGTCAGCAGAACGTCACCGCCGCGCAGTGGAGCGCCAACGGAGCAACGCTAGGCGCGCTCGACCTGACAGCCCCCGACAACCAGGTCTTCGGGGCCAACGTCTTCTCCCCGGCGGTCCAGCGCAGCCGGCTGCCGAAGCACGTCTACAAGGCGCTCCAGCGCACGCTCGCCCGCGGCGAGGCGCTCGACACGACGCTCGCCGACTCGATCGCACAGGCGATGAAGGAATGGGCGATGGAGAAGGGCGCCACCCACTACACGCACTGGTTCCAGCCGCTCACCGGCTCGACCGCCGAGAAGCACGACTCGTTCTACGGCCCCGTCGGCGACGGCACGGCGATCGCCGAGTTCTCCGGCAAGGAGCTGATCCAGGGCGAGCCCGACGCCTCCTCGTTCCCGACCGGCGGCATCCGCGCGACCTTCGAGGCGCGCGGCTACACGGCGTGGGACCCCACCTCACCCGCCTTCATCCTCGAGAACCCCAACGGCGCGCTGCTGTGCATCCCGACGGCCTTCACCTCCTGGACCGGTGAGGCGCTCGATCACAAGATCCCGCTGCTGCGTTCGATGGACGCGCTCTCGGGCGCCGCCATCCGCGCGCTCGACCTGATCGGCGTCGAGGGCGCCTCGCGCGTGTTCACGACGATCGGCTGCGAGCAGGAGTACTTCCTGATCGACGAGCAGTACTACTTCGAACGGCCCGACCTCGTGACGACCGGCCGCACGCTGTTCGGCGCCAAGCCGCCGAAGGGCCACGAGCTCGACGACCACTACTTCGGCTCGATCCCCGAGCGGATCCTCGCCTGCATGCTCGAGGTCGAGCTCGAGCTCGCGAAGCTCGGGGTGCCGATCAAGACGCGCCACAACGAGGTCGCGCCGAACCAGTACGAGGTCGCGCCGATCTTCGAGAACTCGAACGCCGGCGCCGACCATCAGCTGCTGACGATGCAGATCATGCAGACGACGGCGCGCCGCTACGGCCTGGTGTGCCTGCTCCACGAGAAGCCGTTCGCCGGCGTGAACGGCTCGGGCAAGCACAACAACTGGTCGATGGGCACCGACTCGGGGCTGAACCTGCTCGACCCCGGCGACACGCCGGCGGAGAACCTCCAGTTCCTGTTCTTCTGCGCGGCCGTGATCCAGGCGGTCAACAAGCACCAGGCGCTGCTGCGGGCCTCGATCGCGAGCGCCGGACAGGACTTCAGGCTGGGAGCCAACGAGGCACCCCCGGCGATCATCTCGATCTTCCTCGGCGCCGAGCTCGAGAAGGTCTTCGCGGCGATCGCGAGCAACAAGGTGCAGGCGTCCAAGCCGGGCTCGTTCCTCGGTCTCGGCACGCCGGTGCTGCCACCGATGCCGATGCACGGCGGCGACCGCAACCGCACGAGCCCGTTCGCCTTCACGGGCAACAAGTTCGAGTTCCGCGCGCTGGGGTCGAGCAGCTCGCCCTCGTTCCCGAACACGGTGCTCAACACGATCGTCGCGGAGTCCGTCGACGACCTCGCCGAGAAGCTGACGACGGCGCTCAAGAAATCGGGCGCGACCCTCGAGAAGGCGATGATGAGCCTCGTCAAGGACGTCTGGTCGGCGAACAAGCAGATCGTCTTCGGCGGCGACAACTACTCCGAGGATTGGCACAGGGAGGCCGCCAAACGAGGCCTTGCCAACCTGAGGACGACGCCCGACGCGCTGCCGTGGCTCACGAACAAACAGACGGTCGCCGCGTTCAGGAAGTACAAGGTGCTCTCCAAACGCGAGCTCGAGTCGCGCGAGGAGGTGTTCACCGAGCAGTACGTCATCAACGTCAACATCGAGGCGGAGACGGCTGTGATGATCGCGCGCACGATGCTGCTGCCGGCTTCGATCCGCCACCTCAACGAGCTCAAACTTTCGGAGATGGACGACCTGATCGGCGAGGTCGAGCCGCTCATCAAAGAGCTGCACTTCGCGATCCTCAAGCTCGAGGACGCCAACCTCGAGCAGAACCACCCCGAGGACATCCACAAGGACGCCGTCTACATGCGCGACACGGTGATGCCGGCGATGGAGGACGTGCGCGACGTCGCCGATCGCCTGGAGAAGCTCGTCGCAGACGACCTCTGGCCGTTGCCGAAGTACTCGGAGATGCTGTTCATAAAGTGAGCAGCGTCAGCGCGGGCCGGCGCCGGCTGACAGCGGGCCCGGACGGGCCGTTCGCCGGCGCGGGGAGCGCGCCGAGGGGATGGCCTGCAGGTCGACCTTCACCGGTAGCCCCGAGTACTCGAGCGTGACGAATTGCTGCGCGCCTTCGCGCGCGCGGTATGAGCGAAGCGACACGAGCGGCCACAGCGCCCATCCCAGCAGCACGACCAGAGCCGAGGCGATGAACCACACCATCACACCATTCGGCTACCCGGGGCATCGGGGCGATAAACGAGGCGGGCGCCGGATCGTGGAGGCGTGCGATCCGTCCGCCGCGGGCGCCGCGGGCTAGCATTGCCTGCAATGAGCAAGCGCAACTACCTGCAGGCGGTCTCCGAGCGCGTCGTCGTCTACGACGGCGGCATGGGCGCGACGCTCGAGCAGTTCGAGCTGACGCAGGAGGACTACGGCGGGCTCGCCGGCAAGTGCCACGAGGCGCTCGTGCTCAACCGTCCGGACGTGATCGAGGGCGTGCACTCCTCGATGATCGACGCCGGCGCCGAGGTGCTCGAGACCGATACGTTCCAGGCGTCGCGGATCAAGCTCGACGAGTGGGGCCTCGCCGACTACACCGTCGAGATCAACACGAAGGCCGCCGAGATCGCGCGTGCCGCCGCGGGCGAGAGCCGCTTCGTGGCGGGCTCGATCGGCCCGACGGGATACCTGCCGGCCTCCGAGGACCCGACGCTCGGGCAGATCCGCTTCGGCGAGCTCGTCGAGGTCTTCGAGGAGCAGGCCGCGGGGCTGCTCGACGGCGGCGTCGACCTGCTGATCATCGAGACGGCGCAGGACATCCTCGAGGTCAAGGCGGCGATCTTCGGAGCACGCGCCGCCTTCAAGAGCACCGGCCGGACGGTCCCGATCCACACGTCGGTGTCGCTGCTGCCCAACGGCGGCAAGATGCTTCTCGGGACCGACATCTCCTCGGTGCTGACGACGCTCGAGGGCCTGAAGGTCGACGTGATCGGCCTGAACTGCTCGACGGGGCCCGAGGACATGCGCGATGCGATCCGCTTCCTCGGCGAGTTCTGTCCGGTGCCGGTCGCGTGCATCCCGAACGCCGGCCTGCCGCTCCAGGGCCCCGACGGCGAGACGATCTTCCCCGAGCAGCCCGAACCGCTCGCGGAGGCGCTGAAGGAGTTCGTCGAGCGCTACGGCGTCGGCGTCGTCGGTGGCTGCTGCGGCACGACGCCCGCGCACATCGCCGCGATCGTCGAGCGCGTCGGCGGCCGGGCCGTCGGGCCCCGCCCCGCCCCGCGCGCAGCACACATCTCCTCGATGATCGCCGCCACGCCGCTCGCCCAGGACCCGCCCCCGACGATGGTCGGCGAGCGGGTCAACTCGCAGGGCTCGCGCAAGGCGAAGGAGCTGCTGCTCGCCGACGACTACGACGGGCTCGTGCAGATCGCAGAGGACCAGGTCTCCGGAGGCGCGCACGTGCTCGATCTCTGCGTCGCGCTGACCGAGCGCCAGGACGAGGACGAACAGATGCGGATCCTCGCGAAGAAGGTCTCGCTCACCCAGCCCGCGCCGATCCAGGTCGACTCGACCGAGCCCGAGGTGATCGAACGGGCGCTCGAGCAGATCCCGGGCCGGCCGATCGTCAACTCGGTGAACCTCGAGGCGGGGCGCGACAAGCTCGACCGCGTGGTGCCGGTCGCGCTCGCGCACGGCGCGGCGCTGATCGCGCTGACGATCGACGAGGTCGGCATGGCCAAGACGGCCGAGCGCAAGGTCGAGGTCGCCAAGCGGATCCGTGACCTCTGCTGCGAGGAGCACGGCATGGACCCCGAGCTGTTGATCTTCGACTGCCTCACCTTCACGCTCACGACGGGCGACGAGGAGTGGCGCCCCTCGGCAGTCGAGACGATCGAGGGCATCAAGCGCATCAAGGCCGAGATCCCGTCGGTGAAGACCTCGCTGGGCGTGTCGAACGTCTCCTTCGGCGTCTCGCCGGGGGCCCGCGCCGTGCTGAACTCGGTGTTCCTGCACCACTGCGTGCAGGCGGGACTCGACCTGGCGATGGTCAACCCGAACCACATCACCCCCTACGGAGAGATCTCCGACGAGGAGCGCGAGCTCGCCGACGACCTCGTCTTCAATCGCCGCGAGGACGCGCTCGAGCGCTTCATCGAGCACTTCGAGTCCAAGGGCGAGGAGGACACCGCCCAGGGTGCCGCGGACCCGACCGAGGGCATGGAGCCCGAGGAGGCGCTCCACTTCCACATCCTGCGCCGCCGCAAGGACGGCGTCGAGGTCTGGATCGATCGCAGCGTCGAGAAGATCGGCGCGGTGCCGACGCTCAACGAGGTGCTGCTGCCGGCGATGAAGGAGGTCGGAGACAAGTTCGGCGCCGGCGAGCTGATCCTGCCGTTCGTGCTCCAGTCGGCCGAGGTGATGAAGCGCGCGGTCGCCCAGCTCGAGAAATACCTCGACAAGATCGAGGGCTACACGAAGGGCACCGTGGTGCTCGCGACGGTCTTCGGCGACGTGCACGACATCGGCAAGTCGCTCGTGAACACGATCCTCACGAACAACGGCTACACCGTCGTCGACCTCGGCAAGCAGGTGCCGATCCAGACGATCGTCGACGCCGCGCAGGAGCACGAGGCGACCGCGATCGGCCTCTCGGCGCTGCTCGTCTCGACCTCCAAGCAGATGCCGGCCTGCATCCAGGAGCTGCACGCAAAGGGGCTCGAGTTCCCCGTGCTGATCGGCGGCGCGGCGATCAACCGCGCCTTCGGCTACCGCGCGCTGTTCCCCGGCGGCAAGGAGTCCGAGGAGATCTACGAGCCCGGCGTCTTCTACTGCAAGGACGCCTTCGAGGGCCTGGCGGTGATGGACCAGCTGATCGACTCCGATGCGCGCGAGGCGCTCGGCGAGAAGCTGCGCGCGGGCGCGAGCGAGTTCCGAGCCAAAGGCGACGCGCCCGAGGAGCAGCTGAACTTCGCCGATGACTCCGTGCGCTCGTCCGCGCGCACGGACGTCCCGATACCCACGCCTTCGTTCTGGGGCGTCCAGGAGATCCCCGTCGACCTCGACGAGGTCTACCGCCATCTCGACACGCACGTGCTCTTCAAGCTCCACTGGGGCGGTCGCGGCGTCAAAGGCGCGGCCTGGCAGAAGCTCCTGAACGACGACTTCCGCCCGCGCCTGGAGCGGATGTGGCGCGAGCAGACCTACCTGCATCCGCGCGCGCTGCTCGGCTTCTTCCCCTGCTACGCGCTCGGCAACGAGATCGTGATCCTCGACCCCGAGGACCGCGAGACCGAGCTCACGCGCTTCGTCTGCCCCCGCCAGCCGAAGGGGGACCGCATCTGCCTCGCGGACTTCTTCCGCCCGGCGCTCGACGGCGCGCCTCCGCCCGAGCTCGACGTGATCGCCGTGCAGGCCGTCACGGTCGGCAGCGAGGTGACCGAGCTGATGGCGCGCCTGGAGGCAGAAGGCGAGTTCGCCGAGCAGCTGTTCGTCCACGGCCTCGGCGTGCAGACCGCCGAGGGGCTCGCCGAGTGGCTGCACTACGAGGTGCGCAAGATGCTCGAGATCCCCGCGACGCAGGGACGCCGCTACTCGTGGGGCTACCCGGCGGTGCCCGAGCAGTCAGAGCACCTGAAGGTCGAGAAGCTGCTCGGACTCGAGCAGATCGGGATGACGATCAGCGACGGCTACGCGCCGATTCCCGAGCAGTCGACGCTGGCGCTCGTCGCCCACCATCCCCAGGCGATCTACTTCGGCACGCGCCAGGTCCGGCTGCTGCCAGACGGCTCGCCCGACGACGTGATCCGCGGATCGAGCCGCGACCCCTCGCTGTTCGGCGAGATCGCCGACGTCGACCCGCCCGACGGGGCCGTCGAAGAAGAGGACCCCCTGACGGGGACGGGCGAGCCCGCGCTGGCCTGAGGCGCCCTCTCAGTCGTCTTCGCGCGGCGGCGGGCGAAACAGGATGCGCTTGACCTCCACAGCGGTACCGCCCCCGAGGCGCAGCGCCGTCTGAAAGCCCTCTGCCCCGAGCTCGCCCGCGTCGAGCGCTCGGCGCAGCTCGTTGAGCGCCGCGGCGTCGTCCTCCTGCACCTGGTCGCGCGTCGTCTCGATCAGGATCAGGTGGCGCGGGCGCTTGTTCGCCGCGGCGATGCGCACGAACGGCTCGCGGTCGGCCGTCTCGAGACCATCGAGCGCCAGCACGACCGTCTCGCGGTTCTCCAGGCGCTTCGCGACCGCCGCCAGCAGGAGCTCCTGCGCTCGGGCCTCGAGGTCCTCCTGCGCGACCTTGCCGGCCAGGAGCGCACGCACCTTGCCCGGCGAGAGCAGCGATCCGCGGTCCTCGATCAGGCGCTCGAGGAAGCCGTCGCGCTCGGCCGCGGAGGCCGAGACGACGACGAGTAGGCTGCCCGGCGAGTAGCGCAGGCGGTCGGCCGGCGCGAGCACGCGGCAGTGGACGGTCAAGTTGGGCGGACGCGGCGGCGCGCCGTCGCGGCGCGGGCGGTCCGAGGACCAGCCGCCGCGCTCGTCGTCTGAGATCTTGACGCTGCGTCCCTGCGGTCGTGAAGCCATGCCCCCATCATGCCCTAACTACGGCCCGGACCTCGACACCTGCGCCACCACGTCGGCGGCCCGTCTCGTGCGCGCGGCGATCAGCGCCAGCTTCGACGCCCGGTCGAGCGCCTTGATCCGTGCCTCCTCGCGCCGGGCCGCGGCGCGGTCGGCCATCGGCAGCACGAGCGCGAGCTCGACGGGGAGGCGGCTCGCGGTGTAGCGGCTGGCCTTGCCGGCCTGGTGGCGGGCGAGACGCCGGAGGACGTCGGTGCTCCAGCCCGTGTAGAGAGAGCCGTCGGCGCAACGCAGCATGTAGACGCAGGCGTCGGCCATCTCAACGGATACTCCGCACTCGCGCAGACGCCTGCGTGCGCCGAGACCTTTGCAGCACATCCGCGCGTAATTCCTGCCAAATCGGGTACTTAGCCCCGTGGGCTCGACTCACGAGTCGCAAACGGGCTGCAATTTATTGCATCTATTCGGAGGACGGGAGAGAGATGAAACGTATCAGGATCATGGGGATCTGCCTTGTCGCTGCTCTGGCGCTCGCCGCGGTCGTGGCTGGCACGGCATCGGCGCTGCCGGAAATCGGCCGCTGTGTCGCACAGGCCGGGACCGGTAAATACAAGGACTCGAACTGCACGGAAAAAGCGAAAACGCTGGCCTCCGAAAAACAGTTTGAATTCAAGAAAGGCCCGGAACCCGGGAAAACCGGGCTGAAATCGGCCGGCGGCGAAGGCGTGCTGGAAACCGTCTCTGGAACGAGGATCGTCTGCACCACCCAGAGCGCGACCGCGAAACTCAAGCGCCTCTCGACGGGTGTGACGAAGGAAGTCGAAAGCGTGATCGCGAAGTTCGAAGGTTGCGGAATCCCCGCGATCGGCGCGATCTGCAAGAGCAAAGGTGAACCGGAAGGCACGATCAGCACGTTCTCGCTGAAGGGTCCGATCGGCTACATCTCAGGCGAAAAAACGAAAACGCCGGCCGTCGGCCAGGAGCTCACCCCGACGAAAGCCAAAGGCCTGTTTGCCGAATTCGAATGCCTCGGCGGCGGCCTCGTCGTGAAAGTCAAAGGCAAAGAAGGCGCAGCGCCCGAAGGGCGCGTGGGCGGCAACTGCATCATCGCTCCGGTGACACCTCCGAACGTGATGAGCACGACGGCCACGCAGGAATACGAAGGCTCGGGTGGCGCGCAGAAACCGCAGCACTTCCAGGACAAAGGCACGACCAAATCGAAGTTCTGCAACCTCGAAAGCAATACCAACGGTGGTGCGTTCGAAGCCGCCACGCAGGCGCTTACGACGGTTGTGACGAGCGAAGAAGCGCTGGAGATCAAGGCGTAGGAGTTGGCGCGATCCCGAGCTGAGCTGTCTCGGGATGAGCCGATCCGCTGGAGCGGGGGTCTTCGAGGCCCCCGCTCCTAGCTCTGCAGTTCGCTGACAGTCCGAGCAGCGCCCGGAAGCGGAGCGAGCGTCACGGGTGCTCCGTGTGCCGTGCGCAGGCGAACTTCACGCCAGGAGAGGCCCTCGGTGACGAGCGCCGGCAGGCCCATGATCAGCGCGCTCGCGAGCTCGACCGCCTGAAGGACGATGCCGTAGGCGATCGCTTCGGGTGCCGAGACGTGGTAGGCGCCGATCAGCACCACCGCGCAGGCGGCTTGGAAGACGCCGACGTTCGCGGGTGTCACGGGCACCGCGGCGGTGATGTTGACGGCGAAGAGAACCGCGGCTGCCGCGCCGGCACCCGCCTGCGCGTCGAGCCCGAGCGCGACGAGCAGCAGCCAGCACGAGACCCACTGGAGCGCCCATGCCACGAGCTGCAGCGCTGTCGCGGCCGAGCTCTCGCGGACGCTGCCAAAGGCGTGCAGCCCGTCACGCAGGCGCGCCAGCGATGGTCGGATCGCGGCGAGGGCGTCGCGCATGCGCTCCGCGCGCGAGGCAGCCGCAGGTCCGAGCAGGATAGGCCCGAGCAGCGTCAGCAGAACCGCGGCGACGGGGATCAGGCCGACGAACAGGAGCGTCCTGGCGGCGTGGCCCTCGAAGTGCACGGTCGAGACCGTCACCGCGCCGAGAACGGCGAGAGCGAAGAGGTTCAAGAGCGTCTGCGAGGCGATCGTGGCCCAGACGAGCGGGAGCGACTCGCGGGCGCGTCCGAGGCGCCTTGCGAGCACGACCGCGCGCGCCGGCTCGCCGGTGCGGGCGGGAAGCGTGGCCGACATCAACACGCCGATGAAGGTCCCCTGCATCGCGTCGCGGCGCCGGACGGGCTTCCACGTCGAGGCCGTGGACAGGATCGCGTGCCAGGCGATCGCTCGGGCGAAGACCGCTGCGCACATCAGGCCGAGGCCGGCCAGCAGAAGGCCGGGCTTCGAGGCGACGAGCGACGCCGCGACGTTCGCGATGCCCACCCGCTGCAGCGCGAGCCCGCCGAGCATCCCGGCCGCGAGCGTGCTGGCGGCGAGCCCGAGGCGGCGCAGCGCGCGGCGGCGGCGGCTGTCCCGCGCGAGCGGCTCGGCGTCGCTCTGCGCCTCGAGGCTCTTCAGACGCTCGGCGGGCACCCGCGGCAGCAAGTCGCTCGGCGCCAGGCCGTGGCGCACGGCGACGCGCCCGATGCGCGTCACCGGCGAGCCGATCATGCGGGCGGCGTCGTAGCAGTCGAGCACCTCGGCAGCGACGCGCGGCCACGCGAAGCGCTCCGCCCGCTCGCGGGCCGCGCGCGCCATCCGCTCGCGCAGCCGCCAGTCGAGCGCGAGGACCCGCAGCGCCTCGGCGAGCGCGAGCGCGTCTGCCGGCGCGACGAGCATGCCGTCCTGGCCGTCGCGGACGACGTCGCGGTAGCCGGGGATGTCCGACGCGACGACGGGCGTCGCGGCGGCGAACGCCTCGGTCAGCACCATCCCGAAGCTCTCGCCGTGCAGTGAGGGCGCGCACAGCACCTCCGCGCGCGCGAGCTCCGCGAGCTTGCGCTCCTCGGAGACCTTGCCGAGCGCATGAACGCCGCGGTCGTCGAGCATCATGTGCGCGACCTCATCTGGTCCTGCGCCGACGAGCGTGAGCGTCGCCGGGACGTGCTCGCGAAGCGCCTCGAACGCACGCAGCAGGACCGGCAGCCCCTTGCGTTCGACGGCCTGCCCGACGAACAGCAGGCGCAGAGGCTCGGGCTCGGACCCTGAAGCGAGGGCGTCCGGCTCGGCGCCCGTGCCGTCCGCCGTCCCGCCTGCAGCCGGGAGGTGCACGCCGTTCGGCACGATCCAGTAGCGGCCGCCGTAGAAGCGCCGCGCGGTCCACGCTGCCGCCTCGGAGACGGCGATCCGCACGTGCAGGCGGTTCATCCGCCGCCGCCCGCCGAGCAGAACGGCGGCGGTGCCGTTGGTGATCAGGTTCTCGGAGTAGGTGTGGAAGGTGCCGACCAGCGGCAGGCGTCCAGCCGAAAGCAGCGCGTCCCACCCGGCGACGGGGACGACGGGCTCGTGCAGGTGGGCCACGTCGTATCCGCCGTGGCGCAACTGCGAGCGCAGCTGCTGGACGGCGAATGGGGTGAGCGCCATGTTCGAGACGGCGCCGTTCGCGGGGATGCCGACCGTGCGTCCCAGCGATACGAAGCGCTCGGGCTCGGAGCGCTGCTGCGGGCGAGCGCCGCGGTGCAGCCGCCGCGAGAGCGCGTCGTCTGGGTCGAACGGCGCGAGGATCGTCGGCTCGTGCCCGGCGGCGGCAACCTCCGAGGCAAGCGCCTCGATGTGCCGGGTGACGCCACCCGGGTACGTCCAAGAGTACGGCGACACGAGGGCGATCCGCACAGCTCGACACTGTATCCGCTCGGCAGGCTGCCGGAGAGGACGCCTCGACGCGGCTGCGATAATCGCCGCGTGAGCTCGCGGCACTTCGTCAAGTACACGTTCCTGAAGCTCGACGCTGCGTGGCGACGGCGCGAGGATGAGGCGCGAGCGCAGGACAAGCTCGAGTTCATTGCGGCGTGCGAGGACTTCGCCGACGGCCATCTGCTGCAGGCCTTCTCGCTGGTCGGGACGCGCGGCGACGCGGAGCTCCTGCTGATCTCCGAGGCCGAGAACCTCGACCGGATCCACGAGTTCCACGTGGTCCTCTCCCAGAGCGGCCTGATGAAGTGGGCGCAGATCCCCTACTCGTTCCTGGGGATGCGCAAGAGCTCGGAATACTCAGAAGACGAGCGCCTGACCCCGCGGTCGTTCAGGGGTCGCTACGTGTTCGTTTACCCGTTCGTGAAGTCTCGCGAGTGGTATGCGCTACCGGCGGAGGAGCGCTGGCGCATCATGCAGGGCCACATCGCCGTCGGGCGCGAATATCCAGGCGTCGACAACCACACGACCTACTCCTTCGGGCTCGACGACCAGGAGTTCGTGGTCGCGTTCGACACCGATGACGTCGGCACGTTCCTCGATCTCGTGCAGCGCCTGCGGACGACCGAGGCGTCGCGCTACACGGTCCGCGACACGCCGAGCTTCACGTGCATCGCGATGTCGCTCGAGCGGGCGCTGAACGCGCTCGACGGCGAGCCGGTCCACCTCGAGACGCCGCTGCCGGCGAGCTGATCGCGTGGCGAAGAGCGCGGCGGGCGGCAGGGCGAGCGCCAAGGCGCCCCGGCCGCCGCGCCGCCCGACCGCTGCGAGCGAACGCAAGGCCAGAGCGCACCTGACGGCGGCCGACCCCGTTCTCGCTCGGCTGATCGCCGACGCAGGCACGCTCCCGAGCCACCGCGAGGGACGGCCCGACGCAGACGACCACTACGGGGCGCTGCTGCGCTCGATCGTCGGCCAGCAGCTCTCGGTGTTCGCCGCCCGCGCGATCTACGGACGGCTGATCGCCCGCTTCGACGGCCGCCCGCCGACGCCACAGCAGATCCTCGCGGACGACCCCGAAGAGCTGCGCGCCGCCGCCGGGCTCTCGCACGCGAAGGTCGGCTTCCTTCGCTCGCTCGCGGAGCACGTCACCTCGGGAGACCTGGAGCTCGACCGACTCGACGCCCTCCCCGACGAGGACGTGATCGCCGAGCTCGTCGCCGTGAAGGGCATCGGCCTGTGGTCCGCGCAGATGTTCCTGATGTTCCACCTCGAGCGCCCCGACGTGCTCGCGGTCGGCGACCTCGGTATCCGCAGGGCGATGGAACGCGCCTACGGGCTTTCCGAGCTGCCGCTGCCCGCGCGGATGGAAGAGATCGCAGAGCCCTGGCGGCCGTACCGCACCCTCGGGTGCCGGTACCTGTGGGCGTCGCTGCGCAACGAGCCGGGGTAACTCGCGCCCGTCAACGACTGGGGGCCGGCTGACGCCGGCCCCCAGTCTTGCGCTCTGCTCCTGAACGGCGGTCTGCCGCTCGCGCTACTGGATCGCTTTGATCTCCATCGGTTCTTCGTTGGTGTTGGTGAAGGTGCCGGTGATGCCGGCCTGTTCTTCGCCGCCCTCGTTGAACGTGGGCGTGTCGGTCGGGCCCACTTCGAAGGCTTCGGGGGACTGTTTGCCACCAGACCCCGCAGCTTTCAGTTTGAAGGCCGTGCTCATTTTCTCGACGGGGGACACGGGCACGATCACCGATCCGCCGACCGAGACCGCTTTGCCGCCACATTCGAACGCGGCGATCGTGGTGCCCGATGCCGGCTTGAGGTCGACGCCGACAATCGGAACTTCGGTGGCTTCGCCCTCGTGGATGAATTCCATGCCGCCTTCGAGTGGCGTGGTGCGGACTTCGCCCGCCGCCGCCGAGCTGCTCTGACACGGAACGCTCGCCGTTTTCGGCCCCTGCGAGCAGCCACTCAGCACCATCGAGACCTTCTGCGTCTTCGGCCCGGTGTATTCGCCTTCGCTCGAGCTCGACGTGCAGGTGACGGCCTTGCCGCCGGCGCTCTGTAGTTTCACCGCGCCGCTCGCACCCGTGAACTTCGCTTTCGGCCCGGGACCGGTGGTCCATTCGAACTTGCCGCCTTTGACTTCGCTTTCGAGTGTGCAGTTGGCGTTCGTGTAGCCGCCGTTGTAGACGAGTCGTTTGCCTTCGGTGGTCGGGGTGACTTTCTGGCAGCGTCCGATGTCGGGCAGCGGCAGGACCGCTCTCACCGTCCTGGCGTTGGCCTCTTCGGTGGCGCCGCTCATGATCGCGGTGTTCTTGCCCGCGGCGGCCGGCAGCCCGACCTTGATGTCCACGGCCAGGTCGCCGACGGGCGGCAGCAGCGTGCAGCCGTTGGCGCCAGGGACGGCGAACGAGTTGTCGACAAGCGTGCCCGTGAGCACGAGGATGCCGCCGCCGTCTTTCGTCGAGACGACGAGGCTTCCTTTTATCGGTTTGTTCGGTGGCGGCGGGTTCGTCGTCGCGTAGATGAGATGCAGGCTCACGGGTTCTGCTTCGGAGCCGATGTAGCAGTTTCCGCCGAGCACGTTGATGAGCAGGTTGTCGAGTTTGACCTTCAGCGGGAGCGAGATGCCTGAGGCGCCGGTGCTGATCTGTGCCTGTCCCGCGAGTTCCGCCGTCGCACTTACGTGCGTGAAGTCACCCGGCAGTTCGATCCCGACGAGACCACCCGGGACCGTCAGGGGCGTTTTGGACAGCGTGTTGCCGTCCGTCGCCGGCACGAGGAAACCGAATGCCCTCAGGCCACCCTGGATCGTGACGGTTTCGTTGATCGGCACGGTGCTGTTGCCGATCACGAATTCGCCGCTCGTGGTCGTCGAGTAGACACACGTGACGACCACCGGGTTGTTGTACGGGCAGTCGCTGAAGCGCTGGAGATCCTGCTTGAGCGCCGCGCTCGCGGGCGAGGCGATCGCTGCTGTGATCGAGACCGCGGCAATCGCCGATGCAGCCATGAGCGTGCTGCGCTTTTTGAACAACCGTTCGAGCGTCCGTCCTCGTATGTGTCTCATCTGCTCCCTCTTCCGTCAGATTTAGACCGACATCGCAGCCGCGATGGTCTCCGTATGGGTGTCACCGTGCCGCTCGATGACGGCACAACCAACACCTGCGTGGACTACCCGAGCACGAGCGGGCGCAAACATAAATTCTCCTCCCCGCTCCCGCGCGCGTGGTTGCAGCTATAAACCGTCCTTTACGCCATAAATCCGGCGTTACATGGGGCTCCGTGTGGGAGTTGGGAGTCCGGCGTCGAGCGCGGGCCGGCGGAGGCCGGCGCGCGCCTCATTTCTTCTTCTTGGCCGCTTTGTGGTGCTTCGCCGGGGGCCCGTACTTCTTGCGGGCCGCGCGTTCGCATGCGACGCGCTTGTGCTTGTTCTTCTTCTTGCGGCAGGCCTTCAGCGCTTTTGCGAGCAGCTGCGCACGGGTCGCTCTGAAACCTTTGACGGCGCCGCACCCGGTCGGGTTGATCTGCGTCGTCTTCTCGATTTCAGCGCCGTTCTGGGCGATGATCTTCGTTGGCATCGAGAGAGCCGCCCCGCAGAGGCTGTATTTCTTCGACGCGGCCACGTTGACGCCGAGCGCGGAGTGCGGTCCGGCGGGCAGCATCGTTTCGAAGGACGTGAAGGGCGCGTCGGGCGCGGTTTCGAAGCGCGAGTAGGTGATCCCTTTTTTGATGTCGGTGTGTCCGTCGAGGATCAGCTTGATGCCTTCGCCCTGGAGCACGAACACGACGTCGGGGAACGCCAGGTTCGCGTGGGAGACCAGGTAGGCCGGCCCTTCGAGTGGGTTCTTGAGCACGGGCGTGTGGATCACCGCCCGGCCGATGTTCGAGCCTTCGCCACAGGCGGCGGGGTTGGCTTCGAACACGTTGTCCGGGCAGGCCTGCTGGATCGTCGAGAGCCGTGACGGCAGCACGATCGGCAGCGTCAGTTCGACCTTGTGGATGTTGGCCTGGCCGAGGCCCGGGGATTCGAGCTTCACGTAGAAGCCGACGCCGTTCGGTTTGCTGCCTTGGGCGTCCACCGTGGCGGTCAGCTTCGGTTCGAATGGCAGAGCTCCGCAGTTGCCGACCTGGAACGGTGAGGATACCGGCACTTTGCTGCCCTGATCGCCGCTCAGCGTCCCCGAGATCGCCATCCCTGGGTCGCAGTTGGTGGGGTTGAACTGGAAGTTCGGCCGGTCGATCTGCACGTTGATCGCTTTCAGCTGTACCGGCACGCCTTTGATCATCGTAGGCAGCGGCGAGCCCGCGATCGTCGTGCCGCCGCGGGCGTCGAGGATGCGGGTTTCTCTCGCCGTGACCGTGACGGCGGCCGTGGTCGGGTCGATTTCGATCGTCGAGTTGGCGATCACGGTGCCCAGGTTGAACGGCCCGGCGACCGCCGGGGTTGCGACCGACAGGCCGAACGGCGCGCCGTCGTAGCCGCCCGTAAGGTAGACGCGGCCGGCGAGCGAGTACGGTTCGCCCCCGAGCCCCGTGACGCTCGTCGAGTGGCCCACGAGGCTGTCGCTGCCGCACTGAGCCACGTCCGCCTGCCCGATCGGGCACGGGTTCACGGACGAGATCAGCGCGGCGAGGCCCTGGGGCAGGTGCGTGGAGAGGCCCGTCAGCGCCTGCTGGCCGTCGGGCCGGCCGACCGTCAGCGTGAAGCCGGTGAAGCCGCCGCCCTGGTGGTTGGTTACGCCCGCGTCGAAGGAGGGTCCGAACGGCAGCGGGTTGGGCGGGCAGGGGCCGCCACCGGGGCCTGAGCCGATGTTGAAGCTCGCGGACGGCGTCGCGGGCGCGCTCCCCGACCAGGGCACGAACGAGGAGGTCGTTTCGTAGGTGCCGCATAGCGGCGGCGTCGAGATCGACGCCCGTCCGCCCCCGCCTTCTTGCGGGCCGCCGAAGAAGTGGAGCTTCAGTTCTTCGAACGGGACCTGGGGGGTGTTTTCGAACGTCGACACCAACTGACCGGTCCCTTCGATCGGAGCGGTCTTGCCGGCGAGCTTGACGAGGACGCCCGAGGCCTTGTCGCTGGCCACCAGATAGAGCACGAGCGGGGGTTCGAAGGGGTTCGTGTTCTGCGCTGCGAGGTAGACATCACCCTTCAGCGGGTTTTTCAGGTCGGGCGACTTGATTTCGACGGAGCCTACCTTGGCCTGAGGCGGGCAGTTCGAGGGATCGGGAGAGAATTCGTCGTTGTTCGTCTGCGTCGCTTCTTCGCCCCCCACGAAGCCCATCTGCAGCGCCGAGCATGCGAGCAGGCCGCCCGCCGCGGCGGGGTTCAGCTGCAGGCCCCGGGGGAGGGTGACCGTCGTCGACCGCACGGCCGACTCGGCGAGCGTGTTCGGCGTTTCGGGCTGCGGGACCGTGACCCGCACGTTCAACCCCGTAGGCGTGCTGCCGGCTTCGGTATCGGGCGCCACGCTGGCGAGCGCCGGACCGAACGGAAGCGCCCCGCAGCCTTCGAGGGCCTCCGTGAATTCCGATTCCACCGGCGGAAGGAATTCGGCGCCCGGCTGCCATGACTGAGCGCGCATCGGCGCATGAAGCGTCGTCCCACAGGACGTTGGCAGCGTCAGGAACGGCTTCGGTTCCTTGCCTTCTTCTTTTTCTTTTTTCTGTTGCGCCGCTTCGGCTGCCTGCTGCGCATTGCATTCGGCTTCCTGGGAGACACTGTTGCGGCCCACACAGGCATACCCGCGGGACAGGTTGTGACGCGGGTCTCCGGGTACACCCCAGAAGACGACCCGGCTGGACACGAGGCCGGCCGTCTGGCTCGTGTCTCGGGTCGTCACGACGACCCCGTAGTCGCTGCCCGTCCGCACGGCTGTGTCGAGCACGACCGGCACCTTCACCGGCAGGATCCCGAAGCGTGCCGGCTCACCGGGCGTCGGTTCGAGGTTGAAGACCGGCACCTGCTGCGAAGCGGGCCCGCTGCCGAACGCGAGCGGTTCGTCCACGGTCACTTCCGCGACGCCGACGACCGTATCGGGCTTGCACAGGTTCCTAGGCCCGGGGAGCACGGTGTTGAAGTCCCCCTGCGGGCACTGCGGGACCGTCGTGGGGTTCCCGAGCAGGCCGGGCGGGAGATCGAACTGGAGGTTCCTCGGCAGTTGCACCGGTTCTTCTTTGGCGTTCTGGTTGAACGCGATGAAGGTCGTCAGCTGGAACGGGTGCGAGCCCGCCTGCGTGACTGGGGCGCCGCCCTCTTCTTCCGGCGTGAACGAGTATTTTTCCACGCCGAACGAGGCTTGCACTGGGCTGATGCTCACCGGCTGTGTCGTCGACGCAGGCGGCGTTTCGCCGCCCGTCGCTTTGACTTCGTTCACGAGCGTCGTGACGGTCCCGGGAGGCTCTTCGACCTTGACTTTGACCGTCAGCTGCACGCTGGTGTTGGGCGGCAGCGGTGCTTCTTCATCGGTGCAGCTGACTTCCGAGGCCGGGAAGCTTTTCGGTGCGCATCCGATGAACTGGCCAGTTCCGCGACCCACTTCTCCGACGACGCCCATTGCGACGAGACCCGGGGGCAGCTTGTCGCTCACGACCACGTGTACGGTTTTTGGGTTGATCGTCGCGTCGCCCAGGTTGTTGGCCGAGACGACAAGCTTGCCTTCGCCTCCCGGCGGCAGGTTGGCGGGCACGGGGCTCGAGGAGAGCCTCCAGTAGGGCGATGCTCCGAAGGCCGGCGCGACGCCCGCGAGCGCGGTCACAAGCACGGTCGCCGCGATCGCACGCAGCGCGGTGCGAGCTGGCGCTCCGAGGAGGCGCGAGGTCATCTTCCGCTCCGTTTGACCGTCGAGCGCTTGGCGTGCTTGGCGGCTTTCTTCGCGCCGTACTTCTTCTTGGCTGCCGCTTCGCATTTGGCTCTCTTCTTCTTCTGGGCGCGCGTCTTGTGCGCGAGCTTGCGACACGACTTCAACGCGAGCGCAAGCTTCTGCGCCTTCGTGAGCGGCGGTTTGCTGACTTTGCTCGGCAGCGTTTCGCCGCCACCGACTTTGTGCGGCGTGTTGCCGGGCCCCGAGAAGCTGGGGGCCGGCAGGAACGTGGGCGGAGGCGGCGCTTCTCCTCTGCAGCCCGGAATGCTCCCACACGGCGCCGGCGGCGGTACTTCAGGCGGCTGGCAGCCGGCTTCACCGCAGACCCGTGCGTCGTAGATGTCGTAGTTGGTGTCTTGGTCCTGGGGCAGCAGCTTGGCGGCTGTGAGGAAGTAGACGTCGTTGCCGCTAGGGCTCGCGTCGAGGAACGCCGATTCCCTGCCGGAGGTGGCGGAGGAGATCAGCGATACGCAACCGGAGCCGGCGCCGGCGCCGCAGCTGCCTACCCCATTCGGCTCGTACTGGTAGACGTTCTCGACCCCCACCGTGGCTTCCTTCCCGCCTTCGATCGTCTCCGTCCGGGTGTCGCCGGCCGCTTCGGGCACGAGCGCGTCGGCGCCGTTGAAGAACAGCCGACCCGAGTCGGACAGGTAGTGCGACTGGTAGATGCCCCGCAGAATCGTTTGCGTGGTCCAGCCGGGGATGCTCGCGGCGAGCCAATGGGCCTGCCCGACGCTGAAGCCGCCCGAGGGTGCGAGCATCCACGTCTCCGGCTTGTCGACGATCAGCCCGGCGCCTTCTCCTGCGAATTCGGTGTCCAGCACCCCGCGGGGACGGGCGCCGCTGGGATTGCACGATGCGCAAGTCGGGCTGGGCGCGCCTGCTTTATAGAGGAAGACCTCCTCGTCCGCGTGTTTGCCGGTTTCTTCGTTGACGTCGGTGTTGTTGTAACCCGTTAGCGATCGATTTGACATGAAGGCGAGGTAGTTCCCGCTCGGCGACACACGGGCGGTCTGGTTGATGAGCACCTTGCTGACCTGCTGTTCGCCCACGTTCAACCGGCTCGACCAGTCGGGCGAGTCTTCGTTCGAGAGACGCGCGATGAAGCTCGTCGTCCATTTCCCACCTTCGTTGTGGGCCACGTAGAGGTTGTCCGCGCCGGCCTGTGCGCCGGCATCCAGCACCCCGGTGGCGACGTAGTAGACGTACGAGCCATCTTCAGAGGCGCCGAGGACCGCGCCCTGCACGGTCGCGCTCTCGCCGGCGTTGTGATCCACCGTGAGGTCGACGAGCCCCCCCTTGCACCCGAGCTTGCCCGCGACGTCCCCGACTTCGCACTCGTACAGGTCTGGTTTCGTCGGACCCGCGGTCGCATTGGCCGTCAGCCGCTGCGGGTCGCTGAAGAACACTTTCGAGCCGTTGGCGCTCGCGATCTGGAAGAACGCTTCTCCCTGTTCAGGTTGCGGCAGGCCCGAGGCGACCGAGTCGAGCTGAAGCGTTTCCTTCGTCGCGACGTTCCGTGCGTATAGATGCCCAACGGAGCCGACTTCTGGGGTACTGAAGAAGACGATCGAGCCGTCTTCTGAGATTGCGTGGCGGAAGTTCGCGCCCCGTCCCAGTGCTTGGGCAGGCAGGTTGCCGAAGTTGAATCCGAGATTGGCGTTCGTACCCGCCGGCTGGCCGTTCGGCAGCACGCTCACGAGTTCGAGCCGGTTCGCGGTCCACTCGTAGAGCCCGACGGCCGACGGCGGCTGCGGCGCCAGAGCGGCGTTGCCGGCGAGCACGACGTGGCTCAGGTCGCGCGTCGCGTCCTGGAACTCGAGCCCTGGTTTGACAGATGTCGCGTTTATCGGGGTCCCGCCGAATTTGGCGCCCGGCGCCACGTTGGCGGCGCTCACCAGCGGGAGGTACCCCGGCTTGGCTTCGGGTTCGCCGTGTTCTTTCGCGAGGGTTTCGCCCATCTGTTTCGCTTCGTTGTAGATCGTTTCCTCCGCGGATTCGGGCGCGGGAGAGATCGGAGGATTGTTCCGCAGGTACATCGTCTTTTCCTGGCATGGCCGTTCGCTCGCGGATTCGGGGCAGGGCTTACGTTCCGCTTCGGCCAGCGGCGGCGACAGCGGTGGTTCGGCGAGCGGGGTCAGCGCGAACGAGAACGGCTCCACCACGGCCAGCGACAGGTCGCCGGAGAACAGCAGGTCTTCGTCGAAGAACTGTCCTGCGCGCAGTCCCGCGGGGCGTTCGTGCGGCGGCACGATCTCCTGCGAGGTCCACGCATTCGGGCCCCTCGTGGCGAGTATCTGCTGGGATTCGGGAGCACGGTTGCCTTCGACGCCTTCGCGAATCGGACCGCTGGCGACGTACGCGAGGGAATTGCCGTCTTCGGAGGCCTGGATGGTCCCCCCCGCCTGGCTGATGGGCTGGATTGCCGCGCCCTTCTTGTCCGGCGGGGAGACCATCTCCCATTTCCGCCCATCGGCAAGTGTGATCGGCCCCACGCCGCCCGCGAGCGTGGTGAAGGTGTGGTCGGCGCCGACGCCCTTTTCAGCAATTCCTTCGACCGTGACCATGACGCGATAGTGGTAGGTAGTGTCGGCCGCGAGTTCTTTGACGAGCGTCGAGAAGACGGCCTCGGTTTTGCTCGACGCCGGTTCGCACGGCACGCTCGTGCCGTACGCGGCGGTGGTCCCGTATTCGAACTGGCAGCTGACGGCTTTGCCGGTGCTGAAGGGGTTGAGTTCAGCCTGAAGTCGCGCACTTTCGGCCGACACCGCGGTCGCCGACTCGCTTTCGATCAGCGCCGTCGTGAATTCCTGATCGGGACCCGTGATCGTCGAGGTGACTTTGCCTTCTTCGTCTTCGATTTCCACGACTACGCGGAAGTGGTAGGTCGTCGCGAGCTTGAGCGGTTTCGCCGTGGCTTTGAAGGTCTGCAGCCCTTCGGCCAGTTTTTCGGTCGGCGTGCTTTCCCCATACGCGGTGGTGGGGCCGTAGTCGAAGTGGGCTTTCGTTTTGAGTTTGTTCGGGTTGATCTTCGCGCTCAGAGCCTCTTCCGTGGGCGATACCGGCACAGCCGGCTGTGGCGTGATGGCGGGCCCTGATGTTGTGAACTGAGCATCGGCGCCGTAGCTGATCCCGAACTGGTTGCTGGCGGCCAAGCGGTAGTGGTAGGTGGTGCCCGGCTTCAACCCGGTCAGCATGGTTTCCACTTCCACCGCCGTCGCCGCGTTCGTTTCACCGAACGGGACCGGGCTGTTGTGGCCGTAGAGGGGGGTTTCTCCCCATTCGAAGTAGTACTTGGTCGGGAATTTCTGCGGTTCCAGTGACCCGTGCAGGGTGGCCGCCGTCGGTTCGATTCCGCTGGCGGGCAGGGTTTCGACGCCCGCAACGGCTTCGGAGGTGATGAATGCCGCGGTCGCTCCGTAGCTCGGGACTTTCGTCGCGCCTTCGGCGACCAGGCGGAAGATGTACGTGGTGCCGGGCGCGAGCCCTTCGACCTGGGCGCTCACTTTGACTTCGCTTGCTCCGGAGACTTCTTTGACTTCCGTGCTGGTCGTGAGCCCGCTCGAGGGGCCGTATTCGAAGTGGTACTTGGCTGTCCCGCCCAGCGGATTGACGCCGCCCGTGAGGGTCACGACCACGGGTTTCGTTTTGGATGATTTGCCCGACCCGGTCTTAACGTCGGGCACGGTCACCGCCGGTCCGAAGATCTCAACCACGCCCGAGCCTACGTAGAGCTGGCCGCTGGAGGAAACCACGGCGCCGAGCGGACCGAGGTCGAGGCCGCCGGGACCTGCTCGGACCCACCCGACCCATTCCCCTGCGGGGTTGAGTTGGTCCAGCGCCCCCACTTCCGTGTCGGCCACGTACACGTCGCCGGTCGCTTCTTCGACCGCGACGGCGCCGAGCGGACCGAGCCCGCCCCCCGGCGTGCCTTTGCCTGCGAGCTTGGATTCGAACGTGTGCGCGGCGCTGAAGACCTCGACGAAGCCCGTTTCGCCTTCTTTGGTCGCGGCGACGTAGACCTGGCCGGTCGTGCCGCTGACCGCGACGCCGCCGACTTCTTCGATCAGCGGTTTTCCTGCGAGCGCCGTGAGGAAGGCCGGTTCTTCGGAGGCTTCCGGCTGGGGGCTGAACACCTGCACAGCCGCGCTGCCCCTGTCGGTCACGTAGACGTCGCCTTTGGAGGAGCTCGAGGAGTCATCGACCGCGATGCCGGCGATTTCGCTGAATTCTTTTTCCGGGGTGTTCGCACCGGTCCAAGTCGCCAGCAGCGCGTAGCCGCCCGAGCCGTTCGGCTTGAACACGTACACCGTCGTCACGCTCGCGACGTATACCCGGCCACTCTGGTCCACAGCGATCGCCGGCGTTTCCGGCCCACCTTCGATGATCCCCGCGCCGAACGTTGTCTTGAATTTTCCCGAGGAATCGAAGACGTCGACGCCGGATTCTTCGCCGGCCGCGACGAACACGTCTCCGCTCGTACGGTCGAGCGCCACGCCTTCGGCTGTCTGCAAGCTCGTACCGGGCGGAGCTTCGTTCAGTTCCGAGAGGAAGGGGTGCCCGAGCGCCGCCGACGCCGGCGAGGCAGTGAGCGCGAGTGTGCCCACCAGTAGTGCAGCCGTCAGGAGAAGCGTCTTGACGGGGCGCGGGGTCCGGCCGAACGCGCCCACGGGCCGTCGAAGCTCAGGCTCGGTCCGCCGCATCGACATCGCTCTCACCCGCTCCTCCCCCATCATGAACTCCGCTCTTGAATCCCTTGCTTCGAAGCTTATGCGATCCCCCCGGGGCTGTCAAAAGGGAACCGCAGCACCTCGAGACCAACTCCACTCTACCCCGCAGGCCGCGATTCCAACCCGATTCCAAACGAACGTCGAGCGCGTCGGCATGAAGCAGACGCGATCCCTGTAGCCCGCTGGACCTCGCCACAAACGCAAAGCGGGCCGGAACCAATGGCTCCGGCCCGCCTCGCTGCTCTGCTTCGGAGCGCGCGCTCAGATGACTGAACTCGGCTCCTGAATCAGATGCGCTTGAGGATCCTTACGCCTTGATCTCCAGCGCTTCTTCGTTGGTGACCGTCGTGGTCAGTGCCTGCGTCGCAGCTTCGAACGCGCCACCGTTGGTGTTGCTTTCGAGGTTGCAGTATTTCGATTTGGTCGTGCCTTTGTCCTGGAAGTGCTGCGGGCTCTGTTTGCCACCCGAGCCTGAGTATTCCTGCGTGGCCGTGAGGCTCATCACGTTCGGTTTTTCAACCGGCGCGATGACGCAGTTGGCGCCCACGCGCCCTTCGGGCGCTGCGCCTTCTTTGGCTTTGACTTTCACGACGATGCCGCCACCGAGGCATTCAAATTCGGCGAACAGGCCTTTGGCTTTGGTCGGGGTCAGGTCCTGGCCGACGACCGGCGTTTTGGTTTTTTCGCCGGAGATGTAGCCGAGCGGACCCTTCAGCGAGAAGGTGCTGATCGTGCCTTCCGGTTCACCTTTGGTCTTGCAGATCGCGCCGATCGCGGGGATCCCGCAACCTTCGAACTTCGCGATCACACCTTGGACTTCCTTGGTCGTGCCGGTCGAGAGACGCTTGTATGAACCGGTCGCGCTCTGGGTCGTGCAGACGATCTTCGTCCCAGCTTCGGTTTCCAGCACGCCTTCGCCACCTTTGGACGTGAAGCCCGTTTTGCCGACTTCAGGGCCTTTCTTGAATTCAAACTGTTTTTCGGAGGCCAGCGTTTTCGCTTTTTCCGTGCAGTTGGAGTCCTTGTATTTACCGGTGCCGGCCTGGGCGACACAGCGGCCGATTTCCGGCAGCGCCGATGCCGTGCCGGCGCCGATCGCGGTGAGCGCGAAGGCAGCGACGAGGCATAGCCCCATGATCCTCATGCGTTTCATGTAGTACTGCTCCTTTTCCCTCTATGGTTAGATCGACTATCCAGACTCGCTTGAATGCTGCGAGCAACCCCGGAATCAGTCGTGTCTCATGTCCGTTTCGCTGTTCCTCAGCGAACGGTTCCTCCTGTCTCGACCTTGGCAGAAAACATCTTCTGCGTCAAGGTCGAGCCATACCGCGCCCGATCGCTTCTCGGACGTGCAAAACGGCCTTTCCCGTGCCGCGGCGGATCAAACATCGATCCGAGTGACTTCACCTCACGGCAACAACGGTCGTGGGCACCGCCGAGCCGTCTTTCGCCGGCATCGCGCCTGGCCGGTGAGCCAGTCGCACGGAGCCGCGCACACAGACACGCCCCGGCGCCGGTTCCCCATTCCGGGTTCCAGCTTCGCCAGAGCGCTGGGCGATCCAATCCCCTCCCCACGCTTGACATCATGTCGCGGCGACGGTACCACACGCGCCGCTCTTGCGTCAAGCCGAGATAACGCCGTTACTGGTCGGCTGGCCAGCAAACGGTCAGGGTTAATGAATCCAGACGGTGCGCACGTGCGCACCGTTCGGCCCACGTCAGACTGCCGAGACCTGCTCCTCCTCGGCGACCCGGAACGACGACCCGCAGCCGCAGGCAGCGACGACGTTCGGGTTGTTGACCTTGAAGCCGGCGCCCTGGAGGCTTTCCTCGTAGTCGATCGTGGAGCCGCTGACGAACTGCAGGCTCTCGCGGTCCACGAGCAGCTTCAGCCCGTGGTCTTCGAACACGAGGTCGCCGTCGCGCTGCTCGTCGAATGCGAGCTGGTACTGGAAGCCCGAGCAGCCGCCGCCGCGCACGCCGACGCGCAGGCCGGCGAGGCTGACGTCCGCCTCCTGGGCGGCTAGGAACTCGTGCACCTTCTCGGCGCCCTTCTCGCTGATCGTGATCATCGCTTGACTCCTGTCGGACGGTCCAAAGCTTTCCAAAGTATAGCGGCGCCGCCGCGGCCGATGAGGGCGCCCTCAGAGCTCACCTCTCGCGGCGTGGAGGAAGGCGTCCCGATGCCGGCCGGCGATCCTCTACGCTGGGTGCGATGCCGTCAGTCGAGGACATCAAGCAGCGCATCGAGAGCGCGATCGCCGGGGCACACGCCGAGGTCGAGGACTACACGGGGGGCGGCGACCACTTCCGCGCCACGGTCACGGCCGAGGCGTTCGACGGGCGCAGCCGCATCGAGCAGCACCGGCTCGTCTACGCGATCTTCGGCGATGAGATCGGCGGCCCGATCCACGCGCTCTCGCTCAAGACCCAGACCCCCTCGAAGATCGAGACCCACTGAGAGCCAGGAGACCTGATGCCAGCCAGCCAGCCCGACCCCCTCCCCATGCTCAGCAGCGAGCCGGCTCCGTCGGCGGCGCCCGCGAGCGAGTCCAACCCGATCCGCGACGCGATCGCCGAGGCGATCTCCGAACATCGTGTGATCCTCTTCATGAAGGGCTCGCCGGACGCGCCGGCGTGCGGCTTCTCTGCGCGCACGGTCGCCGCGCTCCAGGAGCTCGATGTGCCGTTCGCCGCGGTCGACGTGCTGCCCGACCCGCGCATCCGCCAGGAGCTCTCGACGATCTCCAACTGGCCCACGATCCCCCAGCTGTTCGTCGACGGGGAGCTGGTCGGAGGCTGTGACATCGTCGTCGAGATGTACGAGTCGGGCGAGCTCGCGCAGGTACTGGAGTAGCCGCCAGCCGGTGCTGTAGCGTCTCGCGCCGCATGCCACCCGTCGCGGTCGCCACAGACAGCACCAGCTACCTTCCGCGCGCGCTCGCCGCGGAGGAGGGGATCCACCAGGTCAGCCTCTACGTCGGCTGGGGCGGCGAGCGCGAGCGCGAGCTCGAGATGCCCGAGGGCTTCGACGACTTCTACGATCGCCTGCGCCGCGACCCCGATGTCCCGACGACCTCGCAGCCCTCGATCGGCGACTTCCTCTCGGCGTGGGAGCCGCTGCTCGAGGACGGCCGAGATGTCGTCTCGATCCACCTCGCGGGCGGCATCTCGGGAACGTGCGAGGCCGCGCGCCAGGCCCACGCGCTGCTCGCCGAGCGCGGCCTCGGAGAGCGTGTCGAGGTGATCGACAGCGAAACCGCCTGCGGCGGCATGGGCCTGCTGCTGCTCGCCGCGGCCGCGGCGGCGCGGGACGGCGCCGACAAGGATGCCGTCGCCGAGCGCGTGCGGGAGGCCCGCCGCGTGCTTCGGATCTGGTTCTGCCTCGACACGCTCGAGTACCTGCGGCGCGGCGGGCGCGTCGGCAAGGCACAGGCGTGGCTCGGCGGCACGCTGAAGATCAAGCCGATCCTGTCGCTCGAGTACGAGATCGTCCCGGTCGAGCGCGTGCGCACGGCAGGGCGCGCCTTCGAGCGGATGGTGCGCTACGCAGAGGAACTCCACGACGCGGGATCGGACGGGTGGGTCGTGCAGCACATCCAGGCGCCGGAGCAAGCGCAGCGGCTAATCGACCGATGCAGGGAGATCTTCGACTCCGAGCCCGTCTTCACCTCGGAGGTCGGGCCGGTGATCGGCACCTACACCGGCCCCGGCCTGATCGGCGTCGGCGCGCTGCCGCGAACGCTGCTCGCCTGATCGGCGCCGGCGCGCCGCTCGCCCGATCAGCGCCGGCGGCGGCGCATCATCCGCGCGCCGAGCACGAGCCCGACGACCGCGGCGCCGATCGTCAGCTCGGTGCGGTGGCGCTCGATCTGCCCGCGCCAGTCGGTCAGCCGCGTCATCTCTCCCCGCAGGCGATCGATCGAGACGGCGAGCTCCATGCGGTTGGCCTCGATCGAGTTGCGGATCTCGGCCGGCGTGCGCTGCGTCGTGCGCTGCGGGGTCATCGCTGCTCCGTCGGGGCGGGTGCGGGCGCCGGCGCTCCGTCGGGGCTCGGGCTGACGGTCTCGCGGATCCTGCGAGCCTCCTCGATCGCCATCTCGGGCATCGGCGGCGCCGCGCGTTTGACGACTTTTGCGGCGATCCAGGCGGCCAGCACGCCGAGCAGCACGAGGATCACGGCCATCGCGAAGAAGCCCCAGAAGTAGGCGAAGTCGCCGACCGGCAGGTAGTAGTAGATGAGCCACGCGCCGCCGAACAGCAGGAGGATCAGCGCCGTCAAGAAGAAGACGCCCGCGACGACGCCGACGACGGTCCCCTTGATGAGCCTCGTCGCCTTTGCGGTGACCTCTGCCTTCGCGAGCTCGATCTCCTCGTGGATCAGGAGCGTCGCGCGCTCGGAGATCTCCGTGATCGCGGTGGTGATGTTGTGCGGCGGCTCGGGCCGCGGCTCGGCCGGCGGGCGTGGATAGGGGTCGCTCACTCGGGGGGCTCCTCGTCGAACAGGCGCCTCCACACCAGCGTCGCCGCGCGGTGCACCGCGATGCTCGCGGCCGCTCCGAGCCCCGCCAGCAGGCCCGACCACATCAGGCGCTTGACCACGTCGTTCTGCATCGCCGCGGGAGTCTATTCCCCGTCGAGGTCGGTTCCATTCCCCGCGACGCTCTCGGCCGCGGCCACGTGAGCGTCACGGCGGCGCCCCGGCAGACGACGCGTCAGCGGGCGGAGCCCGTCTCGAGGCCGCCGCAGACCGTCTCGACGACGAGCCACTTGGCGCGCTCGAAGTGCTCGCCACCTTGGGGCAGGAGATCGAAGATCCAGCCGGTCAGGAGCTGCTCGATCGCGCCGTAGAAGGCCATCGCGGCGAAGCGCGCTTCGATCTCCGGCTTGAACACGCCTTCCTCCTGCGCCTTGGCGATCATCCCGCCGATCAGGTCGTAGGCCTCGCCGATCGTACCGATGTGCGTGTTGCCGAAGGAGTTGGCCGCGCGCGTGACCTCGACGATGATCACCTTCATCAGGTCGGGGTCGTGGTGGTAGCTGTCGACAATGAACGACGCGATTGCGCCCAGCTTCTCGCGCACCGGCAGCGGCTTGGAGTCGACCTCGCGGATCAGCTCGAGCATCACGTTCCAGCGCTCGAGGAACAGCGTGTCGAGGACCTCGTCCTTGGAGGCGAAGTAGTGGTACACGAGGCCGTACGCGACGCCGGCCTCATCCGCGATGTCAGAGACGCGGCAGGCGTGAAAGCCCTGGCGCGCGAACACGCGCACGGCCGCGTCGAGGATCATGCGGCGCTTGTCGGCGCCGGGCTTGGCGCGCACGACCGAGCGTCCGGTGCTCATGTGTGCACCTCTGCGGGCCAGCGGTAGACCTCCGCGCGGCGGTTGGCGAGCGCGGGCAGCGATGCGCGGATCTCCTCCTGGCGGGCGAGGTCGAGGTCGGCGATGATGTGCCCCTCGCCGTCCTGTGCCTGGGCGAGCACCACGCCCCAGGGGTCGACGATCATCGAGCGCCCGCCCGAGTGCTGGCCCGCGGGATGCGCTCCGACCTGGTTCGCCGCGATCACGAACGCCTGGTTCTCGATCGCGCGTGCGCGCAGGAGCGTCTCCCAGTGGTCGCGCGTCGTCGCGAGCGTGAAGGCGGCCGGGACAAGAAGGATGCGCGCGCCGCGCACGGCGAGGATCCGGTAGAGCTCGGGGAAGCGCAGGTCGTAGCAGATCGACAGCCCCAGCTCGACGCCACCGGCGGTCTCGGAGGTGACGATCTCATCGCCCGGCTCCTCGAGCTCCGACTCGCGGTACGTGCGCCCGCCGACCTCGACGTCGAACATGTGCAGCTTGCGGTAGACCGCCCGCAGCTCGCCGCTCGGGTCGACGTGCACCGAGGTGTTCGCGAGCCGCTCGCGTCCCTCGACGCGCTCGAGGATCGAGCCGGCGATCAGATCGACGCCGAGCTCGCGCGCCGTCGTCCGCGCCCAGCTCAGCGCCGGGCCGTCGAGCGGCTCGGCGGCGGCACGCGACTGCTCGTCCGAGCCGATCGCGGTCCACTTCTCGGGGAGTACGATCAGCGTTGCGCCGTCTGCCGCGGCGGCGCGCGTCAGGCGATCCGCGACCGCGAGGTTCGCCGGCGGATCGGCGGTGGAGCTGAGCTGGACCGCTGCGACCCTCACGAGCACACGCTCTCCTTCGGGGCGCCAACCGCGACTCCCAACGGTATTCGAACCAACGAGTAGATTGACTGGTCAGTCAATGCCGAGAAGCATAACGCCCGCACCCCGCGCCGGCCAGGTCGCACGGCCGCTCGGCCCCGGGCGCATGCCGCTGTTCCGCGGCCTGCGCCCGCTCAAGCGCTGGCGGTACGTGGGCTTCTTCTCCGACGAGCTCTCGGGCTGCGCGGCGCTCGTGCAGATCGGTCCCGCGAGGCAGTCCTTCTGGGCGCTGAAGCTCGCCGGCGAGCAGGCGCTGCGCGAACGCACGCGCATGCTCCCGCGCAGCCGCGAGATGTCGCTGAGCGGCTCCCAGGGCACGCAGTTTCCCGGCGAGTGCCGCCTGCTGATCCGCGATCGCGGCGTCGTGCTCGAGCTCGAGATCGAGGAAGGCGAGGCGATCGAAGCACTCTGCCCGCACGGCCGCCACAGCGTCTGGACGCGAAAGCAGGCCGGCGTGTGCGCGCGCGGGACGCTCGCGCTCGACGGCGGGCCGCCGAGCCCGGTGCGGGCGCTCGCGGTGATCGACGACACGGCCGGCCACCACGCGCGCGAGACCGAGTGGCGCTGGAGCGCGGGCATCGGCGAGGGCCTCGGCGGCGAGCAGCTGGCGTGGAACCTCGTCAGCGGCGTCAACGACCCGCCGAGCGGCAGCGAGCGCGCCGTGTGGGTGAACGGAGTGCCGCGAGAGGTGCCGCCCGTCGCGTTCGCCGCGGACCTGTCGAGCATCCGCTGCTCGGACGGATCGGAGCTGCGCTTCGCGGCGCAGGCCGAGCGCAACCGCCACGAGAAGCTGTTGATCCTCAGCAGCGACTACCGCGCGCCGTTCGGCAGCTTCGAGGGGACGCTGCCCGGAGGCGTTACGCTCGCGCGAGGGCGCGGCGTGATGGAGCACCACCGCGCGCGGTGGTAGGCCCGCCTTCCGGGCTCAGCGTGCGGGCTTGCTGACTTCCACTGCGACCGACTTCGCCGGCGCGGTGATCGTCACGGGCTTGTCCCATTCCGAGAGCGTCGTCTTGCCCGCCACCTGCCCCGTCAGGACGGTCTGGAGCGGGTAGGGCTTGCCCGTCGCCGCCACGTACAGCGTGCGCGTATAGACCTTCAGCTTCTGCTGCAGTTCGACGGCCTTCTGCCCTTCGACCGTCGTCGTCTTTCCCTTGGTGACGGTGGTGACGTTCAGGAGCCTGCCCAGCTGTTGGGGCTTTTCGGTGAACGCAGCGAGCTGGGGGATCGTGCTGACGGGCAGCTTCAGCCACGTGTCGGCCGGCACTTTGGCGTTGATGCCGAGCTTCTGGTAGAGCGTGGGGGTGGCCTTGATGTAGAAGGTGCTGCCGGTGCGGATCATCTCGATCGTTTCGCTGGACAGCTTCAGTTCGCCGCTGCCTCCGCTGCTCGCGAGCTTCATGTCGAGCACGACTTCGCCGCTCGTCGTGTGCAGGTGAACGGAGCTGGCGCTCGCTGCCGCGACCTTGGAGGCCGCGAGGATCTCGCTCGCCGACTTCGAGGCGATGCCGTTTTCCGAGGAGCCCCCGCATCCGGCGAGGACCGCGGCGACGCCGGCCGCGAGGCAGACCGCGAGCGCGCCTCGCCGCAGCGAACGGCATGCGTGTGCGCGGGTGAGCATCCCGGCACCCTAACGAGCTGCCCGCGCGGATGCCGCGTACGGACCCGGCGAGGCTAGCCGTGCTCGCGCTGGCGGCGCAGCTCGGCGAGCAGGAGCTTTGAGTGCATCGCGCCGATCAGCTCGCGCAGCGGCTCGACGCCCGCGGCGACGATCTCCATCGCGCGATCGACCTCGACCTCGCCGGCGAGGCGGTCGACGAGCGCACGGACCTCCTCCTCGACGAGCGGCTCGAGCGCGTCGCGGTAGCGGAGCGTGTCGTAGACGGTGAAGCCGAGCGCCTCCTCGTAGCCGCCGGCGCGGAAGTTCGCGATCGCCTCGATGATCTTCACGTCGTCGCGCCCGTAGCCGCCGCGCGCCGGCGTCAGCACGCCGATCTCGGCGAGCCGCTCGAGCACGTTGCGCGGGATGTCGTAGCGCTCCTGGACCTCCTTGCGCGAGACGCGGCCGCGGTCCTCGACGGTCGCCAGCGCGCGCTCGAGTATGCGGTCCTCGAGCTCGATCAGCGCGCGCACGCGCCCGGGGTCCTCCTCGAGCGCCCCCTTGATCACGCGCAGCGGCATGTAGCGCTCCTCCTGGAGCCGCTTGATCAGCGCGATCCGATCGACGTAGTCGGCGGGGTAGTAGGCCATGTTGCGGCTCGTCCGCAGGATGTCCTCGCCCTCGCCAAGCAGGCCCTCGCGGATGTAGTGGCGGATCGTCCCGGCGCTCACCCCCGAGCGCTCGGCGAGCTCTGAGATCTTCAGCAGCTCGCGCTCGCCGGCGCCGTCGCCGTCGCCGTCGGGGGAGCTCGCGGTTCGCGCGTGCGAGGCCATCCGCGCGCTCACGCCCGGAAGGCGACGCCCTGCTCGGAGCCCGCCGGGCCCGCGGCGGCGCCCTCGGAGAGCAGTTCGGCGACCTCCGCCTCGCTGTAGCCCGCCGCGAGCAGCACCGCCTCGGTGTGCTCGCCGAGGGCGGGACCGGGCAGCCGGTCGTGCTCGCCCGGCGTACGGGTCAGCTTCACGGGGATGCCGAGCTGGCGAACGGGCTGCTCGGCGCCGGGCTGGTCGAGCTCCACGACCATCTCCCGCGCGCGCACAAGCTCCGAGGAGAGCGCCTCGTCGAGCTCGAGCACGGGCTCCAGGCAGCAGTCGTGCTCGGAGGCGAACGCCTCCCACTCTGCGCGGCTTCGACCACTGAAGATCTCCTGCACCTGCCTGTGGGTCTCGGAGCCCGGCGGCTCGAACTGCTTTGCAATCAGCTCCTCGACGCCGACGCCGCGACACCACGCCTGCCAGAACTTCGGCTCGAGCGCCCCGAGCGAGACCCAGCCGTCCGAGCACTCGTACGGCCGGTAGCAGACGAGCGAGCCGGCGAGCGGCAGATCGCCGCGGCGCGGGACGACGCCGTCGGCGAAGTAGCTCGCGGCGACCATCGCGAGCCACGAGAGCGCTCCGTCGGCCATCGAGACGTCGACGAGCTGGCCCTCGCCCGAGCCGGGCCTTCGAGGCGATCCGTCGCGCTCGCGCAGCGCCGCCATGATCCCGAAGGCGGCCATCAGCGCGCCGCCACCGAGATCGGCGATCTGGCCCGCCGACTGGATCGGACCCCCGCCAGCTGCGCCGCCGCGCTCGCCGGTGAGGCCGAGCAGGCCGATCAGGCCGAGGTAGTTCATGTCGTGGCCCGAGGCGTCGCGCTTGGGGCTCTCCTGGCCGTAGCCGGAGATCGCGCAGTAGACGATCCCGGGGTTCTGATCGCGCATGCGCTCGTAGCCGACGCCGAGGCGCTCGAGCACGCCCGGGCGGAATGACTCGAGCACGACGTCGTGTTCACCGACGAGCCGCAGCAGCGCCTCGCGCCCGCGCTCGTGCTTGAGGTCGAGGCGGATCGAGCGCTTGTTGCGGTTCAGAGACAGGAACAGCGCCGAGCGCGCGCTCTCGTGCGCGCCGTCGTAGAAGGGCGGCGACCATCGGATGTAGTCGCCCATGCCGGTGTCCTCGACCTTCAGCACCTCGGCGCCGAAGTCGGCCAGTAGCAGCGAGCAGAAGCCGCCCGGCAGCAGGCGCGTGAGGTCGAGCACGCGGATGCCCTCGAGCGGGAGGCTCATGCGGCGCTCCGCTCGCGCGCCGGAATCGCGAGCATCGCGCGCGCCTCCTCGACGGTCGCGGGCCGCCGCCCCACGTCCTCGACCATCTGGCGCGCCTTCGCGATCAGCTCTCCGTTGGAGCTCGCCATGCGGCCGTCGGGCAGGTAGAGGTTGTCCTCGAGGCCGACCCTGATCGAGCCGCCGAGCGTGAGCGCGGCGGCGACGAGCATCCACTGGTCGCGCGAGATCCCGATCACGCCCCAGTGGGCGAGCTGCCGATCGCGCCCGCCCGGGATGTTCTCGACCATCGCCGCGAGGTTGCGCGCGGTCGGCGGGATGCCGCCGACGACGCCCATCACGCAGTCGACGTGGAGCGGCGTCTGGAGGACGCCCATGTCGATCAGCGGCTCCAACGAGCCGACGTGGCCGACGTCGAAGCACTCGTGCTCGGGTTTGATCCCGAGCTCGTTCATCGCCTCGAGCAGCTGGATGATCTCGTCGAAGGGGTTCGCGAAGACCATCTTGAAGACGAACTGCTTGCGCGAGCGCGAGTACTTGGCGTAGTTCATCGAGCCCATGTTCAGCGCCGCCACTTCGGGGCGGCACTCGCGCAGGTACTCGATGCGCTTCTCGACGGGCACGCCGATCGTGCCCGTCGAGTAGTTGACGATCGCGCGATCGCCGACCTCCGAGCGGATCGCCTCGGTGATCGCGCGGAAGTCCTCGACCTCGTAGCTCGGCGTGCCATCGGGTTTGCGCGCGTGGATGTGGATCATCACGCCGCCCTCGTCGACGATCCGGCGCGCCTCGGCGCCGTACTCCTCGGGCGTGTAGGGGATCGCAGGGCACTGCTCGCGATTGGCGATCGCACCGGAGATCGAGCAGGTGATGACGACGGGGTCCTCGAGAGTCATGAGGGTGTCACCTCCAGGTAGACGCTTGGCGTGCGGCCCGCGATCACGCGCTCATAGAACCGGCGGCCGGCTCCGTAGTTCGCCCGAAGGGCGCGCTCGGCGCGGGGCTCGTCAGCGGCCTCCAGCACGCGCGCCGTGCCGCCGGCGAGCGGTCCCGTCGGCTTGCCGCGCGACGTGGCCGGCGCGACCCGGACGCGGGCGTCGGAGCGGATTCGCTTGACCTTGGCGGCGCCGGCGTCGGTCTGCACATACAGGCGCCCCACCCCGTCGAGGCCGAACCACACGGGGGTCGGGACGGGCTCGCCCGAGCGCCGGAAGCTGACGAGCAGGCAGTACTTCTGCCCGCGCAGCGCGTCGAAGCCATGCACGGTGGGCTCCTCGCGCGCCGCCGCGAACGCATTCCGGTGGCGCATGCCGTCGTACACGCGATCGAGGACCCTCATACAGGCACCACACCGGACTTCTTGTAGGGGCGCTCGATCTTCTTGCCCTCGGCCATCTCGAGCGCGCGGCAGATCGTCGCGCGCGTCTCGCGCGGGTCGATGACGTCGTCGATCATGTCGTTGCCGGCGGCTATGTAGACGTCGATGATCTTGCGGTAGGCGTCGATCAGCTCGGCCTTCTTCGCCTCGGGGTCCTCGGCTTCCTCGACCTGTTTGCGCATCACGATCTCGACGGCGCCCTCGGCTCCCATCACGCTGATCTCGGCGCTCGGCCAGGCGACGATCAGGTCGGGCTCATAGGCGCGGCCGTTCATCACGTAGTAGCCGGCCCCGTAGGCCTTGCGCGTGATCACAGTGATCTTCGGGACGGTCGCGTTGGCGACGGCGTAGAGCATCTTCGCGCCGTGGCGGATGATCCCGGCGGCCTCGACCTTCGTGCCGACCATGAACCCGGGGACGTCCATCAGGAAGACGAGCGGGATGCCGAAGGCGTTGCAGAGGTTGACGAAGCGCGCTGCCTTGTCGGCGGAGTCGTTGTCGAGGATGCCGCCGAGCTGCTTGGGCTGGTTGGCGACGATCCCGACGGGCCGCCCGCCGAAGCGCGCGAAGCAGGTGATGATCGTCTTCGCCCACTGCCCCTTGATGTCGAAGTGCTCGCCGTCGTCGGCGATCATCGCGATCACGTCGTACATGTCATAGGGCTTGCGGTTGGACTCGGGGAGCACGTCGAGTAGCCCCTCCTCGGCGCGCTCGACGGGATCTGAGACGGGCCTCACCGGAACCGGCGCCTCGCAGTTCTGCGGCATGTAGGAGAGGTACTGCTTGATCCGCTCGATGCACTCCTCGTCGTCGGCCACCTCGAGGTCGCCGACGCCCGACTTGCGGCAGTGGACGCGCGAGCCGCCGAGCTCCTCCTGGGTGACGTCCTCGCCGACGGCGGCGCGCACGAGGTGGGGCCCCGCGAGCGCCATCGAGCCGCGACCCTTCACCATCGGCACGAAATCGGCGAGGCCGGGGATGTAGGCGGTGCCGGCGGCGCACGGGCCCATCAGCGCGGCGATCTGCGGGATCACCCCGCTCATCACGACCTCCTCGCGGAACAGGTGGCCCGAGCCGGCGAACAGCGAGCCGACGGCCTCCTGGATGCGCGCGCCGGCCGAGTCGAGCAGCCAGATGAAGGGGATGCGCTTGGTCAGCGCGAGCTCGCGCAGGCGACCGACCTTCAGCTCGCCGGTCATCCCCATCGAGCCCGCCATCACGGTGAAGTCGTACGCGGCGACGGCGACGAGCCGGCCGTCGACCTTGCCGTAGCCGGTGATCACGCCGTCGGCGGGCGCCTCGACGCCGTCCATCGCCCGCTGTGCGAAGTGCGGCCGGCCGTGGATGCCGAGCTCGACGAAGGTCCCGTCGTCGATCAGCAGCGCGAGGCGCTCGCGCGCGGTGAGCTTCTTGCGGGCGTGCTGCGCGGCGATCTTCTCCTCGCCACCGCCGAGCTTGATCGCGGCGCGTCGCGCGGCGAGGTCCTCGACGAGCGGCCGCAGGATCGAGGTCTTCTGCTCGGTGCTCATCAGCGGCCCTTCCACGCGGGCTCGCGCTTCTCGAAGAAGGCGGTGACACCCTCGACGATGTCCTCGGTCGAGAGCGCGAGCGTCAGCTGCGCGCGGAGGTAGTCGAGCGCGTCGTCGAGCGGCATGTCGAGCTGGCGGCGCATCGCTTCCTTGCCGAGCCGCATGATCACCGGCGAGGAGCGCGCGAGCTTGACGGCCCACGACTCGACGGCGGCGTCGAGCTCCGCGGCCGGCACGACCTTGTTGACGAGCCCCGCGGCGAGCGCCTCCTCCGCGCTCCAGCGCTCGCCGAGCAGCAGCAGCTCGTTCGCCTTCTTGCGTGGCAGGTTGCGATAGATGAGCGACATGATCATGAAGGGGAACGCGCCGACGTTGATCTCGGGCGTGCCGAAGCTCGCGCGCTCGGAGGCGACGATCAGATCGCACGCGAGCGCGATCCCGAGCGCGCCCGCGAGCACGTGCCCGCCGGCCGCGCAGATCGTCGGCTTGCCGAGCTCGCCGATCAGCTTGAAGAGGTGGACGAAGCGCTCGGAGCCGAAGTGCTTCTCGACGAGCGCCGCATCGGCGGCGAAGCCCCCGAGGTTCGCGCCCGAGGAGAAGGTCTTCTCGTGCGAGGAGGCGAGCACGACGCAGCGGACCGCCTGATCGTCGCGCGCACGCTCGAAGGCCGAGACCAGACCCTCGAGCATCTCGCTCGAGAGCGCGTTGCGCATCTGCGGATCGTCGAGCGTGATCGTCGCGACACCCTCGTCGCTGACCTCGTAGAGAACCGGCTCGCTGGGCACGCGAGCATCCTAACCGGATCTCGCGCCAGTAGGAAGTGAACAGCCTTACTGTTTACTTTTGATGACCCCTTGGATAGCCTGCGGCGAACCCCACGGTCCGAGCCGCACGTCCACCGTCACAAGGAGAGAGCCCGTCATGGCCACCGCCGAGAGCGTCCTGAAGCCCGACTACCAGGCGACGCGCAAGCACTTCATCTTCAACGACGAGCACGAACAGCTGCGCGAGTCGATCACGAACTTCGCGATCAAAGAGCTGGCGCCGCACGCGGACGAGTGGGAGGAGACGACGTTCCCCGACTCGGTCTTCCGGCGCATGGGCGAGCTCGGCTTCCTCGGCCTCGACAAGCCCGAGGAGTACGGCGGGCAGGGCGGCGACTACTTCAGCGCGATCGTGCTCGGCGAGGCGATCTCGAACGCCAACTGCGGCGGCCTCTCGATGGGGATCGCGGTCCAGACCGACATGGCGATGCCGCCGATCCTCGCCCTCGGCACAGAGGAGCAGAAGCAGGAATGGGCGGTGCCGGCGATCAAGGGCGAGAAGATCCTGTGCCTCGGAATCACCGAGCCGGATGCAGGCTCGGATGTGAAAGGCATCAAGACACGCGCTGTGCGCGACGGCGACGAATACGTGATCAACGGCTCGAAGACCTACATCACGAACGGACATCGCTCCGACGTGATCGTGCTCGTGACGAAGACCGACCCCGACGCCGGCTACGACGGCTTCACGCTGTTCCTCGTGCCGATGGACTCTCCCGGCGTGATCCGCGAGAAGAAGCTGCAGAAGATGGGGATGCACGCCTCCGACACGGCGCTGCTCGCCTTCCAGGACGTGCGCGTGCCCGCCTCTGCGGTGCTCGGGGAAGTCGGCAAGGGCTTCTACCACATCATGTGGGAGCTCCAGGGCGAGCGCATGATCGGCGCCGCGGGGAGCGTCGCGGGGGCGCAGAAATGCTTCGACCGGACGCTCGAATACGCGAAGGAGCGCGAAGCCTTCGGCAAGGCGATCGGCCACTTCCAGGTGATCCGCCACAAGTTCGCCGAGATGGCCACGAAGATCGAAACGGCGCGCCAGCTCGTGTACGTGACAGCGTGGCGCTTCGCCAACGGCGAGTACCCCGTGCGCGAGATCTCGATGGCCAAGCTGCACGCCTCGCGCGTCGCCTGCGAAGTCGCAGACGAGTGCATCCAGATCCACGGGGGCGCGGGCTACATGAAGGAGTACAACGTCGAGCGCGTCTGGCGCGACATGCGCCTGAACCGCATCGGCGCCGGCACCGACGAGATCATGCTCGAGGTGATCGGCCGCTCCTACGGGCTGTGAGGGCGGCGGACATCAAAGACGTCTTCCCTTCTCGAAGGGAGTCGCACATGTGCGACTCCCCCGGAGGGCGCATGCGCCCTCCGGCTCACCAATCGGCCCGATGAGCCCTCTCGCACCGCCCTTCACCGACGAGCACGAGGAGCTGCGACAGTCCGCGCGCGGCTTCATCGAGCGTGAGCTCGCGCCGCATGCGCAGCAGTGGGAGGACGATCGCTGGTTCCCCGACGAGGTCTTCCCGAAGCTCGCCGCGCAGGGCCTCCTCGGGCTCAAGTACCCCGAGTCCTACGGAGGGCAGGGCGGCGACTACCTGCACGAGGCGGTCCTCTGCGAGGAGATGGCGCGCACGGGCTCCGGCGGGACCGCGGCTGGGATCGGCGCGCACATCAACATCGCCACGCCGCCGATCTGGAAGTTCGGCACCGAGGAGCAGAAGCAGCGCTACCTCGTGCCCGCGATCCGCGGCGAGCTGATCGGCGCGCTCGCCATCACCGAGCCGGGCGCCGGCTCGGACGTCGCGGCGCTGTCCACGCGCGCCGAGCGCGTCGACGGCGGCTGGGTGGTGAACGGCGAGAAGACCTACATCACCAACGGCGTCCGCGCGCACTTCATCGTCACGGCCGTCAAGACGAGCGCCGCAGACCGCCACCACGACATCTCCTTCCTGATCGTCGAGCGCGGAGAGGGCGTCGGCTCCTCGAAGCTCGAGAAGCTCGGCTGGCACGCCTCCGACACCGCCACGATCAGCTTCGCGGACGTCTTCGTGCCGGAGGAGAACATGCTCGGCGAGCAGAACGAGGGGTTCAAGCTGATCATGGCCAACTTCCAGTGGGAGCGGCTCGCGATGGCGCTCGGGGCGGTCGGCGCGATGGCGCTCGCGTGGGAGCGCACCGCTGAGTTCGCCCGAGAGCGCGCGGCCTTCGGCAAGCCGCTCTCCGGGCATCAGGTGATCCGCCACAAGCTCGCCGACCTCGCGACCTCCGTCCACACGTGCCGCTGCGTCACCTACGACGCGCTGCGGCGCTTCGTCGCCGGCGAGGAGCCGCTTCGTGAGGTCACGATGGCCAAGCTCGTCACCCAGCGCGCCTCTTTCGAGCTGATGGACGAGTGCCTGCAGATCCACGGCGGCGCGGGCTACATGCGCGAGTACTTCATCGAGCGCGCCGCCCGCGACGCTCGCCTCGGGCCGATCGGCTGCGGCAGCGACGAGATCATGCGCGAGATCCTCGGCCGTGTGCTCGCGCTCTGAGCGTGCCGCGTGTTCGCGTGCTGAGCCTGGACGAACCTACGAGCAAATCCGCCAGATCGCTGGGCATTCCCTTGCAAGGGTGTCCAAAGCTCCCCCCTCCCCTCATGTGAGCCGAGGACCGCGCCGATGCGAGAGAGGTGAAGCGTCGCCTCGGCTCCATCCTCGTGACCGCGCTCGCGATCGCGTGGGCCTGCGCGCTGGCCGGCCCGTACGCGGCCGGCGCCTCACACGCCCGTGTCGCTCACGCCCGCGCCAGGCACTCGCCGTCGTGCGCCGTCTCCGGGCGCTCACATCGCGCACACCGGCGCACGCGCAAGGCGAGCTACCGCAACTCGCATCGCCGGCGCCCCACGAGCTGCGTGCACCACCACGCCACGCGTCGCACCGTCAAGCACCACGCGACCCGCAGGCACTCGGCCGCCGGGACGGCGGGCGGCTGCGCCGACACCGACCTCGCCCCCGCCACCTGGAACGTCGAACGCGTCCGCGGCGCGGTCATCTGCCTGGTCAACCGCGAACGCGCGGCACACGGCGAGGGCGCACTGCAGACGAACCCGCGGCTCGAGCAGGCCGCGCAGAGCCACACCGAGAGCATGGCCTTCGGCGGCTACTTCGAACACGTCGGCCCGCGCGGCGACACGCCCGTCGACCGGATGCGCGCGGCCGGCTACATCTACAGCTCGCGCCTCGGCTACGAAGTCGCAGAGAACCTCGCGTGGGGGACCGGCGGCCAGGGGACGCCGCGCGCGATCGTCGCCGCCTGGATGGCCTCGGTGGGACACCGCGCGAACATCCTCGACGCGAGCTTCCGCGACACCGCTGTCGGGGTCTCCCCGCACGTGCCCAGCTCGATGGGCGGCGGCCAGGCCGGCGGCATCTACACGCAGGACTTCGGCGTCATCACCGGCGGCTGAGCCGCCGGAGGCGCGCCTCGCGATCAGCCCGGCCCACCGGCGATCGGTGGCGGGTAGATATAACTCCGGCTCCTCGACCACTTAGAAGGAGACCGCACACATGGGAGTACTCGACGGCAAGTCTGCGATCGTCACGGGCTCGGCGCGCGGGATCGGCCGCGCAACCGCGGAGCTGCTCGCCTCGCAGGGGGCGCAGGTCCTGATCAACGACCTCGATGGCGACGTCGCCGAGCAGGCCGCGAACGAGATCCCCGGCGAGACCGCCGTGTACTCGGGCGACCTCACGAAGCCGGGCGCGCCAGAGGAGCTCGTGCAGAAGGCAGTCGACTCCTTCGGGAAGATCGACATCATCGTCAACAACGCCGGCTACACGCTCGACGCGCCGATCCACAAGATGTCCGACGAGCACTTCCAGGCGATGCTCGACATCCACACCGTCGTCCCGTTCCGCGTGATCCGCGCCGCAGCGCCGCACCTGCGCGAGCCGGCGAAGAAGGAGCGCGAGGAAGGCAAGGAGGTGTTCCGCAAGATCGTCAACGTCTCCTCCACCTCGGGCACCTTCGGCAACGCCGGACAGGCCAACTACTCCGCCGGCAAGGCGGCCGTCGTCGGGCTCACGAAAACCGTCGCGAAGGAGTGGGGCCAGTTCAAGGTCAACGTCAACGCCGTCGCCTTCGGCTTCATCGACACGCGCCTCACGCAGGCGAAGGTCGACGAGAACACGATGGAAAAGGACGGCGAGAAGATCCAGCTCGGGATCCCCGAGCAGATGCGCGGGATGGCAGCGATGCTGATCCCGCTCGGTCGCCCCGCCACCCCCGAGGAGGCCGCCGGTGGCGTCTTCTTCCTCTGCTCGCCGTGGTCGAACTACGTCCACGGCCAGACGCTCCACGTGACGGGCGGCCTATTCGGCGGGATGAGCGGCTGAGGAGCCGCCGCCCCGCAGGTCGAGCACGCAACCCGAGAAGTACGCGCCGGCAGGCGAGGCCAGATATGCCGCCAGCGCGGCGACCTCGCCCGCCGGCGTCAGCCGTCCCGGCGCGATCGTCACGGCCGTGACGCCATGGCGCGCCCACTCGATCGAGAGCGTCCGCGCGAGGTTCTCGAGACCCGCGCGCGCCGCCCCCGCGTAGGGGTAGGAGCCCTCACGCGGCGCCACATACACCAGCCGCCCGCTCTGCGCCGGCAGGAACGCGAGGTTGAAGACCGACCGTGTCAGCGTCCACGCCGAGCGAAGGCACTCGCCGAGCGCGTCGGCCTCGGCGGGGGTGGTGGCGGTGGCCGCGTCGACGACGAGCAGATCGATCCGCCCGAGCTCCTCGAGCGCGATCCTCACAGCCCGCTCGCCCGCGGCCTCGCCCTCCTCGGGCGAGGACCGCACGTTCGTGTGCGCAGGCTCGCGGTCGGGGTTCGGGGCTCGCGCGGCGGGCGCTGAGCATCTGGCGAGCGTTGCGCCGAGCGCCGAGCAGGCGCCGGCGACGGCGTCGGCGAGCGCTTCGCGGCGTGCGTCCGGTGCCGGCCCCGCGAGCAGCACGGCGATACCCTCGAGCAGTCCCGGACGGAGCATCGTGGCGGCGTCGAGCGGGCCGGGAGCCGTGCCGGCGGCGCCCGGGTCAGGCGACGGCTGCACCCTCGGGCGGCGTGCGCTCGCTGCGGCGGCGATCGCGCACCCTGCGCAGCACGCCCTTGCGGCCGTGCTCTTCGAGGCCCGCGTAGAGCGCGCGGATCTCGAGCAGGATCTGGTCGGCGACGGCCTGCTGCTGCTCGCGCGTCGGCTCCGCGATCCGCTCCCAGCGCATCGCATCGCCGTACTGGATCGTGACCTTGGGGAACTGCAGGCGCTTCCAGTTGCGGATGCGCGAGGAGCCGTGGATCGCGATCGGCACGACGGGCGCGCCCGTCTCGAGCGCGAGGCGCCCGATGCCCCGCTTTGCCTGCTCCTGAACCTGGCCCGTGCGCGAGCGGCCACCCTCGCAGTACATGGTGATCGCGCCGCCGCGTTCGAGGATCGCGTCGGCGGTGATGAACGCCTCATCGTCGCGCGCTCCCCGGCGGACCGGGAACACGCCGCCGTGGCTGTAGATGTACTGCATCGGCCTTTTGAAGAGCTGCGACTTGGCCATGAAGCGGACCTTGCGGCGGATGTAGCAGCCCATCAGGAAGTGGTCCATGAACGAGAAGTGGTTCGGCGCGAGGATCACGGCGCCGCGTCCGGGCACCTTCTCGGTCGAGATCGAGCGCGCGCGCAGGAGCGTGTAGGCGTAGACGGAGGTGATCAGGCGGACGATCTCGTACACCGAGTTCGGTTCGCGCGTGCGCGCGCGCGCGTGGAAGCCGTCGAAGTACTCCTTCGGCCGCGGGTCGCTGTAGACCTGCTCGCGCATCGGTGCGAGGTCGCTCATCCAGCCTCTAGCCTACCTCGCGCGCAGCGTTCTCCGGCGGCTGAACGCTGCTCGCACGGCGGAGCGCGTCGCCCCAGCCGGCGAGCAGCGTCTCGCGCTCGTCCACTCCCATGCGAGGCTCGTAGCGCGCCCGCTCACGCCAGCCGGAGCGCACGTCGCCGAGCGTCCAGAGGCCGACGCCGACGCCGGCGAGGTACGCCGCTCCGAGCGCCGTCGTCTCGGCGATCTCGGGCAGCACGACGGGCACGCCGAGCACGTCGGCCTGGAACTGCATCAGCCAGCGGTTGACAGTCGCGCCGCCGTCGGCGCGCAGCTCGGGCAGCGGCTCGCCCGACGCCGCCTCCATCGCGCGGACGGCGTCGACGGTCTGATACGCGACCGCCTCGAGCGTCGCGCGCGCGAGCTGTGCGCGACCGCTCCCGCGCGTCAGCCCGACGATCGTCCCGCGCGCATCGGCGTCCCAGTGCGGCGAGCCCAGGCCGGTCAGCGCGGGCACGAAGTACACGCCGTCGTTGCCCTGGAGCGACGCAGCGAGCGCCTCGGTGTCGGCGGCTGCATCGATGATCCCGAGGCCGTCGCGCAGCCACTGGACGGCCGCGCCCGTCACGAAGATCGACGCCTCGAGCGCGTAGGCCGTCGACTCGCCGACGCCCCATGCGACGGTGCGCAGCAGGCCCGGAGGCGACTCTCCCGTGACGAAGCCCGTGTTGCTGAGCAGGAAGGAGCCGGTCCCGTAGGTGTTCTTGCCCATGCCGGGGTCGAGGCATCCCTGCCCGAAGAGCGCCGCCTGCTGGTCGCCCGCGACGCCCGCCACCGGCACCGCGTGCCCGTGCAGCGCCTCGGCGCGCGTCAGACCCATCGGGCCGGCGCTCGGCAGCACTCGCGGCAGCGAGCGCTCCGGGACGCCGAGCATCTCGAGCAGCTCGGGATCCCAGCGCCCCGCGCCTATGTCGTAGAGCATCGTGCGCGACGCATTCGACGCGTCCGTGATGTGCTCGCCCGTGAGCTTGAAGAGCAGCCACGAGTCGACCGTCCCGAAGACGGCGCCCCCCTGAACCGCGCGCTCGCGCAACCCCGGCACGTGCTCGAGCAGCCACTCGATCTTCGTCCCCGAGAAGTAGGGGTCGAGCACGAGGCCCGTGCGCTCGCGCACGAGCGCCTCGCGTCCGGCGGCGCGCAGCTCCTCGCAGCGCCGCGCCGTGCGCCTGTCCTGCCACACGATCGCCGCATGCAGCGGCTCGCCCGTCGCCGGGTCCCACACGCAGACGGTCTCGCGCTGGTTGGTGATGCCGATCGCGGCCAGCTCGCCCGTCCCGACGCCGGCATCCGCGAGCGCCTCGCCGGCGACCGCATGCGTCACCTCCCAGATCGCGCGCGCGTCCTGCTCGACCCAGCCCGGCCTGGGGAACGACGGCGCGATCTCGCGTGAGGCGCGCGCGAGCGGCTCGCCGCGGTCGTCGAAGACGAAGCACGTCGTCGACGTGGTCCCCTGGTCGATCGCGAGGATCATCGCGAGCGCGAGCCTAACGCCGGACGTGGCTTGGCGCGGGCGCCCCGCTCACGCGCGCTTGGCGTACGCGCGCGCGAAGTCCACGAGCTGGCGGGCGCGATGCAGGAAGCCGGCCGGAGTGCGCCCGGTCGCGCGATGCTCGAGATCGAGTTCGATCTCGCTCACGCGGTGGCCCGCGCGCACCGCATCGATCGTCATCCCCAGCTCCATGCCAAAGCCCGGCGCGAACGGCAGCACGTCTTCGAGCGTGCGCCTGCCGAGTGCGCGCTGGCCCGAGATCGGCGCTTTGGCGTCGAAGCCGCAGCGCCTGCGGATCGCCCACCGCGCGAAGCCCACCGCGAGCCCCAGCCCTCCGCCGACGCGTCGCGCGAAGGCCGCGACCGCGAGATCGGCCTCGCCGTCGCGCACGCACTCGACGAGCGCTCCGATCCGTCCCGCGGAGGATCCGAGGTCGCCGTCGCAGAGCAGGAACACGGGTGTGCCGCTCGCCCCGCGCAGCGCCTCACGCGCGGCGTCGCTCATGGCGCCTCCCTTGCCGATCACGCTCTCGCTGCGCACGACGAGTGCCCCGGCGGCCCGCGCGATCTCGGCCGTGCCGTCGCGCGAGCCGTCGTCGGCGACCCACACGGGCGCGCCCGGGAACGCCTGCGCGAGCGCCGCGAGGGTCTCACCGATGCGCTCCGCCTCGTCGTAGGCCGCGACGATGATCAGCGTGCGAGAGGTCATCGATCGGTCGGCGCCGGTGGCTATTGTGCCGGGCGTCCGGCGAGCGGCGTTTGGAGGTTCAGATGGCTGTGGTTGAGGCCCATATCACGGGCACCGTATGGAAAATCGAGTGCGCGGTGGGCGACGCCATCGCGGAGGGAGACACGGTCGCGATCCTCGAGTCGATGAAGATGGAGATGCCCGTCGAGGCCGAAGACGGGGGCACCGTGACGGAGATCGTCTGCACCGAGGGCCAGGCCGTCAGCGAGGGCGACGCGCTCGTCGTGCTCGAGTAGCGCGGCCGCGGCGGCCGTTGCTCGGCTAGCCTGTCCGCGCGTGTCCTCGAGCGCATCGATCCGTGAGCTCGCCGGCGGCAAGCTGCTCGTCGACGAACCCGCCGCCGCCGTCGTCCGCCTGACGATCGCGAACCCCGCGAAGCGCAACGCGCTCGACCATCCGATCCTCGACGCGATCACCGCGACGCTCGGCGAGCTCTCGGGGCCCGAGTCCCACGTGCGGTGCGTCGTCGTCACCGGCGCGCACGGGATGTTCTCCGCCGGCTACGACATCGGCGAGATCCCCGACGAGGAGTTCGAGGAGCGCGCCGAGCAGCTCGTCGCGCATCCCTTCACCGAGGCGATCGATGCCCTCGAGGCGTTCCCTTACGCGACGCTCGCCGCGCTCCCCGGACACACGATCGGCGGGGGCCTCGAGCTTGCGCTCGCCTGCGATCTGCGAGTCGCCCGGGATCAGATCAAGCTTGGCATGCCCCCCGCGAAGCTCGGCCTCGTCTACTCGCATACCGGCCTGCGCCGCTTCATCGACGCGATAGGCGCCGCACGCACGCGCGAGCTGTTCCTGCTGGGCCGCTACATCGACGCGCAGACCGCGCTCTCGTGGGGCCTCGTCAACCGCGTCGCGGGCGAGGCCGAGCTCGAGGCGCTCTCGCTCGAGCTCGCCGCCGAGCTCGCAGCCAACGCACCGCTCTCGCAGACCGGCAACAAGCGCGTGATCGCGGAGCTCCTCAGCGCCGCGCGCACGCTCGACGCCGACGTCGAGGCGGCGCTGATCAAACGCCGCCGCGAATCCTTCGCTTCGGAGGACATGCGCGAGGGCGTCCGCGCCTTCGCCGAGAAACGCCCGCCGCGCTGGCGCGGCCGCTGATCGCCGCGGGGCGCAGCCGGCGGCCGGGTACGCACAGGCTGGCCCCGATCTAGCCGTCCGGCGCGCCACCTAACGTGCCGCACGATGGAGCCTCTGATCACCCGCGATGAGGCGCTCGAGCTCGGCGAGCTCGAGGATCACGCCGAGATCGAAGCGCTGATCGAGCGCGCCTGGAAGGCTCGCGTCGAGCGCTTCGCCGACTCGACGGACATGTGTTCGCTCGTCAACGCGAAGTCCGGCGGCTGCGCCGAGGACTGCGGCTTCTGCGCGCAGTCGCGCTTCGCCGAGGCCGAGACCCCGATGCACGCGATGATGGAGCCCGAGCAGATCCTCGAGCACGCGCGTGCGGCGGAGGCCGCGGGGGCACACCGCTTCTGCATGGTCACGCAGGGCCAGGGTCTCTCCAAGCGCGACTTCGCGAAGTACCTCGAAGGCGTACGGCTCGTCTCCGAGCACACGAACCTGAAGCGCTGCGCCTCGATCGGCCACATGTCTGCGGAGCGCGCGGCGGCACTCAGGGAGGCCGGGATCCAGCGCGTGCACCACAACGTCGAGACCGCCTCGAGCTACTACGACGAGGTCACGAGCACTGTCCGCTACGCCGGGCGCCTGCGCACGATCGAGGCGGTCCGCGAGTCGGGCCTCGAGACCTGCGTCGGGGGCATCCTGAACCTCGGCGAGACACGTGAGCAGCGCGTCGAGATGGCGTTCGAGCTCGCCGCGATCGACCCGACGAGCGTGCCGATCAACATGCTCAACCCGCGACCCGGTACGAAGTTCGGCGACCGCGAGTTCATGGACCCGTGGGAGGCGGTCAAGTGGATCGCGATCTTCCGGCTGATCCTCCCCGCGGCTCTCTTCCGCCTGTGCGGCGGCCGCGTCGAGAACCTCGGCGAGCTCCAGCGGCTCGCCGTCAAGGCCGGCATCAACGGCGTGATGATGGGCAACTTCCTGACGACGCTTGGCAACGAGCCCGAGCTCGACAGGACGATGTTCGAGGAACTGGGGCTGAACGTCGCTCGCCAGCCCGACAACGCGCTGAACCCGAGGCCCGACAACCGCTCGGGCTGGCTCGAGGGCGAGACACCCGACGTCGTCGCAGAGCACCTCGGCGACACTCCTGCGCCGGAGGCAATCGATCTCGACGTGCGGCTGTGGGACCCCTCGACGCAGCTGCGCTACCGCGCGAAGCGCTCGGTCCCGCCACGCCCTGACGGCGCGGCGAACACGACCCCCGACACGGCCGCCGTCGGCTGACGGGCAGGCCGGCATGAGCGAGATCGAAGCGCGCCTGGCCGAGCTGGAGCGACTCGGCCTCGGGCGTCGCCTGCGGCTGCTCAGCGGACCGCAGGGTCCAACGGTGCTGCTCGACGGCAAGCCGGTGATGCTGCTCTGCTCGAACAACTACCTCGGCCTCGCCGACCACCCCCGGCTGCGCGAGGCCGCGGCCGAGGCGGCGATGCGCTGGGGCGTCGGAGCAGGTGCCTCGAGGCTCGTGTCGGGCACGATGACGATCCACCGCCGCCTCGAGGAGCGGCTGGCCGCCTTCCATCACAGCGAGGCGGCGCTGCTGTTCGGCTCCGGTTACCTCGCGAACATCGGTGTGATCGGCGCGCTGGCCGGACGCGGCGACGTGATCTTCTCAGATCAGCTCAACCACGCCTCGATCGTCGACGGCTGCCGGCTGTCGCGCGCCGAGGTCGTCGTCTACCGCCACCGCGACGTCGAGCACCTGCACTGGTGCCTGTACCACCACGGGCGCGGCGACGGCGGGGCGCGCCGCCTGATCGTGACCGACTCGGTCTTCTCGATGGACGGCGACGTGGCGCCGCTCGCGGAGATCGTCGAGCTGGCGGGGGCGGCGGGCGCACAGGTGCTCGTCGACGAGGCGCACGCGATCGGGTCGCTCGGCCCCGGCGGCCGCGGCGTGCTGGCGCACGAGGGTCTCGAGGGCGAGGTCGACGCCGTCGTCGGCACGCTGGGCAAGTCGCTGGGCTCCTACGGCGCCTACGTCTGTGCAGGCGAGGAGATGATCCGCTACCTCGTCAACACCGCTCGATCGCTGATCTTCTCCACGGCCCCCGGACCGCCGGCGATCGCGGGGGCACTCGCTGCGCTCGAGCTCGTGCAGGAGCGACCCCACCGCGTCGAGCGCCTGCGCTCCAACGCCCGCGTCCTGCGGCGAGCGCTCGCCGAGGAGGGCTTTCCGGTCGCCGAGGGCGAGATGCAGATCGTGCCGTTGATCGTCGGGGATGAGCGCGAGGCGATGAGCCTCTGCCAGGCGGCGCTCCAAGACGGGATCTTCGCGCAGGGGATCCGCCCGCCGACGGTCCCGGCCGGCACCTCGCGGCTGCGGCTCACGGCGATGGCCTCGCACACGGCCTCCGAGCTGCGGGCCGCGGCACGCGTGTTCGGCGAGGCCGCGCGCGCGCTCGGGCTGGAGCCCTCCGAGATGGGACCGCCGCTCGCGCCGGCGTCTGAGCCGGGTGAGCCGATCGTCGACGAGCTCCCGGCGTTCGTCACGCGCAGCGCCACGGCGGGCGCCGAGCCGCGCGCGGCCGGCGTGCCGTTCGACGGCGAGCTGCAGGAGACCGGCGGCGAGCTTCAGGAGACCGTCTCCGCACAGCGGGCTGGCGAGCCGGTCGCGCAGACGCGCACCGAGGGTCCGTTCGACTTCGAGCGCGACCTCGCGCCGGCGCGCGCGGCGTAGACGGCGCCCCAGCGCCGACAGGCGGTCGGCGAGCATGCGAGGACTGTTCGTGACGGGAACGGACACGGGCGCCGGTAAGAGCGTCGTGGCCGCGGCACTGCTCGCAGCGATTGCGGCCGAGGGCGTGCGGGTGCGCGCGCACAAGCCTGCGGTGAGCGGGCTCGAGGAGCCCTCGGGGACCTGGCCGCCCGACCACGAGCTGCTGGCGGCGATCAGCGGGAGCGCGCCCGAGGAGGTCTCACCGCTTCGCTACGGGCCCGCCGTCTCGCCACAGCACGCCGCCGAGCTGGAGGGCGAGCCGATCGACCCGGAGACGCTCCTCGTCATGGCTCGCGCCGCCGGTCAGGGGGCTCCGGTGATCGTCGAGGGCGCGGGAGGACTGCTCTCGCCGCTCGCCCGCGACTACACCGTCTGCGACCTCGCCGTTTCGCTCGAGCTGCCTGTCGTGATCGCGGCACGTGCGGGACTCGGCACGATCAACCACTCGCTGCTGACGCTGCGCGCGGCTCGCGCCGCGGGGCTCATCGTGCGAGCGGTGGTGCTGACGCCGTGGCCTGCCGAGCCCTCGCGTCTCGAGCTCTACAACCGCGAGACGATCTCGCGTATGGGCGAGGTCGAGGTGGTCGGGCTGCCGCCGCTCTCCGGCCCCGACCCGCTCGAGCTCGCCCGCGCGGGAGCGGAGCTGCCGTGGCGGCGGTGGCTCTCAGCTGGCTCAGCGTGACACGCGCGCGATCTCGAGGATCGCCCCGGTGACCTGCGCCAGATCCTGCTCGCCGATGACGTAGGGCGGCATCGTGTAGATCAGGTCTCGGAACGGGCGCAGCCACACGCCGTGCTCGACGGCGACCTCGGTAGCGAGCGCCATGTCGACGTCGCGCTCGAGCTGCACGACGCCGATCGCACCGAGCACGCGCACGTCTTGCACGCCCGCGGTCGCGCGCGCGGGCTCAAGCCCGCGCCGCAGGGAGGCCTCGATCTGCCGCACACGACCGCGCCAGTCGCCTCCGGCGAGCAGCTCGAGCGAGGCGAGCGCTACCGAGCAGGCGAGCGGGTTGGCCATGAACGTCGGGCCGTGCATCAGGCCGGCTCCCTCGCCGCCGGAGATCACCGCGGCGACCTCGCTCGTGCAGAGCGTCGCGGCGAGCGTCATGTAGCCGCCGGTGAGAGCCTTGCCGACGCACATCACGTCCGGGGCGACAGCGGCGTGCTCGCAGGCGAACATCCGGCCGGTGCGACCGAAGCCCGTGGCGATCTCATCGAGCACGAGCAACAGGCCATGCTCGTCGCACAGCCGCCTCAGCAGCGCGACGCACTCGGGGGAGTGAAAGCGCATCCCGCCCGCACCCTGGACGACCGGCTCGACGATCACCGCCGCGAGCTCGTTCGCGTGCTCGGCGACGAGCTCGCTCACGGCGGCCGCCCATCGCGGGTCGAGCGCCGACGCGAAGCCGTCGGGCGGCCGCTCCGCGAAGAGGTGATCGGGCAGCACACCGGTGAACAGGCCATGCATCCCGCCGACGGGGTCGCAGACGGCCATCGCGCCGAAGGTGTCGCCGTGGTAGCCCCCGCGGACGGTGAGCAGGCGCCGCCGCGCATCCCTGCCCGCGGCACGCTGGTACTGGAGGCACATCTTGATCGCGACCTCGACCGAGACCGAGCCGGAGTCCGCGAAGAACACGCGCTCGAGGCCCGCTGGTGCGAGCTCGCTGAGGCGCTCGGCGAGCTCGATCGCCGGCTCGTGGGTGAGGCCGCCGAACATCACGTGAGCCATGCGCCCGAGCTGCTCGCGCACGGCCGCGTCGAGCGCAGGATTGCGGTAGCCGTGGATCGCACACCACCACGAGGCCATCCCGTCGATCAGCTCGCGGCCGTCGGCGAGCTGCAACCGCACGCCCTCGGCCGAGACGACGGGCAGCGCGGGGACTGCGGCCGGCATCGCCCCATACGGGTGCCAGACGAGCTCGCGGTCGCGCGCCAGCAGCCGCTCCCAGACGGGGTCGGGGTTCAAGCGAGCCGGGCGACGCGCAACGGCGCTCAGTCTTCGTACGGGACGAAATCGCGCTTGCGCGCTCCGCACACAGGGCAGAACCAGGTGTCGGGGATGTCCTCGAAGGCGGTTCCGGTCGGGATGCCGCCGTCGGGGTCGCCGTCCTCGGGGTCGTAGATATAGCCGCAGGACTCGCAGATCCAGCGCTGCAGGGTCTTGGTCGTGGCGCTCATACGTTGAAGATTACCGGCCGGTAGGGTCCTCGGATGGGCAAGCGCGAACCGGCGCCGAGCGCGGGGCCGGGCGAGGAGTACAACCCGGGGCCGCCGACCCCTCCGCGACAGGCAGCCACCGTGATCCTGCTCCGCGGTGCCGAGCGGGAGCTCGAGGTGCTGCTCGTGCGGCGCACGCCCAAGGCGCGCTTCATGGGCGGCGTCTGGGTCTTCCCCGGAGGCGCCGTCGACGCCGAGGAGGGCGACGGCGACGGGGCTCGCCGCGGGGCGGCGGTGCGCGAGCTGCGCGAGGAGGCGGCGATCGAGCTCGCCGAGCCCGCCGAGCTGATCGAGTTCTCGCGCTGGATCACGCCCGCCGCTGTGCAGATCCGCTTCGACACGTACTTCTTCCTCGCCTGCCTGCCCGCAGGCCAGGAGCCGCGGGTCGATGGCGAGGAGTGCATCGACCTCGGCTGGTTCACCCCGGACGGTGCGCTCGACGCCCACCACGGCGGCGAGCTGCCGCTCGTGTTCCCCACGATCAAGCACCTCGAACAGCTCAGCGGCTTCGCCTCGGTGGACGAGCTACTCGGCTACGCGCGCGGGCGCGAGGTCCAGCCGGTGGAGCCCAGGGTGGTGCTCGAGGGCGAGGTGGCGCGCATCCTGCTCCCGGGGGACCCCGGCTACTAGGCCGTCGAGGACCGCGCTCCGTCGGCGCGGCTGCGCGCGCTGACGACGTGCGTGACGGCGTTGATCAGCGCGAGGTGCGTGAACGCCTGCGGGTAGTTGCCGAGGTGGCGGCCGGAGGAGGCCTCCAGCTCCTCGGCGTATAGGCCGAGCGGCGATGCATAGGAGAGCAGGCGATCGCAGAGGTGCTCGGCTTCGCGCTGTTCGCCGATCTCCGACAGCGCCGAGACCATCCAGAACGAGCAGATCAGGAACGTTCCCTCGGAGCCCTCGAGGCCGTCGTCGGTCTCCTCGGTGCGGTAGCGCAGCACGAGTCCGCCCTCGGTCAGCTCGTCGCAGATCGCGCGCACGGTGGCGCGGACGCGCTCGTCGTCGGCGGGCAGGAACCGTACGAGCGGCACGAGCAGCGTCGAGGCATCGAGCGCGTCCGTGTCGTAGTGCTGGCGGAAGACCCCGCGCTCGCTGACGCCGCGATCGAGGATCTCGGCGCGGATCTCATCGGCGACCTTCTGCCACTCGCCGGCGTTGGCGATGTGCCCGCGCCGTTCGGCCAGCCGCGCGCCCCTGTCCATCGCCACCCAGCACATCAGCTTCGAGGAGATGTAGTGGTGGGGCTCGCCGCGAGCCTCCCAGATGCCCTGATCCGGTTCGCGCCAAGCGGTGGCGGCGCATTTGACTTGATCGACGAGCACCGGCCACAGCCGCTCGGGGATGTGGTCGCGCTGCTTGGAATGCAGGTAGACGGAGTCGAGCACCGCTCCGAAGACGTCGTTCTGGCGCTGCTTGTAGGCGGCGTTGCCGATGCGGACCGGGCGCGCGCCTTCGTAGCCCTTCATGTGCTCGAGCACCTGCTCATCGAGATCCTTGCCGCCCTGTATCCCGTACATGATCTGCAGCGAGCCGTCCTCGTTGCGCGGCACATCCGCGACGAACTGGATGAAGTCGTCGGCCTCCCAGTCGAGCCCCAGGGCGTGAAGCGCCCAGAGCGTGAAGGCGGCGTCGCGCATCCAGCAGAAGCGATAGTCCCAGTTGCGTTCCCCGCCCGGGCTCTCCGGCAGCGAGGTCGTGGCGGCCGCGACGAGCGCACCCGTGGGCATGAACGTCAGCCCCTTGAGCGTCAGCGCCGAGCGCTGCAGGTGCACGCGCCAGGGGTGATCCGGGTAGTTCCCTTCGGCGAGCCACGTGCGCCAGAAATGACTCGTGCGGTCGAGGTGCGCCAGCGCCTGGTCGACCGTCACGGGACCGCCTCGCTCCTCGGTCCACGACAGCGCGCAGAAGCGCCGCTCGCCCTCGCGCATCGTGTGGCGCCCGTGCACCCTGTTGCCCTCGATCCCCATGCGCATGTCGCTGTAGAGGCGGAAGCCTGTCGCTTCGCGGATCGCATCGATCTTGCAGGTGCCCCCTTCCCTGCCGTCGTCGACGATCTCCCAGACGGCCGGCGTCGCGCCGTAGTCGAGCATCGGCTCGCAAACCACCTCGACCGAGGCCTGCCCCTGGATGCACTCGACGATCCGCACGAGCAGGTGGTCGGCGTCGAAGTCCGTCGGTGGACGCGTGTGGCTCGAGCCGCCCGTGTTGTCGTGCCAGTCGCCGATCGTCAGCGCGTCGATCACCCGCAGCCAGCCCTGCGGCGTCATCCACGTCGTCTCGATCATGTTCGTGCCCGGGACGTAGCGCCGGCCGGCCGGCACGTAGACGCCGTACGGGCCGACCCGCCATCTCCCCGCGCCGCGGTCGAGGATCGAGCCAAAGATCGAGGGCGAGTCGAAGTGGGGCAGGCACAGCCACTCGATCGATCCGTCGGAGGCGACCAGCGCGCCGGTGTGGCAGTCGGAGAGGAACCCGTAGTCGGCGATCGGAGGGAACGGCGAGTCGATCGAGGTCGTGAGCGAGTCCGGGGTGACCGTCGTCGCCCAGCTCCGCCCCGGCTCGGTGCGGCTGACCGCGTCGGGCCGGCTCACCATTCGCTGCGCTCAAATCGCGGACGCTCGACGCCCGCGGGGAGCAGGTGCTCGTCGTCGAGCTTCTCGAGATGGGCCGCGAGCGTCACCGTCGCGAGCCCGCGGAGCGCCTGCGGCACGTCCGACCAGACCGCATCGAGCAGCTCGGGCACCGTGCGCTTGCCGGCGTCGAGCGCGACGAGCAGCCTGCGCTCGCGATCGAGCCGGTGTGCGACGTACTCCTCGAGCTTCGCGTGCGCGTCCCACACCGGCGGCCCGTGGCCGGGGCACAGGACCTCGATGTCGCTGCGCAGCCCGAGTTGCGTGAGCGCGCGCAGGTAGCCGGCCATCGCGCCAGGGTAGGGGCTGATGAAGACGCTGCCTTCCCCGAGCACGGCATCGCCGGTGAAGCATGCTCCCGCGGCGATCAACGCGAAGTGGGCGTCGGCATGCCCCGGCGTCGCGACCGCCTCGAACGGCCCGACGCGCGCGCCGTCCTCGAGCAGCACGTCGACCTCGCCGCGTCCTGCCGCGACGGGCGCCGGATGGCGCTCGAGCAGCGCGGGGACCGCCTGCGAGTGATCCTCGTGGTCGTGGGTGAGCACGATGCCGCCGAGTCCGCCGCGAGCGTCGATCGCCGAGCTCAGCGCGTCGACGTGATCGGCGAGCGCCGGACCGGGGTCGACGACCCAGGCCGGCTCGCGGCCCACGACCCAGCTGTTCGTGCCTGCGAGCGTCATCATCCCCGCGTTCGACGCCCGCAGCCAGAGCACGTCGTGCTCGCGTAGCAGCCGCGCCGCCGCGCGAGCCTCGGGCGAGGGCGCCTCCTCTCCGAGGTCCACCTCCTCGCCCCCGGCTGCGGATGACGACGGCGTGCGCATGTCGGCGACGTTAGCTCAGATGGACCCCTGAGCCGTACCCCTGCCCTAGCGCGACCGCGAAGGCGTGCGACCGCGCCGCGGCGCCCCCGTGCGCGATCCGTTGTGCGAACGCGGGGGACCGCTCCGTCCGCGGCTCGGCCTGCGGGTCTCCGACGCCCCGGCGCTCATACCCGCGAGCTCGAGCTCCCGGTGCAGGCCGAGACCGCCGACCAGGCCGGTCAGCTCACGCGTCTGATCGTGCGTCACGAGCGTGACGCCGACGCCGCTCGCGCCGGCCCGAGCGGTGCGCCCGATGCGGTGGACGTAGTCATCGCGCGTGGCCGGGATGTCGTAGTTGATCACGTGCGTGATGCCGGCCACGTCGATGCCGCGCGCGGCGACATCGGTCGCCACGAGCGTGTCGACGGCGCCCGACTCGAAGCTCGCGAGTGCTCGCTCGCGCTGTCCCTGCGACTTGTCGCCGTGCATCGCGACCGCCTGCACCCTGCTCGAAGCAAGCCGCTTGACGAGCCGGTCGGCGCCGCGCTTGGTGCGCACGAACACGAGCGTGCGCCCGCGCTCGGCGTCGTCGAGCTCGGACACGAGCCGCGCCACCTTGCGCTCGTGCGAGACCGTCACGAAGCGATGCTCGACGTCCCCCTTGCGCTCCGCCGGGTGGCGGTGCTCGTGGCGTCGCGGGTTCGTCGTGTAGGCCTTGGCGATGCGGCCGACCTCGCCCTGGAGCGTCGCCGAGAACAGCATCGTCTGGCGGTCGCTGCGAGTCATCTTCACGATCCGATCGACCGCCGGGCGGAAGCCCATGTCGAGCATCCTGTCGGCCTCGTCGAGGACGAGCAGCCGGATCCGCTCGAGCGACACCTCGCGGCGCTCGATCAGGTCGAGCAGCCTTCCGGGCGTCGCGACGAGGATGTGTGCGCGCGCGGCGAGCCGTGCCTGCTTGACGATCCCGGCGCCACCGTAGACGGCCGCGATCGCGATCGCGCGGGCGTGGGCGATCGGCCGCAGCTCCTCGACGATCTGGAGCGCGAGCTCCCGCGTCGGCGCCAGGACCAGGGCCGAGGGACGCGCGTCGGAGTCACGCAGGCGCTCGACGAGCGGGATCCCGAACGCGAGCGTCTTGCCCGAGCCCGTGGGCGACTGCGCGAGCACGTCGTGGCCCGCGAGCACATCGGGGATGACCATCTTCTGAACGGCGAACGGCGTGTCGACTCCCCGCCGCGCAAGCTCAGTTGTGACGGCCTCGGACACGCCGAGGCCGGCGAACGTCTCATGCTTCATGTTGTGGTGCTCCTTCTGGCGAGCGCTGCTCGCCCGTGTGCGAATGGAGATTCGGCTGACCCCATCCGCGCATCTGAAGCGCCAACAAAGACAAAGAACCTCACGGGCGACCTCGCCGCCCATCGGCTCACCGTAGCAGGGCGGCCTGAGCTCGCTGCAAGCGAGCGACCGGCAAGGACGCAGGCGGCGACGTGCGCCGGGCGATCTTTCACACGAGCGACCGAGGACGCCCCGGGCGCCGCCCATCGCCCATCGCCCTGCCGGGCGTTATTGGATGTTGGCCATCACGTGCTTGACGACCGTGTAGTCCTCGATCGAGTAGACGCTCAGGTCCTTGCCGTAGCCGGACTCCTTGAATCCCCCGTGGGGCATCTCGGAGACGAGGGGGATGTGGTCGTTGATCCACACGCAGCCGAAGCGGAGTGCTCTGGAGACGCGCAGAGCGCGCCCGACGTCGCGGGTCCAGACCGAGGAGGCGAGGCCGTAGCGGGTTGCGTTGGCCCACTCGATCGCCTGCTGCTCGTCGGTGAACTGCTGGACGGTGATCACCGGCCCGAATATCTCACGCTGGATCATCTCGTCGTCCTGCTGGAGGCCCGCCACGACCGTGGGCTCCAGGAAGAAGCCGGGGCGGTCGGGCTCGCCGCCGCCGGTGACGATCTCGGCGCGGTCCGGGCGCCGCTCGAGGAAGCCCTCGACGCGCTCGCGCTGGCGCGCCGAGTTGACCGGGCCGAGCGTCGTGTCGGGAGACAGCGTGTCGCCGATCACGAGCCCGCGCGCCTGCTCGGCGAGCCCCGAGACGACATCGTCGTAGACCGATCCGGCGGCGAGCACGCGCGTGGCGGCCGTGCAGTCCTGCCCCGCGTTGTAGTAGCCGGTGCCGGCGATCGTCTCGAGCGCGCTCTCGAGGCTCACGTCGTCGAACACGATCACGGGGGCCTTGCCACCGAGCTCGAGGTGGACCCGCTTGAGTGTGTCGGCTGCCGTGCGGGCGATGTGCTTGCCCGTGTCGACCGAGCCGGTCAGCGCGAGCATGTCGACCTCGGGATGGCTGATGAGCGCCTCGCCGGTCGGCTGGCCAGGGCCGGTGACGATGTTCAGCACGCCCTTCGGCAGGCTGTCGGCGACGAGCTCGGCGAGACGCAGCGTCGTGATCGGGGTCGTCTCGGCGGGCTTCAGGACGACCGTGTTGCCCGCCGCGAGCGCCGGCGCGAATTTCCAGATCGCCATCATCAGCGGATAGTTCCAGGGGGTGACCTGGCCGATCACGCCAACGGGCTCGCGGCGCGTGAACGAGGTGTAGCCCTCCATGTACTCGCCGGCAGCTCTGCCCTCCAGCGTGCGCGCCGCTCCGGCGAAGAACCGCAGGTTGTCGACCATCACCGGTATCTCGTCGCTCTTGACGGCCTCGATCGGCTTGCCGGCGTTGAGCGCCTCCAGGCGAGCGATCTCCTCACCGTGCTCCTCGAGCACGTTCGCGATCGCGTGCAGCGCCTCGGAGCGCTGCGCCGGGGTCGTCCGGCCCCAGCCGTCGAACGCGCGGCGCGCGGCGCGGACCGCGCGATCGACATCCTCAGGCGTCGAGCGCGGCGCGCGCGCGAGCTCCTCGCCGGTGGCGGGGTTCAGGATCGGTTCGGTCTCTGCGTCGGAGGCGACGGGCTCGCCGTCGATGAAGTTCCTGAGGGTCTGCGCTGTGGTCGCCATCTTCGGTGTCCCCTCCTCTGGGGTCTGTTTCCTGGAGCTGAGGCTCTGGTTGGGTTATACGGTGACCGCCGGGACGCCGAGCGCCTCCGCGACGGCGCGGTGGGTGATCTGGCCTTCGCGCACGTTCAGCCCGTGTCGCAGCGCCTCGCTGCGCTGCAGCGCCTCGTCGACTCCGAGCTCGGCGAGCTCGATCACGTACGGCAGGGTCGCGTTCGTGAGCGCGTAGGTCGAGGTGATCGGCACGGCTCCGGGCATGTTCGTGACGCAGTAGTGCGTGATCCCGTCGACCTCGTAGGTCGGATCGGAGTGGGTCGTCGGCCGGGAGGTCTCGAAGCAGCCGCCCTGGTCGATCGAGACGTCGACGAGCACCGCGTGGCGCTTCATCAGCTTCAGCTGCTCGCGCGTCACCACCCGCGGCGCGCGGCCGCCATGGATCAGCACGGCGCCGATCACGAGATCGGCGGCCGGCAGCATCTCCTCGATCGCGAGCGTCGAGGAGTAGACGGTCGAGGCACGACCGCCGAAGGCGACCTCGAGCTCGCGCAGCCGGTCGATCGAGCGGTCGAAGACGAACACGTCGGCCTGCATCCCGATCGCGATGATCGCCGCGTTCGCCCCGACGACGCCGCCGCCGATCACAAGCACGGTCGCGGCCGCGACGCCGGGGACGCCGCCCAGCAGGATGCCGCGACCGCCGAGCGGCTTCTCGAGCATGAAGGCGCCCGCCTGCGTCGCGATCTTGCCGGCGACCTCGCTCATCGGCGCTAGCAGCGGCAGGCGCCCGTCGGCGTCCTCGACGGTCTCATAGGCGATGCAGGTGGCGCCAGACCCCTGGAGCAGGAGCGCGAGCTCGGGCTCGGCCGCGAGGTGCAGGTAGGTGAACAGCGTCTGGCCCTCGCGCAGCTTGCGCGCCTCCTCGGGCTGGGGCTCCTTGACCTTGAGCACGAGCTCGGCGCCGGCGAACACCGCGTCGGCGTCGGGCACGATGCGCGCGCCCTGGGCGAGGAACTGCTCGTCGGAGAAGGCGCTGCCCTCGCCGGCGCCCGACTGCACGAGGACTTCATGCCCGCGCACGCTGAGCTCCCTGACCCCGGCCGGCGTGATCGCGACGCGGTACTCGTCGGTCTTGATCTCGGTCGGCACGCCTATTCGCATCGGGCGGACGCTCCTTTCGGTGTCTGCGCGCGGGACCGCGGCGGCCGCGGGGAGTGTGACTCACCGCTCATCGCGCGAGCTCCCGGCCGCGCAACGCGAGCCAGAACTCGATGCGGTCGCGCGCGCTCGAGAAGTCGCGCCCGGTGAGCTGCTCGACGCGCTTGATCCGGTAGCGGAGCGTGTGGCGGTGGCAGTAGAGCGCGTTGGCCGCCTTCTCCCAGTGGCCGTTGTGCTCGATGAAGACGTCGAGCGAGCGCACGAGCTCATCGCCGTAGTCCCCCTCGGCCTCTTCGATCGGGCCGAGCACGCCGCGGCAGTAGGAGCTCAGCGCGTCGTCGTCCTGCAGCGCCAGCAGCAGCTGGAAGGAACCGAGGTCGCGGTAGGAGGCCACCTCCGGGGCGTCGCCGTTGCGCAGGCGCGCGGCCTCCAGCGCGCAGCGTGCCTCGTGGAAGCTGAGCCTCAGTGCATGGGTCGCCGCCGCGCGGCTGGCGGCGGCGCGCACGTCGCCGAAGCGCTTCGCGAGCTCGCTGCGGACCTTGCGTGTGAGCGCGACGGGTTCGAGCCCGTCGGCGGCCACCACCGCGCACAGCAGCCCGGAGCGGATCGCCACGAGCCCGGGGGTCTTCTCGCGCTCGAGGATCCGCTCGAGCGGTCCCGCGGCCGCGCTCGGGTCCGCGAGGCCGAAGGCCATCACGGCGAGCCGCTCGCCGATGCCGAAGGGGCTGAGCCGCGCCTGCACCTCCTCCGGGTAGAGGTGCCCCGTGAGCGCCTCGGCGAGCACATCGCCGGCCATGCTGCGCTGGAGCATTTCGTAGCGCTCGTTGACGAGCTGTGTGAAGGCACGCTCGGTGATCGCTATGAACGGCAGGCGGTAGGGCACCTCGAACAGCGGGAACTCGCGCTTGCGCGCCGCCGTCACCAGGGCGGCCGGCAGCCGCTTGTGCGTGAAGCCCGTGCCAAAGCCCAGACCTGCGATCTCGTGGTCGGCGAGCCGCCCGAGGAACTCCCTCTGCGACTTGGCCCCGTCGAGCTGGAGACCGGTCGTCAGCAGCAGCTCGCCGCCCTTCAGCCACGGCGTCGGGTCGAGCAGCTCGGTGCTGTGCACCCAGCGGACATGGGCGCCGGCCGACTCGTGCCCGCTGGCGAGCTCGAGGCCGAGCTCGTCGATCAGGCTCTCGACAGTGAGCTCCACCGCTCCATCCGCTCCGATGCCTCGCTCAGCACGGGGCGCAGGACCGCCTCGATCTGCTCGAACTGCTCGGGGCCCGCGATCAGCGGCGGCGAGAGCTGCACGATCGGATCGCCGCGATCGTCGGTGCGGCAGATGAGGCCCCGTCCGTAGAGCTCTCCCGAGAGGTACCCGCGCAGCAGATCCTCGGACTCCTCGCCGCTGAAGGTCTCCTTCGTGTCTTTGTCCTTGACGAGCTCGATCGCGTGGAAGTAGCCCGCTCCGCGGATGTCGCCGACGATCGGCAGATCGCTGAGGCTCTCGAGCATCCCTCGGAAGGGCCCCTCGTTCTCGCGGACGTGCTCGCACAGGCCCTCGCGCTCGATCACCTCGATATTGGCGAGCGCGACGGCGCACGAGACGGGGTGACCGCCGAACGTGAAGCCGTGGTTGAAGATCGCCTTGCCGTGGAGGAACGGCTCCGCGATGTGATCGCCGGCGATCACAGCTCCCATCGGCGCGTAGGCCGAGGTGATGCCCTTCGCCGTGGTGATCATGTCGGGCACGTAGTCGTAGCGCTGGCAGCCGAACCACTCTCCCAGGCGCCCCCACGAGCAGATCACCTCGTCGGAGATCAGCAGCACGCCGTGGCGGTCGCAGATCTCGCGCACGCGCTGGAAGTAGCCGTCCTGCGGCACGAAGCAGCCGCCGCCGTTCTGAACGGGCTCGAGGATCACCGCCGCGACCGTGTCGGGTCCCTCGAAGACGATCGCCTCCTCGATAGCGTCGGCGGCCCACAGCGGGTCGCGGTCCTCGCTCCAGCGGTAGGAGTTCGTGTTCGGGACGTGCGTGCCGCCGGGCGTCAATGGTTCGAACGGCGTGCGCAGGGCCGTCAGGCCGGTGGCCGTCAACGCTCCCATCGACGTGCCGTGGTAGGCGAGCTTGCGCGAGATCAGCTTGTGCCTCTCGCGCTCACCGCGAGCGGTGTGGTAGGCCTTGGCGAGCTTCCACGCCGACTCGACCGCCTCTGAGCCGCCCGAGGTGAAGAACACCCGGTTCAGGTTCGCCGGAGCGAGCTCGGCGATGCGCGCGGCAAGCTCGATCGAAGGCGGATGGGCGTAGCTCCAGTTCGTGTAGAAGCCGAGCTCCCGCGCCTGCGCAGCCGCGGCGTCGGCGAGCTCGGCACGTCCGTGGCCGACGTTGACGCAATAGAGGGCCGAGAGCCCGTCGAGGTAGCGCTTGCCGTGCTCGTCGTAGACGTAGCAGCCCTCGCCGCGCACGATCACGGGGACGTCGTGGTCCTCGTATGAGCCCATGCGCGTGAAGTGCATCCAGAGATTGCGCTTGGCAAGTCGCTGCAGCCGTCCGCCCTCGTCGTGCTCGGCCGCCGCCGGTCCCGAGGGGCCCGGTGCACCGGGCGCCGCGGTCGAGCCGCGCGCGCTGTTCGGGTCGTTCAGATCGGCAGAGGTAGCCATGGCGTCTCCTCTCTCGGGCGTTTCTCGCGCCCAGCCTTGCGGCTAGACAGTCAGGATAACGTTATCCGGCCGCAATCTCGTCCTCAATGACGCCTGCGGTCAACAAGCCAGGGGCTCCTTGTACGAATTGGCCAAGTGGCCCCTCGATCTTTGGGACAGTTGCCACTTGCCAGTTGCGCCAGAAAGGCCCAAACTTTTGCGTGCGACCCCGGGGAGACCGGTCGCGCTCGTCGAATAAGCAGAGAGCAGTCAACAGGAGAGGGAGACCGAGATGGCGACAGAGAGCGTTGCGGCACCGGGATCGCAACCCCTCGCGGGATCGCCCGCGACCGGGCGCGTAGAGAACAAGGGCCTCAAGAGCAACGCAATCGGCTACATCTCGAACGTCGTCATCTCGACGGCGTCGGTTGCGCCGGCGTACTCGATCGCGGCGACGCTCGGCTTCATCATCGCCGACCCGGGGGTCGCCAGCCACGCTCCCGGTGTGCTCCTGGCGGCGTTCGTGCCGATGCTGCTGGTCTCCCTGGCCTACCGCTATCTGAACAAGGCCGACCCGGACGCCGGTACCACGTTCGCCTGGACGACGCGCGCCTTCGGCCCCTCCTTCGGCTGGCTGAACGGCTGGGCGGTCTTCCTCGCCGACGTCCTCGTGATGGCGTCGCTCGGCTCGGTCGCCGCGATCTACACCTTCAAGCTATTCGAATGGGAATGGGCGGAAACCCACAAGGGCGCGGCGCTGGCCGGGTGCGTCCTCTGGATCTGGCTGATGACCTGGATCTGCCACCGCGGGATCGAGCTCTCGGCACGCATCCAGCAGGTGCTGCTGAGCTTCGAGGTCGCGATGCTCGTGATCTTCTCCGTGGTGACGATCGTGGACGTGTACAGCGGCAACGCCGGAGCCGGCGCGATCGAACCGCACGCCTCGTGGTTCAACCCCTTCGCAATGCCCTTCCACGACCTGGTCGTCGCGCTGCTGCTGGGGATCTTCATCTATTGGGGATGGGATTCGGGGGTGTCCGTCAACGAGGAGTCCGAGGACTCGAATGAGGGCCCGGGCCGGGCCGCGGTCCTCTCGACGATCCTGCTCCTCGTGATCTACCTGCTCGTCTCGGCCGGCGCGCAGGCCTACCACGGGGCCAACTTCTTCATCGGCGAAGCCAACGAAGGCCACCGCGAAGACGTCCTGAACGCGCTCGGCAAGGGCGTGCTCGGATCGGTCGGCGTGAAGTTCCTGATCGTCGCAGTCCTCACCTCCGCCGCCGCCTCGACGCAGACAACGATCCTCCCGACCGCCCGCACGACGCTCTCGATGGCCAAGTGGGGGGCGATCCCGTCGGTGATCGGGAAGATCCACCCGCGCTTCTTGACGCCCACAGTCTCGACGTGGGGCTTCGGCCTGATCTCGATCATCGTCGCGGTCCCGCTGATCCTGATCTCGAGCCAGGTGCTCGAACTCGCGGTCGTCGCGCTCGGGATCCCGGTGTGCTTCTACTACGGCTCGACGGGCCTGGCATCGATCGTCTACTACCGGCACGAAGTGCTGACGAGCGTGCGGAAGTTCGTGCTCGTCGGGCTGCTCCCGCTGATCGGCTGCCTGATGTTCTACGGCATCGGGATCTACGCGATCAAATACTACGGTCACAAGGCGAACGCCGAAGGCAAAGAGTATCTCGGCCTGACGCTGCCGCTGTGGTTCGGCTTGATCGGGATGGTCGTCGGAGGGGTGCTGATGCTCATCTCGCGGCGCTACTTCCGCCCGTTCTTCTCGCGCAAGACGGAAACGGCTCCGCCCGGGCTGCTCGATGCCCCGGTCGAGCGCGCTCCCGCGCACCTGATGGGCCGCGAACACGTGACCCATGGCGTGCACCTGCTCACGCCGGAGGGCGACGGGAGCGCAGGCGCGCCGCCGGCGACGCCCACGACGACTCCCGGCGACGGCACCGACGTGCGCAAACCCCCGGTCTAGGAGTCGGGCTCGAGCTCCATCTGGGCGGTGGGTGAGCCGAGCTCCGCGAGCCGCTCGAGATAGGGCTTCGGCGGGAACGCCTCCGGGCCGAGCACACCGGTGCCCTGCCAGGCGCCGCCGTCGAGCAGCTCGAGCGCGACGATCGGGTTGATCGCCGTCTGCCAGACGACGGCCTGCGCCCCGTACTCGCGCATCGTCGGCTCGTTGTCGACCACGTGGTAGAGGTAGGTCGAACGGGGCTCTCCGTCCTTCCCGGTGCCCCTCACCCACGTGCCGGCGCAGGTGCGTCCGCTCATCCGCTCGCCGAGCGTCGCCGGGTCGGGCAGCACGGCGGCGAGCACGTCGCGCGGCGCCACCTTGCACCCGCGGACGGCGAGCGCCTCGGTCGAGTCCATGCCGAGCTTCTGGATCGTCTTGAGCACGTCGATGAACTCCTGGCCGAGCCCGTACTTGAAGGTGACGCGATCGCACTCGACCCAGCGCGGGATCAGCACGACCTCCTCGTGCTCGACGTTGACGCATTCGACGGGACCGATGCCCTCCGGGAAGACGAAGATCTCGGGCTCGGAGAACGGCTCGGTCGTGTAGAAGCCGCGCTCGCGCTCCCAGATCAGCGGCGGGTTCAGGCACTCCTCGATCGTCGTCCAGATCGAGAAGGTCGGCGCGAAGTCATAGCCCTCGACCTTCAAGTCAGAGCCGTCGCGCACGCCGGCCTCGGCGATGTGTGAGAAGAGCTCGTCGGCGGCGTAGCGGGCGAACACGTCCGAGAGACCGGGCTCGACGCCGATCCCGACGAGCGCGAGCACACCCGCCTGCTGCCACTGCTCGTGACGGGCGAGCTGGTACTCCCCCAGCAGCTCCCCCGGACGCTCGTACGGGCGCTCGGGATCGCGGTGCGAGAGCGTCATCGCCATGTCGAGGTAGTCGACCCTCGCCTCGAGGGCCGCGTCGAAGATCGGCTGGTTGAAGCGCGGGTCGGTCGCGTTCAGCACGGCATCCGGTTCGACCCGGCTCATGAGCTCGACGAGCTCGGCCGCGCTCGAGGCGTCGACCCGCTCGGCCGAGAAGCGGTCCGGCTCGCCCAGGCGCTCGACCGCTCGCTGCGAGCGTTCCACGGCGACGTCCGCGAGGACGACGTGCTCGAAAACGGGGCGGCGCTGGGCGATCGCCGCGAACGCCGCGCCGACGCCTCCGGCTCCGATCACGAGCACCTTCATCCGGGCCAGTCTTGCGCAAAGCACGACGACGGGACGGCACAAGCGGCCGCGGGCGATACGCCGCGGTGTCGCAGGCGGCTCCCGTATGCTGCGCCGATCCGCGTGGTCGAGAACACGAGCAGACGATGAGCACCGGCGTCCCCAGTCCTGCGCGTACGCCCACCGGATCGCCCGGCACCGCGGCCGGCGAGGCTCCGCCGCGCGAGCGCAGCGCTGCGCAGCAGGAGAGCCCGGCGCGGCGGCAGGGGTGGGCGCCGTCGCCCGCGATCGGAGGGGCGGAGCTGATCTGCGTCGCGCTGGCCGGGGTGCTGCTCGCGATCGTCACCACCTGGCCGTTGATCCTGCACATGCCGAGCAGGATCGCGCCGGACCTCGGCGACCCCGTCCGCACCGCCTGGGAGGTCGCCTGGGTCGGCCACGCGATCCTCCACCAGCCGCTCCACCTGTTCGACGCCAACGTCTTCTACCCCCACAAGCTGAGCCTCGCCTTCTCGGACTCGCTGCTCGGCTACGGCCCCGCGGGCCTGTTCGGCTCGGGCACCGTCGCGGCGCTCGTCCGCTACAACCTGCTGTTCCTGTTCGCCTGGTCGCTGTGCTTCTTCGGCGCGTACCTGCTCGCGCGCGAGCTGGGGCTGGGCCGGCTCGGGGGAGCCGCTGCGGGAGCGGCCTTCGCCTACGCGCCCTACCGGGTGACCGAGGCGGGCCACCTTCACGTGATCTCATCGGGAGGCATCCCGCTGGCGCTGTTCCTGCTGCTGCGGGGATATCGCCGGGGCTCGCGCGCGCTCGTGCTCGCGGGCTGGCTCCTCGCCGCCTGGCAGGTCAGCCTCGGCTTCACGCTCGGCCTTCAGTTCTGCTACCTGCTCGGCGTGCTCGCCGTGATCGCGGCGTTCTACTGGTGGCGGGGAGGCCTGCGGTGGCCCGCGCCCGGCGGGGACTCTCGACAGGAGGCGGCCGTGACACCGGCGCACGGGGGCGAGTCTCCGCAGGAGCCCGGCGGATTGCCCGCGCACGGAGGGGAGTCACCGCAGCAGTCCGGCGCGATGCCCGCGCGCGGGGGAGCGTCCTCGGAGCAGGCGGGCGACGGCGGCGGAGAGCCGCGCGAGGCCACGGGCCGGGCGCGCCCCGCCGTAGGGCAGCGGCGCGGGCCGTTGATCCCGCGGCAGCTGCTCGCGGTCACGCTCGTCGGCGTCGCGATCGTGGGCGTGATCGGCGTGTACGAGTCGCTGCCCTACCTGAAGATCGCCCACGACTACCCGACGGCGAAACGCACGCTCAAGGAAGTGCGCAACTACTCCTCGGGGCCTGCGGCATGGCTGTCGGCCTCCTCGGAGAACCGCGTGTGGGGACCGATCACCTCCGGGTTGCGCGCGAAGGTCCACTCCAAGAACGAGAGCGTGTTCTTCCCGGGTGGGCTGATCCTCGTGCTCGCCGTGATCGGTCTTGCTGCGCCGTTCCTTACGCGACGATTGCGGCTCGGGCTCGCGCTCGGGGTCCTGACGTGCTCGCTGCTCGCGCTCGGCCTCGGGCTGGGGGGCGCCGGATATCCGTTCCGGCTGCTGCACGACTACGCGCCCGGCTGGGACGGTGTGCGCGTCCCGGGACGCGTCTTCACGATGGGCACGCTGTTCTACGCGCTGCTGGCCGGAGCCGGGGTGCAGCTGCTCGTGCTGCGCGTCGCGCCTTGGGCGAGGCGCCGGTCGCTGGCCGCGCTGCCGGCGATCGTCGGCGTGGCGCTGGCCGTCGCGATCGTCGGTGAAGGCGCGGGGCACCTCGCACACCCCGTCGTGCCGCAGCCCGCGCGCGCCGAGATCGGGCTGCCGGGGCCGGTCATGGACCTGCCGACCGACGGCCCGGCCGATCGCCTGTACCAGTACTTCTCGACCGACGGCTTCTACAAGATCCCGCAGGGCAACAGCACCTTCGACATCTACAGCGTCGACGACCTGCGCGGTGGCGTCGACGCGTTCCCCGACAAGGCGAGCGTCGAGAAGCTTCGCTACTACGGCATCAGAACGGTGGTGCTGCACCTGCACCTGCCGCGCCTGCCGGGCGTCGTCGGCTACGCACACGCCGAGCCGCCTGACGCCGCGGCCGCGGCCGCGAAGCCGATCGCCGGGCTCGGGATGACGCGGCGACGCGTCGGCTCGCTCGTGATCTACGAGATCGGCCCCGGGCCGAAGGCGCTTCACCCGCACTGATGCAGGCTGCGCAGGGCGGATCGGCAACGAGCGCCTCCGGGGCGCCCGGCCCGTCGGCGGCGGCGCGCGCGGAGCCGGGCGGCGGCCCGCGGCGGCGACGCACGGCACTCTGGGCGGTGCTCCTGGTCGGGCTCGCGTTCGCGTCGGTGATCCAGAACTGGAGCGACAACCAGAGCTCCCACTACGACCTCATCCGCGCGCTCGACGCGGGACGCACGACGATCGACGCCGGCCCCTACCGCACCAAAGACAAGGCCTATTACCGCGGCCACTTCTACTCGGCTCGGGCGCCCGGCCTGGCGATCTACTCGCTGCCCTTCTACGAGCTGCTGCGCGCGGTCGACGCGCCGGCGGCGGCGCGCGCCTCCCAGGCGCTGCGGGGCGAAGACGAGATGATCTACTTCGTCGGCCTGTGGGGGAGCGTGCTGCCGGGGCTGGTGATGCTGCTGCTCGTATGGCGCGTCGCCGATCGCTTCGAGCCGGGCTACGGCGGCCCGACGGCGGTCGTGCTCGGTCTCGGCACGATGGTGCTGCCGTTCTCGACGCTGCTGTTCTCGCACGTGCTCGCCGCGACGCTCGGCTTCGCCGCGTTCGCCGTGATGATGCGCGAGCGCGCGGGCCCTCCGCGTCCGCTGCTGCTCGCCGCCGCGGGGCTGCTGATGGGCTACGCGATCGCATCGGAGTACCCGCTCGCGTTCGTGGCGGTGGTGCTCGGGCTGTATCTGCTCTCGCGAGCAGATGCGCGCACTCCGAAGCTGCTCGCGACCCGCGCGGGCGCCTACGTGCTGGGCGGCGCCATCGGGATCGTGCCGCTGCTGCTCTACAACCACGCCGCGTTCCACTCCTGGACCCACCTCGCCTACTCCAACATCCCCCAGCAGCAGAAAGGCTTCTTCGGCATCTCGGCACCGAGCCTGCCCGTGCTGGGGACGCTGCTGTTCGACTCGCGCGGCCTCTTGACGCTGTCGCCCGTGCTCGCGATGGGCGCCGCCGGCACGGTGCTCCTCTACCGCCGGGGCCAGCGCGCCGAGGCGCTCACGATCACCGGCGTCTGCGTCTGCTATCTCGGCTACAACTCCGGGTACTACCTGCCGTTCGGCGGTGGCGCCCCGGGACCGCGCTTCCTGATCACGATGCTGCCGTTCCTCGCCGCGCCGCTGGCGCTCGCCTTCAGACGCTATCCCGGGCCCACGATCGCACTCGCCGCGGTCTCGATTGCGACGAGCGTCACCGCGACGATCACGCACCCGCTGGTGGGGTATGAGACCGAGACGGTGATCTGGGCGCGGCTGCTCGGCCAGGGCTCCTTCCAGCCGACGGTCGCCTCGGCCTTCGGGCTGGGACGCGGGTGGGGCGCGATCTGGCCGTTCCTCCTGCTCTCGGGCGCGGCGCTCGTGCTCGCGGTGCGCTCGATGCCCTGCGCGCGGCTCTCCGGCCGCACGCTGCTCGCCGGCGTGCTCGCGCTGCTCGCATGGGCGCTGTTCGCGGCGCTCGCGCCCACGCTGCTGAGGATCGACCACCGCGGGCTGCTCGACATCCTCAGGGCGGGAGACCAGAACGCCCTCAACAAGGGCTTCGGCGACTACCCGCTGCGCACGCTCGCGCCGATCGCCGCCGCCTTCGGCTTCCTGGCGCTCGCGGCGCTCGCGCTGCTGCGGCGCGAGCCCGACCCTCCCCCGCCGAAGCCCGAGCGCGATCGCGCCGCGGCGCCGCGCGCGGCGCTCTCGAGCTGAGCGGGCCGCGCGGCGTCAGTCCGAAGCGGCTCCGTCTGGAGGCGTCTCGCGGCGAGCCGGGTCGGCGATGATCCACAGATCGACTCCCGGGAGCTCGTCCAGCAGCCGATCGAGCAGCGCGCGCCCGTCGGACGGACCGCGCAGGCGGCCGAGCCCGCGACGCTGCTCGGGGGAGCCCATCAGCACATAGGTGCTCCCCAGAGATCGCGCCGTCGCGATCACGGTGTCCGCGACATCGGCCGCCTCCTCGACGTGGAGGCGCACCCCGAGCATCGAGGTCAGGCGCCGAAGCTCCTCAAGCCGCGCGCGGTCGTCGGCGCTGGGCGGGCGCCCGGGCGGCCGCACCACCAGCACGTCGAGGTCTCCGTCGAGCCGCTGCGCGGAGCGCCAGGCACGGCGCACGACATGCTCTGACTCGGGGGCGAGCGTCGTGAGCGCCAGCAGGCGCTCGGAGATCGGCTGCGGACCCGGCTCGTGCGGTGCTGCCAGCCCATCGGCGCTGCGCCGCACGACGGGCGCGGGCTCGCGCTCGAGGCGCTTTATCTCGACGTCCTCCGCCACCTGGCGCAGCGCGGTCTCGCGCAGGGCTGCGAGGTTCTCGATCTTGAAGAAGTGGTTCAGCGCCGCCGGCACCCGCTCGGGCCGGTAGACCTTCCCCGCGCGCAATCGCGCGATCAGGGCCTCCGGGGTCAGGTCGATCAGCACGACCTCGTCCGCCTCCGAGAGCACCTCGTCGGGGATCGTCTCGCGAACCTGGGTGCCGGTGAGCTGGCTCACCCGGTTTTTGAGGCTCTCGAGATGCTGGACGTTCACCGTGGAGTAGACATCGATTCCGGCGCGCAGGACGTCGCGCACGTCCTCGTAGCGCTTCTCGTGCTCGACGCCCGGCGCGTTCGTGTGCGCGAGCTCGTCGATCAGGCACAGCTCCGGCCCGCGCGCGAGGACGGCCGGCAGGTCCATCTCCTCGAGCGCCTTCCCGCGGTAGGAGACGGTGCGCCGCGGAACGGTCTCGAGCCCCTCGCCCTGCGCGATCGTCTCGGCGCGGCCGTGGGGCTCGAGGTAGCCGATCACGACGTCGCGCCCGCGTTCGGCTTCGGCGCGGCCCTCCTGCAGCATGCGGTAGGTCTTCCCGACGCCCGGAGCCATGCCGATGAAGACCGTCAGTTGTCCCCGTTCGCTCGACATTGGTGCCCCCTGCGCACGCTACAGAAGCGGCCTCCGGGGGGAGAGCGACGTCTGGAGGGCCCAGCCGCAGGGCTGCCGGCGCGGCAGCGTGCCCCAGCTGGCGTCGGCGGCGAACACGCGCCGCCTCAAATGCGGACGTCGCCCACCTGCCCGGCGCCGGTCGAGATCTGGCGCTGGTCGTCGGGGGCCGTCCTGAGGATCAGGATCTCTGCGGGCGCCCGCTCGAGCAGCCATCTGAGATCGTCGTAGCCCAGGCCCGAGTGAGGATCTTCGTCGGCGGAGACGATGATGCGGTCGAAGCTCTCGGCTTCGAGCAGTTTGCGTAACGCGTCGCGGGCGGTGCGCCCGCGGCCGATCCGCGAGTCCACGGGCACGCCCTGCGCCGCGAGCTTCTGCTCGATCGACTCGAGCAGCGGCATTCCGCGCGCGCATTGCACGGGCAGCGCCGTCTCGAGCGGCAGGTTCATCGGCACGGTCGCGAGGAACGCCGGCATCACGGTCGCGTCCTCAGCCTTCGCGAGCCGCACAGCGGCCTCGAAGGAGCGGCGCGAGATGGCCTCGCCGGTGAATGGGAGCAGGATGCGACGGACCGGCCGCGGGCTGTCGCGCCTGACCAGTCGCCCGTGCGGAGGCAGCCAGTACCCGGCGAGGAGCCCGAGCGCGACTGCGCCGGCGGCGATCAGGACGATCGCGATCGCCGTCACCGCGGCTCTCCGTTCGGCCGGCGCGAGCGGTCGGCAACGATCCGCACGTCGACGCCGGGCAAACGCTGCATCAGCCGCTGCGGCAGCGGCACACGCAGGCGGGCGAGCCCGCGCGCCGGGCGCGAGCGGCCCATCAACAGGTAGGTCGTGCCACGCCGGCCGGCGACATCGACGACCGCGCCGGCGACGTCGTCTGACTCCTCCTCGAGCAGCTTCGCGCCGAGCACCGAGGCGAGCTGGCGGAGCGCCCCGAGCGAGCGCTCGTCGTCCTCCGAGAGCGCCCGGCCCGGCGTCCGCACCCACAGGAGATCGAGCTCGGCGCCCAGACGCTGCGCCGAGCGCCACGCGCGCCGCACGAGGCGCTGCCCACCCGGATAGGGCTCGACGAGCGCAAGCAGGCGCTCGCTCACCGCCTGCGAAGCGTCCGCGGCGAGACTCTCCTCGCGCGCACCGACGAGCTCGGTCGTCAGGCGCTTGGCGCCGACCTCCTCCGCGACCTGGCGCAGCGCCACCTCACGCAGCGCCGCGAGGTTCTCGACGCGGAAGAAGTTGTTGAGCGCCGCGTCGATGCGCTCGCTCGGATAGATCTTGCCCGCACGCAGCCGGTCGAGCAGCGCCTCGGGTGTGAGGTCGATCAGCACGACTTCCTCGGCCCGCCCGAGGATCGCGTCGGGGATCGTCTCGCGAACGCGGACGCCGCTCAGCTCGGTGATGTGATCGTTGAGCGACTCGAGGTGCTGCACGTTGAGCGTCGAGAGGACGTCGATGCCCGCCGCGAGGATCTCCTGCACGTCTTCGTAGCGCTTGGCGTGCTCGCTGCCTGGAGCGTTGGTGTGAGCGAGCTCGTCGATCAGGCAGAGCTCGGGCCTGCGGGTGAGGATCGCGCGTAGGTCCATCTCCTCGATCAGCGTCTGGCGGTAGCTCATTCGCATCCGCGGAAGCACGGGCAGGCCATCGGCGAGCTGCGCCGTCTCGGCGCGGCCATGCGTCTCGAGCAGGCCGATCACGACGTCGCGCCCGGCCTCGAGCTCGGCGCGGCCCTCGATCAGCATCCGGAACGTCTTGCCGACGCCGGCTGCCATCCCCAGAAACACCTTCAGCCGGCCTCGGCGCGCCCCGTTTGCTGCGATCGCGGTGGATGCTGGCTCGGCCGCGGCGATCACCTCGCTCATCCTCCAAGGAGGTTGTGCACGACGAGGTCGATCAGCTTGATGCCGATGAACGGCGCGATGATCCCGCCGAGGCCGTAGATCAGGAGGTTGCGTCGCAGCAGCGCGCTCGCGCCGATCGGCCGGTAGCGCACGCCGCGCAGCGCGAGCGGGATCAGCATCGGGATCACGATCGCGTTGAAGATGATCGCCGAGACGATCGCGCTGCGCGGCGAGCCGAGCCCCATCACGTTCAGCACGTGCAGCGGGCTTTTGCCGACCCGGCTCGTGGCCCACGTGGTCACGAAGATCGCCGGCAGGATCGCGAAGTACTTCGCGACGTCGTTGGCGATCGAGAACGTGGTGAGCGCGCCGCGCGTGATCAGCAGCTGCTTGCCGACCTCGACGATCTCGATCAGCTTCGTCGGGTTGGAGTCGAGGTCGACCATGTTCCCCGCCTCCCGAGCTGCCTGTGTGCCCGAGTTCATGGCGACGCCCACATCCGCCTGGGCCAGCGCCGGAGCGTCGTTGGTCCCGTCTCCGGTCATCGCGACGAGCCGACCGTCCTGCTGCTGTTCGCGGATCAGCTCGAGCTTCGCCTCGGGCGTGGCTTCGGAGAGGAAGTCGTCGACGCCGGACTCCTCGGCGATCTTGGCCGCGGTGAGACGGTTGTCACCGGTGACCATCACGGTCTTGATCCCCATTGCGCGAAGGTGGTCGAAGCGGACCTGCATGCCCTCCTTGATGGTGTCCTTGAGGTAGATCACGCCAAGAACCTGGTTGTCGCGGGCGACGGCCAGCGGCGTGCCGCCCTCGCGGCCGATCCGGTCCAGCTGCGCCTGAAGCTCCGCCGGAGGCGAGCCGCCTTCGCGCTCGACCAGCTGGATGATCGCGTCGCCGGCGCCCTTGCGCAGCCGCCTGCCGTCGAGGTCGACGCCGCTCATCCGGGTCTGCGCGGTGAAGGGCACGAAGTCGGCGTGCAGCGTGGCCATGTCGTGCTCGCGGATTCCGTACTGCTTGGCGAGCACCACGATCGAGCGCCCCTCGGGCGTCTCGTCGGCGAGCGAGGACAGCTGCGCAACTTCGGCAAGCTCCGACTCGGGCACCCCGGGCATCGGGACGAACTCCGAGGCGAGCCTGTTGCCGATCGTGATAGTGCCGGTCTTGTCGAGCAGCAGCACGTCGACGTCGCCCGAGGCCTCGACCGCGCGACCGGACAGCGCGAGCACGTTGCGGCGCACGAGCCTGTCGATCCCAGCGATCCCGATCGCAGACAGGAGCGCGCCGATCGTCGTCGGGATCAACGCGACGAGCAGCGCTATCAGCGTCGTCTCGGAGATCGGCGTTCCCGCGAACAGGCCAAAGGGACGCAGCGTGGCCACGACGACGATGAAGATCAGCGTCAGGGCCGCGAGCAGGATGTTGAGCGCGATCTCGTTGGGGGTCTTGCGCCGCTCGGCTCCCTCGACGAGCGTGATCATGCGGTCCAGGAACGATTTGCCCGGCTCCTGGGTGATTTCGACGACGATCTCGTCCGACGTGACGCGCGTGCCGCCGGTGACGGCGCTGCGATCGCCGCCGGACTCGCGGATGACCGGGGCGGACTCGCCGGTGATCGCCGACTCGTCGACCGTCGCGATCCCCTCGATCACCGTTCCGTCGCCGGGGATCAGCTCGCCGGCCGGCACGACGACGACCTCACCGCGGGTCAGCTCGGCCGCGGGCTTGGTCGAGCCGTCGCGCATCTTCGCGACCGTCTCCTTGCGCATCGCGCGCAGCGCGTCGGCCTGCGCGCGGCCGCGCCCCTCGGCGAACGCCTCGGCCATGTTCGCGAACACGACCGTGAGCCACAGCCACAGCGCGATCACGAAGGTGTACCAGGCCGGCTCGCTGCCGCCGCCGAGCGGCTTGCCGCCGAACGCCTGGATCAGCCATGTGACGGTCGTGATGACCGAGCCGATCTCGACGACGAACATGACGGGGTTGCGGACCTGCACGCGGGGGTCGAGCTTCTTGAAGCTGTCGATCAGCGCGCGCCAGACGATGTCGCGCTGGAACAGTGAGACGGCCTGCCTTTCGTGGGCCGCGCCGCCCTGCTGTCGTTCGGGCGCCGCGGGCGCTTGCGTGGACATCAGCGCTTCACTCCCGTGAGGCGATCGAGGGCGAGGTTCAGCTCGAGCACGTTGACCCCGCGCTCTCCGCTGAAGCCGAGCCCGCGGCCGTCGGTGTACTTCGAGACGAGGCCGTCGACCGCGCTCAGCGTGAGCGCTCGCTTCGCCGCGACGCGGTGCGCCTGGATCCAGGCGTTTGCCTGCGAGATTTCAGGGTCGAGGTTGGAACCTGACGTGTTGGCCGCGTCGACCGGAACCTTCGCGACCGTCAAGCCGGGGTCGAAGGGGCCGTTCAGTTCGAGGTATTCCTTGATGTTCGCTTCGTCTTCTTCCTTCGTCACCTTGTCGTTTGGCCCGCGATTCGAGAACGTGCTGGCGGCGGCGTTGTAGGCCCCCCCTTCGGTCGCCGAGGGACGCGACTGGAAGTAGCGTGGGTCGGCTTCGGTGACGATCACGCCTTTTTCTTCCTTGGGCTTGCCGTTCTTTTCCAGCACGGGCCGCTTGAAGCTCTGACCGATGATCTTCGAGCCGACGAGCTTCCCGTTGACGTAGACCTTCTGTCCGTTGGCGTTGCCCGGGAAGGCAACCTCGCTGAGGCCCGTGATCACGAGCGGGTACACGAGGCCGAGCAGGATCGCAAAGACGATGACAGCGATGACCGATGTGACGATGTCGCGGCGCATGTCAGTAGAGGTGTCCCGTCAGACCCTGCACGATCGGGCCGAGAAGCAGGGCGGGGAAGAAGGTCAGCGCGCCGACGAGCAGCACGACGCCGATCAGCAGCACTGCGAAGGTCGTGTTGTCGGTGCGCATCGTGCCGAGGCCGGCGGGCGTGATGCGCTTGCCGGCCAGGGCGCCCGCGACCGCGAGCGTGACGACGATCGGACCGAAGCGCGCGAACAGCATCACGAGCCCTCCGAGCAGATCGGCGAAGGTGACGCCGTGCGAGCCAACGTTCCCTGCGTTGGGCTGTATGAAACCGGTGTAGCCGGCGAACGCCGAGCCGTTGTTGTTTGCCTGCGACAGATAGGCGTAGAGGCTCTCGGAGAAGCCCTGGGGGCCCGAGCCGAACGCGGAGATCGAGGCTCTGCCGGCGCGGGTCGCGACGGCCAGGGCGGTGGCGAACAGCGCCGCGAGCGGGGTGATCAGGATCGCCAGCCCGGACAGCTTGATCTCGCGTGCCTCGAGCTTCTTGCCGAGCCACTCGGGAGTGCGGCCAACCATCAGCCCGCCGATGAAGACGGCAAGCAGCACATACAGGAGCATCGAGTAGAGCCCCGTGCCGACACCGCCGAAGATCACCTCGCTGGCAGAGAGGTTCGAGAAGGGAACAGCTCCTCCAATTCCGGTGAATGACTCGATCGCGCTGTTGACCGCGCCGCAGGAGGTGACGGTCGTGACGACGTCGAACAGCGCCGAGCCGGCGATCCCGAAGCGCTGCTCCTTGCCTTCCAGGTTGCCGCCGGTCGAGCCGGCGATCACGTGCGTGTGCAGCCCGGCCGCGTGCTGCGCTGGCGAGCCGTGCGCCTCGGCGATGTAGGCGACGACCGCCGCGCCGAGGAACATGAACATCATCACGCCGTAGACGGCGTAGCCCTGGCGGCGGTTGCCGGTCATGCGCCCGTAGGTGAAGACCAGCGCCGCGGGAATAATCAGCACGAGCAGCATCTCGAAGAGGTTGGTGAACGCCGTCGGGTTCTCGAACGGGTGCGCCGAGTTGACGTTGAAGAAGCCGCCGCCGTTGGTGCCGAGCTCCTTGATGACCTCCTGGCTCGCGACGGGCCCCATCGCGATCGTCTGTGTGAGCCCCGTTATGGTGTGAACGGTCAGGTAGTTGGAGAAGTTCGCGATCACGCCCTGTGAGACCAGCACGATCGCGCCGACGATCGAGATCGGCAGCAGCACGTAGAGGATCGTGCGCACGATGTCCTTCCAGAAGTTCCCGATCCCCTTGCCGGTGCGCCCGATGATGCCGCGGATCAATGCGACCGCGACGCAGATGCCGACGCCGGCCGAAAGGAAGTTCTGCACCGCCAGCCCGAGCATCTGGCTGAGGTAGGTCATCGTCGTCTCGCCGCTGTAGTACTGCCAGTTGGTGTTCGTCACGAACGACGAAGTCGTGTTGAAGGTGACGTTCCACGGCGCCGAGTGGAAGCCGAGCGGGTTAAGCGAGTGCGGCACGTAGAAGGCGTTTTGCGTGCGCAGGATCAGGTACAGGAGCAGCCAGCCGGCCAGCGAGAAGCTCAGCAGGCTCTTGGCGTAGGCCTTCCAGTCCTGGTCTTTGCCCGCGTCGACCCGCAGGATCCGGTACAGCACCCGCTCCGGCCCGCCGAGGATCGGCGACAGGAACACGCGCTCACCGGTGAACACCTTTGCGATGTAGCTGCCGAGCGGCAGAGCCAGCAGCGTGAGGATGAGCGCGAACGCGACGATCGTCGACCAGCCGGCGAAGGTCATCTCACAGCTTCTCCCCGCGGATCAGTGCGTAAAGTAGATAGGCGATCAGGAGCACCGAGACGACGAGCCCGAACAAGTCCGCGCCGCTCAGATGGCCGATGAACGCGCCGATGACGAGCTGAGCGCTCACACCCGGTCGATTCCCTCGATCAGCAACAGCAGGATCGCGAAGCAGACGATCCCGAGAACTACCGCGACGACGTCCATGTCATCACTATGGAACGCTCGTCGTTACGCCCGCATGACGATTTCTCGCCCGGCCATAACGATTTCGTTACGGCGGCGTCATGAGAGCAGCGTGAAGACCACGAAGCCGACGTAGATGGCGAGCAGCGCGGCGCCCCACGCCCGCCCAAGGCCGCCGCGCCGGCTGAGCCCGAGAAGGCAGACGCCCGTGATTGCGCCGAGCCACAGCAGGTCGAGGCGTTCACGACCCGGGTTCAGCGCCACCGCGACGAACAGCGCGGGCAGCAGGACGCCCCCGAGCAGGTTGATCGTGTTGCTCGCGAACGTCTCGCTGACGAGCGCCTCGCCGCGACCGAGCATCCCAAGGCGGATCGCCGTCTGAGCGTTCGGGATGCTGGTCAGCGGTCCGAGGATCAGCACGCCGACCAGCGCTCCCGAGACCCCCCAGTGGCCACCGAGCGCCACCGCTGATTCGACCATTCCCAGGCTGCCGAGCACGATCAGCGCGACATCCCCACCCATGAGCAGGAGCTCACGTCGGTGGTCGACCGAATGTGCCGCGGCCGGATCACGGGCCTCGGTACGCCTGGCCATAACGGCCGCGAGCGGCCGCCTCAGCCGGCCGGGCAACGGCACGCGCGAATCGCGAGCGCCGGCCGCGACGACGATCAACAGGTACGGCACGATCACGGCCAGCACCAGGACCAGGCCGACAGCGGCAGGGAGCGCTTCGAGAAGCACGCCCGCCGCGATCAGCATCACGAGCACGGCGACCGTCCCCTCGAGCGCGAGCGCGGCCCTGGTGATCCTCACTCCACCGACCAGCACGGCGGTCAGGCCGACCATCGCGGCGATGTTGAAGATGTTCGAGCCGATCACGACCCCAGCGCTGACGGCACGCTCGCCGCCCGCCAGCGCCACAAGCGCCGACGAGAGCTCCGGAGCATCTGCAGCCACCGCCGTCAACAGCCCGATCACGGTCTCCGATAGACCAAACCGGACGCCCAACAGATCGAGTCTGCGTGCAAAGAGCCTGGCCGCGCCGAGCATCGCGGCGAGGGACGCGACGAACAGCGGGAGCGCCAGCTCGACAGACATCAATCACGCCCGCCGGGGCGGTCAGACGAGCTGGGTGTCCACGGTCTTGCCATGCCCGGAGCGATGCCGACCAGGCTTCCCGGCACACCGCGGCCAACATACCATTCCGCTCAACCCTGGAAGCGGTACCCCACGCCTGGATCGGTGACGATGTAGCGGGGCGCGCCCTCGGGCTCGATCTTCGCGCGCAGGCGGGCGATGTGCGTACGCAGCGGCTGGATGTCCTCGACGTACTGGGGCCCCCAGACCTCGGAGAGCAAGGCGCGGTGGGTCATCAGCCGGCCGCGGTTGCGAGCGAGCACGCGCAACAGGTCGAACTCGGTCGGCGTCAGGTGGACAGGCTCGTCCTCGCGGCGCACGACCCGCGCGGCGAGGTCGATCTCGAGACCCTCGACCGAGAGTACCGGCTCATCGCCGGTGTGCGCCGTGCGGCGCAGGGCCGCGCGCAGGCGTGCGACCAGCTCGCGCGTCCCGAAGGGCTTGGTGATGTAGTCATCGGCGCCGGCCTCGAGCGCGCCGACCTTCTGATCCTCCTCGCCGACGGCCGACAGCACGAGGATCGGCATCTCGCTCCACTCGCGCAGCGTCCGTGTGACCTCGACCCCATCCCCGTCGGGAAGCACGAGATCGACGATCGCCGCCTCGGGAGGGTGGACGGCCGCGAGATCGAGCGCCTGCGCGGCGGTTTCTGCGGCGACCACCTCGAAGCCCGCCTCGCGCAGCACGACTTTCAACGCGCGGACGATCTGCGGCTCGTCGTCGACGACGAGCACGCGCGTCCGCTTGCTGGGTGCCTCCCCGACGTTCATCCTGCGCGCGCCGCCTCATCTGGGAGGGCCGGCGGTGGGGTTTCACCGGTCTCGCTCGCCGCGGCATCCCCGTCCGGCCGTGGGGCAGCCGCCGCCAGCGGCAGCTCGAACACGAACGCGGCCCCCTGGCCGGGCAGCGACTCGACGTGCAGCGAGCCCGCGTTGGCCTCCGTGAAGCCGCGCGCGATCGCGAGCCCGAGCCCCGACCCGCGATGATCGCCGCCGGGTTTCCCCGCGCGGTAGAACGGCTCGAACACGCGCTCGAGCTGCGCCGGCGGGATGCCGGGTCCGCGATCGACGACGCGTACGATCACGCGATCGCCGTCGGGCCGCGCTGGTGCGCTTCGCGCACCGGCCAGGCTGCGCACCGCGCGGGCTCGTACCGAGACGGGATGGCCGCCCGAGTGGCGGCGAGCGTTCTCGAGCACGTTGACGAACGCGCGCTCCATCTGCACCGGGTCGACGCGCACCAGCGGGAGCTCGCGATCGATCGAGAGCGCGAACTCGTCTTCGCCCGCCGCCAGCTCGCCGAGCGCCGCGCGGATCATCTCGTCGACCGACGCCCAGTCGCGGCGCGGCTCGGCGGCTCCGGCCTCGAGCCGTGAGAGGTCGAGCAGGTTGTCGACCAGACGCGAGAGCCGGCGCGCCTCCTCCTGGATCACGGCCGCCAGCTCTTCGCGCTCCGATGCAGAGATCGACCGCGAGCCGACCGCCTCCCCGGCGGCCGAGATCGCCGTCAACGGCGAGCGCAGGTCGTGGGAGACGGCGCGCAGGAGCGCCGTCTTGACCGTGTCCGCGCGCCGCAGCGACGCGGTCTCGACGACACCCCCGAGCAGTCCCTCGCGCTCGAGCGCCGCGCTCAGCAGGGCCTCGAGCGCCGGCACGATCCGCTCCTGCAATCGGCGCAGCGCGGCCTCCGAGGCGTCCGCGCCGACGAGCAGCGTCCCGAGCCGTCTCGACCCGTCGCGAAGCGCGAACGCGATCGTGCGCGCGTCGCCGTCGACCGCGTCGAGTTGGATCGCGGCCGACTTCAGGTCGAGCACCTGCGCGACCCGTGACGCGGCCGTCGGGAGCGTCTCGCTGAGGCTGTTGCCGCGCAGCAGCAGACGCGCCATCTCCGCCGCGAGATCAGCCTCGCGCCTGCGCTGCTGCGCGTCACGCGTGCGCGACCGCGCAACTTCTGCAACGGAGCTCGAGATCGCCGCGACGACGACGAAGGCAGCCAGCGCGACCCAGTTGTTGGAGTCGCTGAGCGTGAAGTCGCCCGTCGGCGGCAGGTGGAAGAAGTTGAACGCGGCGGCGCTCAGCACGCCGGTGGCGATGCCGAGCCAGGCGCCCCAGGTGATCGACACGACCAGCACCGCCGGGATGTAGACGACCGCCAGCGAGACCACCGGAGCGACGTGCTTCAGGGGGAAGATTACGAGCGTGCACAGCGCGACCGCCACGATCGCGACGAGCGCTCCCACCCGCCGCGGGGGCGGCTCGGGCGCGAGCAGCAAGCCTAGGCGAGGCGACACCGAACCCCAGCCTAATGTGGAACGGGGCGGGATATCTCCCGCCCCGTTCGCTGCGCTCTACGGCGGGATCCCAGTCGGCCGCTTCTCCCACCGCTGCTCCACCCCCCTGCGCAGCAGATCATCCCCCGCGGGAACGCCGCGGGCGTGACGATCCAGTGATCGCGACGTGGCCGTCGGCGGCGCGCGAGGCCGCGGCACCGCGGCTCGGAGCTACTACGCGTCCTCGGGAGCGAGCGGCCCCGGCTTCGGCCGCGACTTCCCGCCCGGAAACGCGAGCCTCAGGATCGTGCGGTGCACGGTGCCGAGCTGGCGGCTGAAGGGACCTGTGTTGTAGGGCAGGCCGTAGCGCACACAGATCTCGCGTACCCGCGGTGCGATCTCGACATAGCGGCTCGAGGGCATGTCCGGGAAGAGGTGATGCTCGACCTGGAAGCTGAGGTTGCCCGAGAGGAAATGAAACAGCGGGCTGCCGTCGATGTTGGCCGACCCGAGCAGCTGGCGCACGTACCAGGCGCCGCGCGTCTCCTCGGCGACCTCCGCCTCGGAGAACGTGTAGGTCTGATCCGGGAAGTGCCCGCAGAAGATGATCGAGTGCGCCCACAGGTTGCGCACGATGTTGGCGAGGAAGTTGGACTTGAAGGTCGAGCTGAAGGCGCCCGTGGCGGCCGTCCGCGCGGCGCCGCGCCCGCGACCCGCGAACGTCGCGGCCGCGGCTCCCACCGCAGCCGACAGCGCGGGGAACGCGATGTAGTCCTTGACGATCTGCCGGCGCGCCTTGACGCCGATCGCCTTGAGCTCGGCGAGCGCCTGGGACTTCGGCTTCTCGCCCGCGCGGATCGCGTCGAAGTTGAGGTCGTGCATCGCGACGCCCCACTCGAAGAAGCCCATCAGCACGAGGTTGTAGAGCGGCTGCAGGAGGTAGATCGGATGCCAGCGCTGATGGGGGTCGATGCGCATGATCTCGTAGCCGAGGTCGCGGTCCTTGCCGCGGATGTTCGTGAACGTGTGGTGCTCGTAGTTGTGGGAGTGCCTCCAGGCGTCCGCCGGCGAGGCGGTGTCCCAGTCCCAGTTGCGCGAGTTGATGTCGGGATCGTTCATCCAATCCCACTGCCCGTGCATCACGTTGTGGCCGATCTCCATGTTCTCGAGGATCTTGGCGAGCGACAGCGAGGCTGTCCCGAGCAGCCGCGGCGCACGCTTGCGCGAGCCCGCGAGCAGCGCCGCGCGAGCGGCGAGCACGAGCCCGCGGTGCAGCTTGATCGTCCTGCGGATGTAGCGCGCGTCGCGCTCGCCGAGCTCTCCGTAGACCTCCTCATGCAGCGCGTCGAGCTCGCGGCCGAGCTCCTCGATCTGGTGCGATGAGAGGTGGGCGAGCGGGCTCGCGGGGTCCGCGACCGGCATCTCCGGGGGCGCTCCCGCGGGTGCGGCGGCTGCCGCTGGCTGGCTTTCGATCTGGGTTGCCGACATTCGTGGACCTCCGTCCGTTCTCGCTTTCAGAGCTCGATCTCGATCGCGCCCTCGGGCGCGTTGATGCAGGTGCGCAGCAGCTCGCCGCGCTGGCCGTGAACGCGCCCGGTGCGCAGGTCGCGCACCTGGCCGGAGCGCAGGCGCCCGACGCAGCTGTGGCAGATACCCATGCGACAGCCGAACGGCAGCTGCGCGCCGGCCTCCTCGCCGGCCGCCAGGATCGGCTGCTCGCCGTCGCTGGCCGCTTGGACTCCGCTCTTGCAGAAGTCGATCGTGCCGCCGCACCCGCGCTCGCCGTCGCCGATCCCCGACTCCGGCTGGAAGTGCTCGACGTGCATCCGCGCGGCGTCGCCGTCGGCGCGCCAGCGCTCGCCGAGCGCCTGCAGCAGGCCGCTCGGCCCGCACACGAACGCCTCCCGCTCGCGCCAGTCCGGGCAGACGGTGTCGAGCTCGTCGGGCGTGAGGCGTCCCTGCGCTCCCGTCAGGCGCTCGTGCAGCGCATACCCGGCGTGCGCGCGAGGCAGCTCGAGCAGCTCCTCGCGGAAGATCACGTCCTCGGCGCGGCGTGCGCAGTGAACGTGCACGACGTCGTCGAGCCGCCGGCGCCGGGCGAGGCTGCGCAGCATGCTCATGATCGGCGTCATCCCGCTTCCGGCGCTCACGAACAACAGGCGCGGCGGTAGCGGGTCGGGGAGCACGAACGTGCCTTCGACGCCGCCGAGGCGAACGATCGTGCCGAGGCGGACGCCGTCGAACAGGAACGGCGAGACCTTCCCGCCCTCGACGAGCTTCGGCGTGATCGTGATGCAGCCGTCGGGCCGGCCGGGGTCGGAGGTCAGAGAGTAGGCGCGCCAGTGGTGCACACCGTCGACCTCGATCCCGAGTCGCAGGTACTGGCCCGGAAGGTGGCCCTCCCATTCCCAGCCCGGCTTGATCGTCACCGTGACCGCGTTGGCGCTCGCGCGCTCGACGCGCTCGACGCGCCCGCGCAGCTCGCGCGTCGACCAGAGCGGGTTGACGAGCTCGAGGTAGTCGTCGGGCAGCAGCGGCGAGGTGAACGAGCTGACGACGCGCAGCGCCCGCCGCCGGGCGCGCGAGACGGGCGGGGTGGCGCCGCGCTCAGCCACGCGCGCCTGCCGGAGTCCGGATCGTCGAGCGGGCTTGGCGAGGTGGCGTGCGCATCGTGACCTGAAATGATGTTACCTCAAATGAGGTGACATGAAACACGGTATCCTCAGATCGAGATGGCGAGTGTGAGCTCGGACACAAAGACGTCGGCCCGGGAGGTGGGGCGCGCGAGCGCCGGCGAGGCGCCGCCGGTCGCCGATCTCACGATCGAGCAACTCGCGGCCGAGGTCGGGATGTCGGTCCGCAACATCCGAAACCACCACTCACGCGGCCTGCTTCCCGCTCCCGAGGTACGCGCGCGAGTCGGCTACTACGGCCCCGAGCACGTGGCGCGTCTGCGCCTGATCCTCGACCTCCAGGCCGACGGGTTCAACCTCGCGGCGATCGAGCGGCTGATGAGCGCCTCGGGTGGCTCGGCGGCGCGGCTGCTCGGGCTCCGCAACGCGATGACGGCCCCGTTCGAGAGCGAGACGCCGGAGGTGGTGACAGGCGAGGAGCTGCTCGAGCGATTCGGAGAGGTCGACGCGAAGGACGTCGAGCGGATCCGCAAGCTGAGGCTGCTCGTGCCGCTCGGCGACGAACGCTTCGAGGTGCCGAGCCCGGCGCTGCTGAAGGCTGCCGAGCAGGTCACCGCGCTGGGGATCTCGCTGCACGCGGCGCTGTCGCTCGTCGAGCGGGTGAGCCACGACTGCGAGTCGATCTCGCGCGCCTTCGTGAGGCTCTACCTGAAGGAGCTGTGGGAGCCGTTCATCGCCGGCGAGCAGCCCGAGGAGCGGTGGGACGAGGTGATCGAGGCGATCCGCGCGCTGCGCGCGATCGCATCCGAGGCGCTGCTCGCGATCTTCAAGCAGCGGATGAGCGCCGAGGTCGAGGCGGCCTCCGCGAAGCTGCTCGAGCAGCACGTCAAGCGCTCGCGCTGAGCGGCGCTTCCGAGCGAGGTCCTCCTCACGGCGCCGGCTCGAGGCGCGGGGGCGCGCCGTAGGGCACGAGCACCTCGGGCAGCTGCACCGAGCCGTCGGCCTGCTGCCCGTTCTCGAGCAGGGCGACGATCGTGCGCCCCACCGCGACGGCGGTGCCGTTGAGCGTGTGCGGCGTGAGCGTGCGCCCCTCGCGCCGCATGCGGATGTTCAGCCGCCGCGCCTGGAAGTCGGTCGTGTTCGAGCAGGACGTCAGCTCGCGGTAGCGCCCCTCGCTCGGCAGCCACGCCTCGCAGTCGTACTTCTTCGCGGCCGAGCTCCCGAGCTCGGCTACGGCGATGTTCACGACGCGGTACGGGAGCCCGAGCTCCGAGAGGATCTCCTCCTCGATCGCGAGGATCCGCTCGTGCTCGGCGCCTGCTTGCTCGGGGGCGACGAAGCTGAACATCTCCACCTTGTCGAATTGGTGCACGCGGAAGATGCCGCGCGTGTCACGGCCCGCGGCGCCGGCCTCGCGGCGGAAGCAGGGCGAGAACCCGGCGTAGCGCAGCGGCAGCCGCTCCGCGTCGATGATCTCGCCGTCGTGGAGCGAGGCGAGCGCCACCTCGGAGGTGCCCACGAGGTACAGCTCGTCTTCGGGCAGGCGGTAGATCTGCTGCTCGGTGTCGGGCAGGAAGCCGGTCCCGTAGAGCGCCCGCTCGCGCACGAGCACAGGCGGGATCACGGGTTCGAACCCGCGCGAGCGCAGCTTCTCGAGCGCCCAGCGGACGAGCGCGAGCTCGAGCATCACGAGCTCGCCCTTCAGATAGGCGAAGCGCGAGCCCGAGACCTTCGCCGCGCTGTCCATGTCGATCAGCCGGCCGGCGAGCTCGAGATGGTCGCGCGGCCCGAAGTCGAGCTCCGGCACCACGCCGACCTCGCGCACGAGCTCGTCCTGCGGCCCGGACGCGGCGGTCGGGTCGGGCAGGTTCGGGAGCGCCGCGAGCGCCGCCTGCAGCTCTGTGTCGACGAGCGCGAGCTCCTGCTCGAGCTCCTTGCCGCGCGCCGCCACCGTGCGCATCGCCTCGATCTCACGCTCACGCTCACGCTGGTCCTCGGCCGAGCCGATGCGGGCGCTCGCCTCGTTCTGCTCCGCGCGCAGCCCCTCCAGCTCCGGCAGCAGCTCGCGCCGGCGCCGGTCGCTGTCGAGCACGCGATCGAGCAGCGCGTGGGCGTCCTCGCCGCGGCGCGCGAGCGCTGCACGGACCTCCTCGGGTTCCTCACGGATGCGTTTGAGGTCGAGCACCGGACGCCGCCCGCGGCCGTCCTATTTCGTCGAGAGCGTGATGTTCGTGGTCGGCACCGTCTTGGCCTGGCGGCCCGAGTACTTTTCCAGGAACGTTGCGATCGCCTGCGCGTCCGGGCCGACGACGATGTTCTGCGGCATGATCGCGCCCGAGAAGCCACCGTTGCGAATCGCGTAGAGCGCCTGTTCGAGGTTCTCCTTGCGGATGTTGAAGTTCGGGCCGTTCTGCTTGATGCGGTTGCCGATGCTCGTCGCCGAGCCCTGCGCGCCGACGACGCTCAGCGTGTGACAGCCGGAGCAGTGGTCGCGGAACAGCACCGCCCCGTGGTGATAGGGGCTGGTGCTCGCCACCTGGATCCCCTGCGAGCCGCACGCACCGATCGCGGCGGCGCAGGCGAGCAGGACGATCGTCGTCACAGCGACCTTCATGCGCCGGGAATATATAGCCCCGCCCCTGCCCCCGCTGACGGCAGCGACGAGCGGAGATCAGCGGCCGCGGCGCCCCGCCTGCGCCTCAGAAGCCGCCGGCGGTCCCGGCAGCGCGCACCGCGAGGAACACGACGACGAGCGCGGCGAGCGCCATCACTCCGACCTCGCGGCGCATGATCTCGGCGACGACGGTCCGCTGCTCGGCCTCCGGCAGCGCGCCCACCGCGGCGGCGCCCTCGAGGCCGCGCTGGTCGAGGATCGTCTGCGCCGAGGTCACCCGCAGCTGCTCGGCGACGAACGCGACGGCGAGCGGCAGCAGCGCGTAGAGGTAGAAGAGCTTGTCGCTCGAGTACCGACCCGCCGCCGCCAGGGCCCCGACGGCGAGGGCGAACGCGACCGCGGCACCCTGCCCGATGCGCAGCGTCAGCCAGAACGCGCGGCCGGCTCGACCCTGAAGCGGCGAGGCCCGATACCAGAGCACGGCGCCGAGCAGACCGGGTACCGCGTTGACCGCCGCCAGCGCGACCGCGGCGCCCACGACCGCGTCCGTCATGCCCGCGATCTCGAGCCGATTGCCACTATGTAACACTTTGCCACAAGCGGTGATATAACAGCCCCGCTGTGCTCAGAAGCTATCTCCCCGCCATCGTGTTCCTCGTGCTCGGCGGGGCCGTGGGCGCGGCGTTCGCGGTGCTCAACGCCTACATCGGGCCGCGCCGCGCGACCCCTCACAAGCAGGACCCGTACGAGTGCGGCCTGCCGTCGGAGATCAAGCGCGGGATGCGCTTCGGGATCAGCTTCTACCTGATCGCGATGCTGTTCATCCTGTTCGACATCGAGGTCATCTTCCTCTACCCCGTCGCGCTCCAGCTGCGCGCCTTCGGCAGCTTCGCGCTCGCCGAGACGATCGTCTTCATCGTGCTGCTGTTCGTCGCCTTTCTCTACGTCTGGCGCAGGGGGGCGTTGGAGTGGCGCTGAGACGTGCCCGCGCCGCCGTCGGGCGCGCGAGCGTCGCAGACCCCGCGACCGGTCCCGCCGGCGAGGGCCTCGGCGCGCGGGTCGACCCCGAGGCGCTGCGCGTCCGCGAGCTGGGCGCGTCGCAGCTGCTGCGTGGCGGCGAGCTCGAGGGCCCGGCGCAGCCCGCGCACCTCGAGGGAGCCGACCTCGAACGCCACGTCGAGGAACGCGTGATGACGACGACGCTCGAGAAAGCCGTGGCGTGGGCGCGCTCGAACTCGTTCTTCCCGGCGACCTTCGGGCTCGCATGCTGCGCGATCGAGATGATGTCGATCGTCGCGGCGCGGACCGACGTCGCGCGCTTCGGCTACGAGGCCTTCCGCGCGAGCCCGCGCCAGGCGGATCTGCTGATCCTCTCGGGGCGCGTCTCGATCAAGATGGCTCCGATCGTTCGTCGCATCTACGACCAGATGCTCGAGCCGAAGTGGGCGATCTCGATGGGCGCGTGCTGCAGCTCGATGGGCGTCTTCAACAACTACGCGCTCGTGCCCGCCGACAAGTTCATGCCCGTCGACGTCCACGTCCCTGGCTGCCCGCCGCGGCCCGAGGCGCTCATGCACGGCGTGCTCAAGCTCCGCAAGATGGTGCTCGACGATCCCGACATGAGCTGGCGCGAGCGCTACGGCGCCGTGGGCACCGAGGAGGTCCTGCCCGGTGCCTGACGCCACCGGGCTCGAGCTGATCGCCCAAGAGCTCGGCAGCGCCGTACTGGACACGGTCTACTTCCGCGAGCGCGCGACGCTCGAGGTCGAGCCCGCGAGCATCCGGACCGTCCTCGCCCGGCTGCGCGATCGCGGCTATGCCTTCATGGCTAGCCTGCACGGCGTCGACTACTACCCCGAGGAGCCGCGCCTGGGGGTCCTCTACGAGCTGCTCGACATGGGCCGCGTCGACCGCATCTCGGTGAAGCTGCGCGTCCCCTGCGACGGCGCCGAGGTCGACTCGGCGGTCCCGGATCGGCCGGGAGACCTCGGCTGGCGGACGGCCTCGCACCAGGAGCGCGAGGTCTACGACATGTTCGGCGTGCGCTTCCGCGACCATCCTGACCTGCGGCGCATCCTGATGCCCGAGGACTACGAGGGCCACCCCCAGCGGCGCGACTTCCCCCAGGGCGGAGAGCCCGTCCTGTTCACCTACAACGACTCGAAACGCCCGCGAGCCCCCGCATGAGCCCGGTCGATCACGACACGACCGAGCAGTCCGAGCAACTCTCCGAGTACCGCAGGCGCGAGCAGAGCATCACGCTGTCGGCGCTCGAGCCGCCGGCGGGCGGCGAGGGCGAGGAGCGTCAGGAGCTGCTGACGCTGAACTTCGGGCCGCATCACCCGGCGACGCACGGCGTGCTGCGGCTGCTCGTGACCCTCCAGGGCGAGGTCGTGCGCGACATCAAGCCGATCATCGGCTATGTCCACACGGGGATCGAAAAGACGGCCGAGGACAAGGCCTACTGGAAGGTGATCCCAGTCGTCGAGCGGATGGACTACCTGGCCTATCACTTCAACGCGATGACCTTCTGCGGCGCGGTCGAGACGCTGGCCGAGGTCGAGGTGCCCAAGCGCGGCGAGTACCTGCGCGTCATCCACATGGAGCTCAACCGGATCATGTCGCACCTCGTGTGGCTCGGGACGAGCGCGCTCGACCTCGGCGCGATCTCGATGTTCTGGTACTGCTTCCGCGAGCGCGAGAAGGTGCTCGACCTGTTCGAGATGTCGACCGGCCAGCGCATGCACACGCGCTACTTCCAGGTCGGCGGCGTGATCGAGGACATTCCGCTTGGCTTCGCGGAGAAGCTGAGCGCCTTCCTCGCTGAAATGCCGACGCGCGTGAACCAGTACAGGGCGCTCCTGCACAGCAACGAGATCGTGCTCCAGCGGCTGCGCGGGACCGGCTTGCTCGACGCCGGGAGGCTGCTCGAATTCGGCGTCACGGGCCCGCTGCTGCGCGCCGCGGGTAACCCGTGGGATCTGCGCAAGGCGGCGCCCTACTGCTCCTACGGGGACTTCGACTTCAAGATCCCGATCGGCACCGTCGGCGACAACTACGACCGCTTCAACGTGCGCTTCACCGAAATGGACGAGTCGGTCGCGATCATCCGGCAGGCGCTCGAGGGCCTGCCCGAGGGGCCGTGGATCACGAGCGACCGGAAGGTCGCGCTCCCGCCGCGCCACGAGCTCGCGACCTCGATGGAGGCGCTGATCCACCACTTCAAGCTCGTCACGGAGGGCTTGCGCGTGCCGCCCGGAGAGGCCTACTACCCGGTCGAGAGCCCCCGCGGGGAACTCGGCTGCTGGGTGCGCTCCGACGGGTCGGCGAAGCCCGCGCGCGTGCACATGCGAGACCCCTCGTTCGTCAACCTCCAGGCCTTCTCGGAGATGGCCGAGGGCGGCTACATCGCCGACATGATCGCGACGCTCGCGGCGCTCGATCCGATCCTCGGAGGTATCGACCGATGAGCGTCTCGAGCTCGGGCTGGGACCGGCCCGTCGATCTCGAGAAGAGCGCCGCGGAGATACCCGACCCGGCGAGCGTGGAGGTGCCGGAGGAGCTGCGCACCGAGATCGAGGCCTACATGGGCCGCTATCCCGACTCGCGCTCGGCGACGCTCCCGGCGCTCGAGGCGGCACAGCGCCGCTACGGGTGGTGCTCGCCCGAGGCGATCGAGCAGGTGGCGTGCGTGATGCGGGTGACGCCCGCGTCGCTGGAATCGGTCGCGACCTTCTACGACATGCTCGAGACCGCGCCGGTCGGCCGCCATGCGGTGTACGTCTGCACGAACATCTCCTGCTCGCTGCTCGGCGCCGACCTCGTGTACGCGGCCGCATGCGAGGCGGCCGCCGCCGAGCCGCAGGAGTTCAACGTCCGCGCCTTCGAGTGCCTGGGCGCCTGCGACATCGCGCCGATGGCCTCCGTCGACGGCGTCTACGTCGGCCCGCTGAGCGTCGATGACGTGCCCCGCATGCTCGATGACGCGCGCACCGGGCGCACGGTGCTGCCCGACAAGCAGCTCGCGCCGCGGCTCGTCGCCGACCCCGAGGCGAACTCGCACGAGTTCCCGGCGCATCCCCCCCAGGAGCCCTCCGCGCGATGACCGAGAAGCTGCTGTTCGCCGACATCGACGAGCCGGGGCTCGACACGCGCGAGGTCTACGAACGGCGGGGCGGCTACGAGTCGCTTCGCAGGGCGCTGTCGATGACGCCCGAGGACGTGCTCGCCCAGCTCGAAGGCTCGAGCCTGCGCGGGCGCGGCGGCGCGGGCTTCCAGATGGGCAAGAAGGTCTCGTTCCTGCCGAAAGGCTCGATGGAGAAGTACCTCGTATGCAATGCCGACGAGTCCGAGCCCGGCACCTTCAAGGACCGCGAACTGATGCAGAAGAACCCGCACATGCTGATCGAGGGCATCGTGATCGCCTCCTACGCGGCCGGCGCGCAGCGCTCCTTCATCTACGTGCGCGGCGAGTACTCGCTGCAGGCGGACAAGCTCGAGGCGGCGCTCGCCGAAGCGCGCGAGGCTGGGTACATCGGCGATCAGATCCTCGGCTCCGAGCACTCGCTCTCGCTCGTCCTGCATCGCGGCGCGGGCGCCTACATCTGCGGCGAGGAGACGGCGCTGCTCGACTCGCTCGAAGGCAAGCGCGGCAACCCGCGGCTGAAGCCGCCGTTCCCCGCCAACCAGGGCCTCTACCAGGGTCCCACGCTGATCAACAACGTCGAGACCCTGTCGACGGTGCCGTCGATCATCCGCCTCGGCGGCGCGGAGTACGCGAAGCTGGGCACCGAGTCCTCGACCGGCACGAAGCTCGTGAGCGTCTCCGGCCACGTGCAGCGTCCGGGCAACTACGAGGTCGTGCTGGGCACCTCATCGCGCGAGATCATCTACGGGCTCGCCGGCGGTCCGCCCGAGGGGCGCGAGGTCAAGTGCTGGTTCCCGGGCGGATCCTCCTCGCCGGTCCTGACCGCCGAGCACCTCGACGTGAGCTACGACTTCGAGTCGATGGCGAAGGCCGGCTCGATGCTCGGATCGGGTGCGATCATCGTCGTCGACGATTCGACGCCGATCCTCGACGTCGCGCTGAAGGTCGCGAAGTTCTACCAGCACGAGTCGTGCGGCAAGTGCACCCCGTGCCGCGAGGGCACCAACTGGACGGTCAAGATGCTCCAGCGGATCGAGCTCGGCGAGGCGACGCCGATGGATCTGGAGATCATGGCCTCGGTGCAGGAGCACATCATCGGCAACTGCCTGTGCGTGCTCGGCGACGCGATGGCGATGCCGATCGGCTCGATCATCGCGCACTTCAAAGACGAGCTCGAAGCACACATGGACAGTGCGCGCCTGAACGGCGGCGGATCGCTGGTCGGCGCCTGATGCCGCGCCCTGCCCCGAAGACGATCACGTTCACGATCGACGGTCGTGAGGTGAGCGCTCCCGAGAACGCGATGCTCGTCGACGCGGCCAAGTACGGCGACGTCGAGATCCCCGTCTTCTGCTACGAGCCGAAGCTCGGCAATCCCGTCGGCGCGTGTCGCATGTGCCTCGTCGAGATCGAGGGGATCCCCAAGCTCCAGACCGGCTGCTCGACGGCCGTGAAGGACGGGATGGTCGTCCACACCCAGACCGAGCGCGTGCGCGTCGCCCAGCAGGCCGTCGTCGAGTTCCTGCTCGTCAACCATCCGCTCGACTGTCCCGTCTGTGACAAGGGCGGCGAGTGCCCGCTCCAGGACATCAGCTTCGGCTGGGGTGGCGGCACCTCGCGCTTCATCGAGCCGAAGCGGCACTTCGTCAAGCCGCTCGCCCTCTCCGAGCTGATCGCGATCGACCGCGAGCGCTGCATCCTCTGCTACCGCTGCGTGCGCTTCTCGCAGGAGATCTCCGAGGACAACCAGTTGGTGCTCGTCGAGCGCGGAGCGCACTCCTATGTCGCGACCTTCGACGGCCATCCATACGACGCGCCGTTCACCGGCAACATCATCGAGCTGTGCCCGGTCGGCGCGCTCACCTCGCGCGCCTACCGCTTCCGGGCGCGGCCGTGGGACATCGAGGACGCCGGCTCGGTCTGCACGCTCTGCCCGTCCCAGTGCAACGTCACGCTGACGGTCCGCGACGAGCGCGTGATGCGCGTGCTCGCGCGCGAGAACGACGAGGTCGACGACGGCTGGCTGTGCGACCGCGGGCGCTTCGCCTATCCGGCGCTCGGCGGCGTCGCGGCGAGCGTCCCGAAGCTCGCCGGCGCGCCACCCGCGGCGAGCGCCGAGAACGGCGCCGGGCGCGTCACCGAGCCGATGATCCGCGACGGCGGGCAGCTGCGCGCCGTCGGCTGGGAGCGTGCCATCGGCGAGGCGGTGGCCGGGCTGCGCCGCGCCGGCGAGCGCGTCGGGGCGATCGCCGGAGGGCAGGCGACCAACGAGGAGGGTCTGCTGCTGGCGCGGCTCGTACGCGAGGGGGCGGGCTCACCGCACGTCGATTCGCGGACAGCCGGCACGCTGGCGCTCGAGCTGCACCGCGCGCTCAACGACCCGCGCCTTCAAGCGAAGGTCAGCGATCTCGAGTTCGCGCATGCGGTGCTGGTGCTCGACGGCGACCCGATCCGCGACGCGCCGATCCTCGACCTGCGGCTGCGCAAGGGAGTGCGGCGCCGGAAGATGAAGCTGGTCGGGGCCACGCGCGAGGAGCTGCTCCGCGGCCCGCGCGAGCTCGCGAGGCGCCTCGCGGCCGAGGGTCCGGAGATCGTGGTGCTGTGGGCCGAGCGCCTCACCGCAGGCGGCGACGGCGCGGCGGCCGCGGCGGCGCTCGTCGAGCTCGCGGACGCGCTTTCGCTGGCGGAGGTCGACGGAGCCGGCCTGCTCGAGATGCCTGCGCACAGCAACGGTCGCGGGCTGCGCGAGGCCGGCGTGCTCCCGAACGCCGGCCCCGGCCTCTCGGAGACGGGCGAAGGCGACGGCCGCGACGCAGCAGGGATCGCCGAGGGCCTCGTCTCCGGCGAGCTGACGGCGCTCTACCTGCTCCGGTCCGACCCGCTCGCCGAGGGGGGCGAGCGCGAGCTGTGGGAGCCGGCGCTCGAGCGTGCCGCGACGGTGATCGCGCACGCCACCCACCTGTCAGACGGCGTCCGGGAGCACGCCGACGTGGTGTTTCCGGCGGAGACCTACGCGGAGAAGGAAGGCACGGTCACGCACCCCGACGGGCGCCTCCAGCGCCTGCGCCCCGCGGTCTCGCACGCGGGGTCGACACGCGCCGAGTGGTCGGTCATCGCCCAGCTCGCGGCCGGCCTCGGTGTCGATCTCGAGGTGCTGAGCGGTGCGATGGCCTCGGCCCAGCTGTTCGAGTCGGTGCCTTTCTACGCGGGGCTCACGCTCGAGGAGATCGGCGGCAAAGGAGTCCGCTGGCAGGAACGCGAGGCGGCGGACGCCTACCCGGCGCGGGAGCAGCTCGTATGAGCCTCGGCCTGCTCTCGCTCGTCGGCTACTACGAGCCCTGGTGGATCCAGATCCTCAAGGCGATCGTGATCTTCGCCATCGCGCTGCAGCTCGTGCCCGTCGTGCTGATTGCCGAGCGCAAGCTGCTCGGCCGCTTCCAGGGACGCTACGGACCCAACCGCGTCGGCCCGTACGGCGCGCTTCAGCCGATGGCGGACATCCTCAAGCTCCTGACCAAGGAGCAGTTCAGGCCGACGACCTCCGTCGGGCTGCTGTTCGCGCTCGCGCCGCTGATCTCGATCCTCACCGCGGTCGCCGCCTTCGCGCTGATCCCGTTCGGCGACGTACACGACATCTTCGGCACGAAGGTCGGGCTCTACGGGGTCGACCTCTCGATCGGGCCGCTGTACCTGTTCGCGTTCGGCGCCGTCGCGTTCTACGGGATCATGCTCGGCGGCTGGGCCTCGGGCTCGAAGTACTCGTTCCTCGGCGCGATGCGCGGCGCCGCGCAGCTGATCTCCTACGAGGTCTCGCAGGGGCTCGCGCTGCTCGGCGTGATCTTCACCGCGCAGACGCTCTCGCTGACGGGCATCGTCCACGCGCAGAGCGGCATGTGGTACGTCGTGCCGCAGCTCGTCGGCTTCCTGATCTTCCTGGTGGCGGGCTTCGCCGAGACCAACCGCGCCCCGTTCGACCTGACCGAGGCCGACGCGGAGCTCGTGGGCGGCTACAACACCGAGTTCGGCGGCGGGCGCTTCGCCTCCTACTACTTCGCCGAGTACCTCAACGTGCTCGTCGTCTCGGGCATCGTCACGACGGTCTTCCTGGGCGGCTGGCTGCTGCCCTTCGGCATCCACCCGCCGGGCTGGGTCGACCCGTTCGTCGTGCTCTTCAAGATGTCGATCATCACGTTCCTGTTCATCTGGGTCCGCGCGACGCTCCCGCGGCTGCGCTACGACCAGCTGATGAGCTTCGGCTGGAAGGTGCTGCTGCCGCTCGCGACGCTCAACGCGCTCGTCACGGCGATCGTGGTGGTGGCCACGCACTGATGGCGGACGCCACCGGACAGCCGAACGAGGCCGGGGGCCCGCTGAAGGTCGCACTCTGGGATCCCGGCGCCGACGTGGTGGAGGTCCAGCGCTCGCCGCGGCCGGGCGCGCTGCGCAGCGCGTGGCGCACGTTCCGCGAGACCGCGCGCGGCCTGAAGACGACCTTCGGGCGGATCGCCGAGGGGCCGGTGACGCTCGAGTACCCGGAGGAGAAGACGCCCGTCTATCCCCGCTTCCGCGGCCGCCACAAGCTGCACCGCTTCGAGGACACCGGGCTCGAGAAGTGCGTCGGCTGCTCCCTGTGCGCAGCCGCCTGCCCGGCCGACTGCATCCGCGTGGTGGCCGCCGAGAACACTCCCGAGAACCGCGTCTCCCCGGGCGAGCGCTACGCAGCCGTGTACGAGATCAACATGTCCCGCTGCATCTTCTGCGGCTACTGCGAGGTCGCATGCCCGTTCGACGCGATCACGATGGGACACGACTACGAGCTCTCGAGCTATGACCGCTCCGACCTGATCTTCACGAAGGAGATGCTGCTGGCCGAGCCGCTCGAGCGGGCGCCGCTCCGGAACGAGGGCGAATGACGAGGCCCGCAGACCCGCGCGCGCGGGCCGGGAGCGCCCGCGCCCTCCTCGGCGGCGCCGGACGGATCGGGGCGGGATGAGCTCCGTCCTGTTCTTCATCGCCGCGATCGGTGTGATCAGCGGGGCGGTCGGCGTGGTGGTGCTGCGCGACCCCTTCTACAGCGTGCTCTCGCTCGTCGTGCACCTGATCTCGCTGGCGGTGCTGTTCCTGCTGCTGCGCGCCGAGTTCGTCGCCGCGGTGCAGGTCGTCGTCTACGCCGGCGCCGTCATGGTCCTCTACGTGTTCGTCGTCGCATACGTCGGCGGCGAGGGTGACTCGCTCGGCGAGCGCCTGCGCGGAGCCGGACAGGGCTCGATCGGTTCGGGGCTGCGCCGCGCCGGGGCGATCCTCGGCGGCGCGCTGGCGATCGAGCTCCTGATCGCGCTTCTGGGCACCGGCCTCGAGGCGGTCAACGGTCACGGCGCCGGCTACAGCCCCGGGCCGCGCACCTTCGGAACTCCCGCGTACATCGGAGAGCTGCTGCTCACGCGGTTCCTGCTCGCCTTCGAGATCGCCTCCTTCCTGCTGCTGATCGCGGCCGTCGGCGGCGTCGTGCTAGCGCGCCGCCGCGGCGGCATCGGCGAGGCCGGCGAGGAGGATCAGTTCGGGCCGCTCGAGCTCTCGCGCCCGCCGGGGACGGGCACGATGGCAGAGGGTGTCGGCAGGAGCGGACCGTGAGCATCGCCTGGTATCTCGCGGTCTCCGCGATCGTCTTCTCGCTCGGCGCCGTCGGCGTGATCACCCGGCGCAACCCGCTCGTCGTGCTGCTGTGCCTCGAGCTGATGCTGAACGGGGCGAACCTCGCGCTCGTCGCCTTCTCGCGCATGTGGGGCAACGGCGACGGGCAGATCTTCGCGCTGGTCGTGATGACCGTCGCGGCGTGCGAGGTGTGCATCGGACTCGGGATGATCGTCGCGATCCACCGCCGGCGGCTGCCGATCGACGTCGATGACCTGCGGGAGCTCCAAGGCTGATGTCGACCACGACCTACGCGTGGCTCGTGCTCCTGTTCCCGCTGCTCGGCATGGCGACGGTCGCCTTCGGCTTCCGCTTGCTTCCCGGCCGCAGCCCCGGGTGGATCGGCACGGGTTCGGTCCTCCTCGCGTTCCTGGCCGGGCTCGCGATGCTCGTCTCGCTCCAGGAACACGCTCCGGCGCACCGCCAGATCGTCTCCTCGCTGTGGAGCTATGCGTCCACCGTCGGCATCGATGCGCAGCTGTCGGTGCTCGTGGATCCCCTGTCGGTGTTCATGGTGCTCGTCGTCACCGGCGTCTCGACGCTGATCCACCTCTACGCGATCGCCTACATGGAGGAAGACCGCGGCTACGCCCGCTTCTTCGCCTACCTCAACTTCTTCGTCTTCTCGATGCTGCTGCTGGTCCTCGCGGGGAACTTCCTGATGCTGATCGCGGGCTGGGCGTTCGTCGGCGCCGCCTCCTACCTGCTGATCTCCTTCTGGTACAGGCGCACGACGGCGACGCGAGCGGGGCTGAAGGCGTTCGTGATCAACGTCGTCGGCGACGTCGGCCTCGTGCTCGGCACGTTCTTCATCTTCAAGCACACCGGCTCGCTCGACTTCCTGAAGACCTTCCACGCCGCCGCCGGCGGCGCCTTCGGCAGCGGCTCGAACAACGGCGATCTCGTCGCCGGCTGCGTGCTGCTGCTCGTGGGCGCGTTCGCCAAGTCGGCGCAGGTGCCACTGCACACGTGGCTGGCCGACGCGATGGAAGGGCCGACGCCCGTCAGCGCGCTGATCCACGCCGCGACGATGGTCACCGCGGGGGTGTACCTGATCGCGCGCATGCATCCGCTGTTCGAGCTGGCGCCCGCCGCCCAGGATGTCGGCGCGGTGGTCGGGGCCTCGACGCTCCTGGTCGCGGGCACGACCGCGCTCGCGCAGACGGATCTGAAGCGGGTGATCGCCTACTCGACGATGTCGCAGATCGGCTACATGATCATGGGGGTGTCGGTCGGCGCCTATGCCGCCGGCCTCTTCCACCTGATGACGCACGCGTTCTTCAAGGCGCTGCTGTTCATGGGCGCGGGATCGCTGATCAGCGCGATGGCGGGCGAGCAGTCGCTCGACCGGATGGGCGGCTTTCGCCGGGTGATGCCCTTCACCTACGCCTCCTTTCTGATCGGCGGCCTTGCGCTGTCGGGCATTCCGCCGTTCTCGGGGTTCTTCTCCAAGGACCAGATCCTGCTCGTGACCGCCGAGCGCGGCGGCTGGCACTGGGCGCTGTACGTCGTCGGCTACATCGGCGCGCTGCTGACCGCCATCTACACCTTCCGGATGATCTTCCGCGCGTTCTTCGGCGCGCCCGTGCCCGAGGCGCGCGAGCTCGAGGAGGGCCACCCGCACCATGCCGCGGTGCCACGCAATCCCGTCACGGGAGAAGAGGAGGACACCGACGTCGGGTTCCCCGGACCGCTGCACGTCATCGCCGAGCGCGCGCCGCTGATGCGCGTCGCGATGGCGCTGCTGGCGCTGGGCTCGATCGGCGCCGGACTCGTGCAGATCCCCGAAGTCGACTTCGTCGTCGACGACTTCCTGAAGCCGAGCTTCAGCGACTCCTCGCTGTACGCGACCCATACGCGCAGCGGCCTGCTCGTGCTCGGCCTCGTGCTGGGAACGGTCATCGGGCTGGCGGGCATCGCAATCGCCTACCGCATCTGGGTGCAGCGTCCGGGCCTCGCCACGGCAATCCGCGAGCGGCTGCCAGGCGGCCGGGCGCTGTACGAGCTGTTCGTCAACAAGTGGTACTTCGACGAGCTGCTCGACCTGCTCGTCGTGCGTCCCACGATCGCCGCTGCCCGCTTCGCCCAGCGCGCCGTCGAGCGACGCGTGATCGACGAGGGCATAGTGGGCGGGACGACCGGCCTGGTGCGCGCGGGCTCGGCCGCGGTGCGCGCCGCCCAGAACGGCTTCGTCCGCTACTACGCGGCGCTGCTCGTCCTCGGGGTCGCCGGAGTCGGCTTCTACTTCCTGCTCCAATCCTGATGCCCGCGCTCTCGATCCTGATCTGGCTTCCCGCCGCCTGCGGCGTGCTCGGGGCGATCCTGTCGGCCATCGTGCCGCGAGCCGGGGCTCGGGCGGCCGCGGGCGGCGCCGGCGAGCGGGACGGCGAGAGCGAACACAGGCACGCGGCCGAGCCCGCGCGTGCGAGCGAGGGCGTGCCGGCGCGCGCGAGATGGACGGGCAGTGTCGCGGGCGCCGTGGCGCTGGCGGGCGCCGTCGCGGCGCTGGGCCTGGCGATCGCCTACATCGCCGACTATCGCGCGGGTGGCGGCCTCCAGCACGTCACCGACGACGTCTGGGTCTCGGAGCTGGGCATCCACTACAAGCTGGGCATCAGCGGGCTGAACGTGTTCCTCGCCGGGCTGACGACGCTGCTGTTCGCCGCCGCGGTGCTCGCAGCGAACCTGCGCGAATGGGACCGGCCGCGGCTCTTCTACTTCCAGTTCATGCTCGCCGAGTCCGCGGTCCTCGGCGCCTTCCTCGCCCAGGACCTCGCACTGTTCGTCGCCTTCTTCGACCTGATGCTGATCCCCTTCTACTTCCTGATCGGCGGATGGGGCCGGGAGCCGGGGCGCGTCAAGGCCACGATCAAGCTCGTGATCTACACGCTCGTCGGCTCGCTGCTGATGCTCGCGGCGGCGATCGCGACGGGCGTGCTCACGGCACAGCACGGCGGCGGCCACATCACGTTCGTGCTCTCCTCGCTCCAGGCGGCGCCGCTCGGCTCCGGTACGCAGGACTGGATCTTCCTGTTCTTCGCCGCGGCGTTCCTCGTGAAGATGCCCGCGTTCCCGCTCCACGGGTGGATGCCCGACGGCTACCGAGCGATGCCGATCGAGGTGCTGATGGTCTTCTCGGGGGTCCTCTCGAAGGTCGGCGCGTACGGCTTCCTCGCGATCGTGCTGCCGCTGTTCCCGCACGCGGCCGCGCACTTCCAGCTGCTGATGCTGCTGATAGCCCTGATCTCGATCATCTACGGCTCGCTGCTGGCGTTCGCCAACACCGACACGCGGCTGATCGCCGGGTACTCCTCGGTGGCGCAGCTCGGCTTCATCACGCTGGGAATCTTCTCGCTGAACTCGCAGGGCGCCCAGGGGGCGCTGCTGCAGATGGTCAACCACGGTCTCGTGGTCGCGCCGCTGCTGTTCATCGTCGGGCTGCTCGCCAGGCGTGCGGGCGGCTCGGAGGACCTCCGCGACATGGGCGGCATCGCGTTCCGCGCGCCGGTGCTCGCGGCTCTGTTCCTGATCGTCGCGCTCGCGACGCTCGCGATCCCCGGCTCCTCGAACTTCGTCGGCGAGTTCCTGATCCTGCTCGGTGTCTTCAAAGCGAAGCTCGCGATCGCGGTGATCGGCTTCAGCGGCGTGGTGCTCGCGAGCGTCTACGCGCTGCGGCTGTTCATACGCTCGATGCACAACCGCGTCGGCCCGCGCGTGCGCTCGTATGACATCGGCGCGCTCGACGGCGCGGTGCTCGTGCCCGTGATCGGGGTGATCGTGTTCCTCGCGCTCTACCCGCAGCTCGCGCTGCACCGCAGCGAAGGATCGGTCAAGGGCGCGGTGTCGGCGCTCGGCCGCGCGGCGCCCTCCCAACGCGCGCGGGCGGCCACGGCCGGCGCGCCGAGCGCGCGCGTGCTCGGACTCGGCGCGGGCTGCCGCTCGAGGACATCGGGCGCGGGACGCCCTGTGGCCTGCCTCACCGGAACGCTCGGCGGAGCGACACGATGAGCGCGGCACCTCTGCTGGCGGCGGCTCACCTGAAAGGGCCCCACGTCGACTTCGCGGCGCTCTCGCCGCTGGTCGCGCTGCTGGGGGGAGCGACTCTCGTGCTGCTGCTGGGGCTGCTGGGGCCGCGGTGGATCCGCGCCCACGGCGTCCCGGCGCTGACGCTCGGCGTCCTCGGCGCGGCCCTGGGGCTCACGATCTGGCAGTGGGACGACCACAAGTCGGTCGTCTCCTCGGCGCTCCGGATCGACGACTTCGCGCTGCTGCTGACGCTTCTGCTGCTGATCGGCGGCGCCTGCGCGGTGCTGCTCGCGTGGCGCTCGCGGGCGGCGAGCGAAGCGGCCCATGGCGAGTTTCACGCGTTGATCCTCACCTCCCTGGCGGGGATGTCGCTGCTGGCCAGCGCGCAGAACACGGTCGCGGCGTTCATCGGGCTCGAGCTGCTCTCGATCCCGCTGTACGTCCTGTGCGCCACCGAAATGCTCCGCGAGCACTCGCTCGAGTCGGGGCTCAAGTACCTGATCATCGGCTCGGTCGGGTCCGCCACGCTGCTGTACGGGCTGGCGATGCTCTACGGCGCCACCGGCGCCACCGACTTCGCCGCGATCGCGGCGGGCCTCGCGCGGGGCGGCCTGGCGAGCGACCCGCTGACGTTGACCGGCATCGCGCTGTGCGTGGCGGGACTCGGCTTCAAGGCCTCCGTGGCGCCGTTTCACCAGTGGACGCCCGACGTCTACGAGGGCGCGCCGACTCCCGTGACCGCGTTCATGGCCGTCGCGACAAAGATCGCCGCGCTCGGTCTGTTCCTGCGCCTCTTCGACGTCGCGCTGATCAGCGCGCACGCCTCGTGGGCGCCGGCGGTGGCGGCGCTCGCTGCGATCACGATCGTCGTGGGCAACCTCGGCGCGCTCGGGCAGTCCTCGCTGAAGCGGATGCTCGCCTACTCGTCGGTTGCGCAGGCGGGCTACATGCTCGCCGGCGTCGTCGTGGCGACCCGCCTTGGGGTGCAGGCGACGGTCTTCTACCTCGCGGTCTACCTCGCGATGAACATGGCCGCGTTCGCGGTGATCGTCGCGCGCGAGCGCGAAACGGACCTGGGCGACTCGGTCCGAGCCGTGGACGGGCTCGGGCGCGAGCGCCCGCTGCTCGCCTGGCCGATGACGCTCGCGATGCTCGGCCTCGCGGGGATCCCGGCGACGGCGGGCTTCATCGGGAAGTTCTATCTGATCGACGCCAGCGTCGCGGGCGGCTACGCGTGGCTCGGTGTGGTGATCGTGATCGGCTCGATGATCTCGCTCGGCTACTACCTGCCGGTGATCTCGGCGATGTGGATGCGGGGCTCGCAGGCAGACGAGACGCGCGCGAGGCCCGAGCCCCCGCCCTCCGCGGGCGGGACGCTCCCCGCGCTCGCGGGCGGCTCGCCCGAGCTGGACGCCTTAGCGGCGCAGACAGGCGAGACGCCGTCCACCGGGTCGCCCGCGGGCATCCAGCCGGAGGTCGCACTGGTGGCCGTCCTCGGCGGCGCCGCGACGCTGGTGCTCGGCGTCGTGCCGCAGCCGCTGTTCGACCTGGTGCATCAGGTCGGCGGCGCCTTCGGGCTGCTCTGAGCCGCTACGCGGTGGCCTGGTAGAGGTCCTGGTCGGGGATCCGGCGGATCTTCGTGCGTCTCGGCCGCTCGAACCCCGCCTCGCTGAGATACCCGGCGAGCTCGGTGGGAGAGTGCAGGTCGGCGCCGGATGTCAGGTGGAAGAGCAGTCCGACCGCGGCGGCCGAGGCGCGCTGCGGCCTCGCGTCGCTGCGGAACATGTCGAGGATCGCGACGGTTCCACCCGGCTTCAACGCGCCGCGCACGCGTTCGAGCAGGCGCACGACCTGCTCGCCCGAGAGGTGGTGGATGATGTCGAACACGAGCGCCCCGTCGTAGGGACCCCCGAGCTCTGCGTTGAACATGTCGCCCTCGTTGTGGCGGACGCGCTCGGACATCCCGGCGCGCTCGATGATCGCGCGCCCGATGCGCGCGCTACCCGGGAGGTCGAGAACGGTCGCGGTGAGCGTCGGGTGGCGGCGGCACAGCTCGGCGGCGAACCAGCCATGGCCTCCGGCGACGTCGAGTAGCGCGGTCGGCTTCGAAGCGAGCCTGACCGCCTTTGCGACTTCGCCCGCCGAGAGGCGTGCGAGCTCGAACTGGCCGGTGATGTACACGCGCCAGTACTCCTCGTCCTCGGCCGGCTCGCGGTGGATCTCGAAGCTGCCCCCCTCGCGGACGATGCGCTCGAGGTTGCCGTACCAGTCCCAGTAGGTGACGGTGTGTTCGACGTAGGTGCCGATGTAGGTCGGCGACTCGGGGTCGAGCCACTTGCGGGTGCGCTTCGGCATCGAGAAGGTGTGGCCGTCCTGCTCGAGCAATCCGAGCGCGGCGAGGTTCTCGCAGAGGAGCCGCGTTCCCGTCACCTGCAGACCGAGCTCCTCGGCGAGCCGTCCGGCGGTCGCCGGCGCGCGGAGCAGGCTCGCGAAGACCCCGACGCGCTGGCCGATACCGACGACGCGGCCCATCGTCATCCCGTACAGCGCGAAACCGGCCGGAAGCGGCGCGAGGTTCAACGAAATCGCGACGCGCTCCAGCAGGTCGTCTGCTGCCGGCTTGATCCTCATCTCGCCGGGGGGAAGGCTACAGCCGGCCGGCGGCGCGCGCGGCCTCTTCGGCGTCGCCGAGGCGCCGTTCGACGAGGTCGAGCCCCGCGTCCCAGAAGCCGGGGTCGGCGAGGTCGACGCCGACGATCCGCCCGAGCTCCTCGGGGGACCGCGATCCGCCGGCGGCGAGCAGCTCGAGGTAGCGGGGCACCAGCTCGGGGCCTGCCTGCTCGTAGCGTTGATACACCGAGAGCGCGAGCAGCAGCCCGTAGGCGTAGGCGTAGACGTAGCCGGGGCTGCCGATGAAGTGCGGGATGTAGGACCACCACGAGCGATATCCCTCGGTGATCTCGACGGAGTCCTCGAAGAACTCCGATTGGCTCTGCACCCAGAGCTCCGCAAAGCGATCGACCGAGAGCTCGCCCTGCTCGCGGCGCTCGGTGTGGACCAGCTCCTCGAAACGATTCATTGCGACCTGGCGGAAGACGGTGGCGATCATGTCCTCGAGGTTCTCCGCGAGCAGCGCAAGCCGCGAGGCGGGAGCAGTGTCCTCCTCGAGCAGCCTGCCGAAGACGATCGTCTCGCCGAACACCGACGCGGTCTCGGCGAGCGTCAGCGGGGTCCCCTGGTGGAAGATGCCCTGGCGCGCGGCCAGCGCGAAGTGGACCCCGTGGCCGAGCTCGTGGGCGAGCGTGAGCACGTCGCGCCGGCGGGATGTGAAGTTGAGCAGCACGTATGGGAAGACGTCTGGAACGGCGGACGCGGCGAAAGCGCCGCCGCGCTTGCCGGGACGCACCGGCGCGTCGATCCGGCGCTCGTCGAAGAAGCGCCTCGCCACCGCGCCGAGCTCGGGGGAGAAGGAGGAGTAGCAGTCGAGCACGATCTCGCGCGCCTGCGCGAACGTGAAGCTGACGTCGTCCTCGGTGACGGCGGCGCTGCGGTCGTAGTCGGCGAGCCGCTCGACACCGAGCAGCCGCGCCTTGAGCCGGTACCAGCGGCGGCCGACCTCGTAGCGCCCGCGCACAGCCGTGATCAGCGCCTGGACCGACTCGTCGCTGGCCTCGTTGGCGAGGTTGCGCGCGGCGAGCCAGTGCGGATAGCGGCGCAGGCGGTCATCCGTCGCCTTGTCGGCGAGCAGCGTGTTGAACGCGAAGGCGCGCGTGCGCAGGCCCGACGCGAGCGCCGCGGTGACGGCCTCCGCCGTCGCGCGCCGGATCTCGCGGTCGGGCAGCGCGAGCTTCGAGAGCGCGACGTCGAGCGCGACGTTCTGTCCTGGCTGCGCGCCGTTCGCGGCCGGCAGCTGCACCTCGATCGCCGAGGTCTGCTCTTCGAACAGCCGCGTCCAGGCGCTCGCGCCCGACAGCGCCTTCTCGGCGAGGATCTTCTCCTCGGGCTCTGTGAGGAGGTGCTCTTTGTAGCGGCGCGCCGTGCGCAGGTGGTGGCGCGCGAAGTCGAGGCCGTCGCTCGAGAGCAGCTCCTCGGCGCGCTCGTCGGGCAGCGCGGCCCACTCGAGCTCGAAGAACAGGAGCGCGGTCTGGACCTGCGTCTCCTGCTCTTGCACGCGCTGAAGCAGCGCGCCGTTGGCGGGGTCGGCGGTGTCGGTCGAGAAGCGCAGCATCGCGTAGTGGCCGGCACGGGAGACGAGCTCGTAGATCTGCGCGAGCTCGCCCATCGCCTCCACGAGGCCCGCGCCGTCGAACTCGCCGACCTTGCCCGCGTAGCGCTCGGCGAACGCCCGCGCTCGCTCCAGCGCCTGGCTCAGGCGCCGCTCGACTCCCTCGGCGCCCTCGCCGTCGACGAGCGGTTCGAGGTCCCACGCGGTCGCCGCGAGCTCGGGGTCGGTCGAGTCGGGGAGCGCCTCGGTGGCCATCGCCGCAGCTTAGCTGCCGCCCGCGGGCGAACCGTCGCGCGGGGGCTACTCGCTGGCGAGCGCGCGGAGCATGTCCAGGCGCGCTGCGCGGCGCGCCGGCAGCTGCGCCGCGAGCAGCCCGGCGACCGCGGCGACGACGAGCAGGATCACGAGCGTGCCGACGGGGATCGACTGGACGAAGCCCGATTCAGAGAGCGCCAGGCTCGTCACCAGAAGCGCTCCGACGACGCCGATCACGAGGCCGAAGACGCCGCCGATCAGCGCCGTGATCAGGGACTCGTAGCGGATCATCTGGCGGATCTGGCGCCGCGAGGTTCCGATCGCACGCAGCATCCCGAGCTCGCGGGTGCGCTCGTAGATCGAGAGGATCAGCGTGTTGACGATCCCGAACAGCGAGACGATCACCGAGAGCGCCAGCAGCACGTAGATCAGCGCCAGGAGCGTGTTGATCTGGTTGGACTGGTCCTGCTTGAACTGCGCGGCCGTACGCGAGCGCGTCTGCGGGAAGTTCGCGGCGAGCAGCCTGTTGACCGCGGGCTGGACCTGCGCGTTGCTCGCACCGGGGGCATAGGAGACGAAGGCGAGCGCGTCGTCGCGCTGTCCGAACGCTTCGCGCGCGAGCGGCAGGCCGATCGTCAGGTCCCCGAGCAGCCGCGCGTTGTCGGAGGCGATGCCGAGGACCGTCAGCGAGACGTGCTTGTCGGTGGGCGTCAGGACCGAGATCGACCGGCCGACCTCCAGGTGCTTGGATTCCGCGTACGCCTTGGTGAGCACCGTGCCGCTGCTGTCGAGCCCGAGCAGCGTCGCGTTCGATCCCTTCTTCCATTCCACCCGGTAGACCTGCTCGAAGCTTCTGGGGTCGATCGCGGTGATCGTGACGTTGTTCGAGGTTCCCCGCACGCGGCCCTGCGTGAAGGCGATCGGCGTGACGCCCTTGACGCCGGGCACGCGGCGCAGCGCGGGCGCGACGAGGGCGGGGATGCCCTGTTCGTTGTTGCCGGACTGCGAGTTCTCGACGATCAGGTTGCCCGCGAAGGAGCGGCTCACGGCCCGGTCGATGGTCGCCTTCGTACCGTCGGCGAGCACGGCCACGAACGCGACGAGCGCGATGCCGACCGTCAGCGCGGCGGCGGTGATCATCGTGCGCCCAGGTTGGCGAATCGAGTTCTCGCGAGCGAGCTGCCCGGTGACGCCACGCCAGCTGACCAGCAGGCCGAGCACGCGCGCGAGCGCCGGCACGACCCGGTAGCGCCTCGGCCGCGTGCCGCGCCGCACGCGGCGGGCGACGACGACGATGCGGACGGCGAGGATGATCGCAAGCGCCGTGAGGCCGACGCCGCCCCCCAGCGCGAGCCGCAGCACGAGCAGGACCGCGATGCCGATCGCGGCGCGGATCACGATCGCGCGTCGGGTCCGCACGGCCGGCGGTATCTCGACGCCCTCGCGCATCGCGGCGAGCGGCGGCACGCGCGTGGCCCGCAGCGCCGCCGGCAGGCCGGCGAACAGGGTCACGACGATGCCAACCGCGAGCGAGACGATGATCGTGCGGCTCTCCACCACCGTCCCGCTGTGCGGGAGTTCGGCGCCGAACGCCTTGAACAGCTCGTTGAGCGCCGGCGCAAGCACGAGACCGCCCAGCAGCCCGAGCACGGCACCCGCAACGCCGAGCATCAGCCCTTCGTAGACGACCGATTGCAGGATCTGCCCGCGCGAGCCGCCGAGCGTACGAAGCAGGCCGAACTCCCGCGTGCGCTGGGCCACGGTGATCGAGAAGGTGTTGAAGATGATGAACGCGCCGACGACCAGCGACACATACGCGAACACGAGCAGGAAGGTGCGCAGGAAGCCGAGGTTGTGTTCGAGGTCCGAGGTGTCCTTGGCTGCCTGCTGCGCGCCGGTGCGGACTTCGACGGTCGCCGGAAGGATCAGGCGGATGCGATTTCGCAGGTCGTTGGCCGTCACACCGGGCGTCGCCGCCACGTCGATCTGGTCGAAGTGCCCGGGCAGCCCGACGACGCGCTGCGCCTCGGCGGGCGTGAGGATCGCGGCGCCCGCGCCGCCGAAGGACTCGCCCCCGCCGAAGCGCGTTATCCCGACGATCGTGTAGCTCTTGGCCGGCGCCGAGCCCGCGACGATCATCTGCTGTCCAAGCTTCAGGTTGTGGCGTTTGGCGGTCTGTTCGTCGATCGCGACCTCTGCTGCGGTGAGCGGGAAGCGGCCCTGCACCGGCTTGAAGGACTCGAAGCGCTTCGGCGTCTCCGAGGCGATGAACGCCGGCGCGCCGCCGTTCGTGAGCCGTTTGCCGTGCACATCGAGGAACGTCCCGGGGGTGAAAATGGATCCGGCTGCCTCGGCGACGCCCGGCGTCGCGCGCACCTGGGCGAGCATCTGTTCGGTGATCGGCGATGTCTGGCTGCGCGTGTTGCGCCCCAGCGCCTCCGTCGGCGTGATCACGACGTCATGTCCCTTGTTCGCGACGCTGAAGATGCCCGCGAACGACTTGTTGATCGTGTCGGTGAGGATGTAGGTGCCGGCCATCAGCGCGACTCCCAGCGCGATCGCGATCGCGGTCAGCGCCACACGCAGCTTGCGCTGCATGAAGCCTCTGATGACCAGCGAGAGCATCAGCCCACGGACTTCATGAGGTCCAGCGCCTCGCCGGAGGTGACCGAGTCCCCGTCGTGCACGATCCGACCGTCGGCAAGCACCAGCAGCCTGTCGGCGAACGATGCCGCATGGGCATCGTGGGTGACCATCACAACCGTCTGCCCGAAGTCGTCGACCGCGTTGCGCAGCAGTTCGAGGACGTCGTTGGAGGCTTTCGAGTCGAGGTTCCCCGACGGCTCGTCGGCGAACACGACCGCCGGGCGCGAGATCAACGCGCGGGCGACGGCGACGCGCTGCTGCTGGCCGCCGGAGAGCTCCGCGGGCCGGTGCGTGAGCCTGTCGCGGATGCCGACCGTGTCGATCAGCCGATCGAACCACTCGCGGTCGGGCTTGCGCCCGGCGATCGACAGCGGTAGCAGGATGTTCTCCTGCGCATTGAGCACCGGCAGCAGGTTGAAGGTCTGGAAGATGAAGCCGATGCGGTCGCGGCGCAGCTGCGTGAGCTCGCGGTCTCCCAGCGCCGTGATCTCGACGCCGCCGACCAGCACGGCGCCTGCGGTCGGCCGGTCGAGGCCCGCGAGGATGTGCATGAGCGTCGACTTGCCCGACCCCGAGGGACCCATGATCGCTGCGAAGCGTCCGCTCGGGAAGGCGACGGTGACGTCCGCGAGGGCGTCGACGGCGGCCTCGCCCTCGCCGAATCGGCGGCTGACGTCACGGGCCTCGACTAGCTTCTCCGAGCCGCTCTGGGCGGCAGCTCCTGACATTGGCAGACAGTGTACGGACGGCGCCCGAAGCGATATGTAGGATCGTCCGCCCGATGCACGAGACGACCCCGGAAGTCTTCCTGATCGCCCGGCCCTCGGTGGACCTCGAGGGGATCCGCGGCTACCTCGAGCAGGTGGGCGGCGCGTCCTGGCTCGAGCGGCGGCTCGACGAGACGGGGGGCGATCCCAACGGCGGCGAGCTGCTCGTCGAGTTCGGGGGACGCGCGTGCTACCGCAGCTGGGAGCCGGGGCTCAACCCGAACGTCACCAAGGTCCGCACCGACCAGCGCGAGTACTTCGCCAACATCCTGCGCTCGGCGCACGGAAGCGTGCTCGAGCACGCGAGCTACTCGTTCGCGCTGCGCAACGTCAGCCGCGTCCTGACCCACGAGCTGGTGAGGCATCGTGCCGGCTCGGCCTTCAGCCAGGAGAGCCTGCGCTACGTGCGCCTCGCCGACATCGGCTTTCGCGTTCCCCCCGCGCTCGAGCCCGTTCGCGATCAGGTGCTCTCGATCGTCGAGCAGCTCGAGGAGTTCCAGGTGAGCGCTGCGCAGGAGCTGGGGATCGACGAGGAGGGCGTGCCGTTCCACGTCAAGAAGGAGGTCACGAGCGCGCTGCGCCGGCTCGCGCCGATCGGCTTGAGCACCGACATCATCTGGACGGCCAACGCGCGCACGCTGCGCCACGTGATCGAGATGCGAACCGCCGAGGGCGCCGAGGAGGAGCTGCGCCTCGTGTTCGACGTGATCGCGCGCATCATGCAAGCCGAGGCGCCCGGCCTGTTCCAGGACTTCGTCCGCGCCGAGGACGGCTCCTGGGTCCCGGAGCATCACAAGGTCTGAGCAGAGCCGCCGCCCGCGACGAGGGCGCGGGCGGCGGAGCTCCTCGGGGCGCCTCACGCGTCCATCGTGCGCGTTCGCCACGCGCCGAGCGTCGCGGCGACCAGCGGCCACGCGATCACCGTCACGAGGACGGCGATCAGCGACATCGCGATCTCTGGATGACCTGCTCTGACCGGATCGACGTGAAGCAGCGGCGCGTCCAGCAGCAGCTCACGCGTCGCCCCGAGGCTGCTGACGCCGATGATCACCGGCGAGAGCACGAGCTGCCAGCCGATCAGCGCCGTGATCGTCGCCGGCTTGGAGTTCAGCAGCGAGGAGAGCCCCACGGCGACCAGGCAGAGCAGCCCGTTCGCGAGCAGCGCAAACGCGTAGCACCAGGCGAGCGTGCTCACCGCCGGCAGCGGTTCCGAGCCGGCGAACAGGAAGATGCCGGCACACATCGCGGCGAAGCCGAGCGTCACGAGCGGCACCGTCATCGCCAGCGCGGCCGGGACGCGCGAGGCGAACAGCGCGAGCCGTGAGCGCCCCGTGACGACCAGGTCTCGGAACACCCCGGCGGAGCTGTCGCCGGCGCCGGCCTCGGTGCCGATCAGAACCGCCGCCAGCGGACCGACGAAGAAGCACAGCAGGTCCAGGCCGTGCCGCAAGCCGTTGACGCCTCCGACGGGAGCGTTGTGGAGCGGATCCGAGGAGTGCTGGAGCGCTCCCACGACGAAGAACACGACCTGGGATCCGACCGCCAGCACCAGCGCCCAGATCAGCGTTCCGCGCTTCTTGCGCAGCTTGAGCAGGTCGGCTCCGACCATCTGCACCATCGTCTCCGCGTTCATGCCGCCACCTCCTGGCGGGTCGGGTCGTCGATCCTGGAGGTGATCTCCAGGAAGCGCTGCTCGAGGCTGTGCCGAACCGGCTCCAGCCGGTCGACGGCGACGCCCTCGCTCACGAGCAGCGCGTTGACCTCCGCCGCCGTGTCGGGTCCGAAGGCGAGCACGACCCGGATGCAACCATCCGACGCGTGCGCCTCGAGCACTGTGTCTGTGCCGGCGAGCACGGCCAGCGCGCTGTCGACGTCATCCACGCCGAGGATCAGTTCCTCACGTGCTCCCGCTCCGGCGAGCTCGGCGATCGGGCCCTGGGTCACGACGCGGCCCCGGTCGACGATCGCCGCGGCGTCGCAGATCTTTTCGACCTCGTCGAGCAGATGCGAGGAGATGAACACCGTTCGCCCCTCCTGCTCGACCATCGCCCGGATCATCCAGCGAAACTCCTGGATGCCGCCGGGGTCGAGGCCGTTCGTCGGCTCGTCGAGGATCAACAGCAGCGGATCGGCGAGCAGGCAGCGGGCTACTCCGAGCCGCTGGCGCATGCCCAGCGAGTAGCGCTTGACCTTCTCGTCTGCTCGCTCTGCCAGACCGACGCGCTCGAGCGCGGGCACGATCCGGCTGCGGGCCTCGGGGCCCCGTACCGCTGCGACCACCCGCAGGTTCTCCCTTCCGGAGAGGTGCATGTGGAAGCGAGGCTCCTCGACGATCGCGCCGACCCGCTGCAGCGCCACGGCGCGATCCGCGGGAACAGGATGGCCGAGCAGGCTCATGCTCCCGTCGCTCGAGCTCGTGAGCCCGAGGAGCATTCGGATCATGGTGGTCTTTCCGGCACCGTTCGGGCCGAGGAACCCGAAGGCGCTCCCTCGGGGTACTCGGAGGTCCACCCCGTCGATGGCGCGGCGTTCGCCGTAGCGCTTCGTCAGGCCGCGCGTCTCGATGGCCGTCTGTGAGGGGACGGCGGATGAGTTGTGAGTTCTGTGTGTTGGCATGAGGCAACGGTGACCGAGGCCGGAGCGCTGCACAATTGGGGATCGTCCCTAAGGGGGACGCGGGGAGCTACGGCCCGTCCAGCCTGACGAGACGGCGCTGGACAGCCCAGCGGCTGAGCTCGTGGCGACTCGAGAGCTGCAGCTTGCGCAGCACCGCCGACACGTGCGCCTCGACGGTCTTCACCGAGATACCCAGCTGCAGAGCGATCTCCTTGTACATGTATCCCCGCGCGATGTGGCGGAGCACCTCCCGCTCGCGCGGCGTGAGCTGGTCGAGATCCTGATCGCCCGCCGGCGGGTCGACCGGGGCCGCACCAGTGGCGAACGCGTCGAGCACGAAGCCGGCGAGCCGCGGGGAGAACACGGCGTCGCCGCCCGCGACGCGGCGTATCGCATCGGCCAGCTCCTCGCCCGAGATCGTCTTCGTCACGTAGCCCCGGGCGCCGGCCCGGATCACGGCGATCACGTCCTCGGCCGCATCGGACACCGACAGGGCGAGGAAGCGCACGGCCGGCTGCTCCTCTGCGACACCGGCGATCACCTCGACGCCGCCGCCACCGGGCATGTGCACATCGAGCAGCACGACGTCGGGTTCCGAGGCGCGGATCAGCGTCACGGCATCCGCGACGGTGCCGGCGTCGCCCAGCACGTCCACCTGGCCGGACAGCTCGGCGCGCACGCCGGCGCGGAACAGATGATGGTCGTCGACGATCACGACACGGGGACGGTCGCTCATTGTTCGTGCCCCTCGATCACGAGCTCGACCTCGGTTCCCTGGCCGGGCGTGCTCTGCACGCTGGCCCTGCCGTGGTGGCGCTCCATGCGGCCGATGATCGAGTCGCGCACCCCGCGCCGATCGGCGGGGATCGCAGCGGGATCGAAGCCGACGCCGCGGTCGCGGACGAACATCTGCACGCGGTCTGCGCCCACCTCGGCGTAGAGGTCGACGTGCTCGGCGCCCGCGAACTTCGCGGCGTTGATCATCGCCTCACGTGCGGCCTGGACCATCGCGTCGAGCCCCTGATCCATGGGCCGGTCGCCGACGGTGACGACCTCGACCGGAACGCCGTGGAGCTCCTCGGCTTCTGCCGCGGTCCGGCCGAGCGCGGTCGCGAAGCTCTCCTGCCCTCTGGCTTCGGGTCGCTCGTGCAGCCAGTTGCGAAGCTCCCGCTCCTGGCGGCGGGCGAGACCGGCGACCTCGCGCGGATCTCCGGCTCGCTTCTGGATCAGCGCGAGCGTCTGGAGCACCGAGTCGTGCAGATGAGCGGCGACCTCGGCGCGCTCCTGCTCGCGGATGCGCGCTGCGCGCTCGGAGGACAGGCTGCGCACGAGCCGCACGAACCAGGGACCGAACAGCAGCCCGAGCATCGTCACGACGATCGCGACGGCGCCGATCGCCGTGCCGAGGTTGTGCAGCACACCGAGCGAATGGAGCAGCGCGGCGGACGCGAACGCCACGAGCAGCAGGCCGATCAGCAGCCGTGGGAGGTCAGCCTGTCCCAGCCTGAGCAGAAACTCCCGCGGAGTCGGGCGCATACGGCTCGGCCCGGCAGTCGTGCCGGCGACGATCGGTCGCCACACGAGCGCCACTCCCGCCGCCCCGAGCACGAGCGGCCAGATGAACGAGTCGCCGATCAGCAGGCCGGCGTGGCGCAGGGCGAACAACGCGACGCCGACGATCACGACGATCACGAGCGCCTCGCGCCACGCGCCGCGGGGACGCCTCACCCCTTGACTCTCGGGCGCCACGGGGATCAGCGCCCAGGCGAGCGCGTAGACGACGACGCCCACGCCTCCTGCGACGAGGATCAGCGCCATCGCCACGCGCACGAGCAGAACATCGACGCCGAGGTGCTCGGCCACTCCGGCTCCGACGCCCGCGAGCAGGCCCCTGTCGGGGTAGCGGCGCAGCGGACGGTGAGCCGGGCGCTCCTTCGCCGGCGTCGCTGGCCCGGGATCGGCGTCCGCCCGGGGCCCTTGGGCGTCCCCTGCGACGACCCGGTCCTCGCCCGCGGCTGCCTGGGTCCCTGCCATCAGACCATCATCGCAGCGGCACGATCGGCCGCAGGTAGGGGATTACCCCTAGGGACCCTCGGCCCAGGCGCCGCCGCGTGCGCTGCCGTGGCGCGCCGCAGCGGCCCGGTCAGTCCTCCTGTGCCTGGAGCTCCTTGACGCGCTGCTCGAGCTGCGCCGTGACCGCCGGGTCGCGGAGCGTCGTCACGTCGCCGAGCTCGCGGCCCTCGGCGATGTCTCGCAGAAGCCGGCGCATGATCTTGCCCGAGCGCGTCTTCGGCAGGTCCTCGGACCAGATGATCCGCCGCGGGCGCGCGAACTTGCCGATCCGCTCGGCGACGGTCGCGCGGATGCCCTCAACGGTCTGCTCGTCGCCCTCGAGGTCGCGCTGGAGCGTCACGAACGCGACGATCGCCTGGCCGGTGTCCTCGTCGTGCTGGCCGATGACGGCAGCCTCGGCGACGTCGGGGTGGGCGACGATCGCCGACTCGACCTCGGCGGTCGAGAGGCGGTGGCCCGAGACGTTCACGACGTCGTCGATGCGGCCGATCACCCAGAGGTAGCCGTCGCGGTCGCGCCTCGCGGCGTCGCCGACGAGATAGGTGCGCTTGCCGAAGCGGCTGAAGTAGGTCTCGATGAAGCGCTCGTGCTCGCGATAGAGCGTGCGCAGCATCGAAGGCCACGGGCGCGTCAGGACGAGCAGTCCCTGGCCCTCCTCGACCGGCTCTCCCGAGGACTCGCCGAGCACCTCGGCCTCGACGCCGGGGAACGGGTGCGTGGCCGAGCCGGGCTTCGTCGCGGTGATGCCCGGGAGCGGCGTGATCATGATCGCTCCGGTCTCGGTCTGCCACCAGGTGTCGACGATGGGGCAGCGCTCGCCACCGATGACCTTGTGGTACCAGAGCCATGCCTTCGGGTTGATCGGCTCGCCGACCGAGCCGAGCAGGCGCAGCGAGCTGAGGTCGTGCCGGTTGGGCCACTCTGCGCCCCACTTGATGCAGGCCCGGATCGCGGTCGGCGCACAGTAGAGGATCGTGACGCCGTAGCGCTCGATGATCTCCCACCAGATGCCCCTGTCGGGATAGTCGGGCGCGCCCTCCCACATGACCGACGTCGCGCCGTTCGCGAGCGGTCCGTAGACGATGTAGGAGTGCCCCGTGACCCAGCCGACGTCGGCGGCGCACCAGTAGACGTCCGAGTCGGGCTCCAGATCGAAGACGTAGCGGTGCGTCGCGGACACGCCGGTCATGTAGCCGCCGGTCGTGTGCAGGATGCCCTTGGGCTTGGCCGTCGAGCCGGAGGTGTAGAGGATGAACAGCGGGTGCTCGGCCTCGAGTGGCTCCGCCGGGCACTCGGGGTCGGCCGCGGCGAGGAGCTCGTCGTAGAAGTGGTCGCGCCCCTCCCTCATCTGACAGGGTGTGCCCTTGCTGCGGACGACGACGATCTTCTCGAGCGAGTCCAGGTCGCCCATCGCCTCGTCGACGCGATCCTTGACGGCAGCGGTCTTGCCCTTGCGCGCCGCGCCATCGGCCGTGATCAGCGCCTTCGCCTCCGAGAACTCCATGCGCTCGCGCACCGCCTCGGCGGAGAACCCGCCGAAGACGACGTTGTGGGGAGCGCCGATGCGCGCGCATGCGAGCATCGCGACGACGACCTCGGGGATCATCGGCAAGTAGATCCCGACGACGTCACCCGGACGCACTCCGAGTTGCTTCAGGGCCGACGCGAAGCGCTTCACCTCGCCGAGCAGCTCGGCGTAGGTGATGTCGCGCTCCTCGCCCTCCTCCCCGCGCCAGTGGATCGCGACGCGCTCGCCACGCCCTGCCTCGACGTGGCGGTCGAGGCAGTTGTAGGAGGCGTTCAGCGTGCCTCCGACGAACCACTTGTAGAAGGGTGGATCGGAGTCGTCGAGCGCCGTGTCCCACGGACGGAACCAGTCGAGCTCCTCGGCCTGGCGTGCCCACCAGGCCTGCGGGTCGCGCGCCGCCTGCTCGTAGACGGCGGGATCGCTCAGCCGTGCGCTCGCCCGGAACTGCGGGGAGGGCTCGAACGTCTCGACGTCGAGCAGGCCGGCGAGCTCGCGGTCGAGCTGCTCGCCTTCGGCCTCCTCCGATCTGGCGCTCATCGCCTGACTCTACCTCGACCGATCGGGCGTGTCACCGCGCCGGCCCACCGCCCGCGCTGCGCGCCCGAGGCAGCTCCGCCCGTCAGTTGCGCGCCTTGCGCTTGCGGCGCCGTTTGCGCGAGGAGCCGGCCTCAGCCGGCTGGGTCGGCGCGGGAGCGACGTCGCCTCCGTTCCCGGCCGCCTCGCCCCCCTTGGCAGCGGCGTCGCTCCCCTTTGCAGCGGCAGCGTCGCCTCCCTTCGCGCCGGCGCCTCCCTTCGCGGCGCCGCGCCCCCGGGAGCGGCCGTCCGGCTGCTCGCCCGACTGCCGTTCTGCTCGCGCCTGCGCTGCGGAGGGCCACGGCCGCGCTTCCCCTGCCGCCCACGCCGGCGGGTCGCCTTTCGACCAGCGTCCCATGTACAGGATGCCCATCATCACCAGCCAGAAGGCGGGGACGATCTGCAGTTGCGCGCCGCCGATCGGCAGGAAGATGAGCACGCCGGTGAAGACGCCGAGGACGCCCATCCAGCGCGGGATGAGGCCGACCCGCTGGGCGTTGAGCGAGACGACGATCGTGCCGCCGGCGAGCGCGACCGCCGAGATCAGCGCGAGGTACACGACGATCGTGTTGAGCGCGCCCTTCGTGAGCGCCTGGTCGACGGCATGGTTCGAGAAGTCGTGTCCGACGGCGAATTTGTGGGTCTCGATCGCGCCCACGATCTGGTGGCCGAGGCTTACGACGGCGAAGGCGATGCCACCGTAGAGCACCAAGGGCCGCGCTCCACGCCACAGCCCGGGGCGACGGAAGGCGGTCGCGTCGACGAGCAGCAGCAGCACGAGCGTGAGTGCGCCGATCGCGAGCGCCGCGAGGGTGCTCCCGGCGATCAGGCCGAATGCGTGGTGGCTGATGAATTTCACCTCATCCGTGCGGGGGCTCCGCGCGGGATTGACCTCGCCGTGGAGCGCCGGTTCGAGTCCCTGGAGCAGGCCGACGGTCGGGGCGCCGCTGAGCGTGCTCGCGATCACGATCGCGCTCAGCAGATAGAGGACCCCGCCGGCGAAGGCGGGGACGGCAAGGCGCTTGCGCCGCTCCAACTCCCGGGCGGTCTGGGCGCGGATCTCGCTTGCGCTCGGCACGAGCAGGGCAGTCTATGATGCGACCATGGAGAGCGGCGGCCTCGGAGACCTGTTCGGCGATCCGGAGGAGCTCCAGCGGCGCCTGGCGGAGTTCGCCGAACAGATGCAGGGGCAGCAGCGGCTGGTGTGGGCGGACAACGCGATCAAGCTCGCCGTCGATCTCACGGTCGCGGCGATCGCGCGCGTGAACGTGCAGGGCAACGCCGACGCGCAGGCCGAGGAGATCCGCACGGTGATGGCCCGCGTGTTTCCTGAGGCCGTCGCCCTCGTGCGCGAGGCGCGCGAGGGGCTTCAGTAGCGCGCGCGTGCACCGCGCGGCCCCGTGGGACCGATCGGCGGCTCGTCCTCCCCGGCGAACTGCTCGTGGTCGAAGCGCTCGCCGCCGTCGTGCTCGGCTTCGCGCTCGGCGTCGCGTGAGGCCTTCCCCGCCTGGATGACTTCGCGGAACGAGCGGAAGCGGAAGATGAAGATCACCGATGCGAGGCCGACGAGCGCCGTGAAGGTCGCGATCGCGATCTGCTGGCCGACGGAGTAGGCGGCGACGACTGCCGTCGAGGCGCTCGCGGCGAACACCTTCACGAGCAGCGCCTGCTGGACGCCCGCGCCGCCGGGCGTGAAGGGTACGGCGCCCGCCACCTGGTTGACGCCGAAGACGAGCAGCACGTTCTGGACCGAGCCGCCGACGCGAAAGGCGTCGAGCATGAACCAGAAGGCGGCGAAGCGGCATAGCCATCCGACGGCCTGTAGCGAGGCGACTTCGCGCAGGTACCGCCGGCGGTCGCTGAGGATCGTGAAGCCCTGGCGCAGGCGCGCCCAGAACGCCTTGACGCGGAGCGAGAGGAACGCGAAGGCGAACAGCCCGATGATGCCGAGCAGGGTGATCAGGAACAGCGTGAAGCGGAAGTGTTCGGCCAGGTAGGCGATGTCGAACGAGTTCAGTTTCGCGAACTGCGGCGGCTTCGGGAAGACGCCCTGGGTGAAGGCGAAGATCAGAACGAAGACGCCCACGGCGGCGTCGAAGATCGACTCGACGAGGAAGGCTGCGTAGACGGTCGGGAACGTTGAGCCGGGAATCGAGGAGCGCGTCAGGAACAGCTTGATCAGGTCCCCGCCGCGTGCCGGCACAACGTTGTTGAAGCCGACGGCGGCCCAGTACGCGCCCCAGATCCGCAGCCATCGGAACCTGACGGCGGGGTAGGCGGCGCGGAGGCTGTTGAAGTAGGCGCGGGAGCGGGCGGTGAGGTTGAGCCCGAAGAACAGCAGCGCCAGCAGCAGCGCGCCCCAGTGGACTGCCGCGAGGTCGGCGAAGAACTTCCCGACAGCATCGAGGAACGTCGAGATGCTGTCAGCGATCGAGGTGGACGCCGGACGCTGTGGCACAGCCCCAAGCGTAGGGACGCGGCCCCCCGTTCGGACCGCGCACCCGCGCTGGGCTCCACGCATGGTGCGCCGCCCGGTACGCGCGCTCGGCGCCTGAGCAGATGCGCTACAACCCTGCGATGGCGTCCCGACCGGCGAAGCCCGCTGGCCTCACCGTCGCGGTGACCGGCCCGACCGGCGAGATGGGCAGAGCCGTGGTCTCGGCGCTCGAGCGATCGCGCGAGGTGGCTCGGGTGCTCGGGATGGCGCGCAGGCCCTTCGACCCGGCGGCCAGTGGATGGAAGAAGGTCTCCTACCGCCGCGGCGACGTCCTCGACCGGGCGGAGGTCGACGACCTCGTCGCCGAGGCCGACGTGGTGATCCATCTCGCGTTCATCATCATGGGCGGCGAGCAGCAGAGCTGGGCCGTCAACCTCGACGGCTCGCGCAACGTCTTCGAGGCCACCGTCGCCGCGCGAGCCAAGCGGCTGATCTACGCCTCCTCGGTGGCAGCCTACGGCTTCCATCGCGAGAACCCGCAGCCGCTGACCGAGGACGTCTCCGCGCGCGGCACGGCGAGCCACTACTACTCGGCCCACAAGGCAGAGGTCGAGGCGCTGCTCGCACGCACGCTCGCCGGCACGAAGACCGAGGCATACGTGTTCAGGCCCTGCATCGTCGCCGGGCGCGACGCCCCGCTGCTGATCGACAGCCTGCCCTACACGCAGATCTCCGAGCGTCTTCCGGCGCCGGTGCTGCGCCTGCTCGACGGCGTTCCGATCCTCAGGCCGGTCCTGCCGGACCCCGGCATCCCCTTCCAGCTCGTGCACCACGACGACGTCGCGAGCGCGATGCGCGCGGCCGTCCTCGGACGCGGCACGCCGGGCTTCTACAACCTCGCCGGCCCGGGCGAGCTCTCGGTCAAGCAGCTCGCCGACGAGCTCGGCTGGTACTCGATCCCGGTTCCCGAGCTGGCCGTCGGGGCGGTCGCCGAGATGGTCGCGCGCCTGGGCTTCCTGCCGGCCAGGGCCCAGTGGATCGCCGCCTTCAGGGTGCCGACGATCATGGACACGACCAAGGCACGCCGGGAGCTGCGCTGGCGCCCTAGGCACGACGCGCTCGAGACGCTCCGCGAGACGATCACCGCGACCCGGCTCGACCCGCTGATTCGCTGAGCGGCCGTGAGCGCCGACGACGAGCCGCAGACGCTGCCCTTCGCCTCAGACGCCGCGTGGGAGCGCTGGCTCGAGCAGCGTCACGGCGACCCCGAGGGCGTGTGGGTGAAGATCGCGAAGAAGGACTCGGGCATCGACAGCGTCCGCTACCCGGAGGTGCTCGAGACCGCGCTCTGCTTCGGCTGGATCGACGGGCGCCGCCAGGCGCTCGACGAGACCCACTTCCTGCAGCGCTTCACTCCGCGCAGGCGAGGCAGTCGCTGGTCGCGGATCAACCGCCAGACCGCCGAACGGCTGATCGACGACGGCCGCATGCGACCCGCGGGACTCGCCGAGGTGGAGCGCGCGAGGGCTGACGGCCGCTGGGATGCGGCGTACGAGGGACAGCGGCGCATCACCGTTCCCGACGATCTCGCGCGCGAGCTCGACGAGCGCCCGCAGGCCAGGGCCTTCTTCGAGCAACTCTCGAGCCAGAACCGCTACGCGATCCTCTACCGCTTGCAGGATGCCAAGCGGGCCGAGACCCGTGCCCGGCGACTCGCGAAGTTCGTCGCGATGCTCGAGGCCGGCGAGACGATCCACCCCTAGACGAGATCGGCCCGGGGCTGCGGCACGAGCCCACGACCTGGATCGCACACATAGGATCCCGTCATGGACCGCGAGCAGCTACGAGCGGTGCAGGCTCCGCTCAAGGAGCGCTACCGCGACGAGCCGGGCGCAGCGCTCGTCACACTCGCGGCGAGCGCGACGCTGGACGACGGCGTCTCGTGCTCTGTGCAGACGGGACGGGCGGTGGCGCAGGCGGGACTGCACCCGGCCAGCGGCGGCGACGGCTCGCTTCTGTGCTCGGGCGACATGCTGCTGGAGGCGCTCGTCGCCTGTGCAGGCGTGACGATGCGCGCCGTGGCGACGTCGCTCGGCCTGTCGCTGCGGTCCGGGAGCGTCCGCGCGGAGGGGGATCTCGACTTCCGCGGGACGCTGGCCGTCGACCGCGACGCCCCGGTCGGATTCGAGGCGATCCGCCTCTCCTTCGAGCTCGACAGCGACGCCTCTGGCGAGGATCTCGCGCGGCTGCTCGAGCTGACCGAGCGCTACTGCGTCGTCTACCAGACGCTCGCGGGCGGGGCCGCGCTCTCGACCTCGGTCGCCAGCCGCTAGGTGCCCGCCGCGCCGGCACGCGGAGACGGCCGCTCGGGAATGCCGAGGCCGAGGCCGCGCGTCGACTACGACCGCCGCGGACGCTCCTACTCCGAGCACCGGCGCGCGGATCCGCGTATCGCCGCGCGGATCCACGCGGCGCTCGGCGATGCCCGCACCGTGTTGAACGTCGGGGCGGGAACCGGCTCCTACGAGCCGCGCGACCGGTGGGTTCTGGCGGTCGAGCCGAGCGCCACGATGCGCGCGCAGCGCCCGGCGGGCTCGCCGCCGGCGATCGCGGCGCATGCCGAGGCGCTCCCGTTGGACGACGGGACGGTCGATGCGGCGATGGCATGCGTCACGATCCACCACTGGGATCCGCCGCGGACGGGTCTGGCGGAGCTCCGCAGGGTGGCCCGCGGTCCCGTGGTGGTGTTCACCTTCGAGCTCGAGGGACTGCCGGAGTGGCAGAAGGACTACCTGCGCGAGGGGCTCGCGCTCGAGCGGCCGCGGTTCCCGCCGATCGAGGAGATCGCCGCGGCGCTCGGAGGACACGTGCGGGTCGAGCGCATCCCGACGCCCGGAGATTGCGTCGATGGCTTCTTCGAAGCCTTCTGGCGCCGTCCCGAGGCGCTGCTCGATCCGAGCGTCCGCGCTGCGCAATCGGTCTGGGCGCTGCTTGAGCCGGACGTCGAGGAACGGGTCGTCCAGCGGCTCGCGGCGGCGCTCGACTCGGGGGCGTGGGACGCCGAGCACGGCCACCTGCGCGGCCGCGAGAGCTTCGACGGCGCTCTCAGGCTCGTGATCTCCGAACCGGCCTGCGAACCGGCCTGAGAGCTTCCCCCGCTCAGCGCAGCCGGTAGGAGAGGTGCGTGACGCCCGGGGCGGCGACCGCAGCGACGCACTCGAGCCGCAGGTCGGCGCCCGCGAGGCCCTCGAGGAGACGCTCGCCGTCGCCGAGCAGCACCGGGACGACGTTGAGCTGCATCTCGTCGATCAGGCCGGCCCGCAGGTACTGCTGGGCGACGCTGGCCCCGCCTCCGAGCGCGACGTCCTTGCCGCCTGCGGCCGCTCGCGCCTGCTCGAGCGCGGACTCGATGCCGTCGGTGACGAACGTGAAAGTCGTGCCGCCCTGCTTGACGAGCGGCGGGCGTGCGTGATGGGTGACGACGAAGACGGGCATGTGAAACGGCGGGTCGTCTCCCCACCAGCCATCCCAGGGTCGGTCGCCCCATGGTCCGCGGCCGCCGAACATGTTCCGGCCCATGAGCGTCGCGCCGATGTTCTCGCGCGAGGCTTCGACGACGCGCGTCGACTCGTTCACCTCGCCGCCCGGTTTGCCGTGCGGCTCGCGCCAGGCCGCGAGCTTGAACGCCCACTCGTGAAGCTGCTCGCCGCCGACGCCGAGCGGGTTCTCCTCGCTCTGGTCCGGCCCTGCGACGAAGCCGTCGAGTGACGTCGAGATCTGGAACCTGAGCCTTGCCATGCCGCCTCCCGGTTGATTGGTCACACGAAGAGACGCCGCAAGCGCCCGGAACTCATCGCTCGCGTGCGCTAGATGACCGGGGGCCGCGCGTCGGCGAGGGCCTTCAGGACGAGATCGTCGTGCTCGGCCGGCTTGACCTTGCGCAGCACCGCCGCGACGCTTCCGCCCGGGTCGATGACGAAGGTGGTGCGCTCGTTGCCCATGTAGCTGCGGCCGTACATCGACTTCTGCACCCACACGCCGTAGCGCTCGGCGACCGCATGATCCTCGTCGGCGAGGAGGGCGAAGTTCAGGGCCTGCTTCTCGTGGAACTTCTTGACCTTCGCGACGGGGTCCGGCGAGATGCCGAGGACCGTCGCACCACGGGCCGCGTAGTCGGCCTGCCGGTCGCGGACGCCACACGCCTGCGTCGTGCAACCCGGCGTGTCGGCCTTGGGATAGAAGTAGACGACGACGGGGGTGCCCCGGAAGTCGGAGAGTTTCACCACGCGGCCGTCCTGGTCGGGGAGCTCGAAGTCGGGGGCCCTCTGGCCGGATTCGATCATTGGGCGGATGCTACCGGCGATGGTCGGCCCACTTTTCAACCCGTCTGCCTAGCCGTTTCCGCGCGTCAGTTCAGGCTGCGGCCCCAGAACCTCTGGTCGCACTAGACGGCTCAGGCCGGCCTCGCTGATCTGTTCGCGCCCACCTGTTCACATCTCTGGGGGCGCCTGACGCTACGCTGATCACAAGAGAACAGCGTCCACAACGGTCAGGGGGAGCGATGCCAAACCCGGTCATCCACTTCGAGGTCCTCGGCAAGGACGCCGGGGCGCTGCAGAGCTTCTACGGACAGGCATTCGACTGGGAGCTGAACCCCGTGACGCCGACCTATGCGATGGTCTCGACGGGTGTCGAGGGCGCGGTCGCAGGCGGCGTCGGGGCAACGCCGGACGGCAGCGAGGGCCACGTGACCTTCTACGTGGAAGTCGATGACCTCGCGGCAGCGCTCGAGCGGATCGAGTCGGCGGGCGGCCGCACGGTGCAGCCGCCGATGGACGTCCCCGAAGGCCCGAGCATCGCCCTCTTCGCCGATCCCGAGGGCCACGTGATCGGGCTCGTCAAGGGCTCCTGAGCGGGTCGCGCAGCGAACGCCCGGCTGTGTAGACGGCGGGCTGCTGCGCTCAGCGCAACAGCCGCGAGAGCCTGCGGTCCTTCAGCACGCGCCCCTCGGTCTGGCACGTCGGGCAGTAGGCGATCACGTAGTCCTCGAAGTGGACAGCCTCGAGCTTCGTCGCGCAGCGCGGGCACGGCTCTCCCTGGTGCCGGTGGACGCGCAGCGGCATCGGCAGCTTGTCGGGGATCGGCAGCGCCACCACCTGCTCGTAGTGCTCGATCGCCCGGGTGAGAGTCGCGAAAACGGCCTCGCGGAGACGCAGCGCCTCCTCGCCGTCGAGGTCCGCGCCGCGCTTGTATGGCGAGAGCTTCGCCTCCCAGAGGATCTCGTCGACCCACGAGCGCCCGATGCCGGCGATCGTGCGCTGGTCGCGCAGCAGCGCGTGCAGCGGTCGCGGCGCATCGAGGAGCTCCTCGAGCAGCGGTGGATCGGGCCACGCTTCGGGCCCGAGGGTCGCAAGCGCTTCGTCCCGCTCGAGCTCATCCGTGCGCAGGACCTTGACCCATGCGGCCTGCTTGGAGCCGAACTCGCGCAGCCGCAGCTCGAGCTGGTGCCCGCCCGCCGAGCCCTCCGGCGACCCGTTCGCGGCGCGCGCCGCGATGCCGTCGGGCGGCGGGTCGGCACGGAGGCGCAAGAGCAGCCGTGAGGTGCGGTCGCGCGGCCCAGCGCGCTTCTCGTAGAGCTGCAGGCGGCCGGCCGACATCAGATGGATCAGCAGTGACAGACCGCCTGAGACGTCGACGATCAGGTGCTTGCCACGGCGGCGGATCCCCGCGATGCGCTCGCCCTCGATCGCCGAGAGCGGCGGGTCGAATGTCTTCAGCGCGTTGATGCCAGGCGCGGTCGCCGACTCGATCTCGGCGCCCTCCAGCGCACGGCTGAGCAATCGCGACGTGATCTCGACCTCGGGCAGCTCGGGCATTGCACTCATCGTAGGGACAGCTCAGGTACCCACCAGCCGATAGCGTTCGCGCCGATGAGCACTCCGGTCGCAGCGGACGACATCGTCCTCAGCCACGAGCAGGGCAGCGCCAACGAGCGCCCCCCGCTGCTCGTGCTCGACCCCTTGATGGCGTTCCTCGACGCGCACGGCCTCGGCCGCGGGGAGATCGAGGCGAGCCCGATCGGCGACGGGCACTCGAACGTGACCTATCTGATCGAGCGCGAAGGGCGCGAGATGGTCCTGCGTCGTCCCCCGCGCCCGCCGCTGCCGCCAAGTGCCCACGACGTCCTGCGCGAGGCGCGCCTGCTGAGCGCGCTGCGCAATACGCCCGCGCGCGTGCCCGACGTGCTCGCCGTGTGCGCCGACGAGGCGACAATCGGCGCTCCCTTCTACGTGATGGAGCGGATCGAGGGAGACGTGATCGTCAGCAGCATCCCCGAGCCGCTCGACAACCCGGAGCAGCGTCGCAGGATCAGCGAGGAGCTGATCAACTCGCTCGTCGAGATCCATGCGGTCGACTGGCGAGCCGCGGGGCTCGAGGGGTTCGGCAAGCCGACCGGCTACCTCGAACGCCAGCTGCGCCGCTTCCTCGGCCTGTGGGAGCTCAACAAGACGCGCGAGATCGCCGCCGTCGAGACGGTGGGCGAGTGGCTGAAGGAGAACCTCCCGGCATCCTCCACCGCGACGATCGTCCACGGCGACTACCGCCTCGGCAACACGATCTACGCTCACGGCGCGCCGGCCCGCCTGGCTGCGGTGCTCGACTGGGAGATGGCCACGATCGGCGACCCGCTCGCCGACCTCGGCTACCTGTGCATGATGTGGACCGAGGCCGGCGACCCCCAGGTCGGGTTGCGCGACGCGCTCGGCAACGTCACGCGCGCCGAGGGCTTTCCCACGCGCGCCGAGTTGATCGGCCGCTACGAGCAGCTCTCGGGCCGATCGATGGTCGACATCCGCTGGTACACGACGCTCGCGCTGTGGAAGTCGGTCGTCTTCATGGAGGGCAACTACAAGCGCGCGGTCGCCGGAACCACCGACGACCCCTACCTCAAGCAGTTCGGCGACGGCGTGCTCGAGCTCGCCCGGCAGGCGGAGGCGGTGGCCCACGGTGGCTGATCCCGGCCGCCCGGCGAGCTCGGACTCGGGCTCCGCGCATCAGGACGGCGAGGCGCCTCACGACGGCGGAGCGCAACAGGAGCTCGTCCGTGGCGATGACGGACAGCTGCGCACGGGGCTGCTCGTCGACTGGGGCGGCGTGCTCACGACCAACCTGTTCGCCTCCTTTCATGCCTTCTGCGTCGCATCGGACATCGACCCGAAGCTGGTCATGGGCCGCTTCCGCACCGACCGTCAGGCGCGCGAGCTGCTGATCGCGCTCGAGACGGGAGCACTCGAGGAGCCGGCGTTCGAGAGCCAGTTCGCCGCGCTCCTCGAGGTCGAGCCCGATGGCCTCGTCGACGGGCTGTTCGCCGGCGTGGCGCCCGACATGGAGATGCTCGACGCGGTCCGCATCGCCCACGACGCCGGGGTGCGGACCGGGCTCGTGTCGAACTCGTGGGGCGTGCACCGCTACCCGCACGAGTTGATCTCGCGGATCTTCCACGGCGTCGTGATCTCAGGCGAGGAGGGCATCCGCAAGCCCGCGCGCCGCATGTACGAGCTCGGGGCCGAGCGCGCCGGCGTTCCGGCCGAGCGCTGCGTCTTCGTCGACGACCTGCCCTTCAACCTCACCCCCGCCGAGGAGCTCGGGATGGCGACCGTACATCACACGAGCGCCGAGACCACGCTCCCGGCGCTCGAGCGCCTCCTCGGAATCCCACTTCGCTCCGAAGAGAGGGTGGGCTGATCCCCCGGCCGTTCAGTCGCGCCTGCCCCGCCCGTACATCAGTTTGAAGAGCCCCGCCAGCAGCCTCGAGGTGCGGCTCTTGTACGGGTACATGAAGAGTTCCTTCTTCATCGCCAGTTTCGGCGTGATCACGATCGCCTGCTGCGAGCAGTACTTGCGGATGCCGCCCGCGCCGTGGCGCGAGCCGAGCCCCGACGCCTTGGCGCCGCCCATCGGCAGCTCGAGGACCGTGTAGTTGATCATCGCGTCGTTGACGTTCGCCGCGCCGGCTTCGATCCGCTTGGCTACTTCCTCACCGCGCGCGGTGTCGCGCGTGAACACCGAGGCGCCGAGCCCGTAGGGGGAGTCGTTGGCGAGCCGCACCGCCTCCTCGGTGTCGGCGACCCTCATGATCGGCAGCGTCGGGCCGAACGTCTCCTCGGTCATGATCTTCATCGAGTGATCGACGTCGACGAGCACCGTCGGCTCGAAGAAGCGCCCCGGGCCTGGCACCTCGTTCCCTCCGGCGAGTACCCGCGCGCCCTTCTGGACCGCATCGGCGACGTGGTCCCTGATCGTGTCGAGCTGCGGCGGGAACGTGATCGCCCCGACCTCGACAGACCCCGGCCCTTCGGACTTGCCGACCCGCAGCGAGCGGACTTTCTCTGAGACTTTGCCGACGAAGTCGTCGTAGACGGGCTCCTCGACGTAGACGCGCTCGATCGATATGCAGGTCTGCCCCGCGTTCTGCATCGAGTAGTAGGTCGCGAAGTTGGCGGCCCGCTCGACGTCTGCGTCGGAGAGCACCAGCATCGGGTCCTTGCCGCCGAGCTCGAGCGAGGCCGGGATCAGGCGCCGCGCGGCGGCTTCGGCGACCTTCCTGCCGGTCCGGGTCGAGCCCGTGAACATGATCATGTCGACGTGCTCGACGAGCGCCGCGCCGGTCTCGCCGCGGCCGGTCGCGATCTGCAGCACGTGCTCGGGCAGCCCGCACTCGCGCAGCCCTTCGGCCATCAGCAGCGAGGTCAGCGGTGTGATCTCCGATGGCTTGAGGATCACCGAGTTGCCGGCGGCGAGCGCGGGGATGCAGTCGCCGAAGGAGTTCGTCAGGGGGTAGTTCCATGGGCCGATCACGCCGATCAAGCCGAGCGGCCTGAAGCGCAGCAGGATCTTCTTGCCCTTGACGAGCACCTGGCTCGTCTTCACGCGCTCGTCGCCCAGGTAGTTGGGAGCCTCGCGCGCCCAGAAGCCGAACGCGTTGCCCGCGTAGCCGATCTCGGCGAGCGAGGCATCCTCGAAGGTCTTTCCGGTCTCCGAGACGATCGTCGAGACGACCTGATCGGCGTTGTCCATCAGCCACTTCTGCGCGCGCCGCAGGATCCTCCCGCGACCATCGAAGCCGAACGCCTCCCATGCAGGCTGGGCGGCACGCCCCCTGGCGGCCATCTCCGCGACGGCCTCGGCGCCCAGGTCGGGGACCGTCGCGACGATCTCGCCGGTCGCCGGGTTCTCGACCGGGATGCCACTGGCGCCGTTCGCGGCAGCGACGACGGTGTCCTGGGTCTCTCCTGCGCGCTGCTCGACAGTGGCCATCTGACCCTCCCCTGCTCGTTCACCTTGTGAGCAACAAGACTACTCCGAGAGGGGCCGAGCGGCACGCCCGCGCCGACCGGCGAGGCGGCTCGCGGCGGGCTACTCGGCGAGCTCGATCGAGACGATGCCGATCGGCTCGCTGGGGCGGTCGCCGGCATCGGTGGCGACGCCCTCGAGCCGGTCGACGACGTCCATCCCCTCGCGAACCTGCCCGAAGACGGTGTGTTTGCCGTCGAGCCACGGGCAGGAGTCGGCCGTCACGATGAAGAACTGCGAGCCGTTGGTGTCGGGCCCTGCGTTCGCCATCGCGAGCGCGCCGCGCACGATCTTGTGCGGGTTGATCTCGTCCTCGAAGGTGTAGCCGGGACCGCCGGTGCCGGTCCCCTGCGGGCAGCCGCCCTGGATCATGAAGTCCTTGATCACCCGGTGGAACGTGAGCCCGTCGTAGAAGCCGTCGGCCGAGAGCTTGCGGAAGTTCTCGACGGTCTTCGGCGCATCCTCGTCGAACAGCTCGAAGACGATCGGCCCTTCGGTTGTCTGCATCGTGGCGGTTGACATCCGCCTACCTTAGCTTCACGCGCTCGAGCGTGACCGTGCGTCCGTGCACCGACTCTCCGTCGAGCGCCTCGATCACGCGATCGGCCTCGGTCGCCGGCACCGACAGGAACGAGAAGCGGTCGAGCACCTGCACCTCGCGCACCGCCTCGCCGTCGAGACCCGCGGATGAGGTCACGGCGCTGACGATGTCGGCGACGCGCAGCCCGGCCGCGCGGCCGCCGCCGAGCACGAGCTTCGTGTAGGGCTCCTGGCCGTCGCGTGAGATCCGCGGCTTGGAATGCCGCCGGGGGCGCTCGCGGACCGGCGTCGGAGGTGCCTCGGCACCGCGCTCCCAGGTCGTGATCGCCGTGCCGATGTGACGTTCGATCGCCTCGAGCTCGCGCTTCTGGCGCGCCTCCACGAACGTGATCGCGCGACCCGATCGCCCGACGCGTCCCGTGCGTCCGATCCGGTGCACGTAGGTGTCCGGGCTGGTGGGCACGTCGTAGTTGATGACGTGCGTGACCGTCGAGATGTCGAGCCCGCGCGCGGCCACGTCGGTGGCCACCAGGATCGGGACGCGCCCTCCCTTGAACGCGAGCATCACGCCGTCGCGCGCCCCCTGCGTCATGTCGCCGTGGAGCGCCCGCACGTTCATGCCGCGGTCGCGCAGCGTGCGGAACAGCTGCTCGCAGCGGATCTTCGTGCGGACGAACACGATCGCCTGGTCCGGCGCCTCGGCGCGCAGCACCTCGACGAGCTTGTCGGGCTTGCCCTTCGCGTCGACGGGAAGCTGGAACTGCGCCACCGTGTCGATCGTCAGCGTCGCAGCCTCGACCTGGATGATCGTCGGGTCGTACATATAGCGGTCGGCGAGCTTGCGAATCGGCCCGGGCATCGTCGCCGAGAAGAGCGCCGTCTGGCGGCTCGAGGGCGTCAGCGAAAGGATTTTCTCGACGTCCTCCAAAAAGCCGAGGTCGAGCATCTCGTCGGCCTCGTCGAGCACCACGAAGCGGCAGCCGTGCAGCACGAGCGAATGCCGGGAGATCAGATCGAGCACACGCCCCACAGTGCCCACGACGACGTGCCCCCCGGCGCGCAGCTGCGACTGCTGCGTGCGGATCGGCGCGCCGCCGAAGACCGCGACGACGTCGACGCCGGCGTGCGCGCCGTAGGTCCGCAGCGCCTGCGTGACCTGGATGCAGAGCTCGCGCGTCGGCGTCAAGACGAGCGCCTGGACCTCGGACTCCGAGGGGTCGATGTACTCCATGATCGGCAGCCCGAAGGCCGCCGTCTTGCCGGTGCCGGTCTGCGCCTGGCCGATCACGTCGCGGCCCTCGAGCAGGGCCGGGATCGCCTGCTCCTGAATCGGGCTGGGAGCCTCATACCCGACGTCGCGCAGCGCCTGGAGGGTGGGCTCCGAGAGCCCGAGATCTGCGAAGGACCCGCTCACCTGGCCGGATCGAGCAGGAGCTTGCCCGTCGTGCGTCGCGCGCGCAGGTCGATCTGCGCCTGGGCCGCCTGCTCGAGCGGGTAGGTCCCGCCGACGATCACCCTGAGCTCGCCGCGCGTTACGCGGTCGAACAGGTCGGCCAGCGCCTCGCCGAACATGCCGGGGCGCTGGAGGCAGTGGAAGACGTAGAAGCCCACCACCGAACGCGAGTGGCGAAGCAGCGAGCCCGTCGAGACCGTGTTCGGCTCGCTCGTCGCGATCCCGCAGACGACGATCCGCCCGAATGGCGCGAGCGCGCGGTAGGACGCGTCGAAGACCTCGCCGCCGGACATGTCGAAGACGGCGTCGACCGGCACGCCGCCGTTCGCCTCGAGCAGCCGCTCGGTCAGGCCGTCGGCCGCGGGATCGACTGCGACGTCGGCTCCGAGCTGCCGCGCGAGCGAGCGCTTGTCCTCGCTCGAGGCCGTCGCGATCACGCGGCCGGCGCCCAGGGCGTGCCCGAGCTGGACCGCGATCGAGCCGACGCCGCCGGCGGCCGAGTGCACGACCACGCTCTCTCCCGCGGCGAGGCGGGCGGCGCTGCGGTACAGGTGCCACGCGGTGGTCCCCTGGACGAGCAGCGCGAGCGCGGTCCCGTCGTCGACGCCGTCGGGGATCGCGAAGACGCGCTCGGCCGGCGCGGTCGCGTACTCGGCGTAGCCGCCCGACCCCACGAGCGCGAGCACACGCTCTCCCGTGTCCTCCCGCACACCGACGACCTCGCCCCCCGGTATCAAGGGGAGCGTGGCCTTCTTGACGTAGGAGTTCGTGCGGGTGTGGGTGTCGGCGAAGTTCAGACCGGCCATCGTCACCTTGACGAGGACCTCGCCCGGTCCGGCCACCGGAACCGGCACCTCGGAGAGCCTCAGCACCTCCGGGCCGCCGAACTCGGTCATCTGAATCGCGCGCATGAGTCGAGGCTATCGGAGTGCCGGGGCCGCCATCCGCGCGCGTGCTCTAAGGTGCGCGCCCATGCCGATCACCGTCGTCGGATCGATAGCGTTTGACAGCGTCAGGACGCCCTTCGGGGAGCGCGAGCGGATGCTCGGCGGCGCGGCCGTGCATTTCGCGCTGGCTGCCTCGTTCTTCGACGACGTCCACGTCGTCGGGCCCGTCGGAGACGACTTCGGCGAGCAGCAGCTCGAGGTGATGCGCCGCAGGGACATCGACGTCTCCGACGTCGAGACGGTCGCCGGCGGGAGGACCTTCTTCTGGGCCGGCGAGTACGGCTGGGACCTCAACACGCGCGAGACGCTCGACACCCAGCTCGGGGTGTTCGAGGAATTCGAGCCGAAGCTGTCGGGCGATTCGCTCGCGAGCGACGTCCTGTTCCTCGCGAACATCCAGCCCGACCTGCAACGCGGCGTACGCGCCCAGATGCCGCAGGCGCGGTTCGTGGCGCTCGATTCGATGAACCTCTGGATCGACATCGCGCGCGACGCGCTCGTCGCAGCGATCGAGAGCGTCGACTGCGTGATCCTCAACGACGCCGAGCTGCGCCAGCTCACCGGCCGCCCGAACCTGCTCGCCGCCGCCAGGGAGGTCCTCTCCTGGGGGTCTCCGGACAGCGCCACGCGCGGACCGAGCGTGGTCGTCGCCAAGCAGGGCGAGTACGGCGCGGCGCTGATCACCGAGGAGGGCTTCTTCGCGCTGCCCGCCTATCCGCTCGAGACAGTCGTCGACCCCACCGGCGCCGGCGATACCTTCGCCGGCGGCCTCGTCGGGTACATCGCCGCTCACCCCGAAGAGCACCTCTCGGAGGGCCTGCTGCGGAGCGCGATGGCCCACGCCACCGTGCTGGCGTCGTTCAATGTCGAGGAGTTCGGCACCGAGCGGATCGCACGCCTCACCGGCGGTGAGATCGCCGCCCGCATGCAGGAGCTGCAGGCGATGACGCAGTTCAGCGGCGTGCCGCTGGCGCTGCGCGGCTGAGCGTCGGCGCGCTGCAGCGCTCGCGAGCCGCCCGTAGCGGCGGGCCGGGGTTGTGTGCGTACGGCCGGGGTAATACGATCGACGTACGTGGACACGTGGACCTTCATCTGGCTCATGTTCTTCCTCAAGATCCCGATCGTGGCGCTGTTCCTGATCGTTCGCTGGGCCGTGCGCCAGACGCCTGAGGGGCTGGCCGGGCAGGACGGCGGCATCGGGCCGCTTCCCGGGCCGGTGCATCCCCACCACCCGCGCACGAGGCTCCCGCGGCACCCGAGGCGGGGCCCGCATCGCCGCGCGCCCACGCCGGCCGCGCCGCCGCGCGTTCGCGCGGTCGCGGCACACAAGCGGTTCGTGCAGCGCTGAATGGCCAGTCCGACGCGCACCGACACTGCCGACGGAAGCTCGGCGCCCGCCCGTCCCGAGACGCTGACGGTCACCGACAACCGCACCGGCGAGACCTACGAGCTGCCCGTGACGGACGGGACGGTTCGAGCGATGGACCTCCGGGAGATCAAGACGAGCGAGGACGACTTCGGGCTGATGGCGTACGACCCGGCCTACACGAACACCGCCTCTTGCCGCAGCGCGATCACCTACATCGACGGCGCGGCCGGCGTCCTCCAACACCGTGGCTATTCGATCGAGCAGCTCTGCGAGCAATCGAGCTACCTCGAGGTCGCCTACCTGCTGATCAACGGCTCGCTCCCCACGCAGGCGCAACTCGAGAGCTGGACCCACGAGGTGACGATCCACACCTTCGTGCACGAGAACGTCAAGGACTTCATGCAGGGCTTCCGCTACGACGCCAACCCGATGGGGATGCTCGTCGCCTCCGTCGGTGCGCTGTCGACCTTCTACCCCGACGCCAACCAGATCCACGACGAGGCGGTCCGCGACATGCAGATCATCCGCCTCCTGGCCAAGATGCCGACGCTCGCGGCGTTCGCCTACAGGCACAACGTCGGCCAGCCGTACGTGTATCCCGACAACGAGCTCGGCTACGCCGGCAACTTCCTCGGGATGATGTACAAGATGACCGAGCTCAAATACGAGCCCGATCCTCGCTTGGAGCGCGCGCTGGATGTGCTCTTCATCCTCCACGCCGACCACGAACAGAACGCCTCCACGAGCGCGGTCCGTTCAGTCGGCTCGACGCAGGTCGACCCCTACACCGCCGTCGCGGCCGGCGTGGCGGCGCTCTACGGACCGCTTCACGGCGGCGCGAACGAGGCGGCGCTGCGGATGCTCCAGCGGATCGGCAGCGTCGAGAACATCCCCGGCTTCCTCGAGGGCGTGAAGGCCGGCGAGGAGCGCCTGATGGGCTTCGGCCATCGCGTCTACAAGAACTACGACCCCCGCGCGCGGATCATCCGCAAACACCTCGACGACGTTTTCGAGGTGCGCGGCAAGAGCCCGCTGCTCGAGGTCGCGACGGAGCTCGAGAAGCGAGCGCTCGACGACGAGTACTTCACCTCCCGCAAGCTCTATCCGAACGTCGACTTCTACTCGGGCCTGATCTACGAGGCGCTGGGGCTGCCGGTGGCGATGTTTCCCGTGATGTTCGCGATTGGGCGCACCAGCGGGTGGATCGCCCAGTGGCTCGAGATGGTGCAGGACTCCGAGCAGAAGATCGCGCGTCCGCGGCAGATCTACACGGGCGATCGCGACCTCGAGTACGTGCCGATCGCGCAGCGCGGATGAACGCTGCTCGGCCGTTCGGCCGATAGCTCGGCACGGACGGCTTCCCTAAGCTCCCGCGGCAGTGCATTCTGACATGCCGGACGCCGCGACACAGCTGAACAATCACGACGGCCTCGCCCAGGCACCGTTCTGGGCCGTCTTCGCCCAATCGCAGATCCCGATGGCGCTGGTCGATCGCGAGCGTCGCTATGTCCGCGTGAACGACGCGATCCTGCGGCTGTACGACTACCCGCTCGAGGAGATCCTCGGCGCGCGTGCCGGCCGCACCGTCGTCGACGAGGATCGCTCGGTCTCGGACGGCCAGTGGGAGCAGCTGCTGCGCACGAACGAGCTCTACGCGCAGGGCACGATTGTCCACGGCAACGGCTCCAAGATGAGGGTCAGCTACGCCGCGCACGGCACGACCTTCGGAGACACGTGGCTGGCGCTGATCGTGACCGTCTCTGCGCGGTTCCTCAACGGCGCGGAGCTGATCGGCAGGCCCGAGATCCGGCTGCCGCCCGCCGAAGGGTCGCCGCTGACGCCGCGCGAGCGGGAGGTCGTGAGGCTCGTGGCGCTCGGCTGCAACACGGGCCGCATCGCCTCTGAGCTATCGGTCTCGACCGCCACGGTGCGCAGCCACGTGCGCAACGCGATGGGCAAGATGGAAGCGCACACCCGCGCCCAGCTGGTCGCGCGCGTGCTCGCTGACGGCCTCGTGCACAGCTGACCCGCCGCCGGCGCCGCGAAGCGGGACCGCCGGGCGCCGCCTCGCGCTCAGAGCACGAGCGTCGCGCCGTGGCGCCCGAGCCAGTCGCGCTCCTCGCGGTAGCTCGGCCAGCGGCGCTCGACAAGGCGCCAGAAGCGCGGCGAGTGGTCGAGGATCTCGAGATGGCAGACCTCGTGCCAGATCACGTATTCGAGCACGCGCTCGGGTGCGAGCAGCAGCCGCCAGTTGAAGCTCATGCGCCCGCTCGCCGAGCACGACGCCCAGCGCGTGCGCTGGCCGCGGATCGTCAGGTCGTCGTAGGCCACGCCCGCGAGTGCGGCGGCGCGGTCGAGGCGCTGGGCGATCTCCCTGCGCGCCGCGCGCCGGTAGTAGCGCTCGAGCGCCGCGCGTGCGTCCCCCGCGGGCACGAGCAGGCGCTCGCCGTCGCGGTGCACCCGGGAGCGCCCCGCCTGCGGGACCAGCTGCAGCGCGCCGCCGAGGTAGGGCACCGTGCCGGCGCGCGCTGCGATCGAGGCGAGCGCCTCGCGGGCCTCGTCGAGCCGGCCTTCGATCCAGGGGCGCAGTTCGCTGACCGCGGCGGCCGCGGCTCGCTCGGGCGCACGCGCCGGCAGCACCACCTCGACGCCGGTGTGGGCGTGAACGCTCACGCGGACCCGTCTAGCGCGCGAGGAGCGCCGCACGGTGTAGGGGATCTGCGCAGCCGCGCCGGTGGCCTGCGAACGAGTCGGCATCCGCAAGAGGGTACGCGCCGGCACGGCGGTCCCCGACCGTGCACGCGGCGCGTAGGCTGTCGGCGTGCAGGCCGCCCGAGAGCACCCGCCGCCGCCGCGCGCGCCCACGTTCGACGAGGAGCTGCTGCTGTGGCTCGGCGACGAGCCGCCGGAGGTGCGGGCCGCCGACACCGAGCGCGTCCACGACATCGCGGCCGAGTTCGCGATGGGCTTCGGGGCGCTCGCGCAGATCACCCGTGCCGTCACGGTCTTCGGCTCTGCACGCACGCCATGCGGGCACCCTGCCTACGAGCTCGCGCGCGAGCTCGGGCGTTGCCTGGGCAGCGCCGGCTACGCGGTCATCACCGGCGGCGGCCCCGGGATCATGGAGGCGGCCAACCGCGGCGCGCAGGAGGCGGGCGCGCTGTCTGTCGGCTGCAACATAGAGCTGCCGCACGAGCAGGAGCTCAACCCGTATCTCGACATCGGCCTGCGCTTCCGTCACTTCTTCGTGCGCAAGGTGATGTTCCTGCGCTACGCCAGCGCGCTCGCGGTCTGTCCCGGCGGGCTGGGCACGCTCGACGAGCTGTTCGAAGCGCTCACGCTGATCCAGACCCACACGATCCACCAGTTTCCCGTCGTGCTGCTGGGGAAGGGCGAGTGGGACGGGCTGATCGAGTGGCTGCGCGAGCGGCCCCTGGCCGACGGGCGGATCGATGCCGGCGACCTCCAGCTTATGCGCGTGACCGAGCATCCGAGCGAGGCGTGTGCCGCGATCGAGGCGTCCGCCCGGCGCGAGCGCGCCTACGCTCGCGCGCAGCCGCGGCGCACGGGCGGCGCGGCGGCATGAGCCGGCCACAGACGGCGCGATCGCGGGTCAGGCTCCCGCCCGGCGTGCGCGAGCCCTACGAGGTGTATCTCAACGGCGTCGCGCAGCAGCTCGGACGCGACTACACGGTTCGCGAAGGCGCGCTGCTGTTCGAGCGCGACCTCCGCAAGGACAGGATCAGCGGCTGGCGCTGGCTGCTCGGCGCCTGGGGCGTCGGCACCTACCGCCAGAACGACTCGGTGGACGTCCGCTACGAGGCCGCCGACGGCTCGCCGCGAGTCGCCGAGGCGCTCGAGATCGAGCCCGCGTAGACCGCCTTCTCCCAGGGCTTGACGAGCTTCAGCGCGCTGAGGATCGCCCGCGTGGCGGGCGAGCGGTTGAGCGTGTAGAAGTGGATCCCGGGCGCGCCGGCGGCGAGCAGCTCGGCGCACTGCAGCGTCGCGTATGCGACGCCGAAGTCGAGCACCGCCTCGGCGTTCTCGCCGCGCGCATGCAGCTCCGCGCGGAGTCCCTCGGGGATCGCCGAACCGCACATCTGAGCCATCCGCTCGACCTGCCCGACGCGCGTGATCGGCATCACGCCGGGGATGATCGGCACCGTGATGCCGGCCCCCCGCGCGCGCTTGACGAAGCGGAAGTAGAACTCGTTGTCAAAGAACATCTGCGTGATCAGGAAGTCGACCCCGGCGCCCACCTTCTCGACGAGGTGCTCGAGGTCGTCCTCCGGGCTCGTTGCGTGGATGTGGGTCTCCGGGAAGCAGGCCGCTCCGATCGCGAAGGGGTAGTCGGAAGCGATCAGCTCGACGAGCTCGCGCGAGTACTCGAGACCGCCCTCTGTCTTGGTCCAGGCCTCCTCGCCAGCCGGGGGATCGCCGCGCAGCGCGAGCACGTTGTCGAAGCCGGCCCGCCGCATCTCGTCGAGCGTGTCCCGCAGCTGCGCGACGGTCGCGCCGACGCAGGTGAAGTGGGCCATCGCCTCCAGGCCGCGCTCGTCCTTGATGCCCTTGACGATCTCGATCGTGCGCTCGCGCTCGGAGCCACCGGCGCCGTAGGTGACCGACACGAACGACGGCTCGAGCTCCTTGAGCTCGTCGAGCGCCGCGTACAGGTTCCGCTCGCCGGCGTCGGTCTTGGGCGGAAAGAACTCGAAGGAGAACACGGGCCCGTCGCCGCGGAGGATCTCGTCGATGCGCATCCACTGATTATGCAGTCCAGCGCTCGGGCTCTCCCTTCAGGCGCTCGATCTGGCCGGTCGCGTGCAGGTGGGTGAGGTAGGCGAGCACCTCCGACAGCAACCGCTGGGCGTTGTGCTGCGCCAGCTCCTCGCCGTAGACCCGGGGCAGGAGATCAAAGGCGCTCAGCGGCTCGTCCGTGAGCGCCGCGAGCACGCTCGCAAGGCGCTCTCCGACCAGCTTGCGGTTGCCCTGGATGTGCGCGTGCACGTCGGCGAAGGTCCTGCCGTGTCCCGCTAGGCACAGGCGCGCGCCGAGTCGCTCGACGACGTCGAGCGAGCTGAGAAATTCGCCCACGGGGTCGGGCGTGTAGCCGTAGTCGAAGTACAGCGAGATGCGTCCGAGCAGATGGTCTCCGGAGATCAGCAGGCGCCGCTCGGGCTGGAACAGGCACACGTGAGAGGGGGCATGCCCCGGCGTCTCGTACACGATCCACTCGCCGAGGTCGCTCCAGATGCTGACCCCGTTGAGGAGATCGCGATCGGGCTCGACCACCCCGGAGATCCCCGATTCCCTCGAGCTGAGCTGCGAGGCGTAGCGCATCAGCGGCTGCTCGGGGACGCCGCTCTGGCGGGCGACCTCGATGCGCCGGGCGAAGACCGCCTCGGGGTCCTCGGCCATGCGCGTCATGTGCTGATGGTTGGGGTGCATCCACAGCTCGCTGCCGGCGCGTTCGACGATCGTCGCCGCCTGCCCGTAGTGATCGGAGTGTGCGTGCGTGCAGACGACGAGGCGCAGGTCCTCGAGGCTCAGGTCGCACATCGCGAGCGCCCGCTCGAGGTTCGCGAAGGAGTCCGGCTGGTGCATGCCCGTGTCGACGAGCACGAAGCCGTCGCCTGCCCGGATCGCCCAGGCGTTGCAGTGCGGGACGCCCGGCCACGGAAGCGGGAGGCGCAGACGGAACACGCCGGGGAGCACCCGCTCGCCCCTCCCGAGCTCGCGCCGGCTTGTCACCTTCGCCACGCGGGGCAGACTAGACTAGATCCCTTCAGCGGCGTAAAGGAGGCGGCATGGCCGGGGCGGGCGACGCAAGCGAAGCGAGCACCAAGGTGCAGGAGGCGGCCGCCAGCGTTCAGCAGGTGACCCGCAAACGCAAACGCATCTCGGGCAGCAGGGCCGAGGCGGTTGCGCGCCGCTACTTCGAGGCGATCGACGCACGCGATCTGGAGACCGTCGTGTCGCTGTGGGCCGAGGGCGGCCGCGAGAACGTCAGGGGCCAGGTCGACACGATCGCGCCCGAGGGCGTGCGGGAGTTCATCGGCGGGCTGCTCGCCGCGGTCCCCGACCTGCACATGGAGATCGTCTCGACGACGACCGAGGACGATCGCTGCGGCGTGCAGTGGCGCCTGAGCGGCACCTTCGCCGGGCCCGGCGACTTCGGAGGCGTGGCCCCGACCGGCCGCCGGATCGAGCTCGAGGGCCTCGACCTGCTGACTGTACGCGACGGCCTGATCCAGAGCAACGACGCCTTCGCCGACGGGATGACGTTCGCCCGCCAGATCGGGATGATGCCGGCGCAGGGCTCTGCGGCCGAACAGCGGATGACGGGCGCCTTCAACGCCAAGACCCGGCTCGGCGACCGGCTCGGAGCGGGCGACGCGAAGCTCGTCGCCGAGGGCGTTTGGGTGATCCAGGGACAGCCCGGACGCTGCAACGTCTTCCTGATCGAGGACGAGGGCGGGGTGACGCTGTTCGACGCCGGCGCGCGGACGATGACGCGCGCCGTCGCGAGCGCCGGCGCGAGGCGCGGCGGAATCCGCCGCGTCGTGCTCGGCCACGGCCACACCGACCACCGCGGGACCGCGCCCGCGCTGGGCGTACCCGTCCTCTGCCACCCCGACGAGGTGCAGGACGCGCAGGGCAGCGGCGGCTTTCGCTACTGGCCGGAGGGGCTTCGCGGCCTTCCCCCGGGCATGCGCCAGATGCACCGTTTGATGCACCGCTACGCGTGGGACGGCGGCCCGGTGGAGATCTCCGGGACGCTCACGGAGGGCGAGGAGATCGCCGGCTTCCGGGTGATCGAGCTTCCGGGACACGCTCCCGGCCAGATCGGCCTGTGGCGCGAGCGCGACCGGCTCGCGCTCAGCAGCGACTGCTTCTACACGCTCGACATGTGGGGCCGCGACAGCGCTCCGCACATCCCCGAGGAGCTCTACAACTACGACACCGAGCAGGCGCGGGCGAGCATCCGCAAGCTCGCTGCGCTGGAGCCGGCAGCGGCCTGGCCCGGGCACGCCAACGCGGTCACGGGCGATGTGCGCTCGCAGCTCGAACGGGCCGCCGCCGCGGGCTGAGAGTGGGCAGGCGCGGGCGCCGGCACGCCGAACGGCTCGCGATTCCGAGCAGCGAGTACGCAGACGCCGAGGGGAACGTGCTGACGCTTCGGGGCTCGCTCACGGCGGGCGCCCGCCGTGAGTACGAGCGGACGCTCGCGGGGAGTGACGGCGCCCCCGCGGCGACGCGCGAGGACGCGTGGCAGCGTTCCGTCGAGCTGCTGTTCGAGCAGCTCGCCGTGCGCTGGGTGATCGCAGGCGCGCCGATCGAGCGCCAGCGCGAGCTGCTCGGACGCCTGCGGATGGCCTCGAACGACGAGCGCGCCTGGGTGCGCGGGGTGCTGCGCGAGCACTGCGCCGAGCACTTCCCCGACGTGCGCGCGCCCTGAGCTCAGAAGTCCTGGCCGAGCAGCTCCAGGCGCGGGCCCTGGCCGCTCGCGGCCGAGACGAATCGGGCGGTCGCGGGGCTCAGCACGAACTCGTGGACCTCGCCGGCCTCGCCGCGCACCTCCAGGCGCCGCCCGTCGTCGTGTACGGCCAGCACCGTGCCGGCCTCGAAGCCGCCGCCGAAATGCGCTATGCGGGCACGGGAGCCGATGCGGGGGACTGGTCGTGAGGGGCCGAGCACGTGCGCCGATGCTACGCGCGCGGTCCGACGCGCGCGGACCCGGCGATCTATACCTTGCCGGAGATGCGCCGCACCAAGATCGTCGCCACCATCGGCCCGGCCTCGCGTGAGCCCGAGACGCTCGTGCGGTTGGTCGATGCGGGCATGGACGTCGCACGGCTCAACTACTCGCACGGGACCCTCGAGGAGCACGCCGAGACCGCCCGGCGGGTGCGTGACGCCGCGGGGCGGGCGGGCCGGCCCGTGGCGATCCTGCAGGACCTCCCCGGCCCAAAGCTGCGGATCGGCCCGCTCAGCGACGGCGTCGTGGAGCTCACACCGGGAGAGCATCTGACGTTCGTCTGCGGCGGCGAGGACGCGCCCGGCGACGCGCGCCGGATGAGCGTCTCGTGGGGCGGACTTCCGGCGGCGATCGAGGAGGGCGCGATCCTGTACCTCGCCGACGGCTCGGTCCGGCTGCGCGCCGTCGAGGTCCGCGAGCCGCAGGGCGAGGTCGACGTGGAGGTCGAGATCGGCGGTGCCGTCGCCTCCAGGCAGGGGCTCAACATCCCCGGCCCGCTGATGGCGCTGCCCTCGCTGCCCGAGGAGGATCTCGAGCTGCTGCACCATGGCGAGTCGATCGGCGTCGACATGGTCGCGCTGTCGTTCGTCCAGCGCCCCGAGGACCTCGAATTCGTGCGAGGGCACACGCGGCTGCCGCTGATCGCGAAGATGGAGAAGCCCCAGGCGGTCGAGCGCGCCGAGGAGATCCTGCGCGCCGCCGACTGCGTGATGGTCGCCCGCGGCGATCTCGGCATCGAGCTGCCGATCGCGCGCGTGCCGATCGTCCAGAAGCAACTGCTCGAGCTCGCCGGCTGGCTCGCGCGGCCCTCGATCACCGCTACGCAGATGCTCGACTCGATGGTCGCCTCCTCGCGGCCGACCCGCGCCGAGGTCGCCGACGTGGCCAACGCGATCCTCGACGGCACCGATGCGGTGATGCTCTCGCAGGAGACCGCGATCGGCGCCTACCCGGTCGAGGCGGTCGCGATGATGGCCGCCGTGGCCGAGCAGGCGGAGTCGATCGCGCCATACGAGCGCTGGAACGAGTCGCGCGTGCACCGCTCGCATTCGGACCCCGCCTACACGCTCGCGCACAACCTCTGCGACGCCGCGCGCGAGCTACGACTCGACGCGCTCGTGGTCCCGACCCTCTCGGGGCGCTCGGCGCGGCTCGTCTCGGCGCACCGCCCGACGGTGCCGATCTACGCGCTCTCGCCCGGCAAAGAGACCGTGAGACGCTGCGGGCTGATGTGGGGCGTGCAGGCGGCGTCGATGCGCCGGCACGAGACGACCGAGGCGCTGATCGCCGACGCCGCGCGGCGCGTCGTCGAGCTCGGGTGGTGCCGGACCGGACAGCGCGTGGGGATAACCGCGGGCCTCCCCTCGGGACGACCCGGGACGACGAGCCTCGTGCAGATCCAGACCCTCTGACGCGGGCGGAGCGCGCCTCAACAGCTGAGCGAGGCAAGCGTCTGGTTGTAGGCTTCGGCGAGCTGGGCGAGCGCGCTTTTGAACTGGGCCGCCGCGTTGGCCGCGGAGAGCTTCGAGCCAAGCGCCGTCGCGATCGCGCCGACCCGGGTCACGAATTCGTGCGTCGCGGCTTCGACGGCGCGCATGCGGGATGGGTCGAGCTTGGGCGTCAGCGCTTTCAGCCGGGTGACGTCCCTTCCGATCGCTTCGAAGCTGGCCTTGGCGGCGTTCGCCGAGCTGGAGCTCAGGCTGAGCCCGTTGAGCGTGCGGATCTGCTGTGAGATGTCGCTGCGAACCGCGCAGACCTGCTTGGCGGCCTTGGCCTGCGCCGATTCACCGCAGCCGCTGAGCGCGAGCGTCGCCACCGCGACCAGGACGATCGCGGTCGGCGTCATCGGTCTGGGAGCGATCATCGCTCGCGCGCCAGCTTTCCGAGATCCGCCTCGATCGCCTCCAGCCTGGCGGCGATCTCCTGGAGCTTGGCGGTCACCGCGTCGGGTCCCCGTGTATCGAGCCGGCGCCGGGTCGACTCGATGAAGGTCGAAGCGATCGAAGCCGTGATGATCGTCAGGAAGCCGATCCCGATGAGCATCACCAGCGAGGCGAGCGCCCGGCCTGCCGCGCTGGTTGGAACGAGGTCGCCGTATCCGACCGTCGTGACGGTCTGGACGGCCCACCACATGCTGTCGCCGACGTTGGGGAAGGTCTTGCGGTCGGTGAAGTGCATGAGCACGCCGGCGATCACGGTGAGCAGCACCGTGGCCGAGATGATGATCC
>DATAYP010000004.1:0-52136 GCA_036272475.1 Solirubrobacteraceae bacterium | reverse complement strand
CAAGGACCGCGAGAAGCAGGTCTTCATCGCCAACCTGATGCCCGCTCGCGGCTCGTGGCTCGAGCTCGAGATCGACAAGAAGGGCAAGGTCTTCGTCCGCATCGACCGCAAGCGCAAGCTGCCCGTCACGGTGCTGCTGCGCGCGATGGGCTACGCCTCGGACGAGGAGATCCTGAGGCTGTTCGGGAACTCGCTCTACATCCGCAACACGATCGACGCGGACACCGAGGCGACGCGCACCGAAGAGGGCGCCCTGATCGAGCTCTTCAAGAAGCAGCGTCCGGGCGAGCCGCCGAGCGTCGACAATGCGCGCGCGCTGCTCAACCAGCTGTTCTTCGACCCCAAGCGCTACGACCTCACGCGGGTCGGCCGCTACAAGCTCAACGCGCGTCTCGGCCTCGACATCGACATCGACACGCGCACGCTGACGCACGACGACATCATCGCGCTCGTTCGCGAGCTCGTCGAACTGCCGAAGCGACTCGGCATGCCCGAAGACGGCGAGGTCGAGATCAAGGACTACGCAGCCGAGGCGATGAGTATGCCGCGCGAGCCCGTCGCCGAGCACCTCGACGAGTACGAGCACTTCGGCAACCGCCGCCTGCGCACCGTCGGCGAGCTGATCCAGGAGGCCTTCCGCATCGGCCTCTACCGCATGGAGCGCGTCGTGCGCGAGCGCCTCACCACCGAGGACGCCGACACGATCACGCCGCAGACGATCATCAACATCCGGCCCGTCGTCGCCGCGCTCAAGGAGTTCTTCGGCTCCTCGCAGCTGTCGCAGTTCATGGACCAGACGAACTCCCTCGCCGGCCTCAGGCACCGCCGCCGTCTGTCGGCGCTCGGCGCCGGTGGCCTCACGCGCGAGCGCGCGCCGATCGAGGTCCGCGACGTGCACCCGACGCACTACGGGCGCATGTGCCCGATCGAGACCCCCGAGGGTCCGAACATCGGCCTGATCGGCTCGCTGTCCTCGTTCGCGGAGGTCTCCGAGTACGGCTTCGTGACGACCCCCTACCGCGTCGTCAAGGACGGCGTCGTCACCCAGGAGGTCAGGCACCTCGACGCGACCCAGGAAGAGGAGCAGCTGATCGCGCAGGCGAACACGCCCGTCGACGCCAAGACGGGCAAGCTCAAGGGCAGCGAGATCCTGTGCCGCACGCAGGCCGGCCAGTACGTCACGGTCGGGCCCAAGGACGTCGACCTGATCGACGTCTCGCCCGAGCAGATCTGGTCGATCACCACGGCGATGATCCCGTTCCTCGAGCACGACGACGCCAACCGCGCGCTGATGGGCTCGAACATGCAGGCCCAGGCCGTGCCGCTGCTGAAGGCCGATGCGCCGCTGATCGGCACGGGCATGGAGCGCCGCGCCGCGCTCGACACCGGCGACGTGCTCCTCGCGCGCAACGCCGGCACGGTGGAGTTCGTCGATGCCAATCAGGTGACCGTCGCCGGCAAGGACGGCAGGGAAGAGTACGAGCTGCAGAAGTTCATGCGCTCGAACCAGGGCACCCTGATCCACCACAAGCCCCGCGTCAGCGCCGGGCAGAAGGTGGCCGCGGGCGACGTCCTGGCGGACGGCTCCTCGACCGACCGCGGCGAGATGGCGCTCGGCAAGAACCTGATGGTCGCCTTCATGTCCTGGGAGGGCTACAACTTCGAGGACGCGATCATCCTCTCCAAGCGCCTCGTCCAGGACGACGAGCTCACCTCGATCCACATCGAGGAGTACGAGATCGACGCCCGCACGACGAAGCTCGGCGAGGAGGAGATCACCCGTGATATCCCCAACCGCTCGGAGGAGTCGCTGCGCAACCTCGACGACCGCGGCATCGTGCGCATCGGCGCCGAGGTCCAGTCCGGCGACCTGCTCGTCGGCAAGGTCACGCCGAAGGGCGAGACGGAGCTGACGGCCGAGGAGAAGCTGATCCGGGCGATCTTCAAGGAGAAGGCCCGCGAGGTGCGCGACACCTCGCTGAAGGTTCCCCACGGCGAGGGCGGCGTCGTGATCGACGTCAAGACCTTCCGCCGCGACGACGGCGACGACCTGCCGCCGGGCGTCAACGACCTCGTGCGCGTGTTCGTCGCCAAGAAGCGCAAGATCTCCGAGGGCGACAAGCTCGCGGGCCGTCACGGGAACAAGGGCGTGATCTCGAAGATCGTCGACCAGCAGGACATGCCCTTCCTCGAGGACGGCACTCCGGTCGACGTGATCCTCAACCCGCTCGGCGTGCCCTCGCGCATGAACGTCGGCCAGATCCTCGAGACCCACCTCGGGTGGGCCGCCGCGCAGGGCTGGTACGACGACGGCACCGAGGCCTACAAGGACGCCCACGCCGGCGACGGCACGGGCCGCGTCTACGTCTCGACGCCGGTCTTCGACGGCGCGACCGTCGAGGACGTCGACCGCGCGCTCGTCAAGTGGCAGGACGCGCACACCGGACGCATCCGCATGGACATCGACAAGTCGCGCCGCGAGGGCGAGCAGGCGTCGGGCAAGATGACGCTCTTCAACGGCCGCACCGGCGAGCCGTTCGAGGAGCAGGTGACCGTGGGGTACATGTACATCCTCAAGCTCCTGCACCTCGTCGACGACAAGATCCACGCGCGCTCGACCGGGCCCTACTCGCTCGTCACCCAGCAGCCGCTCGGCGGCAAGGCGCAGTTCGGCGGCCAGCGCTTCGGCGAGATGGAGGTGTGGGCGCTGGAGGCCTTCGGCGCCGCCTACACCTTGCAGGAGATGCTGACGATCAAGTCCGACGACACGGTCGGGCGCGTGAAGGCCTATGAGGCGATCGTCAAGGGCGAGAACATCGCCGAGCCGTCCATCCCGGAGTCCTTCAAGGTGCTGCTCAAGGAGATGCAGTCGCTGGCGCTCGACGTCAACGTCGTCTCCGAGGAGGGCCAGCGCACGGAGATGCGCGACGAGGACGACGACCTGCTGCGCGCCGCCGAGGAGCTCGGCATCGACCTCTCGGGCGTTCGCGCCGCGACCGGCGAGTCCAGCGACGAGGAGCTGGAGGGCGAGGACACGACCGATGCAGGAGCACCCGACGGGGACGGGGAGCCCAAGGCCGCGAGCGACGGCGACGACGCCGCCACCGAGGCGATCGACCTCGAGGACCTCGACAGCGAGGTCACCGCAGAGTAGAAGCCGGGCCGCCGCCTGCGGGCGCGGCCTCGGCGAAGTCAATTGACAGATTCACCCGCGAGCGAAAGCAAAACGAATGATTGACATCAACAATTTCGACGCCATCGAGATAAGCCTGGCGTCCTCGAAGCAGATCCGCAGCTGGAGCTCCGGCGAGGTGATCAAGCCCGAGACGATCAACTACCGCACGCTGAAGCCGGAGAAGGACGGGCTCTTCTGCGAGCGCATCTTCGGGCCGACGAAGGACTGGGAGTGCTACTGCGGCAAGTACAAGCGTGTGCGCTACAAGGGCATCGTCTGCGAGCGCTGCGGCGTCGAGGTCACGCGCTCGAAGGTCCGCCGCGAGCGCATGGGCCACGTCGACCTGGCCGCCCCCGTGAGCCACATCTGGTTCTTCAAGGGCGTCCCCAGCCGCATCGGCTACCTGCTCGACATGGCTCCCAAGGAACTCGAGAAGGTCCTCTACTTCGCAGCCTCGATCATCACCTGGGTCGACGAGGAGGCGCGCGCACGTGACCTCGAGACGCTGGAGAAAGAGGTCAACAAGGTGCTCGACGCCTACGCCGGCGAACGCGAGGAGCGCGTGCTCGAGCTGCGCGAGTCGCTCAAGCGCCGCGAAAAGTACCTCCAGACGGGCAAACAGACCAACTTCAACGACGAAGACCACCTCTGGGCGGATTCGCTCGACGTCAACCTCCAGAAAATCTCCGACGAGGAGCGCGACAAACAGGTCAAGGAGCTGACGAAGGCCTTCGACGCCGACATCGCCGACACCGAGGCCTACATCGAGGACGCCGCCGAGCGCATGCGTCAGGTGTGGGAGCTCTTCAAGACGATGGAGCCCAAGCAGATCGAGCACGACGAGACGACGTTCCGCGAGCTGAAGGAGCGCTTCGGCTCCTCCTACGGCTTCGGCGAGTACTTCCGCGGCGGCATGGGCGCCGAGGCGATCCGCGACCTGCTCCAGCAGGTCGACCTCGAGGCCGAACGAGTCGAGCTCGAGGACCAGGTCAAGACGGGCAAAGGCCAGAAGCAGGCCCGTGCGGTCAAGCGCCTGAAGGTCGTCTCGGCCTTCATCCAGTCGGGCAACAAACCCGAGATGATGGTCCTCGACGCCGTGCCGGTGATCCCTCCGGAGCTGCGTCCGATGGTGCAGCTGGACGGCGGCCGTTTCGCGACGTCCGACCTCAACGACCTGTACCGCCGCGTCATCAATCGCAACAACCGCCTCAAGCGGCTGCTCGACCTCGGCGCGCCGGAGATCATCGTCAACAACGAGAAGCGCATGCTCCAGGAGGCCGTCGACGCGCTGTTCGACAACGGCCGCCGCGGGCGTCCGGTCACCGGACCGGGCAACCGTCCGCTGAAGTCGCTCTCGGACATGCTCAAGGGCAAGCAGGGACGCTTCCGCCAGAACCTGCTGGGCAAGCGCGTGGACTACTCGGGGCGCTCGGTGATCGTCGCCGGCCCGTACCTGAAGCTCCACCAGTGCGGCCTGCCGAAGATCATGGCGCTCGAGCTGTTCAAGCCGTTCATCATGGCCCGCCTCGTCGAGCGCAAGTCCGCGCAGAACATCAAGGCCGCGAAGAAGATGGTCGACTCGATGATCGGCGAGGTCTGGGACGTGCTCGAGGAGGTCATCCACGAGCACCCCGTCCTGCTGAACCGCGCGCCGACGCTCCACCGCCTGGGCATCCAGGCGTTCGAGCCGCTGCTCGTCGAGGGCAAGGCGATCCAGGTCCACCCGCTGGTGTGCCACGCCTTCAACGCCGACTTCGACGGCGATCAGATGGCAGTCCATCTGCCGCTGTCGGCCGAGGCCCAGGCGGAGGCCCGCATCCTGATGCTCTCCTCCAACAACATCCTCTCGCCAGCCCACGGCGCGCCGCTCGCGACGCCGACCCAGGACATGATCCTGGGGGCCTACTACCTGACCTACGGGCCCGAAGCCGACGAGCTGGCGAAGATCGACCGCGCGACCTACGAGCCGCGTCCGCACGTGTTCCGCACGGCGCAGGAGGCGGAACTGTCATACGAGGCGGGCGTCGTGAAGCTCCACGACCTCGCCGAGTTCCGCCCCTACGGTCGCGAGGGCGGCCATGTGCTCACGACGATCGGGCGGATCATCTACAACGACCGCATCGAGCGGGCGCTTGCCGAGGCGCTCGGCGACGGGTTCGACGCGTCCAAGTACGCGTTCGTCAACCAGTCGATGAAGAAGCGCGACACGACACGGCTGATCGACATCCTCGTGCAGACCTACGGCGCGACGACGATCAGCCTCGTGCTCGACGCCTTCAAGGACCTCGGCTTCAAGTACGCCACGCAGGCCGGCATCACGATCTCCAAGAACGACGTCGTCGTGCCGCCGGAGAAGCAGGCGATCCTCGACAAGTACGACAAGCTCGTCGGCGACATCACCGAGCAGTACGACGACGGGCTGATCACCCAGGAGGAGCGCCACGAGGCGGTCGTCGAGCAGTGGAACGCCGCGACCGACGACGTCGCCGAGGCGATGATCGAGAACCTCGACACCCTGAACCCCATCTTCATGATGGCCAACTCGGGTGCGCGCGGCTCGTTCAAGCAGATCCGCCAGCTCGCCGGCATGCGCGGGCTGATGGCCAACCCGAAGGGTGAAATCATCGAGCGACCGATCAAGGCCAACTTCATGGAGGGCCTGTCGGTGCTCGAGTACTTCATCTCGACGCACGGCGCGCGAAAGGGGCTCGCTGACACCGCGCTGCGGACCGCCGACTCGGGCTACCTCACGCGCCGCCTCGTCGACGTCGCCCAGGACGTGATCATCCGCGAGGACGACTGCGGCACCGAGGAGTACATCGAAATGGCCGTCTACAAGAGCGACGGCACGCCGAACGACGGGCTCGTCGGCAGGATCGCGGCGCGTCCGATCACGACCAAGCGCAACCGCATGCTCGCCGAGCAGGGCGCAGAAATCGGCCGCGAGGAGCTCGTCGACATCGAGCAGACGTTCCGCGACGACCACGAGAAGGGCGTCGAGGTCACCGTACCGGTGCGCTCGGTGCTGAAGTGCGAGGCGCCGAGCGGTGTGTGCCAGGCGTGCTACGGCCGCGCGATGGCCACCGGAGCGCTCGCCCAGATCGGCGACGCCGTCGGAATCGTCGCCGCGCAGTCGATCGGCGAGCCCGGCACGCAGCTGACTATGCGCACGTTCCACACCGGCGGAGTCGCCGGCGCGGACATCACGCACGGCCTGCCGCGTGTCGTCGAGCTGTTCGAGGCGCGCCGCCCGAAGGGGCTCGCCAAAATCGCCGAACAGGACGGCATCGTCTCGATCGAGGAGACCGAGAAAGCGCTGACCGTCGCGATCACAGACGAGGCGGGTGAGGAGCACCGTCACTCGTTCCCGAGGCGCACGCGCCTGTTCGTCACCGATCGCGAGAAGATCAAAGCCGGAACGCAGCTCAACGAGGGGTCGATCTACCCGCACGAGCTGCTCGCGATCCGCGGGCGGACCGAGACCGAGCAGTACCTCGTCAAGGAGGTGCAGGAGGTCTACAAGTCCCAGGGCGTCGACATCAACGACAAGCACATCGAGCTGATCGTCCGTCAGATGCTCAAGAAGGTCCGTGTCGACCAGAAGGGCGACACCGACTACCTGCCCGGCCAGTTCGTCGACCGCTTCGAATTCGCCAAGGTCAACGAGCAGATCGCGAAGGAAAAGAAGGAGACGGCTCAGTACGAGGACATCATTCTCGGGATCACGAAGGCCTCGCTGAACACGGACTCGTTCCTGTCGGCGGCCTCCTTCCAGGAGACCACCAAGGTCCTGACCGACGCTGCCCTCGAGGGCAAGATCGATCGCCTCAACGGCCTCAAGGAGAACGTGATCATCGGCAAGCTGATCCCGGCTGCCACGGGGCTCAAGCGCTACCGGCGGATCGAGATCGAACCGTCCGAGCCGCTGCCGCGCGCGATCGACGAGGTCGGCCTGCTCGACCAGGACGAGATCGCCGCCGAGCTCGGCCTCGTGGGAGGCGACGGGTTCAACGGCGGCTACGGTCAGGAGTTCGACAACGATCTCGCCTCACTCGAGAAAATCGGCGCGGGAAGCTCCGACCCGGGCTTCGTCGAGGAGCTCGCCGAGCTCGAGATCCCCGACGAGGAGTCCAAGGACAAGTAATTCGGCGGTGCTGCCCTCCGGCCACTCGGCGCCGCAGGGCAGCACCTCGCCGCATCGGGGCGCCCGCGACTACGCAGGCAGGGTGACGCGTATCAGCGGGGGGCTCGTCGGGTGGGAGCTGCCTCCGAGGCGCTCGCTCGTGACCATCACTTCCTTGATCCCGTGCAGGCTGTTGGGGACGCTGACCGATCCGCTGCCGCCGCTCGTCACGCCGAACAGGGCACTCGTCGGCTGGGGCGCACCCGAGCCGCGCGCGAGCCACACCTCGTAGACCTTGCCGGGCGCAGGCCGCGGCATGCCGGAGACGACGAGCTCTGAGCGAGCGCCGAGCTGGTGGAGGTAGGCGCGGGCGCCGGGAATCGTCGCGGCGACCTGTCCCGTGGTGACTCGCTCGTGCGTGGAGGAGCCGGCGCTGAGAGCGATCACGACGGCCACCGCAGCTGCGGCGAGCGCGGCGGCGCCCCATGCGAGCGGGCGTGGCGCCCAGAGCGATCGCAGCCGGCTCGCTCGGCTCGCCGGCGCGTCGGCGCCGGGCGCGGCGGCGCGGAGCGTCTGCGCCTCGGAGCGAACCGTCGCGAGCACCCGCCGGCGGAGGTCCTCGGGGGCTACGGCCGGCGCGACCGTGGCGGGCAGCATGTCCGCCGCCTGCTGCAGCTCATCGACCTCCGTCCGGCAGCTCGCGCAACCCTCGAGGTGCTCGCGGAAGCGCGCGGGATGCTCGAGCGCGCCGAGGACGTATGGGGCGGCGTCGGCGCGCTGCTCGCAATTCTGCTCGGGCTCGCGCGAGCTCATGCCGGCACCTCCTCCCAGCCCACGAGGTGGCCGCGAAGCTTCAGCAGCCCGAGGCGCATGCGGCCCTTGACCGTCCCGACGGGCGTGTCGAGCATCGAGGCTATCTCGGTGTGGGTGAACCCGCCGAAGAACGCGAGCTCGATCACTCGGCGCTGCTCGGAGGGCAGCTCGCCGAGCGCGCCCGTCACGTGCCGGGCGGCGGCGTTGCCGATCGCCAGCTCATCTGTGCGCTCGGGAGCCTCGAGGCGCTCCGCGAGTCCCTCGTCGCTCGCTTGCCTGCGCTCGCGTGCGCCCGTGGAGCGCAGCACGTCGACAGCTCGGTTGTGGACGATGCCAAGCGTCCACGTGCGCACGCTTCCGCGTGCGCGGTCGTAGCGCGAGCCGCTGCGCCAGAGCGCGAGAAGCGACTCCTGGGTGACGTCTTCGGCGACCGAGCGCCTCCCGCACATGCGGTAGGCGAGCGAGAAGGCCGCATCGGCGTGGCGCTCGAGAATCACCTCGAACGCATCGGCGTCGCTGGCAGCCACGAGCTGCATCAACTCCTCGTCCGCGAGCTTTCGTAGGCGTTCTCTGGAATCGGCGGCAGGACGCCGCAAGCGGGCCATCAATGACCTTACGGAACATAGCGGCGATCGGATCACTCGACGGTCGAGAGCAGGACGCTCGTCTCGGGGCTCGCCGGCTCGGCGGCGCCGTCGCAAAGTGATCCGCTGCGACGCAGTTCGGCGCCCAGGAGTCGGCGCATGTGATGGCGCTCGCGGGCGCGATCAAGCAGATGGGCGCCACGCCGGTCAACAAACCCACCTTCGTCTTCCCGGCGACCGACGAGAGCTCGTTCCTCGCGCTCGCCTCGGTGCTCGAGAACACCGGGGTCGGGGCCTACAACGGCGCCGCGCCGTCGCTGAAGTCCAAGGAAGTGCTGGGCGTGGCGGCCAGCATCGCGCAGGTCGAGGCGAGGCACGCGGCCGCGATCGAGCTGCTGCTCGGAAACAGCCCGACGCCCAACCAGGGCTTCGACAGGCCGCTCAGCAAATCTCAGGTGCTGGCCAAGGCAGGCCCGTTGATCAAGGCCTGAGCAGCCTCGCGTGACGGGCGCCGGTGATCCGCCGGCGGCCCGCTCACGTAGTCCTCACAACAGCCCGTCCGCGCACGGCGCGGCGCGGGACAACGACTTTGGGAGCAAAACACATGGGTCTGAGCAATCCAATCCACATCGCATTCGTACTGGTCCTGCTGCTGCTCGTCTTCGGAGCCAAGCGCCTGCCCGAGATGGGCCGGTCGCTGGGCAGCGGGATGCGCGGCTTCAAGGAGACGCTGAGCGGCGAGGCCGAGCCGCATCAGGCGAGCGCCGTCGAGGCCCCGGTCCCGACGCCGGCCGCGATCGCAGCCGCCGAGCCCCTCACGCCCTCTGCGGAGCCCCTGAGGCACCTCGCCGTGCCGCCGCCGCCCGCGAGCGTGGGCCGGACGACGACGCCGGCTGCCTGATCCGGCGCGCCGGGATCGGACACGCCGCGTGCAGGGATCGCACGCGGCGCGACACGCTTCAGGCGCACCCCGGGCTCATCGACGAGCTCGTGGTGTGCGTGGAGCAAGGGCCGGTGGCTCTGAGCCCTTGCCCCGCAGGTGGGCCCCTCGCCGAGGTGGCTCTCACACCCTCCCCATCAGCAGCGGAGAGAACATGGCTGTAGCCGCAGGACACATCGACCACGCCGCCCGACTGAGCACAGTCGAGCACCTGCACGAGTTGCGCGGACGCCTGCTCGTGTCGCTGGCCGCCCTCGCGGTGGCCTTCGGCTTCTGCATGTGGCAGAACCATGCGCTGCTCCACATCATCAACAAGCCGCTCGAGCGCCAGACGCAGAAACAGGTACGCGCCGGCAACGGCCCGCTCGGCGCCACGTACGTGGCACAGCAGAGCACGAGGGCGCTCGCCGGCGAGCTCGCGGGCGTCGTCGCTGCGCTCGAGCTCCCCGGCAGCGGCAGCTCGCCCGCCACCCGCAAGGCGCTCGAAGGCGTGAGCCCGCAGCTGCGTCGCACGATCGCGCGGCTGTCCGCGGCGCCGCGCGGAGACAAGCCCGTCACGCTCGGGATCGGCGAGCCCTTCACGGCCACGATCACGATCGCGCTGATCTTCGCTCTGATCCTCGCGCTTCCGGTGCTGCTGTGGGAGCTCTACGGCTTCGTGCTGCCGGCCTTCAGCCCTTCGCAGCAGCGCGTGACGACCCCGCTGATGCTGGCGATCCCGCTGCTGTTCGTCGCGGGCGTGCTGTTCGGCTACTTCGTCGTCCTGCCCGCCGCGGTGCGCTTCTTCCAGAACTTCAACAGCAGCGAGTTCAACGTGCTCGTGCAGGCCAGCCAGTACTACCACTTCGCCGCCGTGACGCTGCTGGCGATGGGGCTCGTGTTCCAGGTCCCGGTGGCGATCCTCGCTGCGACTCGCGCCGGGATCGTCACCACGCGCCAGCTCCGCCACAACCGCCGCTACGCGGTGCTCGCGTGCGGCGCCGTGGCGGCGTTCCTCCCGGGCGACGCGGTCACGCTGCTGCTCGAGACGGTGCCGCTGTACCTGCTGTTCGAGCTGAGCCTGCTGATCGCGAGGCTCGTCGAGCGCAGGGACCTGCGCCGCTCGCGCGCCGCCGCCCGCTGAGCCCGACCCGGCGCGACTTCGCGCGAGCCGATGTGTAATTGGCTCTGATGAGCGCGCGGCCAATGACGCGCAGATCGCTGCTCGCCGCGGGCGCGGGTGCGCTCGCGGGAACCCTGCTGCGGCCCGGCGCGACGCTCGCATCACTCGGCGCGACGGCGCGCCCGAGGGTGTGGGTCCACGACCTCGGGTCGCTGCCCGGCGCCGGCACGACGGCGCGGCTCGGGCGCTCGGCGGACCTCCTCGGGGTCGAGTGGCGCGCTCCCGCCGGCGCGGCCGTGTGGGTGCGCTTCGGCGACTCGCTCGGCGGCTGGAGCCGATGGGCCTCGGCGGGCGCCCACGGGCACGCGCCCGACGGGGCGCAGCCGTCGGAGGCGACCGTCGGCGATCCGCTCTGGAGCGGCGGAACGACGTCGGTGCAGATTCGCGCGAGCGCTCCGCTGAGCGGTGTGCGGCTGCACCTCGTGGATGTGAGCTCGGGCATCGGCGCGGCCGCCCTGGCGCGCAGCTCGCTGTTTGCGAGCTCGGCGGCGCTGAGGGGCGTCGCTCCGCTGCTCGCCGCCGGGCCGGGCCCTCCCTCGATCGTCGCGCGCCGCGCATGGGCTCAGGGCATGGCCCCGCCGCGTGTCGCGCCGGGCTACGGCTCGGTACGGCTCGCGTTCGTGCACCACACCGAGAACCCCAACGGCTACTCGGCGGGGGAGGTGCCGGCGATCCTGCGCGCGATCTACGCCTACCACCGCTTCGCCCGCGGATGGAACGACATCGGCTACAACTTCGTCGTCGACCTCTACGGGCGCATCTTCGAGGCGCGTGCGGGCGGGGTCGAGGAGCCCGTCGTCGGGGCTCAGGCGGGCGGCTACAACCTCGTCTCCACGGGTGTCGCCGTCCTCGGCTCATTCAGCGGGACGCCGATCTCGGTGCAGGCGCGCGAAGCGCTCGAGCGGCTGCTCGCATGGAAGCTGGCCCTCCATGGCCGCCCGGCGATCGGCCGGGTCACCGTCCGCGTCAACCCCGCCGGATCCGTCTACAGCCGCTTTCCGGCGAATGCGCGCGTGTCGCTGCCGAGGATCGCCGGTCACCGCGACGGCGACTCGACCGACTGCCCCGGCGAGGTCCTCTACGGCGAGCTGCCCGCGATCCGAAGGCGCGCGCGGGCGCTCGCGGGGCGCCCCGTGCAGGCCACGCTCGTGATGCTCCCGCCCTCGCCACCGCCGGCGACGCCATCCCCGCCGCTGCCATCGCCCGCACCGCAGCCGCCATCGCCCGCACCGCAGCCGGCGAGCGCGACGCCGGCGAGTGGAGAAGAGCGAACGCTCGCGGGTACGCTCTCGCACCTCGACGGAACGCCGGTGGCAGGCGCGCAGGTGGCCGTCCAGGTGCGCGGCGTGAGCGCCAGGGGCGAAGTCGTGAGCGAGCGGACGATCGGCGAAGCGACGACCGATGCGGGGGGCCGCTGGTCGCTGCTCGTGAGCGTCGAGAAGCGCCGCGGCGCGGGTGTCTCGTTGCGGGCGCTCAGCGCGGGGACGGCGGGCGCGGGAGCGGGCGGCACGGGCGCATGCGTGTCCGACTCGCTGCGCCTCGCGGGGACGGTCGCGCTCAGCGCGCCGGCTCCCTCGCAGCCAGCTCCCGCGCCCAGTCCTCCAGCTGCTGTGCCTCCGGCGACGTGAGTCCCTGCCGGGGATCGGTCGCCACGAGCAGCGTCGGGGCGCCGCGCGCGGCGGCCCACTCGTGGCAGGCGTCGTTGAAGGCGTCGTCGATCCAGGCGAGCGGGCGCTCGCCTGCGTAGGCGTCGACGGACTGCAACTTCCAGTGCGCGCGCGTCGTCCGGGGGCCGGCGGCTGGGCCCGAGCCGGCCGCTGCGCCCGAGCCGGCCGCGACTGCGTCCCTGGGAAAGCGCAGGAACGGCAGGCGTTCGGGCAGGCCGAGCAGGTGGGGGAGGTGCTCCTCGGCGCGCTCTTCCCAGCCGCTCGCCCAGACGAGCTCGTAGGAGGGCGCGAGCGAAAGCAGGTGAGTGGCGGCGGTGGACGAAAGGAAGTGGGGCATGCCTTCGATCGAGTGGAAGGACCCGGCGATGGGCGGCTCGCCGGCCGCCGGGGGCGTCTGGGAGGCGCCCGGTGGACGGCCGAAGAGCGAGATCACGCCGTCGATGTCGACGAGCAGCAGCGGCCTCGGAGGGGTCACGGTCGGGGTGCTCACGGGGAAGTCCCTGCAAATGCCCAGGTACGCGCGCCGGTGGCGTTCTTTAGCTTGCGCACAGGTGTTCCGGGGTAATGTACCCGCGACGGTCGATCCGCCGAGGCGCCGGGTGCTGAGTAAAGCAGCTGGGGGCCGGCGCCGAATGGATCTCACCGTCGTGATCTCCCGCCGAACCCCCCGACACCATGACTCTTGAGCTAGGCATCCTGCTTTCCCTTGCGTGCGCCTTCGTGGCGAACCTCGCGTTCTTCTACAAGTACCGCGGGGCCAACGCGGTCGCGAAGGTCAACATCAGCCACCCGTTCCGCTCGGCGCGCGCGCTGTACTCCTCGAAGTGGTTCACGCTGGGCATGCTGACGGCGACGGCGAGCTGGGGGCTGCACGTCGCGGCCCTGTCGCTGGCGCCGATGTCGGTGGTCCAGGTGTCGCTCGCGGCAGGCGTCGTCTTCATCGCGGTGATGGCAGAGCGGCTGTTCGGCTTCGAGGTCGGCCGCCGTCAGTGGTTCGGCCTGATGCTGACGGCCACGGGGCTCGTGCTGCTCGGCGTGACGCTCCCGCAGATGCACGGCGCGCACTCGAGCTTCTCGCCCGTCGTGATGATCTCCTTCGAGACGGTGCTGTTCGGGATCGGCGGCCTGTTGATCATGGGCCCCCGGATGGGCGGCCCGGTGGAGCACCACGGCGTGATGCTGGGTGCGGCCGCGGGGATCCTGTTCGGCGTCTCGGACACGTCGATCAAGGCTTTGACGGGCATCACGGGCGCCCACGGCGTGCTCGGCCTCGCCCTCAGCCCGTGGCTCGTGGTCGCGGTGATGGCCTCGGTGATCGCGTTCTACGCCTCGGCTCGCGGATTGCAGGACGGCGAGGCCGTCCCCGTGATCGCGGTGACTGGCGCGGCGGCGAACATCGCAGGGATCGCCGGCGGGATCGTCGTGTTCGGCGACCCGATGGCGGGCAGCCCGGTAGGGATCCTGCTGCAGGCATTCGCGTTCGTGATGGTCGTTGTCGCCTCGGCGATGATGCCGGCACCCGTACGCGCGGCCGGCGTCGCCCAGCCTGCCTAGCGCTGCTGCTAGCATCTCGGCCCGATGCCGACCACCTCACAGCTCGTGCGCAAGGGGCGCGTGAGCCCCAAGAAGAAGCTCGCCACGCCCGGGCTGAAGTCCGGCAAGGGGCGCAAGAAGAAGGTCGCTGCCCCGCAGCGGCGAGGTGTCTGCACGCGCGTTTACACGACGACGCCGAAGAAGCCTAACTCCGCGCTGCGGAAGGTCGCGCGTGTGCGCATCTCGGGCTCGATCGAGGTGACGGCCTACATCCCCGGCGAGGGGCACAACCTCCAGGAGCACTCCGTCGTGCTCGTGCGGGGCGGGCGCGTCAAGGACCTGCCGGGCGTCCGCTACAAGGTTGTGCGCGGGACGCTCGACGCCGCCGGCGTGAGCGACCGCAAGAAGGCGCGCTCGCAGTACGGCGTGAAGAAAAAATAGCCGATGCCCCGCCGCGCAGCCGCCCAGATCCGCCCCGTCGAAGCGGACCCGATTCATCGCTCGAAGCTCGTCCAGCAGGTCATCAACAAGGTGATGCTCGACGGCAAGAAGTCGACCGCCGAGCGGATCGTCTATGACGCGCTCGCGCTGATCGGCGAGCGCAGCGACAAAGACCCGATCGAGACGCTCGAGGCGTCGATCAAGACGCTGACGCCGACGCTCGAGGTCCGCTCGCGGCGCGTCGGCGGCGCGACCTACCAGGTGCCCGTCGAGGTCCCCGCGCGCCGCGCGCGCACGCTCGCCGTCCGCTGGCTCGTCGAGTTCGCCCGCCAGCGCCGCGAGAAGACGATGGCGCAGCGCCTCGCGAACGAGCTGCTGGACGCCCAGTCCCAGCAGGGCGGCGCCTACAAGCGCAAGGACGACATCTACCGCATGGCGCAGGCAAACAAGGCCTTCGCCCACTACCGCTGGTAAAAAGCGGTCCGAGGACCGGCGCGATACGGCGTCCTCGATCGCTCGTGTGCGAAGCACACTTCGCTCACTGCGTCCTTGTCTCGCTTGATCCTCGAACCGCTTTAGCTCGCCGGGCTGCGTCCTTCGCTCGAACCGCTTTGGGCGCGTGACCTCGCTGCTGCCTCGCTCGACCCCGTGACGTCTCGGTAGGTCGGGAGTCGAACCCGCGCATGCGCGGGTTCGCCGGGCGGTGCATGCACCGCCCGGGGCAGCGCCACATGTGGCGCTGCCGTTCGTCGAGTCGCGAGCGATCGCGAGCCGCCCTCGGGGGCGCTCGACCATCCGTCCGGGCCCTCGCGGCTGCTCTTGACAAAGAAAGCTTCGGTACCTAACATTTCGGTACCGAATGTCTTCCGTATCGAACACAGCATCCGACTCGGCTCACGGGCCCGCCGCTGGCGAGCGGATCGACAGGCACGTGTGGGAGGTCGCGGGCGTCGTGGTGCTCGGGATGCTGATGTCGATCCTCGACACGACGATCGTGAACGTCGCGCTGCGGACGCTGGGGCACGACCTGCACAGCTCGATCTCGCAGATCCAGTGGGTCGTCACCGGCTACCTGCTGGCGCTCGCGGCAGTGATCCCGATCACGGGCTGGGCTGCGCGGCGCTATGGCGCCAAGCGCGTGTACATGACCTCGCTGGTGCTCTTCACGGCAGGCTCGGCGCTGTGCGCGGTGGCGGCCTCGACGACGGCGCTCGTGGCGTTCCGCGTGCTCCAGGGTGCCGGCGGCGGGATGCTGATGCCGGTCGGGCAGCTGATCATGGCGCAGGTCGCGGGACCGAAGCGGATGGGCCGCGTGATGGGCGTCGTCGCGATGCCGGCGATGCTCGGTCCGATCCTCGGCCCGGTGATCGGCGGCCTGATCCTTCAGAACCTGCACTGGTCGTGGATCTTCCTCGTGAACGTGCCGATCGGCATCGTCGCGTTCGTCCTCGGCTGGCGGATCATCCCCCACACCGAGTCGGGCCCCGCCGGGCGGCTGGATGTGCTCGGGCTGGTGCTGCTCTCGAGCGCCTCGAGCTCGATCGTCTACGGGCTCAGCCAGCTCGGCACCCACAGCAGCCTGACCGCGCCTGCGGTCGTCTGGCCGATGGTCGTGGGAGTTGCGCTGACGGCGGTCTTCTGCGTGCATGCGCTGCGCGTCGAGCGCCCGCTGCTCGACATCCGTCTCTACGCCAACCGCGTCTTCGCGGCCGCGTCGCTGACGACCTTCTGGCTCGGCGCGGCGCTGTTCGGAGCGATGATCCTGGTGCCGCTCTACTACCAGGAGGTGCGTCACGAGAGCGTGATCGTGACCGGTCTGCTGACGGGCCCGCAGGGGCTCGGGATGCTGCTCGTCGCGCCGCTCACGGGGCGCCTGACCGACCGCTTCGGCGGCGGCCGCGTTGCGCTCGTCGGGGTGCTGACGCTCTGCCTGAGCACGATCCCGCTGGGGTTCGTGACAGCGGGGACCTCGATCGCCTCGATCTCGCTCGTGCTGTTCGTGCGGGGTGCCGGCATCGGCTTCGCCTTCATGCCCGCGATGACCGCGGCGTTCGCCTCGCTGAGGCCCGATCAGCTCTCCGACGCTACGCCCCAGCTGAACGTGCTGCAGCGCATCGGCGGCGCGATCGGCACCGCGGTGCTGGCGGTCGTGCTGCAGCGCGCGAGCGGTGTCGGGCCCTCGCTCTCGAAGCTCGCGGGGGCCTTCGGCACCGCCTACTGGTGGTCGTTCGGCCTCGCCGCGCTGTCCGTCATCCCGTGTGTCGTGCTGCTGCGGGCCGAGCGCCCGGGCGCCCGGCGCAGTCCCGCCGCCGCCGAGGCGCAGACCGCGGCCGAGCCGCTGGGGGTCTAGCGAGATGGCCGCCACCGCCCCCGCCAAGCGAAGCCGCCGGCAGCCCGCGCCGCAGATGCGCGAGCTCGGCGCCGCCTTCCGCCGGGTGTTCCGCACGCTGAATCGCATCAGAGGGCGCGACACGCACCTCGGGGGCGATCAGCTCAGCCACGCCCAGTTCGAACTGCTGATCGAGCTCTTCGACCGCGGCGAGCTGCCCGCCGGCGAGCTCGCCGCGGCCGCGAGCCTCACGCCCGCGTCGGTCACGCAGATGCTCGACCATCTCGCCGAGCGCGGCCACGTGGAGCGGGTCCGCTCCGACAGCGACCGCCGCGTCGTCGTCTCGCGCCTGACGCCCGAGGGCGCGCTCAGGACGCAGGCCCGGCGCGAAGAGTGGCAGCTGCGCTGGGAGCAGGCCCTAGCGGGGGTCCCTGAGGAGGACCTCCGGGCGGCCGCGCGCGTGCTCGAGCGGCTCGGAACGATGTTCGAGGAGGCCTCTGCGGGCGAGCCCTGCGCAGGCCCGCACGATGGCTCTCAAAAGCGCGCTTGAGCCCGATGGCGCGGGGCATCGTCCTGCTATAGTCGGTTGAGCGTCGCGGGTGGACGCACGTAGGCGTGCGAGCATACTCCCGCGAAGCAGACTCAAGATGGAGACCTCGAGCAGATAACGACGCGACCGGTCAGTTACGACCAGCAGCGCGCGTGGGCCCGAGGGGCCCAATTTTTTTGCCCTCCACCCGCCCCCAAAGCGAAACCCGATCCTGACCCATGGCACGTAAGTTCTCACTGGAAAACACCCGAAACATCGGGATCATGGCGCACATCGACGCCGGCAAGACGACGACGACCGAGCGCATTCTCTACTACACCGGTCGCACCTACAAGATCGGCGAGGTCCACGAGGGCGCGGCCGTGATGGACTGGATGGAACAGGAGCAGGAGCGCGGCATCACGATCACCTCCGCAGCGACGACCGCGCAGTGGAAGGACCACCGCATCAACATCATCGACACGCCCGGCCACGTCGACTTCACGGTCGAGGTCGAGCGCTCGCTGCGCGTGCTCGACGGAGCGATCGCGCTGTTCGACTCGGTTGCCGGCGTCGAGCCCCAGTCCGAGACCGTCTGGCGCCAGGCCGACAAGTACCACGTGCCGCGCATCGCCTACATCAACAAGATGGACCGCATCGGCGCGGACTTCGACCAGGGCGTGCAGACGATGATCGACCGGCTCGGAGCGCACCCCGTGCCGATCCAGCTGCCGATCGGCGCCGAGGGCGGCTTCGAGGGGATCGTCGACCTCGTCGCGATGAAAGCCGTCGTGTACAAGGACGAGCTCGGCAAGGAACAGGAAGTCGTCGAGATCCCCGAGCACCTCGCCGAAGCCGCCGAGGCGGCGCGCGAGCACCTGCTCGAGGAGGTCTCCCACTACGACGACGCGCTGCTCGAGCTGATCCTCGAGGAAGCAGAGGTCCCCGAGGCGGTGCTCAAGAAGGCGATCCGCAACGCGACGCTCTCGACCAAGCTCACCCCGGTGCTGTGCGGCTCGTCGTTCAAGAACAAGGGCGTGCAGCCGCTGCTCGACGCGGTCATCGACTACCTCCCCTCGCCGCTCGACGTGCCGCCCGTGACGGGCACCGAACTGATCAAGGGCCAGGAGGAGGAGCGCGAGGCCGTCCGCAACGCCGAGGACTCCGAGCCGTTCGCCGCGCTCGCGTTCAAGATCGCGGCCGACCCATACGTCGGCAAGCTCACCTACTTCCGTGTCTACTCCGGCAAACTGCAGGCCGGCTCGCGCGTGCTCAACGTCTCCAGCGGCCGCACCGAGCGCATCGGGCGCATCCTGATGATGCACGCCAACGAGCGCGAGGAGGTCGAGGAGGTCTACGCCGGCGACATCGCCGCGGCGGTCGGCATCAAGCAGGTCATGACCGGCGACACGCTCGCCGCGCCCGACGCGCCGATCCAGCTCGAGAAGATCGTCTTCCCCGAGCCCGTCATCAAGGTCGCCGTCGAGCCCAAGACGAAGGCCGACCAGGAGAAGATGTCGATCGCGCTCGGCCGTCTCGCCGAGGAGGACCCGACCTTCCAGGTGCGCACCAACGAAGAGACCGGCCAGACCGAGATCTCGGGCATGGGCGAGCTGCACCTCGAGGTGCTCGTCGACCGCATGAAGAGAGAGTTTGGGGTAGAGGCCAACGTCGGGCGCCCGCAGGTCTCCTACCGCGAGACCGTGCGCTCGACCGTGCAGAAGATCGAAGGCAAGTTCGTGCGCCAGACCGGTGGCTCCGGCCAGTACGGCGTCGTCTACATCGACCTCGAGCCGGCCCCCGGCGAGGGCTTCGACTTCGTCAACAAGATCAAGGGCGGTGCGGTCCCCTCCGAATACATTCCCGCGGTGCAGAAGGGCGTCGAAGAGGCGCTCGAGAACGGCGTCAAGGCGGGCTACCCGATGGTCGACATGAAGGTGACGCTCGTCGACGGGAAATACCACGACGTGGACTCCTCGGAGATCGCGTTCAAGGTCGCCGGCTCGATCGCCTTCAAAGAGGCCGCCAAACGAGCCAAGCCGGTGCTGCTCGAGCCGATCTTCGCGGTCGAGGTCGTCACGCCCGAGGACTTCCTCGGCGACGTGATCGGCGACCTCAGCCGCCGGCGCGGGCGCGTCGAAGGCCAGGAGCGCCGCGGCAACGCGCTCGCGGTGACCGCGAGGGTGCCCTTGAGCGAGATGTTCGGCTACGCGACGGACCTCCGCTCCAACACGCAGGGACGCGCGAACTACACGATGCAGTTCGAGAACTACGAAGAGGTTCCCCCGAACATCGCCGAGAAGATCGTCGAGCAGCGCACCGGTGAGCCGGTGCCCGCGTAGGAGCGCCGAGGCGCCGGCGCAGAGACGCCTCGCAGCGGCGCGAGCAAGCAGCAGTCAACGAAAGCAGCATTCAGATAGATTTCCCCGGTTCGCCCCCAAGGCGGCGAGCACAAAGTCGATACAGGAGTAAAGAAAAGTGGCGAAGGAGAAGTTCGAGCGCGACAAGCCGCACGTCAACGTCGGGACCATCGGTCACATCGATCATGGAAAGACGACGCTGACCGCTGCCATCACGACGGTGTTGGCCGAGCACGGAGGAGCGGAAGCGCGCTCGTTCGCGGAGATCGACAACGCGCCCGAGGAGAAGGAACGCGGGATCACGATCGCCACTTCGCACGTCGAGTACCAGACGGAGAACCGGCACTACGCCCATGTCGACTGTCCCGGCCACGCCGACTACGTCAAGAACATGATCACGGGCGCCGCCCAGATGGACGGCGCGATCCTCGTCGTCTCGGCCGCCGACGGGCCGATGCCGCAGACGCGCGAGCACATCCTGCTCGCCCGTCAGGTGGGCGTCCCCTACATCGTCGTGTTCCTCAACAAGGCCGACATGGTCGACGACGAGGAGCTGCTCGAGCTCGTCGAGGTCGAGGTCCGGGAGCTGCTCAGCGAGTACGACTTCCCGGGCGACGACATCCCGTTCATCACGGGTTCGGCGCTGAAGGCGCTCGAAGGCGACGAGCCCTCCAAGGAGAAGATCCTCGAGCTGGCAGCGGCGCTCGACTCCTACATCCCCGAGCCCGTCCGCGAGCTCGACAAGCCGTTCCTGATGCCGGTCGAGGACGTCTTTTCGATCACCGGCCGCGGCACCGTCGCGACCGGACGCGTCGAGCAGGGCATCGTCAAAACCGGCGACACGGTGGAAATCGTCGGCGTGCACGACTCGACCTCGACGGTCGTGACGGGCGTCGAGATGTTCCGCAAGATCCTCGACGAGGGTCGCGCCGGTGACAACGTCGGGTGCCTGCTGCGTGGCACCAAGCGCGAGGAGATCGAGCGCGGCCAGGTGCTGTGCAAGCCGGGCTCGATCACGCCTCACACCAAGTTCAAGTCGGAGGTCTACGTCCTCAAGAAGGAGGAGGGTGGCCGCCACACTCCGTTCTTCACGGGCTACAGGCCTCAGTTCTACTTCCGTACGACCGACGTCACCGGCGTGGCGAAGCTGCCCGAGGGCGTCGAGATGGTCATGCCCGGCGACAACGTCCAGATGGAGATCGAGCTGATCCAGCCGATCGCCATGGACCAGGGCCTGCGATTCGCCATTCGAGAGGGCGGACGCACGGTCGGATCCGGCGTGGTCAGCGAGATCATCGAGTAGCGCCGCGCGTCGCAGGCAGTCGGAGGCGACGCGCACATTGGCAGTCCGATACGACTAACACGGCCCCGTCGCAGAGGCGAGGTGGAGCGGGTTCCCGCCAGGGCGTCCGCTCCCTTTCTCGCCGTCTGGGCCGCCGGCGGAGATGGATCCGCCGGCGCTGCACGCGACAAGACGAGAGCAGTACGAGCACACACCACACAGAGAGCAGACGAGCAGCGAACTTCAAATGGCAGCCGCCAACCAGAACAAGATCAGGATCAGGCTCAAGGCCTATGACACCTCGGCGATCGAGTCGGCCGCACGCGAGATCGTCGAGACGGCGACGCGCACCGGCGCGACCGTCTCGGGGCCCGTGCCGCTGCCGACCGAGAAGAACGTCTACTGCGTGATCCGCTCGCCGTTCAAGGACAAGGACTCGCGCGAGCACTTCGAGATCCGCACGCACAAGCGGCTGATCGACATCCACCAACCGACGCCGAAGACGGTCGACTCGCTGCAGCGCCTCGACCACCTCCCGGCCGGCGTCGACATCGAGATCCGCCTGGCGACCTGATCGCTGCTCGCGAAGCCTTCGACACCGCACCCGACAGCCACGAGATCAACGCCGCCACGATGTCCGCAATCCTCGCCAAGAAGCTCGGCATGACCCAGGTCTTCCAGGAGGATGGAAGCGTCGCGCGCGTGACCGTCCTCGAGGCGGGCCCCTGTCCCGTGACGGCGATCCGCACCACCGAGCGAGACGGCTATGACGCCGTGCAGCTCGCGTTTGGCGCGGCGAAGGAGAAGCACCTCTCGAAGCCCGAGCTCGGACACCTGCGGAAGGCCGATGCGCCGCCGATGAGCCGCGTCGTCGAGTTCCGCGACGAGGTCGGCGAGCTCGTGCTCGGCGAGAAGGTGACCGTCGAGAGCTTCGAGGTCGGCGCGCGCGTGAAGATCTCGGGCACCTCCAAGGGCAAGGGCTTCCAGGGCACGATCAAGCGCCACAACTTCTCGAGCGGCCCGAAGTCGCACGGCTCGCACAACGTCCGCGCGCCCGGCTCGATCGGAGCCTCGGCGACACCCTCGCGGGTCGTCAAGGGCATCCGCGGCCCCGGCCAGATGGGCAACAGGCGCGTCACGCAGAAGGGGCTCGAGGTGGTCGCCGTCGACGCCGCGCAGAACCTGCTGATGATCCGCGGCTCGGTGCCCGGTCCGCGAGGCGCGATCGTGGAGGTGCGCACCGATGGCTGACGCTCCGCGCCTCGGCGCCACCACCAAGGTCAAGCTCGACGACGCCGCCTTCGGCGCCCGCTTCAACGGCCCGCTCGTCCACCAGAGCGTGCGCGCCGAGCAGGCGGCCCGCCGCCGCGGCACCGCCTCGACGAAAACGCGCGGCCTCGTCTCAGGCGGCGGCGCCAAGCCATGGCGCCAGAAGGGCACCGGGCGCGCCCGCGCCGGCTCGAACCGCTCGCCGATCTGGACCGGCGGCGGCATCGTCTTCGGCCCGCACCCGCGCTCCTACACCTTCAAGGTCAACCGCAAGGAGCAGCGCGCCGCGCTGCGCAGCGCGCTCTCGCTGCACGCCGAGCGCTCCTCGATCGCGATCGTCGACGCCGCGGCCTTCACCGCGCCGAAGACCCGCCAGGCGCTCGAGCTGCTCGACCGGTGGGCTCAGCCGCGCCCCACGCTCGTCGTGCTCGCCGAGGCAGAGTCCTCGGCCGCGCTCTCCTTCCGCAACCTGCGCCGCGTCGCGGTCCTGACCGCAGAGGCCGTCGGCGTCGCCGACCTGCTCGGCGCGGCGTCGCTGGTCGTCTCCGAGCCGGCGCTCGCCGCGCTCACCGCGCGCGCCGCGGGCAGGGCGGCCGGCGAGGAGGCGAACGTCTGATGGATCACTCCCAGGTCCTGATCCGCCCGGTCGTCTCGGAGAAGAGCTACGTGCTCTCCGCGGCGAACCGTTACACCTTCCGCGTCCACGGCGATGCGCACAAGACGCAGATCCGCCAGGCCGTCGAGGAGCTCTTCGGCGTGCACGTCGTCGAGGTCAGGACGCTGAGCGTCAAGTCGAAGCCAAAGCGCCGCGGAACCACACGCGGGCGCACGCGCACGTGGAAGAAGGCCATCGTCCAGGTGCGCGAGGGCGAGACGATCCCGATATTCCAGGGCCTCGGCGCCGTGGAGGGCATCTGATGCCGATTCGCAAGCCCAAGCCGACGAGCCCGGGGATGCGCTTCGTCTCGTATCCCGATTTCGCCGAGATCACGAAGTCCGAGCCGGAGAAGCGGCTCGTCGAAGGCCTGACCAAGAGCGGCGGCCGCAATCGCCACGGGCGCAAGACAGCGCGCCACCGCGGCGGCGGCGCCAAGCGCGCCTACCGGCGCGTCGATTTCAAGCGCCGCAAGGACGGCGTCGAGGCGCGCGTCGCGGCGATCGAGTACGACCCCAACCGCTCGGCCTACATCGCGCTGCTGCACTACCTCGACGGCGAGAAGCGCTACATCCTCGCCCCGCAGCGGCTGACCGTCGGGATGACGGTCGCCTCCGGCGCGGGCGCCGACATCGCCGTCGGCAACTGCATGGAGCTCGCCCGCATGCCGGTCGGCACCGTCGTCCACAACGTCGAGCTGCAGCCCGGCCGCGGCGGCCAGCTGGCGCGATCCGCTGGAGCCTCGGTGCAGCTGATGGCCAAGGATGGCGACATGGCAACGCTGCGGCTGCCCTCGGGCGAGATGCGGATGGTGCGCGCCGAGTGTCGCGCGACCGTCGGCGTGATCGGCAACGCCGATCACCAGAACGTCAAGGTCGGCAAGGCGGGGCGCAAGCGCCACATGGGCGTGCGCCCGCAGACGCGCGGCACGGCGATGAACCCCGTCGACCACCCGCACGGCGGTGGCGAGGGCTCGACAACCGCCGGCCGCCATCCGGTCACCCCCTGGGGCGTGCCGACGCTCGGCTACCGCACGCGCAAGAAGCACAAGGCGTCCGATCGCTACATCGTGCGCGGCCGGCGCCGCGGGAAGGGCAGGGGCCGATGAGCCGCTCGAGCAAGAAGGGCCCATGGGTCGAAGAGCGCCTGATGACGCGCATTGAAGCGCTCAACGCGGCCAACAACAAAAAAATGCTGCGGACCTGGTCGCGGGCCTCGACGATCTTTCCCGAGATGGTCGGCCACACGATCGCCGTGCACGACGGCAAGAAACACGTCCCTGTCTTCATCAGCGAGTCGATGGTCGGTCACAAGCTCGGCGAGTTCGCGCCGACGCGTATCTTCCGCGGCCACGCCGGATCGGGGAGGGTGCGATGAGCGCCGAGAAACCCGACGAGCAGCAGGACGCGGCGCCGGTGGCGCCCGACGAGGAGGCGCACGCCGAGACCGAGGCGGCCGACGCGACAGCGAAAGCCGCCGCCAAAGGCGCCTCCGAGACAACCGCCCCCGAGAAGAAAGCCGCGCGGAAACCCCGCCGGCGAAAAGCGTCCGCGAAAAAGGCGGATGAGGCGGAGGCAGAGAAGCAGCCTGTCGCCGAGCGACCGGCCGCCGAGAGCGCCGAGTCGGACGAGAGCGCCGAGTCCGACGAGAGCGCCCCCGAGAAGCCCTCGCGCCGCAAAAAAGCATCCGCCGCAAAAGCACCCGCCGCGAAGGCGCCGGCGGGAAAAGCGGAGCCGGAGAACGCTGCGGGAGAGAAACCGGTCCCGAGCGCACCCGCGAAACGCTCGCGTGGGGCCGCGCCGCCGCCGGCGAGGCGCAAAGTCGTGCGCGCGCATGCGCGCTATGTGCGCACCTCGGCGCGCAAGGCACGCATGGTCTGCGGGCACCTGCGCGGCAAGTCCGTGCAGGAGGCACGCGCTATCCTCGCCTTCACCCCTCGTGAGGTGGCGCGCGACTGGAGCAAGCTGCTCGAGTCGGCCGTGGCAAACGCCGAGAGCAACCACGAGCTGCTCGAGGACGATCTGATCGTCCGGGAGGCATATGCCGACGAGGGGCCGACGATCAAGCGCTTCAGGCCGCGCGCAATGGGACGCGCGACGCCGATCCGCAAGCGGACGAGCCACCTCACGATCACACTCACGCCGAGCCTCGAGCCCGGGACCACCAAGAGACGCAACTGAGAGACGAAGACATGGGACAGAAGGTTCATCCAGAGGCGATGCGCGTGGGTTACATCCACGACTGGAAGTCGAACTGGTTCAGCGAGAAACACTTCTCCGACTACCTGGAGGAGGACATACGCGTGCGCAAGCACATCACCGACAAGCTCGCCCATGCCGGCCTCTCGGACATCACGATCCGCAAGGACTCGAACGAACTCGAGGTGAACATCCACACGGCGCGCCCGGGCATCGTGATCGGCAAGTCGGGCAGCGAAGTGGACGCCCTGCGCCGCGATCTTCACCAGATGACCAAGAAGCAGATCAAGGTCAACATCCTCGAGATCAAGCGCCCCGAGCTCGACGCGAAGCTGGTCGCGCAGTCGATCGCCGAGCAGCTCCAGAACAGGGTCGCCTTCCGCCGCGCGATGAAGCGCGCGCTCACGAGCGCGATGCGCTCGGGCGCCAAGGGCGTCAAGGTCCAGGTCGCCGGTCGCCTCGGTGGCGCCGAGATGGCGCGCACGGAATCCTATTCCGACGGCCGCGTCCCTCTGCACACGATGCGCGCCGACATCGACTACGGCTTCTACGAGTCGCGCACGACCTTCGGCCGGATCGGCGTCAAGTGCTGGGTCAACAAGGGCGAGATCATGCCCGAGGGCTACACCGGCGCGGACCTGACCGACATGACCGCGCCCTCGACGCAGAGCAACGAGCGCGACGGCCGCGGAGGCCGCGACGGCCGCGAGGGACGCGGACGCGGCCGCGGTAACGGAGGCCCGGGCGGCGGCGGACGCGGCGGCGGAGGTCGTGGGCCAGGCGGCGGCGGCCGCGGGCCGGGCGGCGGCGGCCGCGGTCCCGGCGGCGGAGGACGTGGACCCGGCGGTGGCGGCGGCGGTCGCGGACCACGCTCCGGCGGAGGCGGGCGCTGATGCTCTCGCCCAAGCGCGTGAAGCACCGCAAGCAGCACCGAGGCCGCAGGCGAGGAACATCGCGCGGCCAGCTGCACGTCCAGTTCGGCGAGTACGGCCTGAAGGCCCTCGAGGGCGGCTGGCTGACCAACCGCCAGATCGAGGCTGCCCGTATCGCGATGACGCGCAAGATCAAGCGTGGCGGCAAGGTCTGGATCAACGTCTTCCCCGACAAGCCCGTCACGAAGAAGCCCGCCGAGACCCGCATGGGCTCCGGCAAGGGCTCGCCCGAAGGATGGGTCGCGGTCGTCAAGCCGGGGCGTGTCATGTTCGAGCTAGCCGGCGTGCCCGAGCCGCTCGCGCGCGACGCGATCCGACTCGCGGCGCACAAGCTTCCCGTCAAGTCCAAGTTCGTGCTGCGCGAGGACTGATGACCACGATGACCGCCAAGGAGCTTCGAGACATGGACAACAAAGAGCTCGCCAAACAGCTCGCCGAGCTGCGCAAAGAGGTCCTCGGACTGCGCTTCTCGAACGCGACCGGCGAACTCGACGACACCGCCGGCCTCGGTCGCGCGCGCCGCGACCTCGCCCGCGCGCTGACCGTGGTACGCGAGCGCGAGCTCGCATCCAGCGGCGAGTAGCGAGCACGAACGGATCGATATGGCTGAGAAAGACGACAAAGACACCCCCGAGAACGGCGACGCCCCCGTCGAGTCGCCCGAGACGGGCGCCGCAGACAGCTCACCCGGAGACGCCCCAAAGGCGGCCGCCGCCGACTCCCAGGCCGAGCCCGAGCCCGAGCCCGAGCCTGCTGCCGAGCCCGAGCCCGAGCCCGAGGCCGAGGCCGCCGCCGAGCCCGAGCCTGAGCCCGCTGCCGAGCCCGAGCCTGCTGCCGAGACGGAGCCCGAGCCCGCTGCCGAGCCGGCCGCCGAGGTGGAGCCTGCTGCCGAGGTGGACGGCGCCGCCGGCGATGCTCCCGAGGCGGATGCCGCGACCGGCGAGGAGAGCTCAGACGCGCCCCCAGCTGCGCCTGCCGAGCAGCTGGCGCCGAAGGAGCGCCGCCGTAGGGCGCGTTCGCGTCACGCAGGCGAGGCGCGACCCGCGCGCTCGCCCGAGGAGCGTCACGCAGAGCGGCAGGCCGAGCGCAGGCGCAAGGCCGAGAGGCGCCGCGCACGGCGCCTCAGCGAACGGGCCAAAGCGACCGAGCGGCGCGCCGCGGCGCCGGCGCCCGAGGCGCTCGCGCCGGTGCATGCGCCGGTCGAAGGCAAGCGCCGCGAGCGGACCGGCGTCGTCATCTCCGACAAGGCCGAGAAGACGATCACGGTGCGGATCGACATCGCTCGCCGGCACCGGCGCTACGAAAAGATCGTTCGCAGCTCGAGCACCCTGCATGCGCACGACGAGAACAACGACGCCCACGAGGGCGACGTCGTCCGGGTGATCGAGAGCAGGCCGCTCTCGCGCATGAAGCGCTGGGCGCTCGTCGACGTCCTGGAGCGCGCTCGATGATCCAGAACGAGACACGGCTGCGAGTGGCGGACAACTCCGGCGCGCGGGAGATCCTCTGCATCCGCGTGAAGGGCGGCTCGCGCCGCCGTTACGCGTTCGTCGGCGACGTCATCACTGCAACCGTGAAGCAGGCCAACCCGCAGGGCACCGTCAAAAAGGGCGAGGTCGTGACCGCCGTGATCGTGCGCACGAAGAAGCCGATCGGGCGCGACGACGGGACCTACATCTCCTTCGACGAGAACGCCGCGGTGATCATCGACGATCAGAACAACCCGCGCGGCACGCGCGTCTTCGGACCCGTCGCCCGGGAACTGCGCGAGCGCAACTTCATGAAGATCGTCTCGCTCGCGCCCGAGGTGCTTTGATGGCCCGCGCGGCACAGAACCAGAGGCGCCGCTCGATGAAGGTTCGATCGGGCGACCAGGTGCGCGTGATGGCCGGCAAGGATCGCGGCAAGAGCGGTCGCGTGCTCCGCGTCGAGCCCAAGAGGGAGCGCGTCTACGTCGAGGGGCTGAACATGGTCAAGCGCCACGTGCGCCCCAAACAGGTCGCCGGCGCGCACACCGAAGCCGCGCTCGGAGGTGTGATCGAGCGCGAGGGCCCGATCCACGTGTCCAACGTGATGGTGCTCGATGCCAAAGGTAAGCCGACGCGCATCGCGATCGAGCGCGAGGGCGGCAAGCGCGTCCGCGTGGCGAAGAGCTCCGGAGCGAGGTTCGACTGATGGCGACGATGACCGAGACGGCCCCGCCGGCACGTCTGAAGGCGCGCTACCTCGAGGAGATCCGCCCCGAGCTGATGAGCCGCTTCGGCTACTCCTCGGTGATGCAGGCGCCACGCCTCGAGAAGATCACGCTGAACATGGGCGTCGGCGACGCCAAGCAGGACTCCAAAGCGCTGAAAGCCGCAGTCGAGCAGCTCGCCACGATCGCCGGCCAGCAGCCGAGCGTGCGCCGAGCGCGCAAGTCGATCGCCGCCTTCAAACTGCGCGAGGGGATGCCGGTCGGCGTGGCGGTGACGCTGCGCGGTGAGCGCAGCTACGAGTTCCTCGACCGCCTCGTCTCGATCGCGATACCGCGGATCCGCGACTTCCGCGGCTTGAACCCGCGCTCCTTCGACGGCCGCGGCAACTACTCGATGGGCGTCAGAGAGCAGATCATCTTCCCCGAGATCGACTACGACGCGATCGACCAGGTCCGAGGTCTCGACATCACGATCACGACGAGTGCAGCGAGCGACGCGGAGGCCTTCGCACTGCTCTTCGCCTTCGGCATGCCCTTCGCCACGCAGGGCCGCCCGAAAGGATTCAACGAGGCCGCCGGCGTCGAGGCCGAGCCGGAGCCCGCGCCCGAGGCACCCTCCAAAAGCCGACCCCAGCAGGCCCAGGACGCCGCGCCGGAGGTCGAGGCAGCCCCTGAGCCGCACGACGCCGCGCCGGAGGTCGAGGCAGCCCCTGAGCCGCACGACTCCGCGCTCGAGGTCGAGGGCGGCGACGCGGATGCGGAGGACTCGGCACCGGATGCCGAGACAGCAGAGCCCGAGCCGCCGGCCGCCGCCGAGGCGCAGGCCGCAGCGCCCGAGGCCTCATCGGCCGGCGACGAGGAGCAGGCGGCAGAGCCCGAGACAGGCAGCGCGCAAGCTGAGAACGATGCTGAGGCGGCCGCCGAGGCCGACGAGCAGGACAACGCCGAGAAAGAGAGCAGCGCCTGATGGCAAAGACATCGCTACGCGTCAAGCAGACGCGGCCCCCGAAGTTCAAAACGCGTGCATATACTCGTTGCAACCGCTGCGGACGGCCTCGCGCGGTCTACCGCAAGTTCGGGATATGCCGGATCTGCCTTCGCGATCTGGCCCACAACGGCCAGATCCCCGGAATGACGAAGTCCTCCTGGTAGAAGGCGCAGCCGTCGCCGGGCGCTAACGAGCAGCAACGAGACACTCCACGAGAACCCACGAACAGGAAACGCAAGAACCAGACCCATGTCGATGACAGACCCGATAGCCGACTTCCTCACGCGCGTGCGCAATGCGATCCATGCTGCGCACGAGACGGTTGAGATCCCTGCGTCCAAGCTGAAGGGCGAGCTGGCGCGGATCCTCGCCGAGCAGGGCTACATCGACTCGTGGTCCGTCGTGCCTGCGCCGGGGGGCGCGGCCGGCGAGCTGATCCAGATACGGCTCAAGTACACCGAGGACAGGCGCTCGGCGATCTCCGGCCTGCGGCGCGTCTCGCGCCCCGGGCAGCGGACGTACGTCGACGCGAAGCACATCCCGAAGGTGCTTGGGGGGATGGGTACCGCGATCGTCTCGACCTCGCACGGCGTGATGACCGGCCACGACGCCCGCTCGGCCGGTGTCGGCGGCGAGGTCCTGGCGCAGGTCTGGTGAGGAGCGCTGATGTCGCGAATCGGTAGACAGCCCATCCCGGTCCCCGCCGGCGTCACGGTCGCGATCGAGCCGGAGGCTGTGCGCGTCAACGGCCCCAAAGGCGAACTGAGCGAGCGGATCCCGCGTGAAATCGAGGTCAAGCAGGACGGCGAGCAGCTGCTCGTCACGCGTCCGACCGACCGCGGCGAACATCGCGCGCTTCACGGCCTCACGCGCACGCTCGTCGCGAACATGGTCGAGGGGGTCACGGCGGGCTACGAGAAGCGCCTCGAGATCCAGGGCGTCGGCTACCGCGCGCAGCTCAAGGGCAAGAACCTCGAGCTGGCTGTCGGCTACTCCCATCCGGTGCCGATCCCGGCGCCGGACGGGATCGAGTTCGAGGTGCCCCAGCCGACGCGGATCGTCGTGAAGGGCATCTCCAAGCAGCTCGTCGGCGAGACCGCGGCGATCATCCGCAAGCAGCGTCCGCCCGAGCCCTACAAGGGCAAGGGCATCCGCTACGAGGGCGAGTACGTCCAGCGCAAGGTCGGTAAGCGGGCATGACCGTGATGACGAAGGGCCAGCGCCGGCTCAAACGGCGCCGTCGCGTGCGGGCGAAGATCACCGGTACGGCTTCGCGGCCGAGGATCTCGGTGTTCAGGTCGAACCTCGGGATCTCCGCGCAGCTGATCGACGACGTCTCCGGCCGCACGCTGGCGGCGGTCAACTGGTTCGAGCCCGAGCTTCGCTCGCTGGCCAAAGGCGAGCGTGCGCGGCGCTCGGGCGAGGCGCTCGCGCAGCGTGCGAAAGCAGCTGGGGTCTCCGAGGCCGTCTTCGACCGCGGCGGCTACCGCTACCACGGCCATGTGCGTGCGTTCGCCGACGCGATCCGCGAGGCTGGTATCGCCGTCTAGGGCACGGGCGCTCGCGGCCGCTACCCTCTCCTGCTCATGTCCGTATCGTCAGACCGCTCAGTCAACCCGTCGGGCCTCGATCTCCAGGAGCGCGTGGTCGAGATCAACCGCGTCGCCAAGGTTGTCAAGGGCGGCCGTCGCTTCTCCTTCACGGCACTCGTCGTGGTGGGCGACGAACGCGAAGTCGTCGGCGTCGGCTACGGCAAGGCCAACGAGGTGCCGCTCGCTATCCAGAAGGGCGTCGAGCGGGCCAAGAAGGACCTCTTCCGCGTGCCCAAGCACGGCAGCACGATCACCCACCAGACGACCGGCGTGTTCGGCTCGGGCAGCGTGCTGCTGAAGCCCGCATCGCCCGGCACGGGGGTGATCGCCGGCGGCGGCGTGCGCGCCGTGCTCGAGCTCGCTGGGATCCACGACATCCTCTCCAAGAGCCTCGGCACGCAGAACCCGATCAACCTCGTGAAGGCGACCGTCGCCGGGCTGCGCGGTCTGCGCACGCCGCGGGAGGTCGCCGAGCTCCGGGGGCTCTCGATCGACAAGGTGCTGGGGCTCGGCGGCGAGAGCTCCCCCGACGCGAGCGAGCACCTCACGGCCGAGCCCGCCGCGGCATCGGAGCCGGCGGCCGTCGAGCAGGCAGCGAGCTGATGGCGGCCGTGACCGTCACCCAGCGCCGCTCTAAGAACGGCGCGAACCAGAAGCAGATCGACACGCTTCGCTCGCTCGGCCTGCGCCGCATCGGCCACTCGGTCGAGGTCGAGGACTCAGAGCAGGCCCGCGGCATGATCCACGCCGTGCGCCATCTCGTCGAGGTCGAGGAGCCCAAGTGAGCGCCCAGCAGGATCGCCCGGAGCGCGTCGGGCTGCACAGCCTCTCGCCGGCTCCCGGCAGCCGGCGCCCGCGCAAGCGCATCGGGCGCGGCGAAGGCTCGGGCACGGGGAAGACCTCCGGCCGGGGCCAGAAGGGCGCCGGCGCGCGCTCGGGCTCCAAGAGCAGGCCCAACTTCGAGGGCGGCCAGATGCCGATCCACATGCGCATGCGAAAGCTGCGCGGCCCCCACATGAAGAAGTCGATGCCCTTCGAGCCGTTCCGGACGCACACCCAGCCGGTGAACCTCGGCGATCTCGAGAGCCGCTTCGACGCCGGCACCGATGTCACGATCGAGCTCCTGAAGGCCAGCGGCCTCGGCTCGCGTAAGAACGTGCCCGTCAAGGTGCTCGCGAAGGGCGAGCTGAGCAAGGCTCTGACGGTCCACGCCCACGCCTTCAGCGCGACGGCGCGCGAGCGCATCGAGGCGGCCGGCGGCACCTGCAAGATCCTCGACGCCTAGCGAGGTCGCGAGCTCGTGCAAGCGGCGGCGCGGCACGACGCATCCACTAGAATCGGCGACTCCGCGGGCAGATGAGCAGATCTCCTGTGTGCGCCGCGCGCTGACAGCCCATGCTCTCCACGATCCTGAACGCCTTCCAGGTTGCGGACATCCGCAAGAAGATCGCCTTCACAGCGGCGATGCTGCTGATCTACCGGCTGGGCTCGCACATCCCCGTCCCGGGCGTCAACCTCAGCGCCGTCAACAACATCCAGAAGCAGTTCGGCGGCTCCAACATCCTCGGCCTGCTGAACCTCTTCTCCGGAGGCGGCCTCTCGCGGATCGCGATCTTCGCGCTCGGGATCATGCCGTACATCACCGCCTCGATCATCCTGCAGCTGCTGCAGGTGGCGGTGCCGTCACTCGAGAAGCTCTCAAAGGAAGGCGAGGTCGGCCAGGCGCGCATCACCCAGTACACCCGCTACCTGACCGTCGGCCTCGCGTTCGCGCAGTCGATCGGCTACGTGTTCCTGTTCCACAGCCTCCAGGCGCACGCCGGCGAATCGGTCGTCAGCCACTTCGACGCGCCGCACATCTTCCTGATCGTCGTGTGCCTCACGACCGGCTGCGTGCTGCTGATGTGGGTGGGCGAGCTGATCACGCAGCGCGGGATCGGCAACGGCATCTCGCTGCTGATCTTCGCCTCGATCGTCGCGCGGCTGCCGGGCGGCATCCAGACCTGGTGGACCTCCAACGACCAGGTCTTCAAGGTGATGATGCCGTTCCTCGTGCTCGCCGTCGTCGCCGGGATCGTGTTCGTGCAGGAGGGCCAGCGGCGGATCCCCGTGCAGTACGCCAAGCGACTGATCGGAAGGCGCATGTCCGAGGGCGGACAGACCTACCTGCCGCTGCGCGTGAACATGGCCGGCGTGATCCCCGTGATCTTCGCCGCGAGCCTGATGGCGTTCCCGCCCACCGTGGGTCAGCTGGTGAAAACGAAATGGGGCCGCGAAATCTCGGACTTCTTCTCGCCGAACAGCTGGCACTACGTGCTCGGCGAGTCGATCCTGATCGTGATCTTCACCTACTTCTACACGGCGGTCACGTTCAACCCCGTCGATCAGGCCGAGAACCTCAAGAAGTACGGAGGCTTCATCCCGGGCGTGAGACCGGGTCGCCCGACGGCGGAATTCCTCGACCGCATCCTCGCGCGCCTGACCTTCCCGGGCGCGCTCTTCCTGGCCGCGGTCGCCGCGCTGCCGACGATCCTGATCGCGCGCACGCATCAGAACATCCCCCTCGGCGGCACCTCGATCCTGATCGTCATCGGCGTCGCGCTCGAAACGATGAAGCAGCTCGAGGCGCAGCTGATGATGCGAAGTTACGAGGGCTTCCTCAAGTAGCCCGGCCGCCGTCGCCGGGTCGCTGGAGCTTGCTCGCGGGCGATTTGCGCTCACCGAAGACGCGACGCGCGAGCGGATAGTCTGCCTGGGTCTTGTCCGACCTCAACCTGATCCTGCTCGGTCCCCCGGGCGCCGGCAAGGGCACGCAGGCAGAGCGCCTGCGCGAGGACTTCAGCCTGCCTCACATCTCGACCGGCGACATCCTTCGCGCGCAGGTGGCCGACGGCACTGAGCTCGGCCGCGAGGCCCAGCGCTACATGGACGCCGGCGAGCTCGTGCCCGACGAGCTGATCGTGAAGATGATCATCGAAAGGATCAACGCGGGCGACGCCCGTGACGGCTTCCTGCTCGACGGCTTCCCCCGCAACGAGAAGCAGGCCGACGCGCTCGCCGCAGCGCTCGCCGGCCTCGACCGGCGGCTCTCCGCTGCGCTCCTGATCGACGTCCCCGACGAGGATGTCGTGCGCCGCCTCGCCGGCAGGCGCGTGTGCGTGAAGAACCCGAGCCACATCTACCACGTCGACTTCGACCCGCCCAAGCACGAGGGCGTCTGCGACCAGGACGGCTCACGCCTCGTGCAGCGCGACGACGACCGCGAGGAGACGATCCGCAAGCGGCTCGAGGTCTACCACGCGCAGACAGAGCCGCTGATCGAGTACTACGACCGCGCCGGCCTGCTGCGCCGCTTCGACGGGCGGCGCAGCGCCGAGGACGTGCACGACCACCTCCGCGCAGCCGTCGCGACGCTCCGGCTCGAGGATCAGCTCTAGCTAAGCTCAGGCCGTGATCATCAAGAAGTCACCCGAGGAGATCGAGAGCATGGCGCGTGCCGGCGAGGTCCTCGTCGCCACGCTCGAGCTGCTCGAGAGCAAGGTCCGGCCCGGGATCAGCACCGCGGAACTCGACGCGATCGCAGAGCGCTTCATCCGCTCGCGCGGAGGGACGCCGACCTTCAAGGGCTATCGCGGCTTCCCCGGCTCGATCTGCGCGTCGCCGAACGCGATGATCGTGCACGGCATCCCCGGCGCCTACCGTCTGAAGGACGGCGACATCGTCTCGATCGACGTCGGCGTCACGCTCGACGGCTGGGTGGCCGACGCGGCCCGCACATTTCCCGTCGGCAACATCGGCGAGCAGGCTCGCGCGCTGCTGGCGGCAACCGAGGAGTCGCTCCACGCCGGCGTCGCACAATGCCTGGCGGGCAACCGCATGGGAGACGTCTCGTTCGCGATCCAGCAGGTCGCTGAGGGCGCAGGGCTCTCGATCGTCCGCTCGCTCGTCGGCCACGGCGTCGGGCGCAGCATGCACGAGGATCCGCAGGTCCCTAACTACGGCAAACCCGGCAAGGGGCCGCTGCTCGACGAGGGCATGGTGCTGGCGATCGAGCCGATGACCACCGCGGGGCGTCCAGGCGTGCGCGTCGGCGGCGACGGCTGGGCGATCTACTCCGAGGACGGCTCCCCGACCGCCCATTTCGAGTTCACCGTTGCCGTCACGGGCCACGGCCCGCGCGTGCTTACGCCCTGGCACCGGCTCTCGGAGCCCGCCGACGGCGAGCTCGTGTCGGACGGCACCGCCGGCGTGCGCTGAGCCCCGTATCCGCCGGGCTCCCGGGCACCGGAGTTGCTACCATGAGGAGTCCTGCTCGAATGCGAGGAAGTTCTTCCGCGCGCGAGAGCAATCTCCACGACCCGGTAGCGGCGGCCGCAACGGCAGCCAGAGCCGAGTCGACGGAACCCAGCCGCCGAAAGGGATCATGAAGGTAAGACCGTCGGTCAAGCCGATGTGCGAGAAATGCAAGATCATCCGCCGCCACGGGGTGGTGCTCGTGATCTGCCAGAACAAGCGCCACAAGCAGCGCCAGGGGTGATCGGCTAGTGGCACGCATCGCGGGGGTGAACCTCCCACTCAACAAGCGCTCCGAGATCGGGCTGACCTACATCTACGGGATCGGCCGCTCGACGTCCAACAAGATCCTCAGCGAGGTCGGGGTGAGCCCCGACACCTACGTACGCGACCTCACCGAGGACGAGGTCGGCAAGCTGCGCGACGCAATCGACGAGCAGCTCACCGTCGAGGGCGATCTGCGCCGCGAGCGCTCGCAGGACATCAAAAGACTTCAGGAGATCGCCTGCTACCGGGGCCTGCGCCACCGTCGTGGCCTTCCCGTGCGCGGCCAGAAGACGAAGACGAACGCACGCACGCGCAAGGGCCCCAAGCGGATGCAGGTCGCGGGGAAGAAGAAAGCGGGTAAGAAGTAGTGCCTCCAGCCCCGAAACGCGCCCGCGGCCGGCGCAAGCCGAAAAAGAACATCCCGATCGGCCAGGCCCACATCAAGACCTCCTTCAACAACACGATCGTCTCGTTGACCGACACGACGGGCAACGTGATCGCGTGGGAGTCGGCGGGCGGCGCGGGCTTCAAGGGCTCGCGCAAGTCCACTCCGTTCGCCGCCCAGGTGACCGCCGATGCGGCGGCTCGCAAGGGCCTCGAGCAGGGGCTCCAGAAGGTCGAGGTCTACGTCAAGGGCCCCGGCTCCGGCCGCGAGACCGCGATCCGATCGCTCCAGGCCGCCGGCCTCGAGGTCACGGGCGTCAAGGACGTCACGCCGCAGGCCCACAACGGTTGTCGCCCGCGTAAGCGGAGGCGCGTCTGATGGCACGCGAAACCGGCCCGCAGTGCAAGCAGTGCCGCCGCGAGGGGCAGAAGCTGTTCCTCAAGGGCGAGCGCTGCCTGACGGACAAGTGCGGCGTCGAGCGCCGCTCCTACCCGCCTGGCGAGCACGGCCGCGGGCGCCTGAAACAGAGCGAGTACCGCGTGCAGCTGCGCGAGAAGCAGAAGGCGCGGCGCTACTACGGTGTGCTCGAGCGCCAGTTCCACGGCTATTACGAAAAGGCATCGCGCCAGCCCGGGATCACGGGCGAGAACCTGCTCGCGCTGCTCGAGTGCCGCCTCGACAACGTGCTCGTGCGGCTCGGCTTCGCTGCCTCCCGCCGGCAGGGGCGCCAGCTGATCCGCCACGGTCACTGGACCGTGAACGGGCGCCGGGTCGACATTCCGAGCTATCAGGTGCGGCCAGGCGACGTGATCGCCATCAAGGCCGAGACGCCCGCGACACAGGTGGTCAGGGACGCCACCGAGCTGACCGGACAGATCCCCGCGTGGCTGCAGGCCGATCACGAGTCCCTCACGGCCAAGGTGCTGCGCAAGCCGGAGCGACGGGAGGTCGCCGCGCCGGTGCAGGAGCAGCTCATCGTCGAGCTGTACTCGAAGTAAAGGCGAAATTTTCCCCCGTCGCGGCCGAGGTGGCTGCGGCGACTCAGAGCCGGTGTCCTATGCGACATCGGTGCGACACCAAAACGACGTTAGGACTCTGATGCTCGACTTCCAAATCCCCCGGATCACAAGCGAGTCCGTGGAGCAGAACCGTGGCACGTTCACGATCGAGCCGCTCGACCGCGGATTCGGCTACACGTTCGGCAACTCGCTGCGGCGCGTCTTGCTCTCATCCCTCGCGGGCGCAGCCGTCACGAGCGTACGCATCGAGGGGGTGGCGCACGAGTTCTCGACGATCCCCGGCGTCAAGGAGGACGTCACCGACATCGTGCTCAACCTCAAGGGCGTCGTCTGCCGGATGCACTCCGACGCGAGCGAGGTCGAGGCGCCGCTCGTCGTGACCGGTCCCGGCGAGATCACCGCCAAGGACATCGACCTGCCGGCCGGCGTCGAGATCCTCAACCCCGACCTGCACATCGCGACGCTCGAGAAGAAAACCAAGCTCGAGCTCTACATGACGATCGGCCGTGGCCGCGGCTACCGCCCGGCCGAGGAGAACAAGTCCGCCGACCAACCGATCGGCGTGATCCCGATCGACTCGATCTTCTCGCCCGTGCGGCGCGTCGCCTACGCCGTCGAGCAGGCGCGCGTCGGGCAGAAGACGGACTTCGACAAGCTCACGCTCGACATCGAGACAGACGGCTCGATCGACCCCCAGGCCGCGCTGCGCGAGGCTGCCGAGCTCCTGATCTCCCAGCTCGCGATCTTCACCGACGCGGACCGCATCCAAGAGCTGCGCGCCGCGCCTGGCGGCCAGCTCGACGGCCACGGCCTCGCCGTCGGCGGCGGCGGCGCGCCGGCGCTGCAGGGCGAGGAGTTCGGCATCCTGATCGAGGAGCTCGAGCTCGGCGTGCGCTCCTACAACTGCCTCAAGCGCGCCGGCATCCAGACGGTCGGCGATCTCATCTCGAAGTCCGAGGCCGAGCTCAACGCGATCCCGAACTTCGGCAAAAAGTCGATCGACGAGGTGATCGAGACGCTCCATTCCCGCGGCCTGAACCTCCGCCAGGACTGAGCTCGAGCGCCCTCGCCATCTAGACTCCCGGAACGATGCGCCACCAGAAGACCAAAAACAAGCTGAGCCGCGACTCGGCGCACCGCAAGGCGCTCCTGATGAACCTCAGCAAGGAGATCATCGAGCACGAGCGCATCGAAACGACCGCCGCGAAGGCGAAGGCGGTCAAGCCGGAGATCGAGAAGCTGATCACGCTCGCCAAGCGCGGCGATCTGCACGCCCGCCGCCAGGCGCTCGCGACGCTCGCGCAGGACAAGTTCACCGTGCACAGGCTCTTCGAGGACGTGGCGCCCCGCTACGCGGAGCGTCCCGGCGGATACACCCGCATCCTGAAGCTCGGTCCGCGCCGCAGCGACGCGACCGAGATGGTCTATATCGAGCTCGTCTGACCGCCGGAGCGCGGTGGTGCTCGGCGAGCCGCAGCGGAGACGAGCGGCGCGCCCGGCCGGCTCCGGCTCGGGCACGGCTCAGCGCGAGACGTCGTCCTCCGCGTCCTCGGCGCGCTCGCCGGCGGCCACGATGTCGCCGTCGCTGAACAGCACACCTTTGAGCGCCACGCGCCACTTCGGCGAGCGGCGGTTGAGGTACTCGAGGTCCATCGCGAAGTGCTTGAACTCCTCCTGCTGGGCGTTTTCCATGATCGCCCGCGCCTGCTTGTCGGGCTCGACGGAGATCCGCTGCTCATACCAGCCGATCGCTTCTGCCTCCTCGGTCAGCGAGGCGATCATCCGCGCGAACGTCCGCGTCTCGGCGCTCAGCTCAGCCGCCGGCTCGTGGTACTGGTCGAAGCCCATCGTCGCCCTCCCGGTCGGTGGAGTATCGAGTGGCCCGCCGGCAAGCCTCACCGCCGGACGCGCCCCATCCTACCCTCGCTCCTCGCCCCGCGAAGCGGCCCGCGGCGCATCGCCGGCAGCCCTCGCGCAGGACCTCCGATGATCACCAAGCTCACGCTCGAGTACGACGGCGCGGACTTCGCCGGCTGGGCGCGCCAACCCGGCAGGCGCACCGTCCAGGAGGAGGTCGAGCGCGCTCTGCGGACCGTGCTCGGCGAGCGCGGCCTCGACGGGCGAGCGCTGAGCGTGACCGTCGCCGGGCGCACCGACAGCGGCGTGCATGCCTGGGGGCAGGTCGCGAGCTACGCGCACGAGGCCGTCGATCCGCTGCGTCTGAACGGGCTGCTCGACGCGGATCTCGCCGTGCTGGCGGCCGAGCCGGCGCGCGCGGGCTTCGACGCGCGAACCGATGCGCGCAGCCGCACCTACTGCTACCGCGTGCTCGCGCGGCGTACCCGCAGCGCGTTCGAGCGCAATCGCGCATTCTGGGTGCCCGCGCGCCTCGAGCCCGACGCGCTCGTCGCCTGCGCGGAGCAGATCGCCGGGACGCATGACTTCACGGCGTTCACGCCGGCGGAGACCGAGCACTCGCACTTCCGCAGCCGCGTCGAGCTAGCCGAGTGGAGGGTCGAGGGCGAGATCCTCGAGTTCTGGATCGAGGCGGACAAGTTCCTTCGGCACATGAACCGCGTGCTCGTGGGGACGATGCTCGAGGTCGCGAGCGGCCGCCGCACGCTCGAGCAGTTCACCGCGCTGCTCGAGGGCCGCCCGCGGCGCGACGCCGGCAGGACGGCACCGGCGCACGGGCTCGCGCTGGCGAGCGTGCGCTACGACGAGGAGCCCGGCGAGCGGCCGCGCTAACGGGTCGGTCACCGCCCGCGACCCAGGCGGCCCCTATGCTGGGCGGGACAGCGATGATCAACGTGCTGCTGACAAACGACGACGGGATCGAGGCCGAGGGCCTGCAGGCGCTGAGGCGCGCACTCGTCGGGCTCGACGGAGTGCGCCTGGCGGTGATCGCGCCCGACGGAAACCGCTCGGCGATGGCCCGATCGATCACGACGCGCCGGCCGTTGTGGGTCGCCGAGGTTCCCTTCGCGGACGGCACCGTCGGCTACGCCACCGACGGCACGCCCGTCGACTGCGTGCGGCTCGCGAGCCTCGGCCTGATCGAGGACTTCACCGCTGACCTCGTCGTCTCGGGGATCAACCACGGCGCGAACCTCGGCGACGACATCACCTACTCGGGCACCGTCGCAGCCGCGCTCGAGGGCGTCGTGCTGGGGTTGCCCGCGATCGCCGTCTCCCAGCAGTCGGGAGCCCGCGCGCTCGACTACCGCTTCGACGGCGGCTATGACTTCGGCATCGCCGCGATGTTCGTCGCGCGGCTCGTCGAGCGCATCGAGCAGGTGCCACTGCCGGCGAAAACGCTGCTCAACATCAACGTGCCCGCCTGCCCGCCCGCCGGGGTCGAGGTGACGAGCCTCGGCAAGCGGATCTACCGCGACGAGCTGAAGCTCGAGCGTGAGGAGGAGGGCCGCCGGCGCTACTGGATCTACGGCTCTGATCCCGGGTTCGAGGACGAGCCGGGCACCGACCTCGCGGCAGTCGACGGCGGGCGCGTCGCCGTCACACCGATCCACTTCGACCTCACCGACCGCCCGAGCCTCGAGGCGCTGCGCGGCTTCGACCTGCAGCAGCTGCTCCCGGTCGCCCAAGACGCGAAGTGAGCGCGAAGGGCAAGGCGGCACCCTCGAAGAGTCGATCGCCGCGCGGGCGTGCCCGGGAGCTGCGCGAGCAGCTCGGATACCACTCCTACCGCTACTACGTCCTCGACGACCCCGAGATCGGCGACGACGTCTACGACGCGCTGCTCGACGAGCTGCGGGCGATCGAGGCCGAGCACCCCGAGCTCGTCACGCCCGACTCGCCCACCCAGCGGGTCGGCGGAGAGCCCGTTGGTCGCCTCGAGAAAGTCGAGCACCTCGAGCCGATGCTCTCGCTCGGCAACGTGCGCTCCGCCGAGGAGCTGCGCGCATGGGTCGAGCGCATGCGGGGGCACCTCGCTCGCGAGGGCATCGCCGAGCCGCGCTTCGAGTACGCCGTCGAGCCGAAGATCGACGGGCTCGCGATCAGCCTCGTGTACCGCGACGGTGTGCTCGAGCGCGGCGTGACTCGCGGGAACGGCGAGATCGGGGAGGACGTGACGCACAACCTGCGCACGATCGGTGCGATCCCGCTGCACGTGCGGGGGGCACCGCCGCTGCTGGAGGTGCGTGGCGAGGTCTACATGTCGCTCGCCGACTTCACGGCGCTGAACGAGCGCCGCGCCGAAGCGGGCGAGTCGACGTTCATGAACCCCCGCAACTCGGCCGCCGGCACGATTCGCCAGCTCGATCCGGCGGATGCGGCCAAGCGCCCGCTCTCGATCTGGTGCTACCAGCTGGGCGTGACCGAAGGGCTCTCGTTCAAGACGCATGGCGAGGCGCTCGAGTGGCTGCGCGAGCATCGCTTCCCGGTCAACCGCGGCATCAGGCTGCTGGCGAGCGAGGAGGAGGTGATCGCGCAGTGCGAGGAGTGGGAGCGCCGCCGCGGCGAGCTCGACTTCGAGATCGACGGGGTCGTCGTCAAGGTCAACGACCTCGAGCTCCAGCGCAGGCTCGGCTCGGTGGGGCGCGACCCGCGCTGGGCCGTGGCCTGGAAGTTCCCGCCGACGACCGCCGTCACACGCCTGGAAAAAGTGATGTGGAACGTCGGCAAGTTCGGCGACATGCGCCCGTATGCGGTGCTCGAGCCGGTCGCCGTCGCGGGCGTGACGATCAAGCTCGCGACGCTCCACAACGAGGAGGACCTCCTGCGCAAGGACATCCGCGCCGGCGAGGAGGTGATCGTCGTGCGCGCCGGAGACGTGATCCCTCAGGTCGTCTCGCCTGCTCCCCATGTCGTCGAGCAGAGCCGCCGTCCGCCGCGGCCCCATCCTCCCGAGCGCTGCCCCTTCTGCGGCACCGAGACTGTCAAGCCCGAGGACGGCGTCTTCACCAAGTGCCCCAACCGCGACTGCCCGGCGCGAGCCTGGCAGCTGCTCAAGCACTTCGTCTCGCGCGGCGCGATGGACATCGAGGGCCTCGGCGAGAAGCAGGTCGCGCTCCTGCAGGAGCGCGGCCTCGTGCGGACCGCTGCGGACTTCTACCGGTTGCGCAACGAGCAGCTGGTCGAGCTCGAAGGCTTCGGCGAGCTCTCGGCGAGGAACCTGATCGCCGCGATCGAGTCCTCGAAGGAGCGATCGTTCGCGCGCGTGCTCTTCGGCCTCGGGATCGAGGAGGTCGGCGAGGTCACCGGCCGCAATCTCGCCCAGCGCTTTCGTGACATCGACGCGCTGCTCGCCGCGAGCCCGGAGGCGATCGCCGAGACGCAGGGAGTGGGGGAGAAGATGGCGAGCTCGATCCGCGCTCAGCTCGACGACGAGCGCATGCGCACGCTGATCGGCGAACTGCGAGAGGTCCGCCTGCGCTTCCATGAAGCCGGGCCACCGCCGTCGGAGGGGCCGCTCGCCGGCAAGACGCTCGTGCTCACGGGGAGCCTGCCCGACTGGTCGCGCGAGGAGGCCACGCAGCGGATCATGACCGCGGGTGGGCGCGTCACCGGCTCGGTGTCGAAGAAGACGGACTTCGTCGTCGCCGGCGAGAGCCCGGGGTCGAAGCTCGAGAAGGCGGAGCGCCTGCAGGTGCCGGTGCTCGACGAGGCGGGGCTGCGTGAGCTGCTCGGCGCGTAGCGCCGGTCCGCATCAGGATTCTTCGGCTTCGCGCTGCTGCGCGACTTGGATCGCGACCTCTTCGGCCTGTTCGTGCGCTTCTTCGCGTTCTTCGCGCGTCGCCGGTTCGTGTTCGCGGATCTGCTGCACTTCGGCTTCGTCGTCTTCGCGTTTGAGCTGACCGACGAGGTCGCCGACGATCCCGCCGTGCGCCTGCGCGGCCCTGGCGATGCCCTCCGGGCCCGCGTAGCAGAAGGCCCCGAGCGCGAGCAGCACGACCAGGAAGACGAGGCAGGTGCTTGTCCGCGCTTGGGCCATCGCGGACAACCTCGGCCGATCGGGCGGCCTGCTTGAGCCCTGCGGGCCGCGATGCCCGTATCTCCGGGAGCCCGGCCGCGAGCACACGCGGCCGCTGGCTCAGCTACGCCCTCAGCAGCTCAAGCGGCTCGCACGGACTGCATCGCTCTTGTCCACGCCTCGAGCTGATCGAACATGACCACGACCGCTTCCGAGTGCTGCGGACCGGGGGCGAACGCCGAGAAGTTCTCGAAGTCGGTCCACATCGAGAAGCTCAGCTGCTGTCGGACGTGGGCGATCTGGAGCTCACTGCAGATCGCGCGAAGGTGCTCGATCGCGCGTGCTCCGCCCACCGAGCCGTAGCTGACGAACGCGGCGGCCTTGTTGTTCCACTCGCCGTAGAGGTAGTCGATCGCGTTCTTGAGTACGCCGGAGGTCGAGTGGTTGTACTCGGGCGTGACGAAGATGTAGCCGTCGTAGGCGCCGATCGTCTGCGCCCACTCCTTCGTGTGCTGACCCGCGTACTGGCCGAGCGACGGCGGCACCGGCTCGTCCATGTGCGGCAGCGGATGGTCGGCGAGGTCGACCAGCTCGTACTGCGCCTCGGTGCGGCCGCTCGACTTCTCGAGGACCCAGTCGGCGACGCTCGCGCCGTTGCGCCCGGGACGCGTGCTCCCGAGGATGATCGCGATCTTCATGTCTGCCATGGCCTGTCCTTTCCGCTAGAGCCCGACGCGTTCGACCGGACCGTAGTCCGGTTGGGATTGCGCGGCGCAGCATAGCGGACCGCGGTCCAGTGCTCGCGCGCGCCGCACTCGGTGGGTCGGGGGTGCCTCAGGGCTTCGGGAGGCGGCGCTCCGGGGCCGCGGTGCTGGAGGCGCTTGCGTCGGGCGCCGCTGAAGGGCTGTAGGGGCCGCGCGCGGGCGGGGGTCGCCCAAGTACTTCCTGGAGCTACGGCGCCTGGCGCCCTTCGGCCTGGCGCTTCAGTTCTTCGTTTTCTTTTTCGACGGTCTTCAGGTTTTTTTCGGCTTCGCGGCGGCGGGCTTCGTTTTCGGCCGCGAGCGGAGTGGGAGTGCTCGTCGTGGTCGTGACCGTGTGCGTTTCGACCTTCGGCTGGACCACTGTTTTCGTCTGCGTGACGGTCTGCGTGGCCGCGGAGCGCTGGGTTTCGGTGACGGTCTTGCCTTTGCCGCCGACGGCGAGGCCGATCACGACGCCGAGCAGCGCGCCGACGATCCCCGCAACGAGCGCCGCCCACGGGTTGCCCCAGCTGCGGTCTTCCGGCGGCAGTCCGGGCGGCACGCGTTCGACGACGGGCTCGGAGGGCAGCGGTTGTCTCGGCTGCCTCGCTCCCAGCTGTTCGGTTGGTCGCTCGGGCGGGACCGGAGGTCGCGGTGGCCGGGGAGGCTCGGGGCCGCTCACGGTGTGAGTCCGATCTCGGTCATCTGCGGCGCGACGCTATCAGGCGCAGCCGTCGCGGTATCTCGGCGCCCGGCGTGCTCGGTCCCCACAAAGCCTCATGGCTCGGCAGGCTGCGCGTGCGCGCACCTCAGTAACCCGCGATCGTGATCGTCATGTGGTCCTGGAAGGTGTGCGCGGCCTGCGTTTCGATGCCGTCGGTGAAGATCGCGAAGGCGAGCAGATGGCCGCCGGCCGACTGACAGTAGCCGGCGAGATTCGAGACGCCGCTGAGCGTCCCCGTCTTGCCCTGACAGCGCCCCGCGGCGCTCGTGTTTCGCATGCGTTTCTTGAGCGTGCCGCTACGTCCCGCGACGGCGAGGCTCTGCCTCAGCAGCGCGCCGGTCGGCGTCGGTGCGAGCGCGACGAGCAGGCCGGCGACCTGGAGCGGGGAGGTCTGATCGGCGGGTGAGAGGCCGGAGCCGTCGACGACGCGCGGATGGCTGCCGAACAGCCCCTGGATCGTCTGAGCGACTACCGCGGCGCCGGCTGCGGTCGTGCCCGCGCCGCCGAAGCGCGCGCCGAGGTCCTTGATGAGCGTCTCGGCGAAGAAGTTGTCAGATGGCGGCAGCATCAGGCCGATCAGCTGAGCGACAGTCGGCGACTGCACGCGGGCGAGCGGGGTGGCGCCGGGGAGTGTCGTGGCCGCGCCGCTGTGCCCCTGGATCGAGACGCCGAGCGAGCGCATCGCGGCCCACAGCCGCCGGGCGGCGAAGGCGGCGGGAGCATGGCGGCCGCGTTCGGAGCCGCTCGTGCCACGATCGAAGGCGAGGCCGCTGAGCGTGCCTTCGAGGAACGGGTCTGGCGCGAAGCCGCTCGAGGGCTCGCCGCGGAGGGGGTCGAGGTAGCTCTCGTCGCCGAGGATCGACCCCGTGACGCGGTGGATGCCGGCGGCGCGGACGAGCTGGCGGGCGAGCGAGGTGACACTCGCACCCTTTCCGCCGTAGGCGCTGCGGATGAAGGCGCTGCTGCCGAAGGTCGGATCGCCTTCGCCCCGCAGGTAGAGGCTGCCTTCCCAGACGCCCCCCGGCGCGAGGTGTCCGACGCCGTTGACGGTTGTCGTCAGGCGCGCTTCGGGACCGAAGCGCGCGAGGGCGGTCGTCGCCGTGTAGAGCTTCTCGACGGACGCCGGCGGGCGCATCGCGCCGGCTCGTTCCGAGAAGAGCTCCTGTTTGGCGGTGACGTCGTAGACGTAGGCGCCGTCCTGTGAGCCGGCGAGCGCCAGCTGGCGGCTGAGGTCGCTCTGGAGGGCCTGCAATTCGCCGGCCGCGGCCGCACCCGAGGGGCCGATCGCGCCGAGAGATGCGGCTCCGGAAACCAGGCTGAGTGCGAGGACGAGCCGTTTCCGGGGCACTCCGCCCTAGAATGCCTTTCCATGGGCAAGGTTGTCAAGCTGGAACCGGCGCTCAACGGCGGCGGTACACCGGCTAGCAAGGCCCGCGCGCGAAGGGTCGCGGCCCGAGGGGTGGGACGCCCCGGATCGGTCGACCGGCGCCGGCGGCCGCGGCGCGACAAGACCGCGCTCGTGCTCGGCGGCGGCGGCTTCACGGGCGGCGTTTATGAGATCGGGGCGCTCCGCGCGCTCGACCTGCTGGCCGTCAACAGCAGCGTCAACCAGTTCGACGTCTACGTCGGCACATCCGCCGGCTCGTTCATCGCGGCGCTGTGCGCCAACGGCGTCACGCCCGAGGAGATGATGCGGGTCGTCACGCGTCAGGGCAAGCTGCCGTTCAAGGACATCGACATCGGCGATCTGCTGCGCCTGAACGTGACCGAGTTCGCCCGCAAGGGCGCGCTGATGCCGTGGCGGGCGCTGATGCTGGCCCGTCAGATGGTCACCCAGCGCGGTGCCGTGTCGCTGATGGACGCCGTGATGGGCCTCGCCGAGGGCCTTCCCTCGGGCGCCTACACGGGTGCCGGGATCGAGAGCTATCTGAGCAAGGTGCTCAACGAGCCCGGCCGCACCGACGATTTCCACGAGCTCGCATGCGAGCTCTACCTGACGGCCACCGACCTCGACACCTGCGAGCGCGTGGTCTTCGGGGTCGACCCCTCCGAGGACGTACCGATCTCCACCGCGGTCCGCGCCTCGGGCGCCTTGCCGATGGTCTACGCGCCGGTGAAGGTCGGCGAGCGTGAGCTGATCGACGGTGGGATCGTGTCGACCACGAACCTCGACATCGCGATCGAGGCGGGCGCGAAGTTCGTCGTCGTGATCAACCCGATCGTGCCGTTCGTCAACGATTTCTCCGAGAGCGTCCGCACGCTGCGCGGCACGCGCCCGCGGCGGGTCTCCGACATGGGCTTCCCGCAGATCGGCTACCAGGCGTTCAAGCTGGTCGCGCACCAGCGCCTGCACGAGCTGAAAAAGGGCTGGGAGGCGCGCTATCCGGGCGTCGACATCGTCTTGATCGAGCCCGAACCGACCGACGAACTGATGTTCCAGACGTCGATGATGAGCTTCGCCTCTCGCGTCGAGATCGGCCGTCACGGGTTCCAGTCGGTGACCAAACACCTCGCCGGCGAATACGAGCACTACGCGGCGGTCGCCAAGCGCCACGGGATCGCGATCTCCGAGAAGCGCCTTCGGAAAGTCGTGCAGCACTTCGACGCCGGCGCCGAAGAGGTGAGCGCCTGGCGGAAGATCCTCGAAGGCACGACCGGCGCGCTCCTGCGTCAGGCCGGCTCGGCCAGCTGACCGCTCGACAGGGCGCCCGCCGGCGTAGCTCGACCGCCGCTAGGTGACTTTGTCGATCGCGTTCAGCAGGCGGTCGGTGGCCGCGGCGTTGCGCAGTGCGATACGCAGGTGGTGAGGCTCTCCCAGCGCGCTCCCCGTGGCCACGAGCACGCCGGTCTGGGCGAGCCGCGCGGCGAGCTCATCGCCCTCGAGCTCGGGGTGGGCGGCCCACAGGAAGTTCGCCTGGCTCTCGGTGACGTCGAAGCCACGCTCGGCGAGCGCCGCGGTGAGCCGCGGGCGCTCCTGGGAGATTGTCCGCACGCGGCGCTCGAGCAGCGGCCCGCATCCCCGCAGCGCCTCGAGCGCGCCCGCCTGGGAGACCTCTGAGACGCCGAGGTCGGGCTCGAGCTCGGCCATCAGATCCTCGGATCCGGGGGCGCCGATCGCGTAGCCGACGCGCAGGCCGGCGAGGCCCCAGGCCTTCGAGAAGCTGCGGAAGACGAGCAGCCGCGGGTATCGCTCGAGTAGCTCCAGCGAGGCGCCGGCAGGCTGGGCGTCCGCGAAGTCGACGAGCGCCTCGTCGAGCAGCACGGCGACGCCGGCAGGAAGCTCGTCGAGCAGCCGTCGGAGCTCGGCCGTGGCGAGCAGCTCTCCCGTCGGGTCGTTCGGGCTCGCCAGCGCGACGACGCGCGTCTCGGGCTCCCGCGCGGCCTCGAGCAACGCTTCGACGCCGCCGGCGACGGGGACGGCCTGCCCGTGGGCGCGGCGCGCCATGATCGGGTAGAGCGGGTAGGAGGGCCAGGTGGTGAGCAGTCGCTGGCCGGGCTCGATCAGCGCGCGTGTCGCCGCGCTGAGAAGCTCCGCGGCTCCGTTGCCCAGGATCAGCCGGCCGCGCTCGACGCCGTGGTGCTCTGCCAGCTCGTCGCGCAGCTCAGAGCCGCGCGTGTGGGGGTAGCGGTGGAGGCCCCTGCGGGCGACGAACGTGATCGCGTTGACGACGCGCGGATGCGGCAGCTCGGGCCAGGTCGTCTGCGAGAGGTCGAGCGTCTCGACGCGGGTGAGCGCCTTTTCCTTGCGTTCCTGCGCTTCGCGGCGAAGGCCTTCGTTGACCTCCTCCTCGGACATGCCCTCGAATTGCCGGTAGTAGTCGAGAAGGCCCACGTATCGCCGTTCTAGCAGTAATCCTCGGAGGTGCCCCGGCGCCCGCCAGCCGTACGCCGGGCCGGGCTAGACGCTGTGACTTGAGAAGGAGCTCGAGCCGGGACCGTGGATCACGAGGAACCAGAAGATGAAGCCGATCGCGCAGACGGCCGCTGTCGCGGCGAAGATCCGGCCCAGCACGCCCGTGCGCTGATCGTGGCCGGCGGCGCGCCGCACGAGGATCCACGCCTGGTCCAGACGGCGCAGTAGCGAGAGCGTGCCGAACAGCAGCGCGAAGAGGCCGGCGAAGGCGACGAGGATGCCCGCCCCGACGCTACCGGTGAGGTAGTTGGCCTCGGAGCCGAGCCACAGGCATGCGAGCGGGATCGGTCCCCAGCACAGCAGGCTGAGGAACGTCATCGCAACGAGCATCAGCCCGGCGAGCGAGCCGTCGGCGCGCTGGCGCCGCTCGCTGCCGCGCTCTGGGAGCGTGCGGTAGTGCACCGGCGCAGTCCCGGGACGCCGACCGACGAACAGGCCGCCGTTATCCGCTGGGTCGGTGCGCATCACTCCCCATCTTCGCAGCTAACACGTTGGCGGCACGCTAGCCGCTGTAGAGCGCGTCGAACATCTCCTTGTAGCGCTCGTTGACGACGTTGCGCTTGACCTTCAGCGTCGGCGTCAGCTCGCCCGTCGCCTGCGAGAGGTCGTGGTCGAGGATCACGAACTTCTTGACCTGCTCGACCTGGGCGTAGTTGGAGTTGGCGCGGTCGATCTCCTGCTGGATCAGCTCGTGGATCTGCGGATCGCGGCTCAGCAAGGCGACGTCCTCGGGCAGGCCGTGCTCGCGCGCGTAGGCGGGGATCTCTTCCTCATCGAGCGTGATCATCACGACGGGGAAGGGACGCTGGTCGCCGTGCATGACCGCCTGGGAGATCCAGCGGCACTGCTTGAGGTCGTTCTCGATGTTGGCGGGCGTCAGGTTCTTGCCGCCGGCGGTGATGATGATGTCCTTCTTGCGCCCCGTGATCGAGAGGTAGCCGTCCTCATCGAGCGAGCCGAGGTCGCCGGTGTGCAGCCAGCCGTTCTCCACCGCGCCGAAGCTCGTCGAGGCCTGGTTGTGGTAGCCGGCGAAGATGTTCGGCCCTTTTACGAGGATCTCGCCGTCGTCGGCGATCTTGATCTCGACGCCCGGGAGCGCGCGTCCAACGGTGCCGAAGCGGTGGTTCTCGAGCGTCGAGGTGGTCGCCGCCGTGGCGGTCTCGGTCATGCCATAGCCCTCGAACACGGGGACGCCGCTGGCGTAGAAGAACTCGAGGATCTCGTGCGCGATCGGAGCCGCGCCGCTCGTCGCCTGGCGAACGCGCCCCCCGAAGATCGCGCGAACGTTTTTGAAGAGCTGCTCGTCTGCCTCCTCGAAGGGCTTCTGAAGCTCCTCCGGCACGGGCTGGCCCTGGTTGATCAGGTCGCGGACCTTGACGCCGAGCTTGATCGCCTTGGCGACGCGCTCTTGCTCCTCCGCCGGCATCGCCTCGATCGCGCCATGGGCGAGCGTGTAGATCTTCTCGAAGACGCGCGGCACGGACGGCAGGTAGGTCGGTTTGACCTCGCTGAGCTCGGGGATGATCTGCTTCGTGTCGCCGCCGTAGTAGGCGAGCGTGCTGCCAAGCGAGAACGAGCCGAGCTGGACGAGCAGCGCGTAGGAGTGCGCGAGCGGGAGGTAGAGGTAGATGACCTCGTCTTCGGTGATCTCGCGGACCTCGGAGATCATGTCGATGATCGCGCAGTAGTTGCCGTGCGTGAGCACGCAGCCCTTCGGCGGCCCGGTCGTGCCGGAGGTGTAGATGAACGTGAAGGGATCCTCTGGGCGGATCGCGGCGCGACGTGCCTCGAGCTCCTCGGCCGGGCGCTTGCGACCTCGCTCGCGGACCTCGTCGAGCGTGATCGCGCCGAGTCCCTGCACCGCGGAGGCCGAGCCGTTGGACTGACCGCTCGGAGGGTCGATGACGATGATCGTCCGCAGGTTCGGCAGGCGGTCCCGGATCTCGGCGATCTTCGCGAGCTGCTGCTCGTCCTCGCAGACGATCGCGCAGGCGTCGGAGTCGGAGAGCACCCAGTGGCACTCCTCGGGCGAGTTCGTCTGGTAGATCGGCACGACGATCGTTCCGGCGGTAGTGGCGCCGAGGTCGGCGTAGCTCCACTCCGGCCGCGTGTTCGCAAGGATGCAGATGCGCTCGCCGGCCTGGATTCCGAGGTCGATCAGCCCCCGCCCAACCTCGCGCACGATCTCCGCGAGCTCGGTGTAGAGGACGTCGTGCCACTCGCCGTCGCGCTTGTAGCGCACGGCGACCTGATCGGGATGCTCGGAGGAGGCGCGCGGGATCACATCGGCGATCGTTCGCGATCCCGTCATCGACGCGGTGGCGGTGGCCTCCATTGAAACTCTCCTCCTCGAAGTGACTGACCGAAACCTTCTGCCGTGATGTTAGACGCTATGGTCGCGCGCGAGGGCGCGGGATGCTAGACGGGGTTCGGGACGTCCAGGAAGACGTGGCGCAGATCGAAGCGGCCCGCGAGGTGCCCGCCGAGGCGCCTGACGCCGAAGGTCTCGGTGGCGTAGTGGCCGGCGGCGATGAAGTGCACGCCGAGCTCGCGCGCCTGGGCCATGCAGCGCTCGGCGGGCTCACCGGTGATGAAGGCCTGCGCTCCCGCCGCGGCCGCCTCGTCGAGGTAATCGGCGCCGGCGCCAGAGACGATCCCCATGCGGCTGATGCGCGGGGGCCCCGAGTCGAAGACGAGCGGCTCGCGCGCGGTCACATCGCGGGTCCGCTCGAACAGCTCGGCCGGCGTCATGCCGCCGTCGGGCCACTCCGCGAGGACGCCGATCGGCTCGCCACGATGCAACGCGAAGGGGCGAAGCTCCTCGGCCCCGAGCGCCCGGGCGAGCAGCGCGTTGTTGCCGAGCTCGAGATGCGCATCGAGCGGCAGGTGGTAGGCGGCGAGCGAGATGTCGGCGTCGAACAGCACCATCAGGCGGCGCTTGAGCAGCTCATCGACCGGCCCCGGCCCGCTTCCCCAGAAGATCCCGTGGTGCACGAGCAGCAGGTCGGCCTTCTCGACGGCGGCCGCCTCGAACAGCTCGAGGTGCGCCGAGACGCCCGTGGCGATCGTCGCGACCTCCGCCCGCCCCGGGACCTGCAGGCCATTGGGTCCGTAGTCCTCGAAGCGCCCAGGCTCGAGGATCGCGTCGGCCTCTTCGAGGATCTCCTGCAGCGTCGCGGGCACGGCGCGACGATAGCGGGGTGGGGAAGGCCGCGTGCGATGCGGTGCGCGGGCGCCGGGCCAGGGCTGGCCCGGGCGGCGGGTGGGGCCCGGGCGATGGGCCGCCGGAACTGCTCGGTGTGGAATACTGCGGGTCGCCACGGGGCGTGGCGCAGCCTGGTAGCGCGCACCGTTCGGGTCGGTGAGGTCCCGAGTTCGAATCTCGGCGCCCCGATAAACCGGTCATAGCGCCGCACCTCGGCCGCATGACGTTTCCTTTGAGGCGGTCCGCGTCGATGTCGCCGTGCGACGCGGCGGCATCAGGCGGACCCGGCTGGGTTTCGACCGTCGGGAATTGACCCCCCGACGCGGCGCGCGTCCAGGGCGTCCAGCTCGACCGAGCTAGTGGTTGGCCTCGAGGGTTGGCACCGCCTCGCCGGTGACCTTCCCGTTGGCCGACGGTGGCTGCGCTCTCAGGGGAAAGCGGACGCCAGTCAGCTGCTCGGAGGCCTGCCACAGGCGGCGGGCGACGTCCATGTCCTTGGCGGCGGCGCTCCGCTTGACCAGCTTGGCTCCGCCACGCCACTCCATGGGGCCGGACGGCCCGGCGAAGCTGTCGCCGGGGATGTCAGCCACGGCCGCGTAGAGCGTTGGCAGCGCCCCGCCATCTGCGTCCTGGGCGAGGAGGTGGTTGCCGACCCAGCTGAGCGCGTCCATTACGCGGTTCCCGGAATGGAACTGGAGGTTGGTCGCGGCGTAGCCTGGGTGCGCGGCGGTGGCCTTGATGCTTGAGCCGGCCCGGATCAGCTTGTGCTGCAGCTCGGCGGTGAATAGCAGGTTGGCGAGCTTGGACTGCCCGTACGCACGCCACGGCTTGTAGGGTCGCCGCTCCCACTGCAGATCGTCGAAGTCGATCGCGCCGAGGCGGTGCCCCG
>DATAYP010000003.1:0-28569 GCA_036272475.1 Solirubrobacteraceae bacterium | reverse complement strand
TCCTTGGCGCCGGCAGCAAGGAGCAGCGAGCCCATCGAAGCCGCCTGCCCTGTGCAGAGCGTCGACACTGCCGGGCGGATGAACTGCATCGTGTCGTAGATCGCAAGGCCGGCGTAGACCGAGCCGCCGGGAGAGTTGATGTACAGCGAGATGTCCTTCTCGGGATCATCGGACTCCAGGTGCAGCAGCTGCGCGACGATCAGGTTCGCGATCTGGTCGTCGACGGGCGTACCGAGGAAGATGATCCGCTCGTTGAGCAAGCGGCTGTAGATGTCGAACGCTCGCTCACCGCGTGAGGTCTGCTCAACGACCATTGGGACAAGTGGGCTCATAGTCCTCGCCTTTGTTTCACTTCGCCGACCGGATTCCTCTAGAGGCTAGCTTGCCGACCGCTGATCGGTGGGGGTCCACAGACGGGTGGACCCTGCGGTCGCGCTCTCCGCCTCCGCGCCCTTCTCCGGCGTCCACAGCTTCTCGCGCGCCGCCGCCTGCGACGCGGGGATCGCCACCGCACGGCTCGCGATCGCTTCGATCGCCTCGCGCGCGGCGAGATCCTCACGCACCTCGTCGAGCCGTCCCGCGCGCCGCAGTTCCTCGAGCAGCTTCTGCGGCTCGACCTGTTCGCGCTCGGCGATCGGCGTCAGCACCTCGAGCAGCTCCTGCTCGGAGGGCTCGATCCGCTCGGCCTCGACCACCGCCGTCAGCACTGCCTCGCGGCGCAGCGCCTGCTCGGCGTCGGGCTCCATGTCGGCGAGGATCTCCTCCTCGCTGCGGCCGAGGACGCGGATGTAGGCCTCGCGCGAGACGCCTCGATGCGAGAGCGAGTGCAGCATCCGCTCCCACATCTCGCGGGCGCGCGCCTTGACGAGGTCCGGCGTGATCGCCACGCGCGCGCCGGCCACGGCCGCGTCGAGCGCGCTCTGGCGAAACTCGCCCTCGACGCGCTCCTCGTCGGCCTCGAGCAGCCGCCTGCGGATGTCCTCACGCAGCTCCTGCACGTCGTCGAAGCCGGCGTCGACGGCGAAGTCGTCGTCGAGCTCGGGGAGCTGCTTGAGCTTGACCTCCTTGATCGTCACCTCGAAGATCGCGTCGCGGCCCGCGAGCTCGCGGTTGCCGTAGTCGGCGGGGAACGGGACCTCGATCGTGCGCGTCTCGCCGGCGCTCGCCCCGACCAGCGCGCTCTCGAAGCCGGGGATCAGGTTTCCACCGCCCAGCTCGACGAGCTGGTCGCGCCCCTCGCCGCCCGCGAACGGCTCGCTGCGCTGCCCGCCGTCTCCGTCCTCGACCGCCAGCGCGCCGACGTAGTCGACGACGACGAAGTCTCCCTCCGCCGCCGGGCGCTCGGCCGTCTCGAGCCGCGCGAGACGCTCGCGCATCGCCTCGATCTCCTGGTCGATCTGCTCCTCCTTGGCCTCGGGCTCGCGGCGCGCGACCTCGAGGCCGAGGTAGTCGCCGAGCTCCGCGCGGGGAAGCACGCCGATCTCGATCGCGAACTCGAGCGCCTGCCCCTTCGCCGGCATCTCGCCGAGGTCCACCTGCGGATCGCCGACCGGAACGATGCCCGAGGAGTGGATCGCGTCGGCGTACCAGCTCGAGAGCGTGTCGCGAACGGCCTCCTCGAGGACGACCTCGCGGCCGATGCGCTGGATCACGAGCGGCGCGGGCACCTTGCCGCGACGGAAGCCCGGCAGCTTCAGGTCCTTCCCCAGCTGGCTCGCCCTGCGCTCGAGTCGCCCCTCGAGCTCGTCGGCGGGCACCTCCACCTGGAGGCGCACACGCGAGTCGGGGAGCTCCGTGACTGTGGTCTTGACGGCGGCTGGCACCCACGCCACGATACCGTGCGCCAGGTGCCGGCCCGGCGATCCTCGACAGCCCCGCGCCGCTTCCGTGCACGAGCGCCGTCGAAGGCTCCGCGTGGCCGGCCGGCGCAGCTGCGGAGCGCCGCGCGCCACATCGAGGCGCGCCTGTGGACCGGCCGCAGCGCGCATCTCGTGGGAGGCACGCTCGACCTGCTTCAGGCGCTCGCGCGCTACGCGCTCGCGCGCCGCGCGCGCGAGGCCGCCCGTTGAGCGGGGCTCACGATGGCTCCCGTCGAGCGCGGGTCACGACGTCCTGCGAGCGGCCCACGACGCCGCCCCTCGCGGGCCCGCAGCGCTCCCCCGCGCCGCCGCGCGCTCGGCGCGGCGGCGGGCATCGCACCCCTCAGGTCTCAGACGCCGACCGCTGCGTGCGTGCGGTCGAACTCGAGCACGCCTCCGCGCGGCACGACGAGCACGGGGCAGGTCGCGATCTCGATCAGATGCGCGGCGGAGGAGCTGAGCGAGATCCGGCCGGGCTCGGCCTCGGGCCGCGAGTCGATGATCAGCAGGTCGGCATGCTCGTCGGCGACCGGCTCGACGGTCGCGTTCAGGGCTCGTGCGAGCGACTCGGCGGTCGCGTGCGCGCCGCCGCCGCCGTCGCCGACTGCGACGATCCGCTGGATCGCCGCGGCGCGGGCGCTCTCGGCGAAGCCTGCGGGCGCGATCGCAACCGCGGCGCGCGCACCGTCGAGCAGTCGCTCGGCCGAGTTGCCGACCGACACGTGGCCCTTGGCGGTGTGCGAGTCCGAGCAGAACACGATCACGCTCGCGCCGTCACGCTCGGCCAGGGCTCGCAGCCCCTCCGGCGTGGAGCGGTCGGTCACGACGTGACGCTCGACGTCGGGGTCGCCGAGCAGCGCGGCGCCTCGGCTGAGCAGCTCCTCGGCCTGGCTCTGCACGAGCGTCTCACGGTCGCGATCGGGCTCCTGCGTGTGGCGCACGTAGGCGAGCGCGAGGTCTGCGCCGGCACGCGCCAGAAGTCCTCCGAGGGCGATCGCGTCGTTCTCGTTCGCGGTCCCGTCGTAGGAGACGATGATCTTCGTTGGCATTACTTCTCTCCTGTGGTCTTACAAGCTTTTTGAGGTCGTTGCTCGTTGGTTTCTCCATGATGGTGACAGCCTCCTGCCATCAGCTCCAGTGATCTTTCTGATGTGCGCTATAAGATGACCTTATGCTGAACGTGGGCCGGCTGAAGGTCCTGAAGGAGGTCGCCTACCGGGGCTCGCTGTCGGGCGCCGCCGAGGCGCTCGACTACTCCCAGTCGGCCGTCTCCCAGCAGGTCGCCGCGCTCGAGCGCGAAACGGGTCTGACGCTGCTCGAGCGCCATCCGCGCGGCGTCAGCCTGACCGCGGCGGGCCAGGCGCTGATGGGCCACGCCGAGGGCATTCTCGCGCGCCTTGACGCGGCCGAGTCGGCGCTCGCCGCGATCGCAGGCCTGCGCGGCGGGCGCCTGCGGATGGCGTCGTTCCCCACCGCCGGCGCGACGCTGATGCCGCTCGCGATCGCGACCTTCCGGGCCGCCTACCCCGACGTCGAGCTGACGCTCGCCGAGGGCGAGCCCGAGGACATCGTTCCCCGCCTGCGCGCCGGCGAGCTCGACCTCGCGCTGCTGTTCGAGTTCGACGGACAGAGCCTGCTGCCGGAGGGCATGGACCGCGAGGAGCTGCTCGCCGACCCGATGTACCTCGCGCTGCCGCGCGAGCACGAGCTCGCGGCCCGTCCCCGCATCCGCCTGCGCGACCTGCGCGGGGAAGCGTGGGTCCAGACCTCGCTCTCCAGCCCCTGCGCGCGCCACGTCGTGCGCAGCTGCCACGCGGCGGGCTTCGAGCCGAACGTGTCCTTCGAGAGCGACGACTACCAGACGGTCCAGGGCCTCGTCGCCGCAGGCGTCGGCGTCGCGCTGATCCCCGAGCTCGCCCTCTCGGTCGTGCGCGAGGACATCGTCATCCGTGCGCTGTCGCCCGCTCCGCCCAGCCGCATGGTGATCGCCGCGGTCCCCGAGCGCGCTCGGCTCGTGCCGGCCGCGCCGGCGATGCTCGCCGTGCTCGAACAGGCCTCCGCCGGCTACGCGACGAAAAGGGGGAGCCCGGCCTAGGCCGGGCTCCCCCTTTTCTTGCTACTGGGTTGCCTCTAGGAGGCGAGTGTGGGTGCTATTCGGCAGGACCACACTGTTTGATCGCCTGGACCGCGCCCAACACGTGGTAGCCCGTGGGCGTCGCGTGAATGTCCGGCCCATTTGCTTTGCCGTTTGATTCGGTGAAGTTGGTCATGTTCGTCCAAGCTTTCAGCCTCAACGGTTCTTTGGCGTTGCCCGGGTTGAATACCGGCAGAATCTCGGTGAAGCAGACTTTGAACGGTTCGTGACCTTCTTTCAGCGCTTCTTCGCCTTCGTCAGTCAACGTTTTTTTCTCGTTGAAGTCGAGGATCGAAGCCAGCGTCCGCGAGCCCGTCAGGACTTCGGCGTTCGGTTTCGAGAGTTTGAACGCCGCGAGACACGCCGGTTCTTCACCACAGACGTTGCCGTACGGGTCGTACGCACCCATGAACACGATCTTCCCGGTGTAGTTGACCGAGCCGAACAGTTCGCCGTGACGCAGCGCGAACACGATCCGGGCGATGTTGTGGATGATGTGTTCGAACAGAGCCGTGGCATGCGATTCGATGCAGTGTTTGACGGCTTCTTCCGGCGAGCCGCCGTATTTGCTTTTGCCTTCGGCTTCGAATTCGGCTTTGACTTCGGCTTCGCATTTGGCGATCGCGTGAAGCTCGTCGTTCGCGCCGATGTTCAGCGTGACCGTCGTCGCCGGTTTCCCGAGCGCGGCGTTGACGCCAAGTACTTCGAGCGCTGCTTCGAGCTGCGATTTTTCTCCACCGTATTCGTGGTGGAGCGGGAGCCCCAGTTTGTGGTAGCCGCAGGGGCTTTCGCCTTCGGTCTCACCGAGGGCCACGGCGATCGCACCGTTCCCGATCATCGAGTCGGTCGTCTCGCCGGGGCAGCCGAGGTTGATCAGCTGCGAGCCCGCCGCTTTCTGTTTGGAGCCGTTGAAGTAGTAGTTGGCGTACCCGTGTTCGAACGCCGCGGGGTTCTCGCCCGGGACGTTTTCGTTGAACAGTTGCTGCGAGTACCCGAACGCGAGCGAATCTCCCAGCGCGACGTCCGAATGCGTCACTGGAATTTTCGCCGCGCTGGCGCCCGAAGCGAACAGCGCCGATATCACCAGCGCCAGTGCGAACACGCACCCGCCCAGGCGACGGAACGGAACAGCAAAGCCATTCGTGGCTTGCATCTCACATCCTCCTCGTACTTGCGGGACATGCCCGCAGGCACAGCCCCCTCTATGGAATTATCCCTCTACAGCAGCCTCCCAGCCCCGAAACAGGGCCGAGAGCATCCGCGCAAGATACCCCTGGCACCTGTAATTGTCAAGCCGCTGACGGTGCGGCTAGCGCGCTAACGACCACCCCATGTGAGCCAGCGCGGCCGCTCCCGCATAGTCGAAGAGTCATTCCCCGACGGGGGCTGCCCCGACGGATTAACCACGGGCTCGCGCTTGCGTCCGGTGCGGCTGGCACGCTCAGGTGTCCACACCGTCAGAGAAGGGTCGTGCCGAGATGACCGTCGTGAGCGTGCTGCTGCTGATCATCGGACTGCTGCTGGGCGCAGCCTGCGCCGCGCTGCTCGCCGGCCGCCGCAGCGCGCGCCGTGGAGGCGAGCGCGAGACCGACCGCCTGCGCGAGCGAGAGCTGCTGCGCGACGAGCTGCGCTCGATCTCGGTCGACGTGCTGCGCGAGACCGGCGACTCGCTCGCCCAGCGCCTCGAGCACGTCCGCCGGGCCGAGGAGGAGCGCGCCGCCGGCGAGATGTCGCGGCGGGCCGAGGAGATCAAGGGGATCGTGCGCCCCGTCGAGCAGAAGCTCGGCCGGATGGAGAGTGAGATCGGGCGCCTCGAGCGCGAGCGCAGGGAGGCGCAGGGCGAGCTCTCGCAGATGCTCCGCCAGCTCGGCGAGGGCGTCGGGACGCTGCGCCAGGAGACGGGCAACCTCGTCACCGCGCTGAAGCGGCCGGCGACGCGCGGCGCGTGGGGAGAGATACAGCTGCGCAACGTCGTCGAGATGGCGGGGATGGTCTCGCACTGCGACTTCGTCGAGCAGAGCACGATCCAGACCGCCAACGGCGCGCTGCGGCCCGACATGCTCGTGCGCCTGCCGGGCGGCAAGCTCGTCGTCGTCGACTCGAAGGTGCCGCTCGACGCCTACCTGTCTGCGCTCGAGGCGAGCGGCGAGCCGGACCGCGAGCTGCACACCGCGCGCCACGCACGCCAGACGCGCGAGCACATCGCGAAGCTGGCATCGAAGGCCTACCACGCGCAGTTCGACTCGACGCCGGAGTTCGTGGTGATGTTCGTGCCCTCCGACGGCATCTACCAGGCCGCGCTCGCGCAGGACCCGGCGCTGATCGAGTACGGCGTCCAGCAGCAGGTCCTGATGGCGACGCCCACGACGCTGATCGGCCTGCTGTGGGCCGTGCATTACGGCTGGCGCCAGGAGCTGATCGCCGAGTCGGCGCGCGAGATCGCCGAGTCCGCGCGCGAGCTGCACCGCCGGCTCGGGCGCTTCGTCGAGCCGCTCGCGAAGGTCGGTCGCCAGCTCGATTCGGCGGTCGGCGCCTACAACGAGGCCGTCGGCTCCTTCGACTCCCGCGTCGTGCCGCAGGTGCGGAGGATCGAGCGCGCGGGGGCCGCCTCCGACAGGGAAGTCGACCCGCCCGGCGCCGTCGAGTCGAATGCGCGCGCGATCACCGCGCGGCTCGAGCTCGAGCTCGGCGAGCCCGCGGACGCACTCGCGGAAGGGCCGGAGTTCCCGACCGCCAAGCGGATCGTGGCCGGCGGCTGAGCCACAGCACGAGCAGCGCGAGCGCGGCCGGGACCGTCGCCGGGAGCTCGCCGACGAAGAAGAACAGCAGGTCGAAGGAGAGGGCAAGGAGCGCAGTGAGCGCGGCGCCGCGGAGCTGCAGCGAGCGCCCGCCGACGAGTACCAGCAGAGCTCCCAGCAGCGCTGCGACGAAGAGGTCGCCGTAGCCCATCACGGCCGAGCCGAAGACAGCGCTCTGGAGCCTCGGCAGGCCGGCAGCCGGGTGCGCGGCGTTGAGCGCGTTGTTCGGCCGCTGAAGCAGGTCCGATACGACGAGCGCCGTGTCCGCGAGCGCCATCGCGATGATCCCCGCGGCCAGCCAGCGCGGCGGCGTGACTGCCGCGAGCAGCACGGCGAGCGTCACGCAGCTGAGCGCCGAGAGGATTACCGCCGCCGCGTCCCCCGCGAGGCCACCGCGATCCGCCCACGCGAGCGCGAACAGCGGGAGGACGAGCAGCGCCCTCGCCGGGCGGGCGCCGCGCGAGAGCCATCCGAGGGCGACGGCGGCGAGCGGTGGGACCGCGCACAGCGCCAGGTAGGTCAGGCCTTCGGCGCTCGCGCGTTCGGCTCCGCGCGCGATCAGCACGAAGGCGATCACCGAGAGCGGCGGCACGAGCGCCCAGCGGCGGCCGCGCAGGAACGACAGCCGCGGGACCGCGAGCGCCCGGGGCGCGGCGACCAGCGCCCCCTGGGCGAGCGACAGCGACGCGATCGAGATCCAGAACGGAAGCACCTCCCGTCAACATAGGTCAACATCGGCGGCGCGCGTACGATGAGCGGGATGAGCGCCGCCGCGGCCGCACAGACGCCTCCGATCCTGCACCTCTCCCAGCTCGTCGGCAGCCCCCTGCGCGACTCCGACGGCGAGCGCCTCGGCAAGGTCGAGGACGTGATCGTGCGCCTCGGCGGCGCCGGTTACCCGCCGATCATGGGCCTGCTCGTCAACGTCGCCCGGCGCACCTCGTTCCTCGGCGTGGACCGCGTCTCGGAGATCGGCGCCGGCGGCGTGGTGCTCCGCAAGGCGCAGCTCGACCTGCGGCGCTTCGAGCGCCGAGCCGAGGAGGTGATGCTCAGGCGCGACCTGCTCGACCGGCAGCTGATCAACGTCGAGGGCGCGCGCCTCGTGCGCGCGAACGAGATCGAGCTGGCCCTCGTCGGCGGGTCCTGGCGGGTCGTCGGTGTCGACACCGGGCCCCGCGGAGGGCTGCGGCGGCTGCTGCCGCGGCCGCTCGGGGAGCGCATCGCGACGGGCGAGTTTCTCGACTGGGCGTGCGTCGAGCCGTTCGTGGGCCACGTGCCGACGGTGCGGCTGCGCGTGCCTCACCCCAAGCTCGCCAAGCTGCACCCGGCGCAGATCGCCGACCTCGTGGAGGCCGCGTCGCGGAGCGAGGGCGAGGAGATCATCCAGGCGGTCGGCGACGACGACCGCGAGCTCGAGGCCGACGTGTTCGAGGAGCTCGACGACCAGCACCAGCGCGAGTTTCTCGAGGACCGCCCCGACCCGCAGGTCGCGGAGATCCTCTCGCGGATGGCGCCCGACGACGCCGCGGACACGATCGGCGAGCTCGATGAGGACCGCCGCGAGACGCTGCTCGGCCTGCTGCCCGTCAGCCACCGCACGAAGGTTCGCGCGCTGCTCGGCTACGACCCGGCAGAGGCGGGAGGGCTGATGAGCCCCGACTTCCTGCTGCTGGCGGGAGCGACCTCCGTCGGCGACGCGCTCGAGGCCGTCCGCCGCAGCCGCGTCGAGCCGGAGCTGCTCTCGACGGTGTTCGTCTCCTCGGCCGAGGGCTCGCCGCACGGCACCGTGCCGGTCACCGCGCTCACGCGCGCCGAGCCCGGCCGGCGCCTCGAGGCGCTCGTCAAGCACGAGATCCCGTCGCTCTCCCCCGACACGTCCTTCGAGGAGGTGGCGAGGCTGATGGCCGACTACAACCTGACGGCGATACCGGTGGTCGACGAGCGCCGGCGCATGGTCGGCGTCGTGACCGTCGACGACGTGCTCGAGGCGATGCTCCCGCGCGGCTGGCGCAGACGTTTCGGCCTGCTGGGCGAGGACTGAATAGACTGGCGCACGTGAGCATCCCAGGGCAAAAGCTCGATGGCGGTCCGAGTACCGTCCGTCATGCGCCGGGTCCGGTCGGCCACACTCGGCCGGCCGCGCCTGCCTGCCCGGCTTAGCCCGCGACGCACTCGCATCTTCGTCCTGCTCGGGCTTCTCGGCCCCGGGCTGATCGCCGCCAACGCCGGCAACGACGCGGGCGGCGTCGCCACCTACTCGCAGGCCGGCGCCAAGTACGGCTACGACCTCCTGTGGACAATCGTCCTGATCACGGCGTCGCTGGCGATCGTGCAGATGCTCGCCGCGCGCATGGGCGTCGTCACCGGCAAGGGCCTCGCCGAGCTGATCCGGGAGGAGTACGGGATCCGCTGGTCGGTCCTCGCCTCGACCGCCGTCGTCGTCGCCAACCTCGGCATCTGCATCTCGGACTTCGTCGCGATCGGCGCCGCGTTCGGGCTCGCCGGCGTGCCGGCGCAGATATCGGTCCCGATCGCCGCGCTCGCGATCTGGCTGATCATCGTGCGCGGCTCCTACCGCACTGCCGAGCGCATCTTCGTGTGGTTCACGATCCCGTTCTTCGCCTACCCCGTCGCCGCGATCCTCGCCCACCCGGACTGGGCCTCGGTCGGCAAGGCGGTCGTCACGCCGCACCTGCAGGCCAACTCGGCCTTCCTGCTGATCCTGATCGCTACGGCGGGCACGACGATCACCCCCTACATGCAGCTCTACCTGCAGTCGGCCGTCGTCGAGCGCGGCGTGCGCGAGGACGGTCGCCGCCGCGAGGAGCGCGAGGCCGTGCTCGGCTCCGTGTTCGCCGGGATCATCGCCGCGTTCATCATCATCGCGACCGGGGCGACGCTGTTCACCCACGGGATCCACGAAATCTCCTCCGCGGCCGACGCGGCGCGCGCGCTGCACCCGTTCGCCGGCCGCTACGCCGAGGCGCTGTTCGCGATCGGCCTGCTCGGCGCGAGCCTGCTCGCCGCGGCGATCCTGCCGATCGCCACCTCGTATGTCATCTCCGAGTCGCTGGGCTACGAGAAGGGCATCGGCCGCACGCGCGAGGAGGCGCCCGTGTTCGTCAACGTGATCACCGGCATGATCCTGATCGGCGCGATCGTGGCGGTCATCCCCGGTGTGCCGGTGATCCCGCTGCTCGTCGGCGTGCAGGTCGTCAACGGGTTGCTGCTCCCCATCAACCTGTTCTTCATCTGGCGCCTGTCGCGCTCCGAGCAGCTGATGGGAGAGCGGAGCAGCCGGGGCCTGCTCGACGCCGCGACCTTCGTCACGGTGCTCGTGCTCTCGGCCCTCTCGCTCGCGCTCGTCGCCGTCACGCTCGGCGGCCTCTGAGCCCGGGCCGCCCGTCGAAGGCCGGGCGGGGCGTCCGGCGGCGGACGGCGCTGGAATCGACCATCTAGGCGGAGGACGCGGCGTGGGCGTCGCGGACGAGCAGCGACGCCCCGATCGCGCCCCCGAGATCGCCGAGCGCCGCGACGTGAACCGCCGGAGGGTTCGAGTCGACGAACAGATGCGGATGCATCGCCTGCGCGATCCGCCCGGCGTACTCATCGCCGAGCCGCACGCCGAGGCCGCCGCCGATGATCACCGCCTCGAGGTCGAGCAGGTTCTGCGCCGAGGCGATCCCGGCGCCGAGCGCGGCGACGGCGCGCTCGATCATCTCGACGGCGAGCTTGTCGCCGTGCTCCAGAGCACGCGCCCAGACACCGCTTGTGAGGCGGCTGCGGCCGTGCTCGCGCATCAGCTCGAAGAGCTTCGTCTTGCGCCCTTTCTCGACGAGCTTCTGAACGTGCCGTTCCATCGCCGCGCGACCCGCGTAGGCCTCGACGCAGCCCTTGCGCCCGCAGGTGCAGCGCGCACCGTCGAGCTCGACGACCATGTGGCCGATCTCCCCGGCGCCGCCCCGCCCTCGCCACGGCTCGCGGTCGAGGATCAGGCCGCCCCCGACGCCGGTGCCCCAGAACACCCCGATCAGCGAGCCGTACGGCCGCCCGGCGCCGAGTCGGCACTCGGCGATCGTGGCGACCATCACGTCGTTGCCCAGCTTCACCCCCGCGCCGAGCGCCTTTTCGAGCGCGCCGGCGAGGGGGAAGGTCCCCTCCCAGCCGGGGAGGTTCCCCGCCTCGGTCACGTTCCCTTCCTCCACCCGCCCGGGCGAGCCCACGCCCACGCCCGCGAGATCCGAGGGCTCGAGATGCGCTTCCGTGGCGGCCTCACGAAGCGCGCCCTCCAGCTCGCGCGCGACGTCGGGTGGACCGCCGCTCGTCGGCGTCGGACGGCGCGCCTGGCCGAGCACCTTGCCCTGCTCGTCGACGACCGCCGCCTGGATCTTCGTCCCGCCGAGGTCAATCCCACCGTAGCTGGACATCCGGGCTGATCATGTCAGAACGCCGGGCGGCCCCGGTGGGGGCGGCCCTGGGGGCCGCTTGGCGGCTAGGGCGTCTTCGGGGCAGGTATCGCCGAGGAGCTCGGCTTGACCGCGACCTTCGGGGCGGGGAGCGCCGCGATCCGGGTGATCAGCTGATCCCACTGCGCCGGCGTCAGCTGCCCGCCGACCGACAGCGGCGTCACCGCGGCGCGGGCGGCGGCTGCCGCAGCGCGGGCGGCAGCGCCGGCGGTCGCAGCGTCGAGCGCCGCGGCCTGCGCCGCGGGGCGGTACTCGACGTGGATGCGGTCCCAGGACTGGGGCGTGGCGTGCGTGCTGGGCGAGCCCGGATAGCGCATCAGGCTGACGATCTGCGACGGCTGGTATTCCTTGGGCAGCGTCAGCAGCGTGCGGATCGTGAGGTCCGTGACGGTTCCGGGGCCCTGGTGTCCGGAGATCGACGTGCCGTTGACAGCCGCGATGTCGAGCGCGACGATCGCGTCGGCGCCGTGACCGGCGGCGCAGCGCAGGCCGCTGACGGTGGGCTGCAGGCCGCTGCGCGAGAGGAACGCGAGCGTCGCGAGCAGGCGGCGGTCGACTGCCCCGGAGGCGATGTCGCCGCGGCCGCACGCGTCGATCGTGATCCCGGGGTCGGAGAGGATGTCGTTGGCGAGCTGGTCCTTCGACGCGAGGAACACGTCGCTCGCCGTCGCGCCGAGCAGCGGGCTGAGCGCTTGCGCGCCCGCGGGATGCAGCGCCGTGGCGAGCTGTGCCCAGCTCGCGAGGATCGGACGGGGGTCGACCGTCGCCGCGTCTCCCGCCGGCCGGATCGCGAAGCGCATGTGCCCGTTGACGGCACCTGCCGGCGCGCGGACGCGCCCGAGCACCGTTCCCGTTGTGACGACCGAGCCGCGGCCGAGTCGCAGCGGGCGGTGACCTGCGCTGGAGTTCGCCTTCTTCGCGACGCGCGCCGCGGCGACGGCGTCGGGGTTGCCCGGGTGGGCGAACAGGCGCACCCGGCCCATCCCGGCGGGCGTCGCTTCGGCCGGGTCCGCCGGGACGACGGCGTGACCGCCGCTCGCGGCGTGGTGCACGGGCGCAGGCGCCGTCACCTTCAGGGTCAGCGGCTGGCGCCCGGCCGTCGCGGGCTGCGACGGCGCGGCGTCGTGGCCGGCGGCGATCGTCGCGGCGGGCGCCCGGCGCGCGGGCGCGGGCGGCCGCGGCAGCGTGTAGGTCGGCGCGATGCTGCCGAGACCGGCGTAGGTGAAGAGGTCGCCGTAGAGGTCCCTCAGGACGACGTAGCGGCCGAGCTGGCGCGTCTCGCCGATCTGCATGATGCGGCCGCCCTGCACAGCCACGACGTTGGCGTTCGGCGAGCTCATCAGATCGACGAGCTGCAGCGGCGCTTCGGGCTTCGGGCGCGCTTTCGCGCCGGTCGCCGCCGGGGCGCCGGCGGGGGCCGGCGCGGCCGAGCTGCCGGGAGTCGACGCGTTCGAGCCGGTCGGCGCCTGGGCGCTCGCCGCCTGGGCGCTCGGCGCCGCGGGCGTTTCGGCTGTCTTCGCGCTCGACGGCGTCGCGTTCGCCGTGGCGCTCGACGGCGAGGGCAGCAGCGCGCCCCAGCCGACCTGCTTGCCAGTGACGGGCAGGCGCGCATCGATCAGCCCCGTGAGGCTCGCGACGACCGACCGCGGGTAGGTTGAGATCAGCTTCGCGCGGAGCAGCACCGAGCTCGCGTATTCCTCGGAGTGGTTGTAGGCGAGGATCGCGGCGTGCAGGTCACTCTGCGCGCCGGCGGCGCGCAGGTAGCGCGCGGCGCCGAAGATCGCGTCGACGGGGTTGTAGGGGTCGGCGTAGCCGGCGTTGAGCGCATCGACGCCGTACTGCAGCCACGTCGCCGGCATGAACTGCATCCACCCCACGGCGCCCGCCGTCGAGACCGACTGGTCGCTTCCGTAGTTCGTCTCGATTTCGTTGATCGCGGCGAGGATCTGCCACGGGACGCCGTACTGCGCGGCTGCGGCCTTGTAGATCGGGAGCAGGAACGGCGGGATGCGGTAGAAGCCGAGAGCCTGCACCGAGGCCGCGGAGGAGGCGAGGGCCGCCGCGAGGGCACCGGCCTGGCTGGCGATCACCTGAGGCGAGAGCGCGACGTTGCCCGTGCCCGGCGCGGTTTTCGCGCCCGTCGTGCCGCGCTTGACGGTCGTCGGGGTGATCTTCGAGCTCGCCTTGCTCGGACCGGTGCTTTTCTGTTTCTGCTTGAGGACGACCTTCGGCGCTTCGGGCGCACCCGGCGGCGGGGTACTCGGCTTCGGGCCGGTGCTCGTCGTCGTCGGTTTTCTGCGGCTCGGCAGCGGCGGGGGCGCGACCGTCGTGGTCGGCGTCGTCGACGGTGGCGTCGTGCTCGCTTCCTGGCTGCCCGTGACCGTCGTCGTGTTGACGGGCGGCTGCGGCGTCGGCGCTTCGCCCGTCGCGGTCCCGGCCGCGGCGCCCAGCGCGGTGCTGGAAAGCTGTCCGCCGAGCCCGGCTGCGGTCAGACCGCCGCCCGCGAGGGCGGAGACGAGCGCACGCCATGCCCGGCGGCGGGGCCGGCGGTTCAACGGGTGCATGCGCCGATTTCGGTCATCTTACGGTCGTCCCATGGTCGTGGTCGGCGCAGCAGGCCCACAATCGCGGGGTACGCCCACCCGAATTCATATCGGCAGGGAACCAGGAATCCGTAAAGGATTCGTAATCAGGCCCACAGATCGCAACTCGGCGGTCCTCGCCCGCCGGTCCCGGGAAACGGCGGGGCCCGTCGCGGCGAGTGGCCCCGCGCGCCGTTGAACGCCGGTTTTTCGGTGTCGAGATCATCGTGTGCCGGCCCCCAGGTGGGCCGCCGGACGCCCCGTAGCGGCGTCTCGGGCCGCGGCGGCGTCCGTCCACGGCTGCCATTCGTGGCCGTGGACACTCCTCCTGCCGGGGTACCGGATGTGCATCATGCCTGTGGGACCCGCTCTATTGTTCAGCGCGGCGGGTTAGGGGATTCGGAGAGCCGGCGGCCGATCGGCCACGAGGGCGAGGAGGAGATCGATGGTTCGCACAAGATGCATCCTTGCAGGCGTGGCCGCGCTGTGCGCCACCCTGCTCTGGGCGTCGTCGGCGGGAGCGCAGGAGCTCGTGAACATCACCGAAGCGGGCTTTTCGCCCAACACCCCGGGAATGCCCACCAACGCGTTCGGGAGCGCGACGATCACCTCGACGACCGGGCCCGTGCCTTCGCCGATCCGCCACGTGAACGTCTACGGGCCCGCGGGTGTGACGCTCGACCTTCAGGGGACCGGCGTCTGCAGCGAAGCGGTGCTGATCCAATCGGGACCCCAGGGCTGTCCGGCGAACTCGAGGGCCGGCTTCGGCGGCGGCGAGGGCATCTACATGCTCGGCAAAGAACTCGTCGAAGAGAAATACACGCTCGACTTCTTCCTCTCCGACAACCGTCCCGGCCACACGAAACTGGTGATCTTCCTGAGCGGCTCGACGCCCGTGATCGTCGAAATCGTGCTGACCGGCACCGTGGTCGCCGGGCCTCCCCCCTACGGGCTCGGCTTCAGCGTCGACGTCCCCCCCATCAAAGTGCTGCCCGAAGCCTCGAACGCGTCCGCGAAGACGGCCTTCCTGACGCTCGGCGCGCACAACGTCCACTACTACCGCACGATCCACGGCAAGCGCAAGCTGTTCCACGTCAAGGGCATCGTCCTGCCGAAGAGCTGCCCGCGCAGCGGCTGGCCGGTCGCATCGCAGTTCACCTTCGAAGACGGCTCGACGGTGATGGCCAAGCGAACCATCCCCTGCCACCGCAGGTGAGCGGCGCGCTGCGGCCGCCGGCCTCGCTTCCCAGCGCGCTGCTCGCGTTGCTGGCGCTGGCCGTCTTCTGCGCCGCGGTGCCCGGCGCGGCGGCGGCGGCTCCCAGCGCCGTCATCCGGCCCTCGTTCGCGCCCGACTCACCCGGCGCACGCACGTCCTTCGCGTTCGCCTACACGCTTCGCGACCCCGAAGGCGAAGGCGAAGTGCCGTCGCCGCTGCGCACGATGCAGGTGCGCCTTCCGGCTGGTCTCGGCATCGACCTGCGCGGCGCCGCCGGCTGCGCGCCTGCACGGCTGCGAAGCGGCGGCCCGGCTGCGTGTCCGGCGAGCTCGCTGCTGGGGCGCGGCCACGCGCAGCTTGAGGTGCATGCCGGCTCGCAGTCGATCCCCGAGGACGCTGTCGTCTCGGCGGTCCGCATACCCGACCGCGCAGGCCATCCGGCGCTCGCGATCTTCGGTCGGGGCGACACGCCGCTTCAGGAGCAGACGATCAGCACGGCGACACTGCTCGCCGACAAGGCCCCCTACGGCGCGAGGCTCGCCGTCTCGATCCCGCCGATCCCGACGCTCGTGCTCGAGCCGGACGCCTCGATCATCTCCTTCTCGCTGACGCTCGGCGGCGTCAGGCCGCATGCGGCGGGCGCCTTCACCGTTCCGCGCCGCTGCCCGCCGGCCGGCTTTCCGTTCGCCGCCGAATTCGGCTTCGCCGACGGATCACGCACCACGGCGACGGCCCGGGTCCGCTGCCCAGGGCACGCCTGACGCGGTAACCTGACGCCGATGGAGACAGTCCTCTCGGTCCTCGAGGTCGTTATCGCGGTGATCGTGATCTTCCTCGTGCTCATGCACTCCGGCAAGGACTCGGGCCTCTCAGGCGCGTTCGGCGTCGGCAGCGGCACCGGTCCGCTGGGCGGCGGCTCGATGGTCGAGCGCAACCTCAACCGCTGGACGGTCTTCTTCGCGGTTCTGTTCTTCCTGAACGCGTTCCTCCTGCTGAAGAAGCCCTGGGCCTAGCGCTCGCCCTGCTCGAGCCGATTGAGGATCTCGATCGCTTCGGCTCGCAGCTCGCCGTCGATCGCGTCGTAGTCCTCGCGCGAGAGCTTCCCTGTGCGGAAGTCGAGCTCCGCGTCCCGGATCTCGCGGTACTTCGCCTCGCGCGCCGCCTCGAGCTCCGTCGCCTCGAGCGCCGCCTCGAGCTCCGCCCGCGCCACGGCGCGCGTGCCGCGTGAGGCCGCGCTGCTCCCCGGCGCGCGGCGCATCGCCGAGCGCAGCGGCGCGCTGACGACGAGCACGACGACCGCCACCAGCGCGAGCGTGAGGATCGCTATCAGGACGCTCAAGCCATCACGCGCGAGCGAGGCCGCGCGCGGCGCGCGAGCGTGCACGCACGGCGACGCGCCGGCGGACCGCGCTGGGGGCCGGCCAGATCGCGATCAAGCCCCCGCCGAAGACGATCAGGCCGCCGATCCAGATCCACATGACGAGCGGCGAGACGATCAGGTGGAACTGCGCCTGCGGCGGGTGCTTCAGGTAGGTGCGGGCCAGCACGCCGATCGCCACGATCGCCTCTTCCGGGGACAGCGTCCGGTTGCCCGCTTCCACGATCCGCTTCAACGCGGGCGCTTCGATGTTCGGCGCGATCGCGCTCCACACGTCGCGCGTGACGCCGCCGTCCATGCTCACGTGGCTGACGGGCTGGCCCCCGATCAGGCTGCCGACGGAGCCCTGGCCGCCGCCCGAGGCGTAAAAGCCCTCGCTCGGCTGGAGCGTCGCGACGTGGTGGCCGCGCTTGGAGACGTCGAGCACGGCTCCGAGGCTGAGCGTCGAGCCGGTGTGGGCGCGGTCGTACTTCGGCGTGATCGTCGCGGTCGGCCGCACGTAGCGGACCGTGTAGGCGCCGACGCGGGTCGACTGCCCCGGCGAGAGCCCGAGCTCGCTCGCGTGCTGGAAGGACGATGAGGCGGCGACGCCGACGAACAGCACCGCGATGCCCAGATGCACGATGTAGCCGCCGTAGCGGCGGCGGTTGCGCCGCACGAGCGACAGCAGGGCGAGCGGACCCGCCTCGCCGGTCATCGCGCCGCGGGCGCGCGCGCCGCGGAAGAACTCCTGCCCGACGCTGCCGAGCACGAACGCCGCGCAGCAGAACATCGCGATCGCGAACGGCTTCTGCGCGACCCCGGCGGCGAGCAGCGCCACGAGCGTCGCGAGCGCGAAGCCGAGCGGCAGCGAGAAGTTGCGGCGCGCGTTGGCGAGCGTCGCGCGGCGCCAGGCGATGACCGGCCCGATGCCGCTCAGCAGCACGAGCACGAGCGCCAGCGGAACGGTGTAGCGGTCGAACCACGGTGGCCCGACCGACGCTTCATGGCCGCTGAGCGCCTCGGAGATGAGCGGGAAGTACGTACCCCAGAAGATCACGAAGCAGAGCCCGACGAGCACGACGTTGTTCGCGATGAAGATCGCCTCGCGCGAGAGCAGCGAGTCGAGCCGGTGCTGCGAGCGCAGCATCTCGCGGCGGGATACCACCAGGTAGACCGAGCCCGCGACGAGCACCGCGATCAGCACGACGAACGGCACGCCGAGCGTGGCGCCTCCGAAGGCGTGGATCGAGTTCAGGACGCCGCTGCGCACCAGGAACGTCCCCATCACCGCGAGCGTGCCGGTGGCCAGCACGAGCGAGATGTTCCACACCTTCAGCATCCCGCGCTTCTCCTGGATCATCAGCGAGTGCAGGAAGGCGGTGCCCGTCAGCCAGGGCATCAGTGAGGCGTTCTCGACCGCGTCCCAGCCCCAGTAGCCGCCCCAGCCCAGCTCGGCATAGGACCAGCGCGCACCGAGCAGGATGCCGACTCCGAGGAACAGCCACGCCGCGAACGCGAAGCGGCGGATCGTCTTGATCCAGTCGGCATCGACCTTGCGGGCGAGCAGCGCGCCGACGCCGAATGCGAGCGGGATCGTGCAGAGCGTGTACCCCGAGTAGAGCATCGGCGGGTGGATCACCATCGTCGGAAAGCGCAGCAGCGGATCGAGTCCCGCGCCTTCGACCGGCGTCGGGCTCGTCGTCTCGAACGGGCTCGCGTAGAAGATCATCAGGGCGACGAAGAAGCCCGCGAGCCCCAGCAGCACCGCGGTCGCGTAGGAGGCGACCTCGCGCAGGCGCCGGCGCACCAGGAACAGCGCGAGGCTCGCCCACAGCGACAGCAGCCACGCCCACAGCAGCAGGGAGCCTTCCTGCGAGGACCAGACGGCGGCCGCGCGGTAGAGCGCCGGGGTCGTGCGGCTCGAGGTGTCGGCGACGGTGTTGAACGCGAAGTCGTTGCGCAGGAACGCGATCTCGAGCACCGCGAACGCGACCGTCAGCACCCCCGCGAGCGCGTATACGGCACGGCGGCCCGACGCAGAGAACTCGACGCGGCCCGTCCTGACGCCGTACAGCGACGCTCCGATGCCGTAGAGGCACACGGCGAGCGCGAGCAGCAGGCATACGCGTCCGAGGCCCGCCATCGGCTCAGTAGTTCTGCTTCTCCGACGGCGGCGCCGTCTTGAACTTCGAGGGGCACTTCGTGATCAGGGAGTTGCGTTCCCCGACGTAGCGCCCGCCGTGGCGCTCGACGGTCACGATCACCTCCCGCCCTTCGCGGAACGGGTCGGGCACGGTGCCCGTGTACGCGACCGGGATCGCGGTGCCGCCCGCGCGGTCCTCGACGCTGAAGTCGAGCGTCGGGCCTTCGCGGTGCACCGAATTGGGCACGACGGTGCCGGTCAGCTGGTAGCTGCGTCCCGGCTGTACCTGGCGCACGAGCTGGCTCGGGCTCAGCGCGGGGCTCGCTGCGCTGAAGCTCGTGTAGATGAGCGCGCTGGCGAGCACCACTGCCGCACTCAACGCGACGACCAGGCGCGCCGTTCGCTTGCGGGCGGGGTTCATCTGCGGCAAGTATCCCAGACGTGATTTGCGCCCGTGGCCGCTCGGCATGCCCCGTTCCCCGGGCGCAGGCCAATGTAAAGATCGACCGGCAGGAAATTAAGGTTGCGGGACGAAACCTTTCGGTGTGGACGGCGTTCTAGAAGGTAGAGCCCGATGAGAGCCAGCCTTCTGCACCCGCTCGCCGAGACGCGCCCCGCGCGCCGGAGGCGGCGACGGCGTGAGACGCGACGGCGGAGCGCCAGGACCGCCCAGCCGGCTGCGGTCGCCGTACCGCTTGAAAGCGCCGAGCAGCGGGTACGCGAAGCCGGCGGCCCCGTCGACCGCGCGTTCTACTCGTGCGCCTGCGGCATGCTGTTCCAGGCGAAGGTCTCGACCACGGTGCGTTGCCCGCACTGCGGCGCCGGGCAGGCCTGGTAGCGCCCTCCAGGCGGCTGTCTGCTGCTCGGTCCGCCGGTGGCGCGCAGCAGCCCCTCGTAGCGAAGCAAGCAGACCGCTACCATTTCCGGCCCGCGACTTGGTGTCCGGGAGGAGGCAGCGCGGAAGCGGCCGTGCGGGGAGAGGGACCAGAGTGCACGTCGATCCATACATCGTTCTCGGAAGCGCGGTGATCGGCTTCCTGGTCGGGATGACCGGAGCCGGCGGCGGCGCGCTGATGACGCCGATGCTGATCCTGCTGTTCGGCGTCCAGCCGGCGGCCGCGATCTCGAGCGACCTCGTCGCCGCCGTGCTGATGCGCCCGTTCGGCGCCGCCGTGCACCTGCGGCGCGGGACCGTGAACCTGCGCCTCGTCGGATGGATGGTGCTGGGCTCGGTGCCGCTCGCGTTCCTCGGAGCCTACGTGCTGCATCTGATGGGCCACGCGAAGTCCGCCCAGCACAACATCCAGCTAGCGCTGGGCGTCGCGCTGCTGGTCGGCGCGAGCGCGATGGTGCTGCGCTACCTGCTCGACCGGAGCACCGGCGAGCGGCGCGCGGCCGAGGTCCACGACGTCGTCCCGCGGCCGCTGCCGACGATCCTGATCGGGATGATCGGCGGCATCGTCGTCGGGATCACCTCGGTCGGCTCGGGCTCGCTGATGATCATCATGCTGCTGTTCCTGTACCCGATGATCAGCGCCAAGCAGCTCGTCGGCACCGATCTGACCCAGGCGGTGCCGCTGACCGCCGCGGCCGCGCTCGGCGCGCTCGCCTTCGGGCACGTCCAGTTCGGCGTGACCGTGTCGCTGATCATCGGCAGCGTGCCCGCCGTGCTGGTCGGCTCGATGCTCTCCTCGAGCGCCCCCGACCGCTACATCAGGCCGGTGATCACGTTCGTGATCGCGGCATCCGGGTTGAAGTATGTCGGCGTCGGGACCACGGCGCTGGGCTGGATCCTGTGTGGGACCCTGCTCGCGGCGGCCGCGATCTGGCTCGCGTACATCCGCCCGAGGCAGAGCGCCGCGGAGGCGGCCCGCGCGACGGCCGCCGCTGGCGAGCTCGACGCAGCAGTCCAGGCTGCCTCCGGGCCCGCGGCTGCCGAGCGCGCGGGTGCGATCGGAGCGCCGCCCGCGCCCAGCGAGCCGCTACCCGGCTCTCACTCGGCCTAGACTGACGGGGGCGTCCGTGGCGGCATGCGCCGCCGCCGAGCGGCCGCGAAGACCAGCGCGAGCGCGACACGCGCAAAGATCTGAGGGGTCATGGGTCTGGAGTTGAGCTGCCGGGAGTGCGGCGCCGCGAATTCCGCGGTCGCGCTCTTCTGCATGGCATGCGGCGAGTCGCTCTCCCGCAGCTGCCCTTCGTGCGGCGCCGACACGCCTCCCGGCTCGCGCTTCTGCATCGCCTGCGGCTCGGAGGTCGCCTCCGACAGCTCGGGCGACGCGGGCGGCGACCCGCGTCTCGCGGCGGGCCTGACGGGCCTGCCGGGTGTGCCGGCCGAGCAGCGCCGCACTGTGACGATCCTGTTCGCGGACCTCTCGGGGTACACCTCGGTGGCCGAGCGGCTCGACCACGAGGCGGTGAAGTCGCTGATCGATCGATGCCTGACGCGGCTCGCGCAGGAGGTCGAGCGCTTCGGCGGTCGCGTCGACAAGTTCATCGGCGACAACGTGATGGCGGTGTTCGGCGCGCCGGTCGCCCACGAGCAGGATCCCGAGCGGGCGGTCAGGGCGGCGCTGGGGATGCAGGCGGCGATGGCGGAGCTCAACGGCGAGCTGCTGAGCGAGCACGGGTTCGAGTTCGCGCTGAGGGTCGGTGTCAACACCGGCGAGGTGCTCGCCGGCCGGGTCGGCGACGCCTACACGGTGATCGGCGATGCCGTCAACGTCGCGTCGCGGCTCGAGGCCTCGGCAAGCCCCGGGACGATCACCGTCGGGGAGCGGACCTGGCGCGCCACGCATGGCGTCGTCGCCTACGAGCCGCTCGAGCGGCTCGAGCTGAAGGGCAAGGGCGAGCCGGTCGCAGCGTGGCGCGCGCTGGCCGCATCGCCGCAGCCCAGCAGGGTGCGTGAGCCTCGACGCGAGACGGCGCTCGTCGGGCGCGACGACGAGCTCGCGTCCCTCGAGCGGAGCCTCGGCCGGGTGGGGAGCGCACAGAGCCCGCATCTGTTCACGCTGGTCGGCGAGGCCGGCGTCGGCAAGACGCGGCTGGTGCGCGAGTTCGAGCGCCTGCTCGCCGAGCGCCGCCCGCCGGTGCCGATCCGCAAGGGCCGCTGCCTGCCGTTCGGGGCGAGCATCGTCTACTGGCCGCTCAGCGAAATGATCCGCGCCGACTGCGCGATCACCGACGACGACTCGGCCGAGATCGCCTCCGAGAAGCTCACCGCACGGCTCACACCGCTGCTCGCCGCCGGCGGCGACCACGCCGCGGTCGCCCGCCGGATCGCGCCGCTGGCGCGGCTGCTCGACGTGGAGGCCGCCGACGCGGACGGCCGCGACGAGCGTGACGATCCCCAGAACGCCCGCGACAGCCTGTTCGGAGCCGTGCGCGCCTATCTCGAGGCGCTCACCGAGCACGAGCCGCTTGTGCTCGTGTGGGAGGACATCCACTGGGCCGACGAGGGCATGCTCGATCTGATCGAGTACCTGTCCCACTGGATGCGCACGCCGACGCTGCAGCTGTGCCTCGCGCGCGAAGAGCTGCTCGAGCGGCGCCCGACATGGGGAGCGTCGCGCCGCACGGCGAGCAGCCTGTTCCTCGACCCGCTCGCGCTAGGGCCGACGCGCGAGCTGATCGACAGCCTGCTTCGTGATGCGTCGCTGGACCCGGAGATGCTCGCCGGCCTCGCCGACCGGGCGGGCGGCAACCCGCTGTTCGCCGAGGAGCTCGTCCAGCGCCTGACCGAGGACGGCGGCACGAAGGCCGCCGAGCTGCCCGACACGATGCAGGGCCTGCTCGCGGCGCGGCTCGACTCGCTCGCGCCGTTGGAGGCGAAGCTCGTCGCGCACGCGGCGGTGGTCGGGCAGATCTTCTGGGAAGGAACGCTCGACCCGGTCGCCCGCGCCGAGGGCGGCGACCTGCGCTCGGCGCTGGCGACGCTCCGCCAGAAGGACATCATCGTCCCGAGCGAGGGCGGCCGGCTCGCGGGCGAGCAGGAGCTCGCGTTCAAGCACGTGCTGATCCGCGAGGTCGCCTACGCGATGCTCCCGAAGGCGGTGCGGGCGCTCAAGCACTTCGAGATCGGCCGCTTCATCGAGGGACGCGCGGGCGAGCGCCGCCACGAGGTCGTCGCGCTGCTCGCGGAGCACTACGGTCGCGCCGCGGCGCTGGGCGAGGAGGTTCACCTTCCCCCCGAGGAGCTCGCGCCGCTGCGTGCGAAGGCTCTGCAGTACCTCGAGGCGGCAGGCGATGCGGCGGGCGCCCTGCACTCCAACCAGGAGGCGCTCGCCCACTACGAGGCGGCGGCCGCGCTCGGCATCGGAGATCCCGAGCTGCAGGCGCGCATCGGCGAGAAGCGCGGCGACCTCTCACTGCGGCTCGGACGGGTCGACGGGGCCGTCGAGGTGTGGCGCCAGGCGCTCGAGCACCACGAACGGCACGAGGAGCTCGAGCACGTGGCCGAGCTCCACCGCAAGATCGGCGCGGCGCTCGCGCACAAGGGCGAGCGCACGCAGGCGATCGAGCACCACCAGAAGGGCATCAACCTGATCAAGGACGCGCCGCCCTCCCTGGCACTCGTGCGTCTCTACGAGGAGGCCGCCTGGCTGTACATGCAGGTCGGCGACAACATGCTCGCGATCTACGCATCGGAGAAGGCCCTGCGGCTCGCCGAGCGACTCGGCGAGATGCGCGCGGCGAGCCGCGCGCACGGGATCTTCGGGCGCGTCTTCGGACGCATCGGCGACACGGTCAAGGCGCGCGAGAACCTGGCGCGGGCGATCGAGCTCGCGCAGGGATCCGACGAGCACGAGGCGGTTCTCGCGATGCTCGCGCTCGGTCACCATCTCGAGTACGCCGAGGGCGACTACTCCGCAGCCGAGAGCTCCTACGGCGAAGCGCTGAAGCTGGCCGAGCGGCTCGGCGACATCCCGGCGCAGATAGAGCTGCACGCGGCGATCGCCCAGCTCGCGTTCTACCGCTGCGACTGGGAGCTCGTGGAGCGCGAAAGCGACCTGAGCGCCGAGCTCGCCGAACGCGAGGGGCTGGTCGGCAAGCTGTGCCTCGCGAACACGCTCCGGGGCCGCATGCGCTGGCGCGCGGGCGAATGGGATGCCTCGGCGAGGCTCTTCACACTGGCCTACGAGCTGGCCGAGCAGCTCGGCTGGTCGGAGGCGGCCTTCGGCGCCCTGCTGGGGCTGGCCGTGACGCTCCGCGACCGCGGCGAGCTGGCCGCGGCCGAGGCGGCGCTCTCGGAAGCGCTCGCCGTCTGCGAGCGGGCGGGGCTGCTGTCGGACTCGATCCAGGCGCATGCCTCGATCGCGCTCGCGTGCACGCTCGCCGGACGCGCCGAGCCCGCGGCCGCGGCGGCCGAGCAGGCGAGCGCGCTGGCCGAGCGCCTCCACTACCCGGTCGGCGTGGCCGCGGCGCTGGAAGCCCGGGGAATCGTCGGCGAGCCGCCGGAGAGCGTCGAGGCGCTCGCCGAGGCGCGGACCGTGTGGATGCGCCTCGGGCGGCCGCTCGACGTCGCGCGCTGCGAGATGCTGATCGGGCTCGAGCTGCGCGGCATCGATCCCGCCGGCTCAGAGGAGGCGCTCGCCCGGGCGAGCGCGGCCTACGAGCAGCTCGGCGTCATGCATCGAGCGGAGCAGTCGCGCCAGCTCATCGCGGCCGGCGCCGCCCACGGCTGAGGCCGCTTTCGGGCACGTGGGCCGTGGGTTGGGGGCGCACGGTTCGGCCCGGAGCCCTCGTGGTTTCGCAGGTCCTCTAAAGGGAGTACGTCGTCTGGCCGATACGGGGGCTTGAGACGAATAGATAGGGACGGTCTGGGGGGTTCAACCGACCGGCCGACCAACACCTTGGTTCGCCCGGAGGCGGGCTTGCGAATTTCTGATTGGAGAAGCATGAGCAATCGCACTCACATACCCGAGGCCCCCGAGCGTTCCGGCAACCGTCGCAAGATCGCCCTGTCGGTCGCGTTGATCCTGGGGGCGCTGGGCGCGCTCATCGGGGGAGCTTTCGCGACGTTCACGGCCAGCGTCCAGGCTGGGCCGCAGGCGATCACGTCCGGTACGGTCAAACTCGCGGTCGGCCCCGTCAACGACGCGGCTACGGGCGCTGCCAACATCGCCGCGGGCGACACGATCGCTCGCGAGGCGGACCTGAACTCGACCGGCGGCACGATCGCGAACAAAGAAATCACGCTCAAGTTCGCGGCCTCGCCGACGTCGCTGCTCGACAGCGACCCGACCAACGGCCTGCAGGTCAGCATCCAGGCCTGCTCGGAAGCATGGAAACGCACGGTCGTCGGGTCTCCGCCCCCGCCGTTCACCTACACGTGCACCCCCGGCGCGACCGCCGTGAAAATCAACGGCGCGGCCACGGCTTCGGTGAGCGCGCTCGAGAGCGCCGCCGGCGTTCTCACCCCGCTGAACTCGCTGGGCGCGGGGGGTAAAGACTTCCTGGTGTTCACCCTCACGCTTCCGGCGGCCGCCCCCGGGGATCTGGGCAAAGTCGCTGCGTGCTCGGGCTCATCGGGCGGGACTTCGGCGACCGAGGATCTGCAGGGCTGCTCCTCGACGCTGACCTACACGTTCCAGGCGACTCAGCGGAACGGGATCGAACAGTAGCGATGCCGACTTCGTCGCAGGGGCGCGCGCCGGCGGACACGAGTCCGCTCGCGCGCCCCGTGCTGTAGAGGTGTCGTCATGGTGCGCCGAGCGCGGGACGCCCGCCATGGCCGGCTCGCAAGCGAGCGGCTGAGGCGCCCACCGGCGCGGGCCGCCGCTTTCACGCTCGCCCTGCTCCTGGCGCTCACCGTGCAGCTCACGAGACTCGACAGCTCGCTCGCGAGCTTCATCAACGTGCTGGCTGCCGGGCCGCAGGCCTTGGGGGCCGCGAGCCTGCCGGCGCCGGCCGGCGGTGCGAGCGCCAACGGCGGATGTGCCGGCGGAAGCGAAAAGACTAACGTGTCAGTGAGCTGGAGCGCCTCGGCTGCAGTCGATGCGAACGGAAATGCGCTCGTCAACGGGTACACGGTGCTGCGCAGCACGAGCTCCGGAGGCAGCTATTCCTCCGCGGGGACGACCGGGATCGCGACGAGCTTCACCGACGTCAACCCGTCCGGAGCGGCGACCCCGCAGGTCTACGTCGGCAACAGCGGCGAAGCCGCCAAAACCGTCCACGCGATCAACACCTCGACGAACGCAGGTACGTCGATCACGACCGGGATCGTCGGAAGCGAGCCCAACGGCATCGCCGTGACGCCCGAAGGCACCAAGCTCGTCGTGGCCGAGGGCGCCTCCCACCAGGTGCAGATCATCGCGGCCGCGACCAACACCGTCGCCGCCACGGTGGCCGTACCGGAAGTCGCCGGGGTCAAATCGCGCCCCGACGCGGTCGCCGTCACGCCCAACGGCCTGACCGCCTATGTCGTCGACGGCGCCAACAAACGCGTCTACCCGCTGACGATCTCCTCGGCCGCGCTCGGAACCGCGATCGCAGTCGGCGCCCAGGGCGACCCCGGAGCGATCCTCGTCACCCCGAACGGGGAAAAGGCGTACGTCGCGAACTTCGCGGCGCACAACGTGTCCGCGATAAGCACCGCCACGAACACCGTGACGGCCACGGTGACGATCGGAGCCGGCGAAACGGGCAAACCGATCGCACTCGCCGCGACGCCCAACTCGGCGCACGTCTACGTCGCCGACCAGGGCAACGCACAGATCGACGACATCGCGACGGCGAGCAACACGGTCTCCAAAGCGATCACCGTCGGCAGCCTCGTCGACGCGAACGTCGCAGCCGGCGGCGACCCCGACATCCTGGCCGTGACCCCCGACGGATCGAAGCTCTACGCGGCGAGCTACACCGGCCACGGAGTCGCGGACATCGCCACCGCGACCGACACCGTCACGGCCACGGTCGCGCTCTTCGAATCGGCCACTGCGAACCCGAACGCGCTCGCCCTGACCCCCAACGGCTGCCAGCTCTACGTACACGACCACGCGCACAACGTGGTCGACGTGGTCACGGTTTCGAGCGACGCGGTGCCGGCACACCCGGCGGTGGGGGCGACAGGAGACCCCACCGGCATGTCGAGCTCACCGGACAGCACCAAAGTCTATGTCGCGAACCAGGCCGGCCCCAGCGTGTCGGTGATCGCCACGGCGACGAACACCGTGTCTGCGACGCTCGCCGAAGCCGCCGTGGGGAAATCCCCGTGCGCGGTGCTCGCGACGCCGTCGCCGTACTTCTACAAGCTGCAGGCGAGTCACGGTGGCTGGCTGAGCCCGCTCACCGCGGCAATCGGCTACCAGCTCGGCTGGAAGCAGGGAGGGTGGCAGTAGATGCACTCGCAAGCCGCCGGATACCGAGGCGCCGGCCCGATACGGATCCCCGCCCAGCCGAGACCGCGTGCCCGGCGCCGGAGTGGCGTGTGGCGAGCCCTCTCATCGGTGCTGCTCGGGGGCGTCGTTCTCGCGATCCTGATCGTCGTCGCCGGGATGGTCCTCGGCGCGTGGCGATTCACGGTCATCTCCACGGGATCGATGCGACCGGCGCTCAACCCCGGCGATGTGGCGTTCCTCAGACCCGAGCCCACACGCGAGATCACACGAGGTCAGATCGTCGCGTTCCATCCCCCCGGCGAGCCGCGGCTCACCGTTCTGCACCGGGTCTTCTCCCTCCATCGCGTCCCCGGCGGGGTGATCATCCAGACCAAGGGCGATGCCAACAACACGACAGACCAATGGAACGCCCGAATCGCCGCGGGCACGATCTGGCGCGAGGCCGCCAAGGCGCCGGAGATCGGCTATCTGGCCGTATGGAGCCACGCCCGCGCGGTCCGCCTCGCGGTGCTCGTCCTGATCGTGACGCTCGTCGTGAGCATCCTGCTCGGCTCGATCTGGCGGCCGACCCGACGCTGAGCCGGCGGGGGCTCGGAGCTATCTGATCTGCATCCCCGAGATCGCGCGCGCGATCACGAGCTGCTGGATCTCGGCGGTGCCCTCGAAGATGTCGTAGATCTTCGCGTCGCGGTGCCAGCGCTCCACCGGGAACTCGCGCGTGTAGCCGTTGCCGCCGAGGATCTGGATCGCCCGCTCGGTCACCCACACGGCGACCTCTCCCGACTTCAGCTTGCTCATCGACCCCTCGGCGTTCTCGAAGCGGTGCTGGTTGCGGCCCATCCACGAGGCGCGCCACACGAGCAGGCGCGCGGCGTCGATCTCCATCTTCATCCGCGCGAGCGTGAACGCGATCGCCTGGTTTTCGATGATCTTCTTGCCGAACTGCTCGCGCTCCTTGGAGTAGTCGAGCGCGTACTCGTATGCCGCGCGAGCGATGCCGAGCGCCTGGGCGCCGACCGTGGGCCGTGAGGACTCGAAGGTCTGCATCGCGGCCTGGGACTTGCTGCGCTTGCCCTCGCGCACGCGTGCGATGCGCTCGTCGAGCTTCTCCTTGCCGCCGAGCACGTAGCCCGCGGGCACCCGGCAGTCGTCCAGGAACACGTCGGCCGTGTGCGACGCGCGCAGCCCGTGCTTGGAGACCTTCGACCCCTGCGAGATGCCCTGCGCCTCGCTCATCGGGATCACGAACGCGGCGTGACCGCGCGAGCCGAGCTCGGGGTCGACCGTCGCGATCACCACATGCACATCGGCGATGCCGCCGTTCGTCGCCCACGCCTTCTGGCCGTTGATCACCCACTCCCCGCTCGCCTCGTCGAACTTCGCGCGGGTGCGCACGCCGGAGACGTCGGATCCCGCGTTCGGCTCCGAGGCGCAGAACGCGGCGACCTTGACGTCCTCGGCGGTGCCGAAGCAGCGCGGGATCCATTCGCCGATCTGCTCGCCCGAGCCCTGGCCGAAGATCGCCGCGACCGCGAGCGCGGTGCCCATGATCGACATGCCGATGCCGGCATCGCCCCAGAAGAGCTCCTCGTTGACGATCGGCAGCGTGAGACCGGTCGGGTCGGCGAAGAACTGGGCGAGCCCTTCGAACCCGTACAGGCCGATCTTCGCC
>DATAYP010000002.1:0-10678 GCA_036272475.1 Solirubrobacteraceae bacterium | reverse complement strand
TCGGCGACCCCGAGTTCGAGTCGTTGATCGAAGCGCTGCGCAACTCGAGCCCCGACTTCTCCCGAGCGTGGGAGCGCCACGAGGTCTCGCAGAGCGGTGGCGGCCGTAAGGAACTGCGCCATCCGATCGCCGGCGTGATGTGCTTCTCCCATGCGGTCTTCCACCCGGCCGAGAGGCTCGAACAGCGACTGATCCTCTACACGCCGCTGCCCGAACACGACACCGCCGAGAAGCTCGCAGGGCTGATGAGCAAGCGGCTCGTCGCGGAGCTCCCGGAGGTGCGTCCGCGGGGCCTCGCCGAGCCGGCGCTCGCGCGCTAGGCGGCTCGCTACTCGAGCACGATCGCGCGGATCGCGTGCTCGTCGGGGAGCTTCTCGACGATCCGCCAGAGGATCTGCCGCTCTGCGTCCTGCTCGCGTTGCAGATCGTTGAGCAGCAGCCGCACGGCCGTATAGGTGATCTTCATCTGCGGAGCGCTGAGCGGCACCCTCACCGCGAGCCCCTCGGCCGGAGTCGAGTCGAGCTCCGCCAGCACCTCACGCGCGAGGCGGCGGATGTCGGGTTGGTGTGCCTCGTCTGAGATCAGCAGACGCAGCGCGCTCGCCGCCACCGGCAGCTCGTCGCTGTCGAGGAACAGGTGAAACGCAGGCTCGCTCTCGCTCGTGAGGTCATTCATGGCGCACCCCCGGTCTCCGCCGTGGCCGGGGGGCTGGAGCCTAGCCGATGGTGCCCGCGACGGCGCACTTCTACGCATGGAAACGCGCGCGGCGGGGTAGCTTGCACGAACGTTGCCGTCGACGGGGTTGACACGCAGGGACGTTCTTCGCGCAGGGGTCGCTGCGAGCGCGCTCGCAGGGCTCGAGATGCTGGCGACGCCCGCCCAGGTGCTCGAGCGCGTGCTCGCCGCGCCCGCCGCCTGCGGGTCGCTCTCGGCGGTCGAGCACGTCGTCATCTTCATCAACGAGAACCGCTCCTTCGACAGCTACTTCGGCACCTACCGCGGCGTGCGCGGCTTCCACGATCGCAACGCGCCGCTGCTGAGCGACGGCAGCGGCAAATCGATCTTCGCGCAGCCGTTCCCGGGCGCCGCCGGGGAACCCTACGGTGGCCACCTTCTCCCCTTCCGCTTCGACACGAACAAAGGCGGCGAGTGCGTGAACGACATCTCGCACGAGTGGGCCGAGATGCACGGCTGCTGGAACGGCGGCGCCCTCGACGGGTTCGTGAGCGAGCATCTCGCGAGCAACGGCGAACGGGACGGCCCGAACACGATGGGCTACTACACGCGAGAAGACCTTCCCTTCTTCCACGCGCTCGCAGACAACTTCACGATCTGCGACCACTACCACTGCTCGGTCCTCGGTCCCACCGATCCGAACCGGCTGTACACGATGAGCGCGACGATCGACCCCGCCGGCAAGGACGGCGGCCCGTCGCTCCAGACGCTTGTCACCAACCGCGCCCAGCAGTACGGAAAGTTCACCTGGCGGACCTACCCCGAGCAGCTCCAGGATGCCGGCATCAGCTGGAAGGTCTATGCGACGCCCGATGGGAACTACGGCGACAACGTGCTGCCGTACTTCAAGGCCTATCAGGAAGACCCGAAGCTGATCGCGAACGCGCTCGCGCCCACGTTCCCGGCGGACTTCCTCGCCGACTGCCAGGCCGGGACGCTGCCTCAGGTCTCGTGGGTGCTCGCCTCGCTGGTGCAGAGCGAGCACCCCCCCGCTCCGGTGAGCTACGGCGAGGTCGCTCTCGCACAGGTGCTCCAGGGTCTCGTCGCGAACCCCGCCGTCTGGGAAAAGACGGCACTGTTCGCGACCTACGACGAGAACGGCGGCTTCTTCGACCACGTGCCGCCTCCCGTCGCGCCCGCGGGGACGGCCGGCGAGTACCTCTCCGTCGAACCGCTTCCGAGCATCGCGGGCGGCATTCGCGGACCCATCGGCCTCGGCTTCCGCGTGCCGATGCTCGTGATATCGCCGTTCTCGCGCGGCGGCCTCGTCTGCTCGAAGATCTTCGACCACACCTCGCTGCTGCGCTTCCTCGAGCGCCGCTTCGGCCCCGAAGTCCCGAACCTCACCCGCTGGCGGCGGAAAGTGACCGGCGACCTCACGCAGGCCTTCAACTTCGCAGCACCGCCGAACGCGGGCGTACCGACGCTCCCGAGCCCCTCGCTCGCCGACCCGCGCGTTCTGAATAGCGACTGCCCCACGCAGAGCCCCGACACGGGCGACGCGGAATTCCCGACGGTCGCCGGCTACCCGCTTCCGGCGCCGCCGCAGGCGATGCCCGTCCAGGAACGAGGCGCGGCGAAGCGCCCGAGCGGCTGCGTCTGAGGGTGCCGGCTGCGGCCTCGACGCCGCACGGCGCGGCGCCGTCGTGACGCGTCCGTCGCCGCTTGCTCCAGAATGTCCAGCGCGCTACCATCGGCTTTGCCTTTTCGTCCGACCGTCGGATGAGGCAACGGGGGCCCGCGCGGTCCACGAGTGCGAGGGTGGCTTGTGTCGATAACGAATGACAGATCGCCGGTGAGGCTGGTGGGGGACGAGGACCCGCTCGCTCCTCGATGCTTCGAGGTCCAGGACATCGTCAGCGATGGCAGGCACCGGCTCGTCCTGACCGGAGAACTGGACCTGGCGCCGGCCGCGGAGCTCGAGGCGATGCTCCTGCGGCTCTGCTCCGGCGGCACCAAGGCGATCGCGATCGACCTCAGCAAACTGCGGTTCATGGGATCGATCGGCGTGCGGCTGATCCTGCTCGCGCGGCAGCTCTGCGACGAACACGGATACGAGTTCCGCCTGATCGCAGGTCCGGCGAACATCCAGCGCGTGTTCGAGATGACCGGGCTGCTCGACGTGCTGCCCTTCCAGCCGCGCGACCGCGGCCTCGCGTCTTCCTGAGCGATACGCGCAGCCGCGACGAGGCTTGGCGCAGCCGCGGCTGAGCAGCCGGCGGGCGACGCTGGTGTCATGCTTGGCGGTCGATGACCCATCGCGCGATCCGCTCGTGGCTCATGGACATGGACGGCGTGCTCGTGCGAGAGGAGCATCCGATTCCGGGGGCAGCGGAGTTCCTTGCCCGCCTGCGCCACCTCGGCATCCCGTTCCTGGTGCTGACGAACAACTCGATCTACACGCGACGCGATCTCGCCGCACGGCTCGAAGCCAGCAGCCTCGACGTGCCGGAGGACGCGATCTGGACCTCCGCGCTCGCGACGGCCCGCTTCCTCGAGGACCAGCGTCCCGGCGGATCGGCGTTCGTGATCGGCGAGGCCGGCCTCACGACGGCGCTGCACGAGGCAGGCTACACGCTGACCGAGCGCGCGCCGGACTATGTGGTCCTCGGCGAGACGCGCACCTACTCGTTCGAGCGCATCACCCGCGCGATCCGCCTGATCGCCGACGGCTCGCGCTTCATAGCCACCAACCCCGACCCCACCGGCCCGTCGAGCGAAGGACCGTTGCCCGCGACGGGCTCGGTCGCCGCGCTGATCAGCCGCGCGACGGGCGTCGATCCGTACTTCGTCGGCAAGCCCAACCCGCTGATGATGCGCTCCGCGCTCAACGCGATCGACGCGCACTCCGAGACGGCGGCGATGGTCGGCGACAGGATGGACACCGACGTCGTCTCGGGGCTCGAGGCGGGCATGGAGACGATCCTCGTCCTCACCGGCGTGACGACCCGCGAGCAGGCCGGGCGCTACCCCTTTCGCGCTTCGCGCATCGTCGACTCGGTCGCCGAGCTGCTCGACGAGCTCGGCTAGAGGCCGCGCGGGCGAGGTCCCGCGGGCGCGCCGCGCTCGAGCCCGAGCCCGGTGCTACAGCCGGTCCGGCGCCGGGAACGCGTCGGACACCGCGCGGCGGCGCAGCACCTCGAGCTCCTCGCGCTGGCCGCCGGCGCGCTCGATCAGGCGCTCGAGCTTCGCGCCTTTCAAGCGAGGCTCAGCCGGCGCGATCTGATGCAGCGCATGCCACAGGGAGAGCTTGCCCGCGACGCCGAGCTCCAGCAGCTCGAGCTCCATCATCCGGCTCAGCGGCGAGTAGCTGAGCAGACGCCCGTTGAGCTTCAACCTGCCGACCTTCTCGGCCGCCCACCCGGCTGCGAGCTTGACGCGGTCGACCGAGACGTCAAGGTCATCCATGATCGACAGCAGCGAGCTGCGGTCCTCTTCGATCTCACCCGCGAGCCGCGACAGGGGGTCGCCGTACGCGTTGGCGCTGTTGCTCCGCACGAGCCTGCGCGCCAGTTCCAAGCCGACGGTCGCGCCGGCGAGATGGTCGTTGAGGTAGATCGGCAGCAGCTCGGAGTGGATCCTCCGTAGTTACCCGAAGGCTCCCAGGGCGACACCCGCCTACCTCCCTGCGAACACGTCCGACCCGAAGACCGCCGGCACCGACGCTGCATCCGCGAGCCGCGGGAGCGCGAAGATCGACTCCCAGCTGGCCAGCGAGGAGTAGTGGTTGTAGGGCGTCGTGCTCACGGTCCCGGGCCTGATGAACGGCGAGAGCAGCAGCGCCCCGACCCTTCCTCCGCCCGGCCCCGTGATCCCCGGCGATGGCGATCCCGGCCCCGGCATCTCGCCGCAGCAGGCTTCCGTTTCAGAGTTCGCCGCCTCGTCGAACACGATCTCGAGCAAGCCGTTTTCGCGGTAGGCCTGCGAGCTGGTGATCTTCGGCACCCACGTTTCGAGGAACGTGTCGATGTCGGCCAGCGCCGAGGCGCCGCTGGGCTGGTTCGCGCACGGGTAGTCGTGCCCGTCGTTGCAGAGGTTCGGCGTGATGAACGAGAGGCGCGGCGTCTTCGCGACTGCGCCGAGATCGGTCGCGAGCCCGGTCTCCCCCTTCGGCGCGGTGGACGGCATCGCGCCCGTCGGCGAGCCCAGTGCGACGACGTGCTTTTCGCAGTAGGCCTGGTCGTCGATGACCGAGTGGAAGTAGACGAACGGGTCATGACGCGTCGCGTACCCGTCGCCCGCGACGGCTTTCTGCGTTTCGTCGGTGGCTTCCAGCGCCGGATGCCCGCATGCGGCGCTCTCGCGGGCGGGGTTGTTGCCCATGTCCTCCATGTAGCCCTTCCACGAGAGTTTCCGCGCCGAGAGCTGGATGCCGACGTTCGGCACTTCCGCCGGATAGACACAGCCCGTTCCGGACTCGACTCCGCTCGAGAGCATCAGCGCTCCCGTGAAGTTGTCGAACTTGGGACAGTCCGCCTGGTTCTGTGCGTTCGGCGGCTGCCCCGAGACAAGCGAGACGTAGTTGTCGTTGCTCGCGTGCCCGGTCGCGTAATAGCTTTCCAGCAGCGCGCCCTCCGAGGGCAGCGTCTCCGCGAGATAGGGGTCGGCGCTCGGGTTGCCGAACGTCGCGGCATAGCCCTCGTTCTCGAGCACGATCACGAACACGTGGTGGATCCTCGTCGGTTTGAACGCCGCCGCGGAGGCGGAGCCGCTGGCGAGGGCGCACGCGAGGAGGACGAGGGCGAGGGCGATCCAGGTCTGCGCGAGCCGTGCCCGGCGCACGAGGCTCGTAAGTGCGGCTCGCAGGGCGGTGGAGCTGTGGGGCATCGGTTCTCTTTCTCTCGGGGCGTGCTCGCGGCTTCGACGGCTGCGGGCCGTTCGTGTGAGCGGACGCCCCTCGGCTACCCGCGGCCGCGCACGGCCATGTGAAGATCATGTGAGGTCAAACGTGCGGCAGGTAGTGTTCACGCCGTGGGTATCGATCCCCGCGCAAACGGCCACAGGAACGGTGGATGGCGGCGTTCACCGTCGATCGCCGTGGTCGGCGGCGGCTTCGGCGGCGTCGGCGCGGCGGTGATGCTGCGCAGGGCCGGCTACGAGGACATCACCGTCTTCGAGCGCGGCGAGCGCGTGGGCGGCGTGTGGAACCACAACACCTACCCCGGCGCGGCGTGCGACGTCCCGTCGCACCTCTACGAGTTCTCGTTCGAGCCCAACCCGCGGTGGTCCCGCCGCTACGCGCCGCAGGCCGAGATCCAGGCCTACCTCGAGGATGTGGCGCGCCGCAACGGCGTGCTCGGCCGCGTGCGTACGAACACCGAGGTGCGCGCGGCGCGCTGGGACGAGGAGCGCTCGAAGTGGCTGCTCGAGACGAGCGGCGGCCCGCACGAGGCCGACGTGCTGCTGACGGCATGCGGGCAGCTCTCGCTCCCCAAGAAGCCGCGGATCCCCGGGCTCGAGGAGTTCGAGGGTCCCGTGTTCCACACAGCCGAGTGGCGCCACGACGTCGACCTCGCGGGGCGGCGGGTGGCGGTGATCGGGACGGGCTGCAGCGCCATCCAGACGGCGCCCGCGATCCAGCCGACCGTCGCGCAGCTCGACATCTACCAGCGTTCGCCCGGCTGGACGATCCCGAAGATGGACTTCGCGTACCGCGAGCCCACCCAGCGTCTGTTCGCGCGCTTCCCGCTGCTGCAGCGCCTGGACCGGATCGCGATCTTCTCCTTCATGGAGCTCGGCGCGCTCGCGATGACGGGCGGGCAGGGACGCACCCGCCCGCTGCGCCGCGCGGTCCTCGCGGCGTTCCGCGCGGTGGGGCGCAGCCAGATCGAGAAGACGATCGACGATCCCGCGCTCCGCGCCAAGGTGACGCCGCGCGACGAGATCGGATGCAAGCGGATCATGCTGACCGACGAGTGGTATCCGACGCTGACGAGAACCAACGTCGAGCTCGTCACCGAGCCGATCGCCGAGATCACGCCGGGGGGCGTCCGGCTCGCGGATGGCAGCGAGCGGCCTGCAGACGTGCTGGTGCTCGCGACCGGCTTCGAGACGCACGCGTTCGTGGCGCCGATGGAGATCGTCGGCGCGGGCGGACGCACGCTGGCCGAGGAGTGGGCGCCGGTGCCGCGCGCCTACCTCGGCATGAGCGTGCCTGGATTCCCGAACATGTTCCTGCTCTACGGTCCGAACACGAACGGGGGCACCGGGTCGGTGATCTACACGATCGAGTCCGCGAGCGCTCACGTGATCGAGGCGCTCGGCGAGCTCGAGCGAGCGAACGCACGGCGGATCGAGGTCCGCCGCCAGGTTGCCGAGCGCTTCGACCGCGAGCTGCGATCGGCGCTGGCCTCCACCGTCTGGCACACGGGCTGCACGAGCTGGTACCTCGACGAGAACGGCAACGACCCCAGCCAGTGGCCGTGGCTGTGGAGCAGCTACCGCCGCCGCACCGCGCGCATCGAGCCGGGCACCTACGAGCTGAGCTCCTTCGCGGCGCAGCCGGCCCACGCGCAGTAGCGCGCGAGGGCCGGTCGAAATCGGTCCGGTATCGTTGCTCGCTCGACGCAGATCGCGACGAGGGGAGCAGGAGAGATGTTCGACTACGTGATCGTCGGTGCGGGGTCCGCTGGCTGCGTGCTCGCGGCTCGCCTGAGCGAGGACCCAGAGGTGAGCGTGCTGCTGCTCGAGGCGGGCCCTCCGGACACCAAGGAGAACGTCCACGTGCCGCTCGGCTACCTCCAGCTCGCAGCCACCGACGTCGACTGGGACTTCCACTCCGCCCCGGAGCCCGAATGCGACGGCCGGCGCATCCCGCTCCCGCGGGGAAAGGTGCTCGGCGGTTCCTCGTCGATAAACGCGATGGTCTACATCCGTGGAAACCACCGCGACTACGACGACTGGGGGGTCGCCGGCTGGTCGGCGCGCGAGCTGCTGCCCTACTTCCTGAAGGCGGAGGACAACGAGCGGGGCGCCTCCCGGTGGCATGGCGCCGGAGGGCCGCTCCCGGTCAGCGAAGGACGCTCGGGGAACCTCATCTCGCGCGCGTTCGTCGACGCCGCGGCGCAGGCCGGACTCGAGCGCAACGAGGACTTCAACGGCGAGCGCCAGGACGGCGTGGGCATGTACCAAGTGACCCAGCGCGGCGGCATGCGCGCCAGCACGGCCGTCGCCTACCTGCATCCCGCGATGGAACGCCCCAACCTGACGGCGCTGCCATACATGCTCGCCGAACGCATCCTCTTCGACGGGGCTCGCGCAGTCGGCGTGCAGGCCAGTCAGCTCGGCCAGGCGCAGGACTTCAGGGCCGAGCGCGAGGTCATCCTCTGCGGGGGCGCCTACAACTCTCCGCAGCTGCTGATGCTGTCGGGCATCGGCCCCGCCGAGCACCTCGCGCTTCGCGAAATCGAGCTGCTGCTCGACCAGCCGGCCGTCGGCGCGAACCTCTCAGAGCACGCCGCGACGCAGCTCGTGTGGACGACGCCCGAGCCGCAGAGCCTGCTGCTCGCCCTCGAGCCCGCGGCGCTCGAGGAGTACGAAGCGTCGCGCACGGGCCCGTTCACCTCGAACCTCGCGGAGGCCGGCGGGTTCGCGCGCGTCGGCGCGGGCGCGACGGCGCCCGACGTGCAGTTCCACCTCGCGCCCGTCCAGATCGTCGACGAGGGCATGAGCGACCCGGAGGCACACGGCGTGTGGGTCTCGCCATGCCTGCTCACGCCCAGCAGCCGCGGCTCGGTGCATCTCGCCTCCAACGACCCGACGGCGAAGCCGATCGTGCGCAACGACTTCTACACCGCCGGGGACGACATCCAGCGGATGATCGCGGCGCTCCGACTGACGCTCGAGATCTGCCGCCAGGAGGCGATCAGCCCCTACTGCGCCGAGCCGTTCAACACTCCCGGCGGCGACAGCGACGAGGCGCTGCGGGCGCACATCGCACGTACGACGTTCGCGATCTACCACCCGGTCGGCACGTGCAGGATGGGCGACGACGCCGATGCGGTGCTGGACCCCGAGCTGCGCGTCAACGGAATCGAGAGCCTGCGCGTCGTCGACGCCTCGGTGATGCCCGTCGTGCCGCGCGGGAACACGAACGCGCCGACGATCGCAATCGCCGAGCGCGCCGCAGACCTGATTCGCCACGGCCGAGCGCTCGCCGAGCCGTTCGAGCTCGGTGATCCGGCGATCGAGTCGCGGGAGCCCACCGCCGCGTAGCGCGGACTCGCGGGCGGCTGGATCAGTCACTTGCGCGGTAATGTGCTGCCGCGATGACCGGCGCATTCGTCACCGGCGGCTCGGGCTTCATCGGCGGGCGTCTGATCGGGAGGCTGCGCGCCGAGGGCCACGCCGTGCGCGCGCTCGCACGCTCGCCGGCAGCGGCCGAGCGCGTCCGCTCGCTCGGCGCCGAGCCGGTCGAGGGCGAGCTCGCAGACACGACGGCGATGGCGGCCGGGGCGGATGGATGCGAGCTCGCCTTTCACGCCGCTGCGACCCTCGGCGACTGGGGGACGCCGGGGGAGTTCGAGCGCGGCAACGTCGAGGGGACGCGCAACGTGCTCCGCGCCTGCGAGAAGGCCGGCGTGAAGCGCCTCGTCCATGTGAGCACCGAGGCTGTGCTGCTCGCCGGCGAGCCGCTCGTCGACGTCGACGAGAGCGCGCCGCTGCGTCCCGACTCGCCGGCGCTCTACAGCTCGACCAAGGCGCGCGCCGAGCAGGCCGTGATCGCGGCCAACGGCGATCGGCTGGAAACGGTCGTCGTGCGGCCGCGCTTCGTCTGGGGCGCCGGCGATACGACGCTGCTGCCGGTGATCGTCGAGATGGTCCGCGGAGGGCGCTTCGCCTGGATCGGCGGCGGCCACCACCGGACCTCGACGACACACGTCGAGAACAGCGTCGAGGGGATGATGCTCGGCGCCGAGCGCGGGCGCCCGGGCAACGTTTACTTCGTGACCGACGGCGAGCCCGTCGTGTTCCGCGAGTTCGTCACGGAGCTGCTCGCCACGCAGGGCGTCGTCGCCCCGCGGCACAGCATGCCGGCATGGCTCGCGTCGGCGCTGGCCCGCACGGGCGAGGCGGCCTGGCGCCGGCTCCGGCTGCGGGGGCGCCCGCCGCTCACGCTCTTCACCTACTGGGCCTCGAGTCAGCAGTGCACGATCCGTATCGACAAGGCCCGCGAGCAGCTCGGCTACGCGCCGGTCAAGACGATCGCCGCAGGTCTCGACGAGCTGCGCAGCGCCGGCACGACGGCTGCGGACAGCGGCGCGGTCGCCTCCTGAGCGGCTACTGGATCAGGCCGCTCCGCAGCGCCTGGGCGACCGCGGCGGTGCGATTCACGACTGCGAGCTTGGCGTAGATGTGCTCGAGGTGCGACTTGACCGTGCCGCGGCTGATCGCCAGCCGCTCGCCGATGCCGCTGACGGGAAGGCCGTGCGCCGCGAGCGTCAGCACCTCGAGCTCGCGCTCGGTCAGCGGCGAGGAGTCGAGCTCACCGCGCCGTCGCGCGAAGAAGTCGCCGAGCTGTCGCGCGACGGCGCGGAGGACCTCGGTCATCCGTTCGCTCAGGCTCATCGGCGCCGCCGAGTAGAGCTCGAGTACGCACACGACCCCCGATCCGCTCAGCGCGGGGATGCCAAGCGCACCCTGGAGCCCCGAGACCTCTGGCAGGCCGTCGCCCGGCAGCGACTCGCTCGTCACCGGCTCGGCACGCATCCACGCATGGCCGGGCAGGCCGCTGCCGCGCGCGAGACGCATCGGCTGGACGTGCTGCTCGAGCGCGCTGCGGTCGGCTGCCGAGGAGCTCCATACGGCGCGTGCGACGAGGGTCTCGCCGTCGGGTAGCCACAGCGCTCCGGCCGCGAGCCCGAGGCCCCCGGCGAGCTCTCGCAGGAGGCGTTCGCTGCCCGGCCCGAAGGAGTGCCAGGAGCGCAGGCAGTCCGATACGGC
>DATAYP010000001.1:0-1741 GCA_036272475.1 Solirubrobacteraceae bacterium | reverse complement strand
CAAGGCCGCGAACGAGGACGGCACCTTCAAGTCCGACGACGAGCTCACGACCCTGTACAGGGACGAGGCGGGCGTCGACTTCGGCAAGGACACGATCGCGTACTGCCGGATCGGCGAGCGCTCGGCGCACACCTGGTTCGTACTGCACGAGATCCTGAACCAGCCCAACGTGAAGAACTACGACGGTTCGTGGACCGAGTACGGCTCGCTCGTCGGTGTCCCGATCGAGATTGGAGACGGCAAGTGAGCGCAGACGGTTGCGGCGCGCCGGCAGGCGGCGTGACGATCACAAAGGACGCGGCTGGCAAGGAGGCGATCGTCGAGGGCCACGTGCTCCGCGACGGCGCGCCCGTCGCGACGGGCTACGCCCGGCTGCTCGGCACCGGCGACGAGTTCGTCGCGGAGGTGCCGCTCGGCGAGGACGGCGGATTCCGTTTCTTCGCCGCGCCAGGCGACTGGACGCTCCGCGTCCTCGCGCCCGGCGGGGTGCGTGCCGAGTGCGCGGTCTCCGCCGACATCGGCCAGATCACCAAGGTGGAAGTGGCCGTCTAGGCAAGAGTGCGACGGCGGGTACTGGCGTTAACCGTCTGTACCCGCCGTCGTCGTATCCCAGTTCCCTGCGCGCCGCCAAGCCCAAAGTACGCTTTTGCGTCATGAACGAGAACCGCGAGGAATTCCAGCGCGATCTGGAGCGCATCGAGGCCAAGGTCATCGAGCTGTTCGCGATGGTGGCCGAGGACCTGCCCCGGGCCACGGAGGCCCTGCTCAGCGGCGACAACGACGCGCTCGCGGTGCTGATCGAGCGCGAGCAGATCATCGACGCGCTCTGGCCCGAGATCGAGGAACTGGTCAACAGGGAGATCGTGCTGCAGGCGCCGGTCGCGGTCGACCTGCGCTACCTGCTATCCGTGCTGCGGATCGTGCCTGTCCTGGAGCGCGCGCACGACCTGGTCATCTCGATCGGGAGCCGGGCCAATCACAGCCTCGGCGAGGAGCTGACCACGCGCAGCAGGGTGATTATCGAGCGGATGAGCGAGCTCGCGTCCGCCATGTGGCGGCAGGCGGCCGACGCCTGGTATCAGCGCGACAAGACCGCCACGTTCTCGCTGAGCGAACGCGATGAGGAGATGGACGAGCTGCATTCCAGCCTGACCGCCGAGCTGGCCTCGGGCCAGATGTCGGTGCAGGTGGCGATGGAGATGGCGCTGGTGGCGCGCGACTACGAACGCCTCGGCGCGCACGCGGTCAACATCTCCCGCCGGGTGGTCTACCTGGCGGGCTCCACTCCGGATAGCCCGCCAGGGACCTGATCGGTTACCCGATCCGCCCGGTCACGTAGCCCTGGGTGCGGCTGTCGTGCGGGTCCTCGAAGATCTGCTGCGTCGCGCCGTACTCGACGAGCACGCCGGTGCGGGTGTCGCTCGCTCCGGGTTTCTCGTTGCGGAGCACCGAGAAGAACGCGGTACGGTCGCTCACGCGGGTCGCCTGCTGCATGTTGTGCGTGACGATCACGATCGTGTACTGCGACTTGATCTCGTGCATGAGATCCTCGATCCGGCCCGTCGCGATCGGGTCGAGCGCCGAGCAGGGCTCGTCCATTAGCACGACGTCGGGCTCGACCGCGAGCGTGCGGGCGATGCACAGCCGCTGGGCCTGGCCGCCGGACAGGCCGAGGCCCGACTTGTTCAGCCGGTCCTTCACCTCGTCCCACAGCGCGGCCTGGCGCAGCGAGCGCTCGACG